>CALIBN010000009.1 GCA_938045545.1 uncultured archaeon | reverse complement strand
GATGACCCGGAGGAATGGGCTGCAAATGTAAAGCGTTTAATGGAAAACGAGGAGGAGAAAAAAGAATTAGGTAGGAAGGCGTTTGAGTTTTCTAAAGAGTTCACTTGGGAAAACACTGTAAGCAAGATCTTTAAAATACTGGAAACAATAAATAAATCCGATTCACACTTATAACTTTTAGTCTTGCAAGCTGGTTTTGAAATGAAGTGCGGGGGGTGGGATTTGAACCCACGAACCCCTGCGGGACTGGAGCCTCAGTCCAGCGCCTTTAACCTGGCCTTGCCGCTACTTGGCTTTGGCGACCCCCGCAGCCTATTCTTTCTGTGCGGCGGTGAATTAAAAGTTTTTTGGGTCTCGGGGTAACGTGACTTGTGTCGAATCATACGAAATAGGCTTATCTGGTGGAAAATGTCGCTGTTAAACCGTCTTATTCTACTGACCAGCCTTTTACGAGATAAAAGCAGATACTGATAGGCTTCTTAAGGTTTTGTGGATAATGCTTCTTTAGTTTTTAGCAGAGACCTGAGTGAATAAAGTTTATTTAATGTGTCTCAAGGGTTTTAAAGGAGGGTAGTTGGCGATAAACGTGAATCAACTACGAACATATCCTGTTCCAAAGCAGAGGATAGAGATTGTTGAGAGGAAGGGGCTCGGCCACCCGGACACTATTTCAGACATGATTATGAACGAGCTTTCAGTTGAGCTCTGCCGGCTTTACCTGAAGGAGTTTAACAGGGTTCTCCACTATAATCTGGATAAGAGTCTACTGGTTGCCGGAGAGTCTGAGACAAGGTTTGGAGGAGGAGTTGTTAAAAAGCCGATGAAGCTTATTTTCGGAGACAGGGCAACCTATAGTTTCAACGGCAAGGAACTGCCTATAGAGGAGCTTGCTGTAGATTCTGCTAAGAACTGGTTCCGGAGGAACCTGAGGTTCGTCGACCCGGATAAGCATGTTTCCTACGAGGTTCAGATAGGAAGGAGCGCGGCGAACCTGGCTGACATTTTTAAGCGGGGAGGAGAGTTTCTAGGTGCTAACGATACTTCTGCAGCCGTCGGGTATGCTCCGTTATCCCAGCTTGAGAATCTTGTTCTAGATGTTGAACAGCATTTGAACAGCGGGGATTTTAAGAAGGAGTTTGAGGAAACCGGTGAGGACGTGAAGGTTATGGGTTACAGGATAGACAGCATGGTTGACCTGACCATAGCAATGTCCTACGTGGACCGCTTCATAGACAGCGAGGAGGATTATTTCAGGTCTAAGAAAGAGGTTGTTGAGCATTTGAAGACTTATGTTGAGGATAATTATGATTTTAAGAAGGTAAGTATCACCCTGAATAGTCTGGATACTCGGGGGAGGGGGGAAAACGGGATATATTTGACTGTCACCGGCACTTCCGCTGAAGCGGGGGACAGCGGGCAGGTTGGCAGGGGTAATCGGGTGAACGGGGTTATAGCCCTGCTGAGGCCTGCGGGTTCTGAGGCTGCTGCCGGCAAGAACCCGGTCAGCCATGTTGGAAAAATATACAATCTTTTATCGTTCAAAATCGCTAACGATATTATTGAAAAGGTTGATGGTGTCGAGGAGGTTTACGTGTGGCTTCTCAGCCAGATAGGAATACCTGTTAACAAGCCTAAACTGGTTTCAGTGCAGGCGATTCTGGAAGAAGGGTTGAAAATGGAGGTTCTGGAGAAGCCTATAACGCAGGTTGTTGAGGAAAGCCTGAGCGACGATTCGCTAAGGAGCTTCATAAACGACCTGATAGAGGGAAAACTGAGAGTATGCTAAGCCAAGAGGAAGCCGGCAAGCTTAAGATAGGGCTTGAAATCCACGTGCAACTAACAAATCTGAAAACCAAGCTTTTCTGTCCTTGTCCCTCGGACTATCGCGGTAAGAAGCCGAATGAAAACGTTTGCCCAGTCTGTCTGGGGCTGCCCGGCACGCTGCCACGGGTTAACAGCAAGGCTATTGAAAGCGCTATAGCTGTTTGTCTTGCATTCAAGGCGAGAGTACAACCCTATGTCGTTTTCAGCCGGAAGAATTATTTCTACCCAGATATGAATAAGAATTATCAGATAACGCAGTACGACAAGGCGGGGGGAGCGACGATAGGTGTTGGAGGACATGTCGCGATAACTATAGATGGGGAGAGGATAGAAATACCTTTCAGAAGAATACAGCTTGAGGAAGACCCTGGTAGACTGGTTCACGTCGAAAAAGGAAGCATTAAAAAAACCTACATAGACTATAACAGGGCAGGGATAGCTCTCGTAGAGATTGTCACAGAGCCGGTTATGCATCAACCTAAAGAGGCACGCTTAGTTTTAGAGAAAGTACAGACAACTCTGGAGCATCTTGGTGTCCTAGACCCCTCCTTTGAGGGATCCATGAGGTGTGATGCAAACGTTTCTTACGCTGGAGGAGCGAGGGTAGAGATTAAAAACATTAATTCCTTTAGAGAAGTGGAGCAGGCATTGCGCTTCGAAGAACTCAGGTTAACGTATCTTCCTAAGCTGGAGAGTACTGTTACGAAAAGGTGGGGAGAAAAAGAGGGGGTTACAGCAGCATCTAGAGAGAAGGAGACCGAGGAGGATTACCGTTACTTCCCTGAGCCGGATATTCCGCCGATACTGGTTGACGAGAAGCTTGTTGAGAGTATTAGAAGATGCTTGCCTGAACTGCCTGACGAGAGGCTAGAAAGATTCATCAGGACCTATGGGTTGCCTGAAAAATTGGCTTCAACCCTAGTGATGGAGAAGCCCGTTGCAGATTTCTTTGAGGAAGCATTACAGTTTTCAAATGATCCTAAGGAGGTTGCACACTGGCTTACCAACGAGGTTGTGAGAAGATGGCGTGAGTGTGGCGTGGACTACAGAAAAAGCAGGTTTAAGCCTAAGAATCTGGCGAAGCTCGTCAACATGGTTAAGGAGGGTGCTTTGACCCCGCGTATGGCTAAAAGTATTCTCTGGGACATAGTTTTAACAGGGGAAGACGTTGAAGAATATATTAAGCGGAAAAACATTAGCATAATAAGGGACCCAAGCATGCTAAGGCAAATGGTTCTGAATGTTTTAGAGGAAAAACCGGGTCTTAGAGAAAATGCTTCTAAGAATAAGCGGATAGTTGATTTTATATGTGGAGAGGTTCAAAAGAAGCTTGATGGAAGAGCGGACCCGATTATTCTCAGGGACGAGGTTAAGAGGCTGATTGAGGAGGACGACTGAAAATGCTTGAAAGCCTTTCAGAGAGGCTTCAGAATGCGCTCAAGTTTATCACTAGACAGGCATATGTAAGTGAGAAAGAGGTTGCAGAATATTTACGGGAGATTCAACGAGCATTGATAATGGGGGATGTTGACGTCAAGCTTGTAAGCCAACTTACTGAAGAGATTAAGAAAGAGTTTAAAGAGCCGAGAGAAGAGCATGGATTATCCTTAAAAGACAGGGTTGTATATGCAACTTACCAAGGGCTTATCCGGATACTTGGTGGCGAGAAGAAAGAGCTTCGCATCTTACCCCATCAGCTTAACATCTTCGTCTTCATGGGAATACAGGGTTCAGGGAAGACTACGAGTGTCGGTAAGGTTGCTTATTTTCTCAAGAAGAGAAATAGAAGAGTTGGGGTTATATCTGGAGATGTTTTCAGACCGGGTGCTGCAGACCAGTTAAGACAACTTTTAGAGGGCACTGGCATACCGCTTTACGTAGAGCCTTTAGGAAATTCATCCGTAGAAGTCATAAAAAACGGTGTAAAATGGGCTAAAGGACTAGATCTTGAAGTTGTTCTCGTAGATACTGCTGGGAGACACAGATCGGAAGAGTCCTTAATGAATGAAATGAAGCAGATAATAGACGAGGTCAATCCTACTGCAGCGATACTTGTCATAGACGCTATGATAGGCCAGCAAGCAAGAGCTCAGGCAGAAGCCTTCAACAAGGTTGCGAAAGTAGGGTATGTCATAGTTACTAAGCTAGACGGTTCAGCCAAGGGCGGTGGGGCTCTTTCAGCAGTCGCTTCTGTTGGAGCACCGATAGTATTCGTAGGAGTTGGTGAAGGTCTTGAAGAGTTTGAAGAGTTTGACCCAGTTAAATTTGTTTCCCGACTTCTTGGAAGACCGGATTTAGAATCTATAGTCGCCAGGGTTCAACAAATGTCTAAGGAGGAGCGGCTTAGAATGCAGAAGATAGTTCAAGGTAAGTTCACTATCGAAGAATTCATACAGCAGCTTGAGAGTGTGAAGAAAATTGGCGATCTTCAAGCACTATTATCGAATCTTCCCGGAGGAAGAAAGCTGGATAAGAAGGAGCTGGAAGAGTTTATGGGGAAGTTAAAACGGTGGAAGGCAATTGTAAACTCAATGAATATTGAGGAGAGAAATGATGTCACTATGTTAAACTCTTCAAGAGTTAAACGTATCGCAAGGGGGTCGGGAACTTCGGAGAAAGACGTCAGAGAACTTATAAAACAATATACTGCCACGAAAAAAGCCATTAGAAAAATGTCGAAAGGAGCCTTAAGAAAGCTTCCTCATCTGAGGTTTTAAAAATGGATTTATTGAAGTATTTGAAAAAGCTTGTAGTATCTATTCCGCTTTGCGACAGATGTCTTGGCAGACAGTTTTCAAACCTTATACCGTCCCCCGACAATGAGGCCAAGGGCAGGGTTTTAAAAGACTTTCTTTTCATGAACGAAATGCTGACTAGAGAGGAAAAACCTAGAAAGGTTTTGAAAATAGTTAAAGCCTTGGCCGAATCCGGACATGGACCCTCGTTAAGCTTTATAAAAAATAACTTGGGTCTGAATGTGGTTCCTAAGCCTTGTTATATTTGCGAAAATGAAATCAATTCTTTAATAGAGAATGCTGCCGCCAGCATCATTGAGAAATCGTCGGAAATAGAATTCAAAACTTTTTACGCAGGGCTTACGCTACCGGTCTCCATCGAGGAGAAAGATGAAAAGGTGAAATCTTTCTTTAAGCTGAAGTTTGGAGAGGCTTTGAAAAACGAGCTCAACAGAGAGATAATTAGAAAAATCGAAAAAACGTTGCAGAGAAAGCCGGAGATGAAGAGGCCGGATGTTCTCTTCGTATACGATGCCGTGAGAAAACGGGTTTCGACGCAGATAAATTCGATTTTCCTTAAATCCAGTTACAAAAAGCTTGTCGGGGGAATCGCTCAAACGAAATGGCGAGGAACCGACGGTAAGAATACGACTCCTTCCATTGAAAAAATGCTAGAAGAAATCCTTTTACCAGCTTACAATGGCAGAGGTTTAAAATTTCACGGTGCCGGGAGAGAGGACGTTGATGTAAAGATGCTTGGGGAGGGAAGACCCTTCATAGTTGAAATACTTGAGCCCAAGATTAGGAACTTGGATTTGGAAAAACTGCGTTCAGAATTTAACAGTAGATTTGGAAACATGGTTGAGATAACTGAATTCCTGAATGCAACTTATTCCGAAGTCCCCAAGCTTAAGCTTGAGGCGGAAATTCACAAGAAGAGTTACAGAGTTGTGTTCGAAACCGAAAGAGAAGTTTCGGAAGAAGAGTTAAGAGACTTATCGGAAAGGCTCACCGGAGCCGTTGTAAACCAGAGAACCCCCTTAAGAGTATTGAAAAGGAGGAAGGATAAGGTTAGGAAGAAAGTCGTTTATAAAGCTGTTTTTAGAAGGCTTGAAGGTAACCTTTATGAGGCATCTATAACTTGCAGTGGAGGGCTTTACGTTAAAGAGCTTCTCCATGGGGATGAGGGGAGAACAGTCCCCTCCGTAGCTGGGCTTCTTAACACTAAGATTAAAATAGTGGAGATGGAAGTGACTGGTATTGAAGGTGGTTAAGTAAAAAATGCCTCAAACCTCAGGGAGAAGGATAAAAACGAGAAGCCTGCTTAGGAAAAAAGTTAGAGAGAGGGGAATAAAACCTCCCTCATACCTTTTGCAAGGCTATAGGCCGGGCGACAGGGTAATACTAAAATACGACCCCTCTGTCCATAAGGGAATGCCTCACAGGAGGTTCTACGGTAAAATAGGGACTGTAATAGGCAAAAGGGGGAGAGCATACGTCATCCAAGTAGTAGATGGAGATAAAACAAAAACTTTAATTGCAAGACCGGAACATTTGAAGAGGCTGTAGATAATGAGTATTCAAAAGATATCTGAAACAGATATAACGATACCTGAGGCGCTTGAAATCCTTTCCGCACAGGAGGATTTGAAGCAATATCAGCGACTGGTCTTAGATTACTTGAAAGAGGCGTCTAAACTTCCCGCGGACAAGGCTAAAAAGCTATTGGAAGAACTTATGAAGGAGGCGAGCCTTACTAGAAAAGAGGCCGTTATGCTCGTCAACATACTGCCGAAGAGTAGGCACGAGATAATGGCAATCCTGTCGGGTGGGAGAGATAAGGAGTTCTTAACACTTGAAAAAGTTGAAAAGATTAAAAGTATCATTGATAAGTATGCCTGAACCAGTTGAAACTTTAAAAATCACTTGACCCGCATTATTTTCTGTCTCCCGCCAACTCGCCAGTACTCCACGGTTACTCCTTGAACTATGCTGTTTTTAAGACTCTGTTCTTGGGGCAACGGTATTTCGAAAACCTCGTATGTTTCAAGATCCATTATTTGCGCGTTGTCGCCTATTAATGCAAGCACCTGGGCGTTTCTCTTCTCTATCATAGGGACTTCCACCTTAGTGTCAACAGGGCTTAGAAGGGTGTGTTTAGACCCGTCGAATAAGCCTATGCCTACGACCCGGGCCTTAGCACTGCCATGTTTGCCGGGCTTAGAGTGCGAAACCTCCACTATTTGACACGGCTCATTGTCGATCATGAGCCAAGACCCCTCTTTCAACTCTCCTAGCTCGACTACTTTACCCATTTTTGGGAAAACTAATAAGCCGCGTATTTAAAAAACTTATGCAACAAGATGGTGGAGGCGAGGAAGATAGCGGTAGTCTATAAAACTAGGGAGCCTGAGGCTCTGAGGGTTATCGATATGGTTAAGAAGCTTTTGAAGCCGGAGTCTATTGAAGAATACTCTTTGTCAAGCCTCGTGGGAAAGAGACTAGGAGGTTTTGACCTAATCGTCTGCTTAGGCGGAGACGGAACCCTTGTTAGAACCTGCCGGGTGGTTGAAAACGGAGGCGTAATCCTGCCGGTTAACATGGGCAAAAAAGGCTATTTAATGGAGATGGATCCTGAGAAGCTGCCTTCCTATCTAATAAAGTATCAGAACAACGAGTTTCTAGTTGAGAAATGCTTCAAACTGAGAATAGGCTATGGTGGCAAAGTGCTTACCGCGGTGAATGAAGTTGTGATTAGGAACATAATGGGTTTAAAACAAGTAACGTTATCCGTAGAGCTGGAGGAAGGAGGCTTCATAGTAGAGGGAGACGGGGTTTTGATTTCAACCCCACTCGGATCCTCCGCCTACTCCCTCAACGCGGGAGGGCCGTTTGTTTTATCCAATGTAAATATACTAGTATGCACCCCATTGTGCGCACGAAAACCCTTGAGACCACTAATAGTTAATAAGGATGCGGTTATAAAAGTGAAATATTTAAGTGGCGAAGAAATACAGATGATAATAGACGGGGAGGAGGCATTTAAGGTGGATCCTAAGGAAACCATAGAGATCACGGGTTCGACAGATACAGTTAACATTATACGTTTCTCCAGTTCTTTCAACATTAAGCGTATGGGCAGGCTGATAGGAGGGATTGAAAACGGTTAAGGAAGGATATGTTCTGGATTCTACAGCCATAATACAGGGAGTAGACCCAAACTCCCTCAAAAGAGAATCATTCACCATAAGAGAACTTCTAGACGAGATTGGGGAAATAGGCAAAAGATGGATAAGAATAAAGACAGCGATGATGCTGGGAAAACTGGTAATCCGAGAGCCTTCTGCTGGAGGCATGGAGAAAGTAGAGAGGACCGCCAAGGAATACGGGTTGTACGACAAGCTTTCAAAGCCAGATATTAAGATTCTGGCTTTAGGCTACGAGCTGCATAGCGAGGAGGATTATGATATTGAGATAATAACCGACGATTATGATATTCAGAACACGGCTGCGATTCTAAACCTGAAGTATATTTCGATAGGGATGAAGAAAATAAGAAAAACATACCTGTATGTCAAGTATTGTCCCGCATGTAAAAGAAAATACTCCGGATATACTGGAACTATTTGCCCTGTATGTGGATATAGGCTGATAGGAATGAAGAAGGTTATTAAAGACAATACTTATTAAAAGTAATGTTTCAACTTCTTTTGAGTAAGAAATGTATTGTCTTCTTTCGTAAGAAAGAGCGAAAGCTCCTTCTCCAGTAACTCGAGACTGCTTGAAAAATACGGGTCCAACGGATATGATGCTAAAACTTTTTTCCCAAGAGCCAAGTACTTTTTAACACCGCTTATGTAAACCGTCGGAAGAAGCTCCCCTCCGCAAGAGGTACATTTAGAAACCAGCGGGAGCCTCCTGAATTTTTTGCCACACTTCTTGCATCGGAATTTCTGAATGTGAAACGTCTTAATGTTTCCAGAAATGTCTTTTAACAAATGGGAATTCAAAAGGTTTTCTGCAAAATCCTTTTTGTCTATCCCTGTTAGGAGAGAAGTAACTTCTAACTGTAGTTTTAATTTTCTCTCCATGGAGCCTAAAGTACTATAGATATTTCTTTTAACACCTTTTACGATATTGCTCGTATTATGAGACCAAGTTATTTTAAGATCGTCTTTACTGACCAGTCGCATTTTGTCTAAAAGTTCCTTGGGCTTCACGCCCTGTTCAGCTAAAAAGTAAATATCTTTACCATATTTAGCCATATTTTCCATATTATAGACCTGATCGTCTATTTCATCAGGTTTTAAAATAGGCATTATTATGAGTGGAGTATCCATTAATCCTCCCGCCGCATCAGGAACATAATGCCTCGAGAAATTTAGGAGGGCGTCTAAAAGAAGAATTATGGAGTCCCCGTCTCCATCGCAGTCCCTTCTTTTAGCCTGATGCCAGAAGGGATGTGCGAAGACGACTTGTGAATCGGTAAAACCGATTATTCTACCAACGATAGCCCCAAGCGTATGAGGAGAAATCCCTAGAACAAGATGCCCCAAAAGATCCTCTCTTGTCCTAATGTTATAGTATGGTTCCACATGGTAGAAAAGCCTGAGCTCCTCGTCAATAAAACTCGCAACTTTAACTAGAGAATCACCTATTTCCTTAGGAAGAATTACATCCTGAGGATAAAGGTATAGAAGCTGGTTGCTTTCAGTAAGAGGATTACCGTCGACATCCTTATCATAGCCTAGTTTCTTCAGCACTTCTACAGAAACCCCTATTTCCTCAGGTTTGAAAGCTGTTAACGGAGCATTAGTAGCGTCGAATCGGATCGTTCCATCCTTGTATATCGCCAAACCATGCTTGGCTCTCAGAATCCCTTTTTCAATTGGCTCAGGAACCCTATTCTTGTTCATTAGACTTTTTACTCCCTTGACTTCGGAGCCTATTGTAATTCCAAGCATTTTTTCAGCGTTTTCTAAGATGCTTTGAAGCGGAACATTTGTTGCACGAAAGGGATTGCATTTGCTATGGCATTTTTCACATTCTTCAGACCTAGAGTACGAATTACACTTGGTGCAATAGTATACAGGTAGGGTAGCAGACTTACACTGGGGGCAATGTAAATAGAAGGTGAGTTGGTTACATTTTTCACAATACCTATTGCAAACATTTACAACTATGCTTCCATGGGATGCTGCAGCAACAATGTTTCTTTTTGGGCCACCCTCTAGACCTACTGGAAACAATACGTGGGAAGGAGGATGCATTTCTCTGAGTTTTGCCGCCTCAGGTCTTCCAAGTCTAGCGGATATGAAGGCGCCTTTCTTGGGCTTGATCTTAAACTGGAGAACAGAGTTGAGATAATCGATAGAGTTTTCTTCAGAACCTGCCGGAGGCAAAGTGTGCTTTGAAAGATATATTAGGAATTCAGCATGGATTTTAGACAATCTAATACACCCGTTTTCAACTTGGAAAGGAAGGCACATCTTCTCTAACTCATCTAACAAAGCACCATCCTCTATCGGAACAATAACATGAGCCTCCTCAGCCTTAGCCTTCTTGAAGCATTCAATTACGTGGAGAAGCTCGGAAGCATTTAAGTTATCTATGAAAAAGTAAAAAGCAGGGTGAAGAGGGATATCCAGGGCCAAGCTTATCTGCAAGGCTGTTCCAAAATCAATATTTAGAAACGGATTCTTAACTATCTCACAGAGAAAATCGGATTCCAAAGGAAGACTCTTAATCTTAGCCTCCTTATCTTTAAGAGCAACCTCGAGCTCTGCGGCCCATTGTTCTTCAGTATACCCTACCTTGTCGAGAGAAACGTTTCCTTCAATATAGTCACCCACAGATATGAGAATATCGCCAAGAAAAAGCACTTTAGAAATATCGTGTTGAATCCTTTTAAGCTTGTCTTCGCTTTCAACAAGATGCACTGATCCGTCACGCGTCTTAACTATGGGAGGCATGATCGAATCTACAGGCATCACTATAGCTGACTTCCCAGGCCGATCTATTCTAAGCTGAGAGCCTATTGACAGGAAGCCTTGGAGAAGCTCCATCGCCACGGGATGTATTCCCATCGCCATCAACCCAGTGTTTCTAGCTCTTCCATATCTTATTCTAAACCCTCCGAAAGATTCAGAAGACGAGAAGAAGGGTCTCCCGATTAAAACCTCTTTGAGATATTCTGACTTCGTGCTTTCAACCTCAATTCTGGATATCCAGGACCATCCGGATATGTTAAGCTTGTTTATTATGCTTTCGAACTTCTTAACCCTACCAATTATGCCATCGTTTATAATCCTTAAAGCACCGCCCCTAAGCCTGTTTGTCTCCACTCTCGGAAGATCCCTGTAAATGACCACCTCGGTTTCTTCAGACGGTGGGCCAGTAATCTCTACGGGAAGATTCTCTATAACCTCGGCGATTTGATCCTTGGCAACCTTATATTGAAACCTGTTTTTACCCCTTTCATAAAGCCTCAATTCCTCAATATAACGCGAAACCTCATCCTTAGTAGGTTTATACCTATCAAGTTTCAACACCCTCCTTATAAAGTCTGCGAGAATTATGGAAAGAGCCTGCTCCGTGCCTCCGGCAGACCTCATCGGCCCAGAGAAATAAACAGCCAGGTACCTGGTATTGTCAACATTCTTCTTTATCAGAACTTTCTCAATGCCCTCTATGGGAGCTGCTGTAGTCCCTGGAGGCGTCAATGAAGCAAGCGCCGCCTTCAAAGCAAGTTCAGCCGCTTTTTCTTCAGAAAAAGACCCGAATCTTCCCAGTATGATATCTTCAGCTATTTTGAACGGTATTTCGATTGGTGGAAGAGTTTCTTTAAGCTCTTCAAACCTCTCTTTAAACCCATTCAAACCGAGTATCTTCTCGATGGTTTCAGCCTGGGAGAACGAGATTATGGACTCAGGCTTCTTCTCAGGATCATACCCATTCTCCTTAGCTTGGATAGCGTATTCATAAGCCTTCCAGAATTTTTCCTGTAAAAACCGGTTATATTCCTCGATACTCATCTTCAACGGCATCGGCCTAAGCCTTTAATGTTGCCTTTTTTAACGCGCCTTTCCGCCCACCCTCTATTATCTCGTAAAGCTTTTCCTCTAGAATGCTGGTTTCCTCCAAAACATCACCCGTAACTATTACATCAGCACCCGCGGAAACAACATTTTCAGCAGCTAAGCCGTCTCTTATCCCCCCACCTACAACCAGTGGAACATTAATGCATTTTTTAACCATGGTTATCAGCTTTTCTGGGACATGCATCGCAACACCAGAGCCAGCTTCGAGATAGATAAATCTGAAGCCGAGAGCCTCAGCCGCCATAGCGTAGCCGACTGTCAACTCGGGTATCTCAAAAGGGAGAGGCCTAGCATCACCTATGTATCCAGCTGCTCCACCTGTCCCAAGTATCAGATAAGCCATCGGAATAGTTTCCAAACCCAATTCTCTTATGGTCTTGATTCCGAGTACCTGCGCGCCGATAATATAGTATGGGTTTGACGAGTTTAGCAGAGACATGAACCATATTGCATCAGCGCCGCGCGCTATGCTTGCAACGTTGCTGGGGAAAATTATCACAGGCAATTTTGAATTAGATTTAATCTTAACAATAGCTTCCTCATAGTCAGAGGTTCTGTGTGAAGTGCTTCCACCAACCATGAACGCAGAGGAACCTGAGGCCTCAGCCGCCCTGACTACTTCCTCGATCCTGTTCATTTTCTCAGGATCGATCAAGGTTATATGGATGAAACCGTTTTCCTCAATCTTCTCGCATAAGTATTTTTCTGTTTTCCCTATCTGCAACCTGTTTAAAGCAAGTTGCAGGATATATAAATCTAAAAAGAGCCTAAGAAAGCTCTCCACTGTGATATTTATCTACAAACCTGTTGAAATAGTCAACGTTCTCCATGTTCTTAACATACTCTAGATTCGTTGCCAAACCGCAATTACCGCATACGACTCTCACGATCCCCGAGGCCTTATCCTCAATAACAGAGACAGCCTGTATACCGCATTTCGGACAGGTAAAAATCTTGGGGATAACCCGACGAATAACCTTAGCCTCTCTCCTTCTTCTCCTAGCCATACTTTGAGAAAAACTTTCTCCCCGCATCTATTTTTCCCTTTCCCCCGTCAGTCGGAGACGAGGGAAATGCTGCTTAACCTTACGGGGTATACAAAAAAGTATAACTAGAGCCTGTCGTTAACAAAAATAGAAAGATGACGGAAAAGAATGGAAAAACCAACATTATCATGGAAAAACTCTTGGAAGAATCAAACCTTACCTCCAAACAACTTAAGGCCCTGATACTATATTCTAACAGTATAGAACAGAGAATAGTTGAGAATGGATATGTAAACTTTGACGGTAAAAAAATTCCTAAAGGGGCTTTTTTCAGAATTTTAAGCCAAGCCAAGGAAAACGTTAGAAAGTCAATAATTACATTGATATTAATGTCATACATAGGCCTAATGGATGCTGAACATTTTAGTGCAATCATGCAAATAACAAGCATAATGATGCAAGTCAAAGGTCAAGACGAGGATTTGATTAAGGCGCTTTTAGAAAAACTCAAAGCCGACATTGACATTAGAAAAAGAGCAAAGTAAAAATACCTTGCCTGAGTTAGGGTTAGACAAGCAATGGATCTCCTTAATCTTCTAAAGCGGCCTGGGGAAGAGATACGTAAAGAGAGGAAAAGAAGGGGTTTAACCCAGAGTTTACTAGCTAAAAAAGCGAAAGTAAGTCAAGCATTAATAGCAAGAATCGAGAAACAACAGGTAGACCCGCGTCTTTCAACACTCCGAAAGATAGTTGAAGCATTAATAGAGGAAGAACAGCGTAAGGGAACAAAAGCTATAGACATAGCTGTACGTGACGTCATCGTTGTAAATCATGACGACACTATTGAGAAAGCAGTTAAGCTAATGCGCAGATACGGTATATCACAGCTCCCTGTATTAAGGAACGGGGCGCCAATAGGGGCGGTGGAGGAGTTAGAACTCTTGAAGGCCTTTTCCAGGGAGAAAGATGTTGAGAAATTTTACCAGAAAAAGGTGGTAGAAGCCATTTCTTCAGTATATCCCATGGTTGAGCCGGATGCGAGTATAGCAGACGTTATAGATTATCTTTTAAAAGGACATAATGCGGTTTTAGTAACCAAAAACGGGCAATTAGAAGGAATAATAACCAAGATTGACGTCCTGATGAAAAGCAAAAATATAATCGCATCAGTGTAAAAAGCAATATTCTAGCTTAAGGATTAGTCTTGTTATACGTAACCCTTCAGCCTTCGGAACTCGCGGAACTTCTCATAACCTTCAAGATACTTTGCCTCCTTAGTTGCTAGGTCTATCGCATCAAGTGTTTTTTCAATCATCCTCATCTTTTCCTCATAACTTATTCCGCTGGCGTTGAAATGAGAATAAAAGAATGAGAAATCAACCATTAAGGAGAAAGCATAGATGAGTTTAATTCCCGTTTTCTCGCCAATCTCCCGGGCGAGTTCATCATGGTACTCTAGGTGAGCCATTATAGGCATGTAGTTCCGCTTGAGTTCTTCCCAGTTACTTCTGTCGGGCAACTTACTTCGAAACGTCTCCTCTTCTTTTCTTATAAGAGCATATTGCTCCTCATCTTCCATATCCCACCATCCAGGAATGGTCTTCGCAAACATTTCACATATATAATTATCAAAGGCATCATCTACATCATATATGCTTCCAGAATAAATAAACACTTCTCCGTTGGAATCTTCTGACAGCTGAGGGACTGCCACACTACCTGTATGAACCTCCCATCTTAGTTTCTCGTCCCTGACCGAATGCCTTATGAAAAGACGTTAGGCAGGCTATATAAGCTTCAACGTCCTTCCTAGGTGGTAGTCCTTTCTTCAAAGTAAGACCATATTCGTTAATCTGTTCCTTATACTTCTCTAAAGACTCTATAGCCTCGTCATATTGTTTTGGAATATTTGAGAACTTTGTGACTGATTTGACCTCGACAACTATCAGTTTACCATCTTCTGTTTCGAAGGCCGAGTCTACCCTGGCAATTAGTTCATGCGCGCGCAGTTGCTCTTCAGCTCCCTCCATGAAGGATCTTCTCGAATATCGTTCAGAATCCGTTGTACTTTTCAGTTCAACTATGGCAACCATCTCGTCATTATGGTAAACACGGAAGTCCGGCCCTCTTCCGAACGGCCCTTCAACCCTGAGCTCCTCCTTGGGGATATCCGTCAACATAGATACAGTTTCCTTAATGCTGTGCTCTAAGTAGAGCTTAACGTAGCCTTGGCCGATATCTCCAATTAAGTATTTTAGATCTTCTATCGGCTCTCCCCTGTTAATCCTGTCTCTTAATTCCTTAATTTTCATCAACAGTTTAACTATGCTCGTTACCATTGCACAGTTCTGCTTCAGGCTCTCACTATACTTGAGGCCTCTTTCAAGGGTCTCTCTCAGCCTCTCCTCCGCGTAGGCAACGCCTTTGGAGTGCGCGTCCCTCAGGTAGTTTCTCCCCAAGAATTCCAGTAGCCAAGCGGCGACATGCGACCCCGCGTTGTCCCTGATAGCCCAAGCAGTCTGCTAGCAGGAATAGGGTTAAATCAAGGTAGAAACAGTGGTGACCCTTCATGGCTTCGTGGGTTCCTTGTATCCTCCTTTTTCAAGAAACTCAATCCTTTCAGGGTTCACGGGTTCTTCGAATCTAGAAGCCATATCTATTGCGTCGAGTGCTTTCTCAATCATCCTCATCTTCTCCTCGTCGCTCATTCCTTTGGAGTCGAAGGTAGTGAAGAAGTAGGTAAATTCCTCATCCTTGCGCACGAAATGTATGATTTTAATGCCGGTTTCCCTACTCACTTTTTCAGCAAGGTAGTGTGCGTAGGCCAAGTTGCCTACTACGAGGGGGTATGTGAACTTCAGCTTCTCCCAGTTATTCCTGTCTGCTAAGGCCCTGATGACTTCTCTCTGCTCCTCATATATACCGTAGACTCCAGAGAGGGCGTCGCCCAGCTCGTACATGCTCCCGGAAGTAATGACAATTTCCCCATCTTCAAGCTCCTCTATATGAGGAAGCCTCCAAGTCGCTGTGACCTCCCATTTCATTTTCCTATCGCCCTTGCCGATCGGCACTCCCAGCTCGTAAACCTCGCCCTCTATCCTGCTCTTCTTTCCACCAGATATCACTGACGGAGGACCTTCACAATATTTCAGGGCAAAATACTTTGGGGCAGGATACCCTGCCATCGCCCTTCCTTTCTCATAACGCTTGTTCATATATTCGACCAGCTTGTTCAAGAACCGATCGAGGGAGGTTGTTTCCTCGTTCCTCATCGCTCAGGACACCTCCATTATCATCTCTATAAACCACATTCTCTTTTCCTTATCAAAGGATGACACGAAGGCTATATAAGCCTCAACCTCTTTATTGATCTTTGTCTCGCCTTTCTTAAGACCATACTTCTTAATTAGCTCTATGTATCCTGGATCAACTTTTAGAGACTCTATAGCTTTCTGATACATATACCAAACTCTTTGGGGCTCTATAGTCGATTTAACCTCGACTACTATCAGCTTTCCATCCTCCTTCTCGAAGACCAGATCCACTCTACGCGAT
Organism: uncultured archaeon; assembly: GCA_938045545.1. Taxonomy (GTDB): domain Archaea; phylum Thermoproteota; class EX4484-205; order EX4484-205; family JAAOZP01; genus JAAOZP01. The sequence continues at coordinate 1,274 of CALIBN010000009.1, read as the reverse complement.
CCCACCCAAACTTCCTCTAATACACTATCTACTTTTATTCTCCTTCCGAGAATCTCACCAGTCTCCATTATCGCTTGTTTTGCCCTCCTTTTAGCGAGTTCCCCGTGCCAAGTAGAATCTGAGGTCATGCCCTTAATCTCTTTATCAGTTAGGAGATATTCCGTCCTCCATCCCTCCAATCCCTTAACTATCCTGTCAAGCTCCTCCGCTGCTTTCCCTGTCATCATCAGACCCTCAACTATTGAGGATGTCAAGGAGCAGCCATACTCGAGGCTCCTGGGATACTCGAGGCCCTTTTCGATTATCTTTCTCAGCCTCTCGTTCGCATAGGCGTCGCCGTAGGAACGCTTGTCCTTCAAATAGTTGTCCGCCAAGAGGTTCAGGAGCCACCTCGCGGCATCTGGCCCAAGGGTCTTCAGGATGTGCCTGGAGAGATCATCGACCTCGTTCGCAAGCGTAGTGTATGAGATTGAGTTGCAGAAACTAGATATCTCAAGTTCAACATTCTTTACGAATTCCTCAGCCTCCTTCTGAAGCTTCTTCCTCGCCTCCTCAGCGGTATCTCCCTTCTTTACATAGTCGGTTATCTTCTTAATCGCCTCGATCCTCTTATTGGCACTTAACGTCTTAAGCCACTCAACGCTTCTAACGAGCTCGTTAGCTATATCTAGCACTTGAGAATCGGTGAGGCCGCTCAGCAACAGTGTTTTAACGAGTTCTTGTGAGAATTGCGCTCCAAGCATGCCTCCAAGGATCCCGCTGATGCTCGCTATCTGGGAGTAGAACTCATCCTGCTTAATGCTCGTCCAAACAACTCTTGTCTCAACCTCTTGAACACCTACGAATGCTCCCGATGAATATGCGAGTAAAGGTGCCTGAAGGCTTCCGCCGGTGTAGATTACCGTCGATGTCTCCCCGTTCAGGTATGTGATGCTGAGCAGCCCTGGTTTCTGAATGCCTTTTGCTAGAAGGCTTTCTCTGGAGATGGTCAACGCTTCCCCGCTAGGCTTAGCGAGTAATCCAAGCTGGAGGCCTAGGGCGCTTGTGGTTACTACGGCGGGCAAATAGCTTCCGCCGTGGAACGCTTTGACGGCGCCTTCTTCACTGACGACTATGCTGGTTCCGCTTATGCTTCCGGGAGGCTGAAGAAGAGTATCGAAGAGGAGACTACGTTATCGTGGAGAGCGGTGAGGAAATCAAGCTCGTCGAGTGAACAAGCACCTTGCCCTACAGGGCTGCGTTAACCAAGAGCTTTCCGGGGGAGCTTAAGAAGC
>CALIBN010000008.1 GCA_938045545.1 uncultured archaeon | reverse complement strand
CTCTCGTCGAAGATCTTGGCAACCGTCTCGTTGTCCCTGTCTGCTCCAAGTATTAACATAGTTAAATCATTCGAACCAATCGAATAACCATCTATATACTTGTTGAACTTATCAGCTATTAAAATATTTGAAGGTATCTCTGCCATAACCCAGAGCTTGTAATCCGGTCCTCTTTCTAATCCCTCCTCCTTCATGATTTCCACGACCTTCTGGATTTCCTCCTCTGTCCTGCAGAATGGTATCATGACCCAGAGGTTCTTCAAGCCGTATTCCTCCCTCACCTTCTTTATCGCTTTCAGCTCGAGCCTGAACGCCGGCAGGTATTTCGGATCGTAGTATCTTGACGCTCCCCTCCATCCTAGTAGTGCACTTGGCTCAACGGGCTCGTATTTCTCGCCGCCTTTCAGGTCCCTGTACTCGCTCGACTTGAAGTCGACTAGCCTCACTACGACTGGTCTCGGGTAGAATGCGGTGCAGACTTTTCTCATTCCTTCGGCGAGCTTGTCGACGAGCTTTTCGGGGTGTCCTGTTTCGATTAGGTGTAGCGGGTGTTCACCGACTTCGGCTGCATAGGTGAACTCGAGCCTCATTAGTCCTACTCCGTCGACTGGCAACGCGGCAACCTTCTCGGCTAACTCTGGTTCACCTAGATTTACATATATTTTTGTTCCTGTCACTGGATATGATTCTGCTACTGCTGCGACCGCGACCTTCTCTTCTTTCTTCTCAACGGCTTCGGCTAATGCGCCTCTGTATACTACTCCGAGTTTTGCGTCGACTGTTATTACTTCGCCGTCTTTGATCGCCTCCGTCGCCGGTTTTCCTTTGCTCGCTGTTCCGACGATGCATGGGATTCCGAGTTCTCTACTGACGATGGCGGCGTGTGCGGTCATGCCTCCTGAATTGCAGACTATTGCTGCTGCTTTTCTCATTGCTGGTACCCATTCTGGCGCGGTCATCTCGGTGACTAGTATTTCTCCTGGTTGGAATGTGTCTAGTTTGTCGACGCTCATGATTATGTGTGCTTTTCCTACTGCTAGTCCGGGTGATGCTGGTAGTCCTTGGCATATTACTTCTTTCTCTTTTGTTACGGTTATGGCTTCTGCTGGTTTTTCTTCGACTGTTTTTAGTGCCCAGACTGTTTCTGGTCTTGCTTGTAGGATGTATAGTCGGTTGTCTCTTTCGTCTAGTGCCCATTCTATGTCCATTGGTTTTCCGTAGTGGTTTTCTATTTCGATTGCGTATGCCGCGAGTTCTTTGATTTGCTCGTCGGTTAGTATTTGCTTGTCTTGGAGTTCTTTGGGTACTTCTTTTTCTTCTGTTCCTCCGTTGGGTTTTCTCACGAGCATTTTTGTTTTGGCGTTTGAGATGTTTTTCCTGACTATTTGTAGGTCTGTTTTCCTGACGTAGTATTCGTCTGGCGTGATTTTTCCCTGTACGACGTATTCTCCGAGGCCGTATCCTGCTTCTATCATCACGACGCTCCTATCGCCGTTGCTCACGTCTAGTGTGAACATTACTCCTGAGGCTTTTGAGAAGACCATGAGCTGGACTGCTGCTGATAGTGCGACTTTCATGTGGTCGAATCCTTTTTGGACACGGTAGAATATTGCTCTGTCTGTGAAGAGGCTTGAGTAGCATTCTTTAACTTTTTCGACGACTTCGTCGGGTGTTGAGACGTTTAGGTATGTTTCCTGCTGGCCTGCGAAGCTCGCGTCGGGGAGGTCTTCCGCTGTTGCTGATGATCTTACTGCTACGAACGGGTTTTTCTGTTTAACCTCTTGCTCGAGCTGGGCGTAGTATTTTTTGATCTCGCTTTCTATTTCGGGGGGCATTTTCGCTTCGACTATCATTTTCCTTATTCTCGCCCCTATGTTTTGCAGGGTTTTGGTGTCGTTGGGGTCTTTCAGCTCGCTTAACGTGTCTGCTATTTTCTTCTCGAGGTTGTTGTATTTTATGAAGTACCTGTATGCTTCCGCTGTGGTTGCGAACCCGTTGGGGACTGGTACGCCGGTTTTCCGGAGCATTTCTCCTAGGCTTGCTGATTTTCCGCCTACTAGTGGAACGTTTTCAATGCCGATTTCATTGAACCAAAGTACGTATTTTTCGGATTTATCCTCTGCAGCCATCGTTCAAGGGACGGGAAGAACCTGGGGGTATATATGCGTTTTCCTTGTCGTCTCATGGGCTTAGGCTGTTTTGAATCATTAGGACCTGGCAACTTTTATACATGGTGTTCTTTAAGGCTCTTCGTGCTGTTTAGGCTCCGTCTTTCTGCTTCCTGTATTAAGGCCCTTACTGAACGTCTCGCGATGATTTTATGAACCGTCTGAAGATTGGGGTTGGGGAGGCGGCTAATGGCGATTCATCCCTGAAGATTGCGTCTATATGGCCGATAACCTTTCCATCAGGCTCAGCGACAGGCGGGACGATGCCTGGTTTAAGTTGCGGAACGAGTCTATCGTATTTATAATCGACCTGTGTTTCCGCGTAACTCACTGCTTACGCATTTATACGCCCGATGCTGGTGTAGTGCGCTCTTCAAATTCGATGCGAGAACAGTTATATACGGTTGGAGTGTTAAGGCTTGTGTGAATAAAATCGAAGTTTGCCTTGAAATAGGCCCTGAGGGAACTAGTGCTTTTGCCCCTGAGTATCCGGGTTGCTGGGTTTTCGGTAGAACGCCTGAAAGGGCTTTGGTGAAGATGGAGACTGTTATCGCTGAATGGTTTGAGTGGATGGAGAGACATGGCGAGCATATTCCGACAGATATGAAGGTTTTTAAGGTTGAGGTTGCTGAAATGATGAGCGTCGATTATAATCCTGTTGAGGCCGGTAAGCCGGAACCACTGTTCTGGCGCGAGGTTGAACCTGTTACCAGACGGGATATTGCGAGGACTATTCGGCTAATGACGTATTCCCGAGAGGATTTGCTAAGCCTTGTTTCTAGCTTGGAGGATTCTTGCCTGAACTGGCTGCCCCCTAATAAGCCGCGTACAATAAGAAAACTGTTTGAAACACATAGCTCTTGAAGAGCCATGGTACATAAGCAGGTTAAATATTGAACTAAGGGTTAAATCCTCGAGAGATGTCTTCAAAATGCTTAATGGTACGCGCGGCTTGTAGTGGATTCTCTGGAAAATCTTCCTGGAGGAAAATGCAGGGGGGTTCATCAGCCGAGAGGAGACGAGAGCCCGAGGTGCAACTTGTGGACGGCTAGAAAGGTTTTGCGGAGGCTGGTTGACCATGAGAGGCTGCATACGAGGTATATTGAAAAAGTTTTGCAAATGTACTATGACAAATCTTGATTCTTAGAATAATCTTTTTACCCAGGGGATTCTGTCGAAATCTTTATCGTTTGAGTATATTTCTTTTATATTGATTCTTTGCATCTGTGCGGTGATCACTATGTCGTCCCAGATTGCCCACGGTAGGTTTTGCTGTTTCTGAAGGTTTCTCGCCTCCTCGAAGTCAAGTATGCTTGTTTCGATTTTCCGCAGGGATGTGAGCCCTTTTAGGAATGATAGGAATAGCGGTATTGCGTCCTGTCTTTTCTTCCACTTCAAGTAGCTGCATACTTGGGCGATTACAAGCGTAGACGTGTAGGATTCTTCGCCGTTTTCTATTCTCTCTATTATTTTTCTCGCTGTTTTACCGTATACGGGGTCGGCTGCCAAATGGTATGCGAAGATGTTTGAATCTACGAAGGGCATTTTTCATTCCCTACCCAAGGCTTCTTCTATCTCCTCTATTTCTACTCTCCCTGTTTTTGCTACGCCCCATAGTTCTTTGGAGGAAGGGGCTTTTGGCTTAAGAAGTATGCCTTTGCTTGTAACTTCAACTGTTAATGAGTCGCCTTCTCTAATGCCTAGTGAAGCCCTTATTTTATGCGGAAGAGTTATCCTTCCTTTATCGCCGATTTTTATTTCCATTTTTATTTCCCACTATAGAAAGGGATTTTTAATATATAAGTTTTACGTCAACTAAATACGTGTTTCTTGGTGTTGTTGGGCTTCAGCCTTGGCGTACTACGAGGGGCGTCCTCTGATGTTTATCTCGTTGAACTATAGCATTTTTTCTTTGATTTCTCTGTGGTCATCTCTCGCTGGGCGTTGAGGCTGATGGTGTATAAGGTTAAGGTTTTGGAGCCTTCCTCCATTTTTTAACGGGTTGCGAGGACATGTCTCCTAGTTTCTAAGAATGTTTTCCGCCTGGTGTTATGGCTTCTCAAGCGGTTTAAGTTGGGCGGCATGGGATATCGCTTGGTGGACGGTTAGCGTAAGGTTTAATAGTTCCGGACCGGAACTGAGTTCTGGACCGGAACTTGCTTTTCGACATTAGGCCGAAATCGTCTCGGAGCGATTTGTTCGACAGAGAGGATGAGCTTAGGGAGTTTGATAGGGCTGTTGACCACGGACGGCCGCTTACGCTCGTGCTGGGGATCAGGAGGATTGGGAAGACGAGTCTTGTTAAAGCGTTCCTCCGGGAGCGTAAAGGACTTTAGATGCTAGGGGTGTTTCAAGGAGGTCTGAGCTCTACGAGAGGATAGGTGACGGTCTTCACGATCCCCTCAGCAAGGTGAGGAGGCTGTTGGAGGGCATAAGGGGAATAAGCTTCTCGGCTGAGGGTGTTGAAGTGAAGTGGAGGGGTAGTGATTCCGTGAGCCTTATGGGTCTTCTCCAAGAGATTAACAAGAGGGGTGAGAGGTTTGTTCTGGTGGTTGACGAAGTCCAGTCTCTTAAGCCTCCCATATCCGTTGAGCTCAGGGACCTCATTGCATACTCTTACGATAACCTGGAGAACATTTCCCTAGTGGTCTCGGGCTCTGAAATCGGCTTGTTAAGAAGCTTCCTCGGAGTTGACAATCCTTCTTCGCCGCTTTACGGAAGGTATGTTCATGAGGTTCTTATCGAGAGATTCTCTAGGGATTTGTCTAAGGAGTTCCTAATTGAGGGGTTTAAGGAGGAGGGGTTGAAGCCGCCTGGTAAAACGATAGAGGAGTATTCAGTTACTCCTTGTTTTCCTAATTTCCTAAGCCTTGATAGGTCACGTCATATTTCCAGCCGGAGACCGATTGATGTTCAAGATAATTGTAGAAGTAATTAGCCGTCGTCTCTATTATCCACCTGTTTCCGCTCTTAAATTCAACCTCGATCAAAGCGTGGTTTACATTGATAGGGTCTGAGATGTGCTCTGCATCGACGAACCATATGTAGATTTTCATACCGTAGTTCATCAGGTGGTTTCCCTCGATTATCATGCTTGCCATTAAAATAGTAGTATCTCCACATTGTCCTCTGCCTTCAACCAGTGTTTCGACAGGCCACCTGTAATGGTCTCCAAGACCGGTTCCATAGACAACTATCTGATTCTTAACGTTATCCACTTCCCGTACGAATTCCTCATCTGTTCGGCCACGTGTCAACTCGAGTATAACACTGGAGAAGAATTTTGGCTCGATGTAGTTTCTCATGTCTAGAACTTTTACAGTAGTACCGTTTTTGAAGGATAGTTTTACATAGTCTTTGCTTTTCTCCCTTTTCACGTATGCCCTGTACGTATCGATTGGAATCTGCCATTTCAAGATGTTTCCCCTCATATCCTTGAATAACCATTGTATCGTTCCGTTGCAGATGAGGGCGTATGGGATTGTTGGCGAAAACCTGTATTTTTCTTGAAGCTTCTGATACTGTGTATTAAGTGAATCATACGATGCTAGAAGCGAGTCGTAGGATGTTTTTAGCTGCGTTATCCGGTATTGCAGCTGAGCGTTGTTATACTGCAGGTTCGTGACTTCATTCCGAAGAAAACCTATCTGTTCGCCACTCACCCAGTAACCAAAGACTAATCCGGAGACTATGCCTGAAACAAAAAGAAGTATCGCGATACTCAGCCATTTATAAGGTGGTTGGGAAGGAGGCCTTTCATATTTTAAACCTTCCATCATTATCATTAGAGATTAACGCGCGTTATATAAAGCTGACCATCGTTACTTGCTTAAAAAAATATGTATGGCCAGTTTATGCTTTGGAGAGAATGGTAGTCGAAGTATTATTCAGCATCCATGCTGTTAGCATAGTGTTATGCGTGCGCACCGAATTATTTGCAGCCGGTGAATCACATCTATATTATGCTGGTTACCTTGATCACTGGTCATCTATTAAGTGGCAACCTTCTTTCTCTTCTATCATCATGGTTAAGGAAAGGGTTTCTAAGACTATTTTCACCACCTTGCTGTTCGCGCCCAGTACTTTTTTTGCTTCGCCAGGGCGTGCTTCTGACCAAGTTCTGACACCAAGTTCTGCCTTCCCTCCTCTTCAGGAGAGGGCTGCCGGCGTGAACGGGTGAAGCCGGTGCGCTAGCATAGTTAATAGCTAACAGCTTTACGCTAGATAGAAACAGTTGCTCAGCCCCTTTTAAGACGTTGAGGATAATGGTTTCCGAATGGTGTGTAAAGACGGCGTTCCTACGGGTTTTTATGAGGTTTCCGGTTTGTTTAGTCTTTATAAAGATGTGCAGTATACTGCACAAAAGTTTAAATTTTTGCGCAGTATGATTGATAACGTAATGGAGGAGAGGGTTCTCTCGCAGAAGATGGAGCTGGAAAGGGTCTACTCACAGCCGTTTGTGGAGAGGGAGGGTACGGAGAGAATAAGAAGTTTTCTGGATAAGAGTCTGATTAAGGCTGTGACTGGTCCTCGGAGAGCCGGTAAAACCTTTTTCTCCTTTCAAATATTAAGGGGAAGAAGGTTTGGCTATGTTAATTTCGACGACGAGTTTTTAGCTAGAACAGGGGATTTGAACCAGGTTGTTAAGCTTGCCCACAGGGTCTATGGCGATTTCGACTTTCTTTTCTTCGACGAGGTTCAGAACGTGGAGGGGTGGGAGCTTTTCCTTAACAGGTTGCAGAGGCAGGGGTACAACTTGATAATAACCGGTTCTAATTCGAAGCTGCTTGGCAGTGAGCTGGCATCTCACTTGACGGGAAGATATGTGGAGACCACGATTCTACCGTTTTCCTTCAGAGAATTCTTGAAGGCGAAGGGGTTTGAAGTCGAGAAGGAATACTTGGCCTTGAAGGATTATCAGGGGAGGGTTATGAACCTGCTTTCAGAATACTTGGATGCCGGGGGCTTCCCGGAGGTGGTTGTGAAGAATCTGGATTTTAAGCCTTACGTGGAAAGCCTATTTAACGCAGTGGTTTTGAAAGACGTGGTTGGGAGGTATAAGATAAGGTTTGCCTCCTCCATGTATGAGTTGGCGAGATATCTCGTTTCAAACTTTTCCAGTCTAGTCTCCTTCAGGAGGCTGAACAATATGCTTGGGTTTAGAAGCATACATACCGTTATCAACTATACTAGATACCTGGAGGAAACTTTTCTAGTCTTTTCCCTTAATAATTTTTCTCTTAAGGTTAGTGAGCAAATAAGATCGCCTAGGAAAGTTTACGTAATAGACAACTCCATAATCTCTACTCTAAGCTTTAGATTTATAGAGTCGAAGGGGAAACTGATGGAAAACCTGGTAGCCGTAGAACTTTTGAGGAAAAAGCTACAGGAGGGTTTTGAAATATTCTACTTGAAAATCAACAACAACGAGGTTGATTTCGTTTTAAAAGAGGACTTCCAAGTAAAGCAGCTGATTCAAGTAACCTATGCGTCCAGCAGAAACGATATTGAGAAAAGAGAAGTCAGAGCCCTGCTGAAGGCAAGCGAACAATTGAAATGCAAGAACCTACTTATAATCACCTGGGATTACGAGGATGAGTTTGAGATTGATAATAAAACAATTAGATGCATCCCCCTTTGGAAATGGTTGCTTAAACTTTAACATTTATGCGCATAAGAATTCGTTACTGCTCTTGATGTTGCTGGGGTTTTAAGTTTAATTTAATCCATCCTACGAAACGCTCGTAGGGCAGAGCCGTGATGCTAGAATTAAGCCTGCAACGGTTTCGCGTTGCTTCCGATAATGATGGCGGCTGCACCTTGACCGTCAAAACTTCACCATAAGTGGAGTTTCTTTATAGGAAGGCGTATAACAGAGCAGAACCATCTGGCGTTCAATAGCATAATGTGGTAAATCAGCCTTGTTAACGTCATACTCTATCGTGAGCGGTGTTCCAGTTTTCCCTAGTGCTGCATGATAAAATGTCATTCTTGCTTGCGCTTCGTCGACCATGCTATCCCAGAATTGAAAACCCTTTTCACCCTCGGTACGAGAAAAAATAAGGATTTTATAGGGCGACGATGTGTAAGAAATTATGGAGGAACATGTTCTAGTAATAGAGCTAACTACGCGTGCAGTTCATTCTCGACTAGTATCCGAGTCAGGAAGAATAGTGAGCTCCTCCACCCACCCCTTGGAAAAGAAGCTGCCTTTTCCCGACCGCCCGTATATAGTGGAACTGGACCCCCAGAAGCTGTGGTCCTCGGTTTGCAGCACAGCGGCGGAGTGTGTGAGACGACTGAAAACAGGAGGTGTTTCAGCAGTTACGATGACTGGGCAAAGGTTTTCAACAGCAGTCATAGGGCGAGACGGAAGGACGTTGATGCTTTGCCCAAACATGGATGCGAGGGGCGCCGAGGTGGAGAACGTCTTCACCAATTCGGTGAGCGAGGAAGCACATCAGATCACTGGGCTTCACCCCTCGTTCCTTTTCTCGGGAAGTAGGATAAGATGGCTCATCGAAAACGATCCAGAGGCATTCAGCTTATCCAGGTTCTTCACGACGATAGACGGCTGGATGATTTTCATGCTTACGGGTAAGCCTGCTGAAGAACCGTCGCAGGCTGCAGGAACCTATTTGTTCGACATACGTCGACGGAGATGGAGCGAGGAGATGTGCAGGATTGCGGGCGTGGAACTTGGACAACTGCCTGAGATCGTTAAGTTTGGCCAGCTGGTTGGCTATCCGACCGAGGAATTCCAAAAAGCGACAGGAATATCCTCCGGGACCCCTGTTGTAATGGCTGCAGGAGATACACAGTGTTCAGGCATCGGGTCGATGGCTCTCTCGAACGGCCAGGCATATATCTCGATGGGTTCAACAGCACCATTGCACGTCATAATGTCAGAGCCGCGTATTGACAAGGAGAAGAGAATGTGGACAGGATGCTTTCCGCTGGATGGACTCTGGATTCTGGAGAGTAACTTGGGCGTTTGTGGAAACATCTTCGACTGGCTTGCCTACGACGTGCTTATGATTAGAAAGGGGGACAGTGTTGACTACGCGCGTTTCGATAAGCTGGCTGGATCAGCCCCCTGCGGAAGCAGGAATACACTGGCATTCTTAGGCCCTTCGATAATGGATGCTAGGAGGCTTATGGAAGTGCCCCCCGCAGCCGTAATACTTCCCTCATTGTTCATCGGGGAGAAGCCAAAGGCCAGTGATATAGCGAGGGCATGTTATGAGAACATAGCATTCGCGTGTAGGGGCAACCTGGATCAGGCTAGGGAAGTCTTTCCCAGCATCCTTACGCCCATAATTGCCTCAGGAGGGCTGACGAACAGCAGCCTCCTCATCCAGATACTGGCGGATGTGTTGGCGACGCCTGTTGCAACTCCCTTTGAGCCGAGGGCGAGTGCTGTGGGGGCGTCTGTCGCATGCTGGTCTTTTCTAAGATCTGAGGATCCAAGGAGCATTGTTGAGAGAATGGTTGAGTTAAAGACCGTGAATCCGACGTCTTGTTACGAAGACTACCAGTCTAATTATTGGAGGTGGAAACTTATATACGAGAGGTTGAGAAGCATTGCTTGAAAATGAATTCTTTTAAATCGGTGAGGGAGAAAGTCGCGCGGACAATAAGGACCCTTTATAAGATAGGGTACGTGTTGGATTATGAGGGTAACGTGAGTGCTAGAACACGCGTCGCTAACAGGTATTCCATTACCCCCAGCCAAGTTCCTCGCTACAAAATAAAGGCCAGCGACATTCTAGTTGTGAATGAGGTTGGCGAGGTAGTTCAGGGTAAAAGGAATCCGTCGGTTGAAACTAAGATGCATCTCCTTATATACTCTAAAAGGCCTGATGCAAGGGCAGTGATACACTTCCACTCTTTACACGCTACAGCGCTTGCCTCGCTTCACGAGACAATACCCCCATTTCTAGAGGAACTAATTCCTTATCTTGGAGAGAATGTTCCGACAATCGAATATGCGATGGCTGGAACCGAGGAGTTGGCGTCTAACGTCGCCAGCAGTCTGACTCAGAGGAATGCTGTTTTGCTCGCAAACCATGGTGCTGTTGTATGCGGCAAGGATCTTCAGGATGCTTTTCATAAAGCGTTGCTTCTCGAGAAGGCTTCAACGGTATATTTGCTAGCCAAGGCCATTGGGTCGCCTAAGAACCTTCCTGAATGGGCGGTTGAAGTGGGGCGGGAACTCTTCAGGACGATGATGTTGTAAAGCGTCACAGGAGTTTTTGGAGCTTTAAAAGGTCGGGCATGGCGCCTTTAACTTTAAGCTTTCCAGACATGTAGGCCTGTGTCGCACTTATCTTCTTACTTCTTACGCCTAGGAAAGTCGTGCTGTCCATTTCCACCGTCACATCCGGCTTTTCGACAGCACCCTCCCTAAGGGTTGCAACAGCATCTTCATTGACGCTCAGAACGTATTCTACATTCAAGTCTGGAAACTTGAACCATATCTCCCTCTTAAAACCTTTAAACTTCTCCTTGACACTCGGGTCTTCAAACCTCTTCCTTATTTCATCGAGGGACTCAAACACCTGCTCCTTCGTCGGCATACTTTCACATTCTTTTTTCCGATATTTAACTTTTTTTATCGCGCTAAAGCTTAAATATCATAATTGTTCTTTTAACGTGTTGAATATAGTTCGTTCGTTCATCGATGGAAAATGGATAACGCCCACTGGTGTAAAAATCCCGAAATTAAACCCTGCCACGGAAGAAGTAATACATGAGGTGGCGAGCGCGCGAATGCCCGATTTAAGAATTGCTCTTGAATCATCGAAGAGGGCCTTCCATCAATGGAGCACTATGACCATAGGAGAAAGAGTTGAGCTGCTGAAGAAGGTTGGACAACTGATGATGGATAAGCTCGACGAGATTTCAAGCGTCATAACTTTAGAAAATGGTAAGCCCTTGGTAGAATCCAGCATGGAAGTTACAGGGGCTCAAATGTATGTTGACTATTATGTGGCTGAGGCTGAGCAAATGCTGAGGGAAGAAACCAGGATTATGGATTTCCCTCAAGCTGGAAACTATGAGTTCCGAATAGTGTTTGAGCCGCTTGGCGTCGTAGTAGTCATATCCCCTTGGAACTGGCCTTTTCTAATTCCGATTCAAACGATCATCCCTGCGATGGTGGCTGGGAACTCCGTGATTTTCAAGCCCTCCTCCCTAACCGCTATGGTAGGCGAGAAGATTGCTGAGCTGTTCGAGGAAGCAGGGCTACCGAAAGGTGTGTTTAACATGGTGCAAGGCGGAGGGAGGATTGGAGAAATGCTAGTAAAGTCTGATGTCCAAGCAGTAGTATTTACAGGTGGCAATAAGGCCGGGGCCCAGGTTGCTTTGAATTGTGCGAAGGGCTTGAAGAAAACCATCTTAGAGCTCGGAGGAAGCGATCCCTTCATAGTGTTGGATGATGCAAACTTGGATGAAGCAGTTAACGGAGCCTTGTACGGCAGGTTTTTCGGAGCAGGCCAAATATGTGTCTCAGCTAAGAGGATATTAGTTCACGAGAATGTTTTTAATGATTTCTTGAAACAATTCGTAGAAAAAGCCTCGTCCCTGAAGGTTGGAAACGGTTTTGATCCTTCAACTGACATTGGGCCTTTGATAAGCAGAGAGCAACAATCGTATGTGTCGCGTTCTGTGAGGCAGGCCATATTGGCAGGTGCTCGAATCATGTGCGGCGGCTCAGCTCCAAAAGAATTTAAGAAGGGATTCTTCTATAGTCCCACGGTGCTCACCGATGTGAACCTTTCGATGAAGGTCATGAGCGAGGAGATTTTTGGACCGGTTGCACCCGTGATGCCTTTTCACGATGAAAAGCAAGCCGTTGAGATCGCTAATGCTACTGAATACGGCCTAGGGGCTTCGATCTGGACTGAGAATGAAGATAGGGCGATAAGGCTTTCTAGAAGAATAGAGTCTGGAATAGTCTGGATAAACGATGTGGCTGTGACGTTTCCGCACGCGCCCTGGGGAGGAGTGAAGCGAAGCGGGCTTGGAAGACACTCCTCCAGATACGGGCTTTTAGAGATGGTGAACATTAGGCAAATATGCATAAACAAGATAAGGGAACCTAGAAGGATGTGGTGGCTCCCCTACTCTAAGGAGTGAAGACCGATGGCAGTACAACAAACTGTTGGAAGGCCGAGATGCTTGATAACTGCGACCTTCACTAAAGAAGCTCTAGCAAGGCTCTCGCAACGAGCCGACGTCATATATGAAGACTGGAGGAAAACTGGGCGCATTTACTTTGGAGACGAACTTGCTGATAAGATTAATGAGAACAAGGTTGAAATACTCGTGGTGGAAGCGGACCAAGTGACGGCTGACGTTATAGAAGGGACGAACCTTAGGTTTATAGGGGCGTGCAGGGGGACTCCCTACGCGGTTGACGTAGCTGCTGCTACCGCGAAGGGGATACCCGTTGTACACGCGCCCGGGAGAAACTCGCAGGCTGTGGCTGAATTGACAATAGGCCTTATGGTGGCGCTGTTGCGGAAACTGGTTTACGCTCAGCGCATGTTCACGAGGGGTGTAAGCTATGAGACGGATAGAGATTTTCAAGATGTTTACAACGCTCTGGAAGGTGGAGAGATACATGGAAAGAAGGTGGGGATAATAGGTTTGGGAGACATAGGGACCAGGGTCGCAAAAATCCTATTATCTTTCGGGGCTTCGATACTGGTCTATGATCCCTATGTTTCCGACGATAAGATACTCTCAGTCGGCGGGAAGAGGGTTACCCTGAACGAGCTAGTTAGACAATCCGATATTATTACACTTCACGTAAGGCTCACGGATGAGACTTATCATATCATTGGGAAGGAGGAGATATCCATGATGAAGCCGTCAGCAGTCATAATCAATACATCGTCCCCTGGTACGGTTGACGACCAGGCTCTTCTAGAGGCCCTTAGACAAGGCAGGATAGCGGGCGCAGCTTTAGACGTGCAGGAGAATGAACCGGTCGACTCGTCAAACCCGTTCCTAGAGTTGGACAACGCTATCGTGACACCCCATATTGGGGGGAATACTCGGGAGACTGTAGAACGGCAGTCGAATTTAATCGTCGAGGACATATTCAGGTTCCTAGATGGAGATAAACCATTGCATCTGTTGAACCCAGAGATCTATCAAAGAAGCATTTGAAAAATTTCTGACCTTCTAGCGAGAGTTTAAGAGGCTTTTCCACGTAGCGCGTAAAAATGAGCTTACGGGAAGTTCGCCTACAGTATCGAGATGCACTTTTGCATCTGCGAAGGGATTAAAGCCGCAGTAGGGTTATCAGAAAGATATAAATCTGGATAAACAGGTTGTTTTTCATGAAAGGCGAGGATTCTAGTCTGGTTGAAGAAACTAAAATATATGTTGTTGGGAGAAACCCTGTCGTCAGTTTTGCGGCTGAAGAACTGTCCAGATACCTTGAAAAAATGACGGGGAGAAGAAGCCGTGTTGAAAACATAGATGCTTATAGAGCTGAAGAGGGTATTTACTTGGGATTACCTAGAGATCTTTCACTTGCTGGCATTCGCTTCATCGACTGGGAGAAAGAGAGCGAATTAAAAGACACGATAATTCTGAAGTCGGTAGGACACTGCCTATTTATCTCCGGATCTAACCCTAGGAGTGTTCTATTCTCCACCTATTATTATTTGAAGCTGCATGGGGCAGAATGGTTGTGGCCGGGTGAAGACGGAGAGTTGTTGCCAAGCATTAAGAAGGCAAGGACAGACGGCTTCGAAATTGAGGAAACCGCTTCATATGATCACCGGGGCGTATGTATTGAAGGGGCCGTAACACCTGAAATGGTTATAGACTTCGTAGACTGGATGGCTAAGCAAAGACTCAACGAGTTTTTCCTACAGTTCAAAACTTCACGCTATTTCTATAACAGGTATTACACTAGAAAATACAATCCGATGGTAGAAACCTCTCCAGAGATTTCTGTGGACGAGGCTCTAAAACAGGATGCTAGGGTGATAATGGAGTTGAAAAAAAGAGGAATGATTGTTGAAAGGGTTGGCCACGGGTGGACCTGCGAATCAATCGGTATTCAAGGCCTTGGATGGGATCCTGAAAAGGGCTCGATCAAGGATGAGCAGAAGGAGCTTCTGGCTCTGGTCAACGGGAAAAGAGAGCTGTTTGGCGGGATTGCTGTTAACACTGAGCTCTGCTATTCAAACCCTAAGGCGTTCAACATGCTTGTGGACCATGTCGTTCAGTATGCGTTGGATCATCCAGAGGTGGATATACTCCACTTCTGGCTCTCAGACGGAATGAACAATCACTGTGAATGCCCGGAATGCCGGAAAACATCCCCATCCGACTGGTATTCTAAGCTTGTAAACGCTGTGTCACATAGGCTTGGAGAATTGAACTGTAAGACGAGGATCGTCTTCCTATGCTATTCAAACACTCTTTGGCCTCCAGTCGGGGAATTTGTTGACAACAAGTATGGAAACACCATCTTCATGTTCGCGCCAATAAGCCGTTGCTACCTTCATTCTCTCTATGACGAGAAATGTTCAGGATCAGCCTCCCTCGCAGCGCCTTCGAGGAACAGAATAGCCCCGCCTAGAACAAACTACGAGTTTATCCAGCTGCTTAGAGGCTGGCTGAAAACTTTGAAGTCAGACAGTTTTCTCTTCGATTACCACTTATGGTTCGCATTCGGTTTCGACTTCTTGAAAGGGGATATAGGAAAAACATTATGGCGAGACTTGCGTGACTTGGATAAAATTGGATTAAACGGTCTACTATCGTGTCAAACCTTGCGCGCCTTCTATCCGACGGGAATTAACATGAAGATACTTGCTGAAACGCTTTGGAATAAAAATGTTAGTCTAGAAGACATAAAGAAAAGCTATCTTCAGGCAGCGTTCGGCAGTTCAGCAGAATTCGTTTCAGAGTATTTGGAGAAGATCTATTCGTTTATCGACACTACTAGTTATGAGCACAGGGAATACTTGTCTAAACCGGAAAACGTGGAGAAAATGATCGAATTCGTTAAAGAGAGTAGAAAACAGCTTGAGAAAATCGTGCAGGACGGTGAAGGGGTTCAAAAAAGGTCTGCCGCAGTTCTCCTCCATCACAATACTTTCGTCACCCTCGTTCTTGAGGCCATTAAACAGTATATTCGGGAGGATTATGAGGAGGCGCTTGAATCAATGAGGAAAGCGTTGAATCATTTCTTGTCAACCGAAGACGAGTTTGTCAAATTCGTCGACGTCTTTATAGTAAGTCTCGCAATAAACCGGCTTTCCTCAGCAATTCAATCTAGGAAATTGTTTACCTAAGCGCTCACTCGTAAACCGCTAGGTCTAGGGTTGCACCATCGCTGAGAAATGTGGACAGGTTCCGCTTAACGAGTACGCGCTAGACTGTTCGCAGCGGTGAATCACACCTATATTATGCTTACGAAAGGCCAACCAGAATACTGCGTGTGTCTTTCTAAGTAACTTCCTCTGCAATACTTGTAGAACAATAAATGTTAACTATCGGTATTATCAGTAACCACGCTGTGGTATTTTAAACAAAAGATGGATGAACGAGCTTGGAGCATAGAATCGGTGGAGAAAGTGGATTCCGAGAACATATAATTCCAATAAACTTCTTTTACCAAATTATTAATCAAGCGCGCGGGGCAGGAGGATTGGAAGGCATGTCTTGTTTAGGCATTTCTTGAGGAAGATGTTTTAAAATTTATTAGTTACCTAGGTAACTAGTTACCTGGGTAACCATGTTGTTCGACCTCAGGCCTAAAGAAAGCCGTAGAGAGCTATTCGACAGGGAGGAAGAGTATCAGGAGCTCAAGCGTCTGGTAGACTCAGGGTTATGGGTGGCTGTAGTTGGTAAGAGGATGACAGGCAAGACAAGCCTGCTTAAGACTTTTGCCAATGAAAACAGGGGAATTTACGTAAATCTGTTGGGTGCCAGAAGTATTGGGGACTTAGTTAGAAAATTGGCAGCTGAATCCGGGTTTAAGCTTGACGAGGTTGGCCTCGACCTAAAGTTCATACAGGTCAAGTGGAGCAGGGTCTTAGAAGACATTTTCTCGCATGTCAAGGATAAGGTGGTTGCTTTAGACGAAGTGCAGGAAGTATCCTCATATTATTTTTTAAAGGTTTTGAAAAGCGTTTGGGATAAATATAGAGGTATAAAGATAGTTTTCTCAGGATCATACGTTGGGATTCTGCGCAGGCTCTTGGAGCCGAAGCCGGCTTCACCCCTCTACGGAAGAAAGCCCGCTAAACTCGTACTGAAGCCGTTCAGCCGCGAGGTGTCGAAAAAATTTCTTGAAAGTGGTTTCAGAGAAAGCTGTAGAGTCAGGGTAAGGAACGAGGAGATAGAGGAAGCTGTAGAAAGGCTGAATGGATACGTGGGCTGGCTAACGTACTACGGCAACTTCAGATGTATAAGAAGGCTTTCTCACGACGAGGCTTTGAAGGAAACTCTCAGCGAAGGCTCGAAAATAATTTTAGAGGAACTCAATAATTTCCTGAAGGGGAGGAGAAGAGAGCTATATGTAAAAACGTTGAGGACAGTCAGCAATGGAGCCAGATGGAGCGAAGTTAAAAAAACGCTGAATGCGAACAGCAAGGTGGTGAAAATAGTCTTAGAAACCCTTTGCTCCGCCATGATAGTAGAAGAGAAAGAAGGCTATTACTGGGTAGAGGACCCGATAATTAAGGAAGCCATTAGAAGAATAAAGTAGCCGTTTAAAGTAATTGCTTAATCAGCCGGTTCCATTACTCATGTTCTCAACCCTATGCTCGTCGAACTCTAAAGCGAACCATGCCCAATCTACACGCGGTCTAAATAGACCAGGCTTGTCAACAGGGAAGCGCGCGGCATTTTTCTCAGGGGGTCTTCCTCAAACAACAAGTTTTACCGCAACGATTTCGTCAGCAATAAACTGCAGATTGACAGTTATAAGTGTGTGAACACTTGGGATGACGGGTCTAAGGGGAATTATTGGAGCGATTACACGGGCGTGGATTCCGACAAGGACGGGGTTGGCGATATCCCTTACGTTATTGACGAGAACAATAAGGATAACTTCCCCTCTATGAAGCCCTATTTATCTTTATTCATCGTCAACGTATCAACCCCATATGGAATAGCAAAGGGCTCGGGAAGGTACAGGGGAGGCTCGGTTGCAACAGTTTCAATATCCCAAGTCGTCATAGACCATGACAACGGTACTAGGAGGGTCTTTAAAGGCTGGTTTGAAGACAGTTCTTTGATAAGCGTAGAGCAGAGTTTCTCGATAACGGTTGATAAGTCCAGGTTTATTTTTGCAGAATGGGGGAAGCAATACTTGGTTGAGGCTTATAGCGACTGGGGGACTGTAACCGGCTCAGAATGGTATGGAGCTGGAGAAGCCGCGACCATTTCAATAGGTCAAACTCTTATTGACCATGGAAACGGAACTAGAAGAGTATTTAAGGGCTGGTTTGAGGATGGTTCTCTAGCTGGCAGCGAGCAGGTTCTCAAGGTGACTGTTAACGAGCCGAAAAGAGTAGTTGGGAGATGGGATACTGAGTATGAGGTCACGGTGTCCAGCGGGACGGGAAGCGTGGCGGGTTCAGGATGGTACGCAGTTGGAGAAACAGCGACCGTTTCAATATCTCTGACTCAGACGGGGGAGGATTTCCTCGCTAACCATGTTTTCGAAGGATGGCGGATTGATGGAAACATTGTTTCAACTTCACCGACCTACTCCTTCATCGTAGAAAAGCCCGTCAAGCTGGTTGCAAGCTGGAGGACTGAGATAAATATTGTGGCTGTTGGCTTAATAGCAGGAGTTCCACTGATAGTTGTCTTGCTAGCCGTCCCAATGTTGAGAAGAAGACGTGCAGCACTACCTCCGCCGCCACCTATGACTTGAAGACGTTTAAAAACCTATCTATCTGTTTCCAGAAGACGTTTGAAAACGAGGCTTGTTAGAGGCTTCCCGCAACGTTTTTTAAAAACCTTAAGAAGAAGCCTAGAGGAAGAGGTTGGGGAAACATATGGCTTGCAGCGGAATACCTCGCGAGGATAAAGAGGTTCTTCGAGAGCTTGGAAGGCAGATAGTTGAAATCGCAGCCTCACCCCTTAACGAGGAGTATTTTGAACTTCAGAGAAGAGCAATTAATCTGGAGATGGTGAAGCCTCCGATCTATGTTTACGAGATTCCTTGGCATGAGATGAATGTTGACGATGAGCTAACGCTGAAAACTAGGCACCCGTTATGCAAGAGATATGAGGAGAGGCTTAGACGTTTGATCTACAAGTGGAGACACGGCTTAGGGGTGCTGGTGGACGATCCCCGTTTCACCAGCAGTCTGAGTCTAGAACCGGTTGTCGAACAGCCGCTTCAGGATTATGTTACCGACACTGGTATAGGTATTCGTGTCAAGGAGGATATTGTTAGGACTGATGAGAAGAACCCTGTGGTTTCCCACCGCTATCACGTTCAAATCAAGTCTGAAGAAGATATTGAAAAGATAAGAATGCCTCAAGTGTTTTTCGACGCGGAGAAGGCTGAGGAGGATTTCGAGAGGCTTTGCGAAATTTTCGACGGGACTCTGCCTGTTGAGAAGCGCGGGGTCAGCGCCTTCTGGTTCGCCCCCTGGGACGAGATCGTTATGCTGACCGGGGTTAAGGAGATCCTGATAGACATGTATCGCAGGCCAGCATATGTGCATAGGCTTGTTGAAAGAATGGTTGAGGCGTGGCTTCACAGGCTTGACCAGTATGAGAAGCTCGGATTGCTGCGCGACTCCACCATGAGGCTTTGGGGGGTTGGAGCAGCCCAAGCCTTCTCAGCCGTGTCCCCGGCTATGCATGAAGAGTTCGCGTTGAAGCATGAGAAGCGCTGGTATGAGAAATGGGGGTTGAACTACTACGGGTGCTGCGAGCCGCTCCACAATAAGGTTGAAGTATTGAGGAGGAATATTCCCAGGCTGCGAAGGATCTCGATGAGCCCGTTCATCGATTTCGACAAGGCTGTTGAAAACGTGAGGGGTGACTTCATATTCGCCTGGAAGCCTAATCCCGCTGTACTGGCTGAATCAACCTGGCAGCCTGAGGCGGTTCGTCGGGATCTGGAGGAGAAGCTTAGTAAAGCCAAGATGTTTAACTGCGTGGTGGAGATCCATATGAAGGATATCAGCACTGTTAGATATCAGCCTCAACGCCTCTGGGACTGGGCGAGAATAGCCTCTGAGGTCGCGGAGAAATATTTTTGAGCATGCTTAAAATTTAACATTGGAGGAAAAAGTCTGCCTCCTTTAAGAAGGCATATAAGTATTGATATTGAATGCTAAATCAGCCTGTGGAGAAAGAATGAGGCTCGCTTTTAACAGGAGGCTGGAGCTGCTTCCCAGAGAAGGTGTTGAAGCAATAAAGGAGAACACGCTGAAAATACTGGAAGGGGCTGGTTTCGCGTACAGACATAAAGGTGCTCTCAAGATCCTTGAGGAGCATGGGGCGATTGTAGACTATAGTAGGGAGGTTGCAAAGCTTCCCAGAGGACTTGTCCTAGATTGTCTTAAAAAGGCTCCTAAGCAGTATATTGTTGAGCCTCCGCAGGGTGATGCTGTATGCTTTTGAGACGAGAGCATAAAGGCCACCATGAGGTTGGAGATTCAATTCGTAGATTATGGTAAGATGGAGCTTCGCCCAGGTAGGACTGAAGACTGCGTGAAATCCATAACCGTCGGCAACGAGCTTGGAAACGTAGGTGTTGTATCCCCTTTCGTCGTGCCCAGCGACGTGCCCGTGAGGATGGCGGATGTGAGGGAGCATAGGCTCCTCTTCACATATTCGCGTAAACCGTTTTACGCCTGGATATACTCAGTTGAATCCTGCAAGTATATTCTGGACATGGCTAAGGCTGTGGCTGGGGGAGAGGATGAGCTGAGGAGAAAAAAGTTAGTCGGCTATGGAGCTGAGCCTACGAGTCCGCTTCAGCTTTCGCGTCACGCTATAGAGATTCTGATGGAGATGACGGAGTATGGGCTTTCCATAAGCGCGTCAGGCTCCATGAGCCTCCTTGGGGGTACTGCGCCTGTGACAATAGCTGGCGCGTTAAGCCTGCATGCAGCCGAGGTTCTGGCAGGCATAGTTTTAGTCAATCTCATCAATCCAGACTCTCCCGTTGGCTTCTCAACGTCAATACACGTTTTAGACCAGAGGACTGCCATATGCTCCTTCGGAGCGCCCGAGAACACGTTAGCATCCCTAGCGGGAATCCAGGTGGCTAGGGAGCTTGGTTTAAGCTGCTTCGCCAATGTGGCCCTGACTGATTCAAACACTCCAGACTTTCAAGCCGGCTTTGAGAAGGCGGCGAGTAGTGCTCTGGTATTGGCAGCGGGGGCGGAGGGCATAGGTCAACAGGGGATAGTGGGAGCAGATCAAGGCGCGAGCCTTGAACAGCTTGTAATCGATAACGAGTGGTTCAACTATGTTAACCGTATACTTAAAGTGTTTGAAGTAAATCAGGAGACTTTAGCGCTTGAAGTAATAAAAAGAATCGGGGTGGAGGCAGCTTCCTTAAGGAGCAGCATACTTTGAGGAAAATGCGGGAGGAACTTTGGTATCCGAGCCTTTTCAACAGGGATGACTGGATAGGATGGAAGAAGAAAGGATGTCTAGACCTGCTTAAGAGGTCACAGGCTGTCTTAGAAAGGATTATTAGAGAGCATTATCCTCCGGAGTCGGTTATTGACAAGCAGGTTATCAACCGGCTTTCAGAGATAGAAGCGAAGGCAGCCAAGAATTTAGCAGGATAAAGTCTTCTTTAGCTCTTTTAACAGCACTTGCTATTCAGACTCCGCCTTGATAAGAGCCGCGCTAGCTGACCATCATGGTACCGTCTGGACAGGGAAGGTTAATCTCGATAAAGCTTTAAGGATGTTATTTGCGCTACTGCTTAAGGTGTGTTGAGCCTTGACGCTTCCCGACGAAGGGATTCGAGAAAGAGCTGTTGAAAGAAAGATTCCGAGTCTTCGCGCCGGATGGTTTAAGACGGTCCTCTACATCGTTATACTTGCAGTCTCCCTATCGGTTGTCGACATGATGTTTGGCTGGACCACTGTCGAGACCATCCCGCCGTACTTGCAGCATTTAAGTGGAATAATACTGCTCGTAAACCCGTATGTCCAGTATATTCAAGCCATACTTATTTTCTGCTTAGGCTATCTTATCGTGAATGCTCTCAGCGGAGTCATGTATACGTATATGAGAAGATTTACGGACCATCCTACTGCCGCAACTGTTCGGACGTTGACTAGGATCGCTGGACTCGCCGTCTTGCTCTCGCTTATAGCATCTGTGTTCAACGCTAACCCTGCAGCCGCCCTAACCGTCGGCTCGTTCGGAGGACTCGTCGTAGGCTTCGCGACTCAGACCATATTGTCCAATGTGGTTGCAGGAGTCTTCCTATTGCTTTCTCGGCCCTATACTTTCGGGGATACGATAACCGTCGCCGGTCAGACCGGAGTTGTCAAGGAGATTAGGCTGATGCACCTCGTATTAGAATCCACGGACGGCACTAGGGAGATACTTATACCTAGCGGGACCGTTGTAACACAGATTATTCATAAGATGAAGCCTCCCATGCAGGTTAAACCCGTCAAAACCGTGTTGAAACTGGAGGCACCCCCGGCCAGGGTTAAAATAGGCTCGCCACTCGTGTTCAGGGGCAGGCTTCTGGAGGCTGAGACCGGGAAGCCGATTGCCAACGCTAAAATAATGATAATGGAGAGGGATGTTGGAAGGGATGACTTTCTGGCTTCTGGTACGACAGGCGAGGATGGAGGCTTCGCCATCGAGTGGAAGGCTAGGAAGACTGATTTGGTTTCCGATACTGCTGAGGTCTACGCGAAGTTCGACGGGGACGAGCAGTATCAGCATTCTAGAAGCGAGCTATTCGTCGTAAAGATAGAGGGGAGGTGAGGATGCAGATTGAGCACTGGGGGTAAAACTGTTAAGAATAGGCCTGTTTGCTTCAAGTGTGGTGCAGAGATGGCTTCGTTCACCTTCATCGAATATCCTTTGAGCGACAAGCTGCTTACGATAGTGTTCTGCAAGGAATGCGGCGCGGTTCAAGGCATAGTCGCTAAAGAGAAATAAGTTTCTCATCAACACTAAGCTACAAGATTTATATGTTTGACAACAGGATTAACCTTATGGTTGCCTGGAATCTTCAGGAGTCTACGCTTAAGGATGTTAAGGAGTCAAGGTTTGAGGTTGCTGTCCTACCGGTTGGCTCAACCGAGCCTCATGGCCTCCACTTGCCTTATGGGATGGATTACTATCAGGCTAAGGCTGTTGCCGAGATGGCTTGCGAGAAAGCTGTGGAGATGGGTACTAAGGTGGTTATGCTCCCCGCCATACCCTACGGTTCGAACAGGAACTCGCTCGGCTTCCCTATGACGATAAGCCTCGACCAGTCGACGCTGAACATGGTTGTCAGAGATATTGTGGACTCGCTCGAACACCACGGGGTTAGGAAGCTGGTGATTCTGAACGGCCACGGTGGCAATGATTTCACACCCTGATGCGGGACCTCTACGGCAGGACTAGAGTTTTCATCGTGACGGTCGACTGGTGGAAGACCGTTGAAGAAGTTAGGAGCATTATTATGGAGGAGCCTGGGGAACATGCTGACGAGTTTGAGACGAGCATAGGCCTTGCCCTTTTCCCGCATCTCGTGCACATGGAGGATGCGGAGGAGGGCTTTGTGAACACTCCCAAGGTTAAGTCTCTAACCTATCCCTGGGCTAGGTTTACCAGGCCCTGGAATTTTTTTAACCGTGAATTCCGGCTTCGGAAACCCGTTGAAATCCTCCAAGGAGAAGGGAGAGAAAATCCTGGAGAAGGCTGTAGAGAGGATTGCCCATCTTATTAAAGAGCTTTCCGACTCTGAGATTAGCGAGGGTTTTCCCTACTAGTGTTCTCGACGAACCCTTTGAAGCCGGCTTGACATTTCAGACTTGCCCGCTTAATGGGTAACGCTATCCTTAAGAGGCAGCGCGGGTTTCCGGTGGAAGGAGAATTATCCAGCAATTTTTATATAGGGAGCAGTATGCTGTTTTTTCTGGAGTTGAGCAACCGAAGTGTCGAGGAGACTGTTAACAAGAGGCCGCTGAACGTTCTTAGAAGCATGGTTGGCAAGAAGGTTTTCCTCAGGCTTAAGAACGATCACTCGGTATACAGGGGGATGTTGCTTAACGTGGATACTCAGATGAACCTTATTATGAGCGGCACGATGGAGTATGAGGGGGACAGGGAAGCCGTCAACTTCAACTTGGTGCTTGTCAGAGGGAGCAACATCCTTTTCGTAGGAAGATCCGAAGAGATATAGCTGCCTACTTTAAGCTCAGCTGAGTCAGTCTTTCAATCAGGGCTTCGGTCAGCAGGCTCCTCTTCCTCTTTAAAAGATCCCTGATGTCGCTCCTCCTCACGTAGAGCCTCTCATCCTGCTTCTCCAAGGGCAGGCTTCTAATGTCGCAGAGCAGGAGACCATGGTAGGCAGCCTCCTTCACAGCCTCCTCGTCTACAGCGTCAGCATCCAGTATAAGGATCCTGACTCCTTTTAAAGAGAGGGCTTTAAAGATCTTCCTCAGATCCCCCTTAAGGGTTGCGGCAGCCACAACCATGTTGCTAACCTCGCTCTTAGCCTTCTTCGAAGTTAGCTCTGTGAACAAGTCAACCTGGAGGAGCTCGCCTGAACCCTTCTCCCGCCTCCCGAGAACCGGGCTTAAGCTCGTCAGCCTACTTGCCTCCGGCGTGAGGCTTACGATGCTTTTCAACCCGGCTTCTTTAGCGGGCTTCTTAAACTCCGTTTTCCTAAGCTCGCTTTTAAGGCTTTCAAGCTTAAGCGTGAGAACCTCAACCTTCCTTCTTTCCTCGAGCAGCTGTTTCCTAAGCTGCTCCACAAGGTTTGCATCAAAGCTTTGAACAGTCGTCTGAGATAGCCGCTCCCTAATCGAGCGTTCAGGCGGAATCCCCCTGATAAGATCGCTTTTAACCTCGTCTATGAGAGCCTCCTTAAAGTCGCTTATCCGCCTCTCCACGTTCAGCTCAATGTTTCTGAAATCGTTTTTAAAACTGTTGAAGGCTTTAAGCGCAGCATAGAGCGCTGAAGCCTGATGGTCATCCCCAATGCTGACACCCCTTCTAGAAGCATACTCGTTGATAACGCTGATCTTGTCCTCCAACGCTTCCTCCTTCCCTGTTTCGAACACGGCTAGGTTCAGCGACTGAGCTAGCTCCCTGACTGCTCTAGGAGCCTCAGCCCTGTCGGTCGCGATCAGAACAGGATCTCCGACGCTCAAAGCTTCAAGAATTATGCTGCTCCTGTTCCAGTGTCTAAGACTCTTCAGGAGAAGCAGCTCCCCGCTTAGGTTTAGTACAGCCAGGCCAGCCGTGGTCCCTGGGTCGAAGCCCACTATGGTTTTCGGCAGGCGTTTAGACACGCGTATCCGTTTCCCCCGTCTGCTGAGCCCTCCTCAAAGCTATGGGATCCTCATCCTCCTTAATAGAGTGAAACATCCAGCACAGTACCGCAACCACACTTCCTTTCCCTAGGTATGATGGGGATCGTCTCATAGATAAGCTTATTGACGTTCGCAACATTCTCCCTCATGCTTTTAGCGACTCTTTCAGCCGTAACCGGCATTAAGCCGTATACATCCGTGTCAGTGATGAGCGCTATGCTTAGAAAACATATCTCAGCCTCCCTAGCCAAGTATGCTTCAGAAACGGCTGTCATACCTACGACCGAGAACCCTAGGCTCTTGTAGAAGAGGGATTCAGCCCTTGTCGAGAACCTTGGGCCCTCAATAGTTACGTAGGTGAACGATTTTCCCTCAGCCTCCTCCTCCGGCGTCGGATGAATCTTCACGTCGGGAAGCACCCTCCTACCTGAGTCCAGGAATATCCTCCTCAGCTCCGGGCAGACCGGGTCGCTGAAGGGCACGTGTCCAACGACCCCGCCCTCGTAGAAGGAGAGGCTCCTCCTGTTCGTCGTCCTGTCGAAAAACTGGTCTACTACTACGAACTCGTAGGGTTTTATGAACTCCGGCTGAAGGCTTCCGACGGCCGCTGGGCTTATTATCCTTGTTACGCCCATTGTTTTGAAAGCCCAGACGTTCGCCCTATAGTTAACCCTGTAGGGCGGTATTGTGTGGTGCCTGCCGTGCCTAGGCAGGAAGGCAACCTTCCTGTCCTTAACCCACCCTACTGTTACGAGGTCTGAGGGCGGCCCGTAGGGCGTGTATACTTTAAACTGTTTAGCGTCCTGGAGATAAGAAGGATCGTAGTTGCCTGTTCCCCCGAAAATACCGATTTCAGCTGTTTCAGGAGGCCTGTACCTTACGCTCGCACACATGGCTTGCTCGACTAGTCTCTACGCCTGAAATAAATAAATGTTTTCTCCTCTAAACCTGTTTAAACAAGCGTCGGCGAAGCCATTATCGTCGATTTCGCTGTTCCAGCGAACTTCGACATCATCAGCTCGTAGGCCCTGCGTTCATCTGGAGACGGGATGTTTATCTTTGTTATTGCCTCCATAAGGTGCCTCTTCTGAATGACGAGCTTCTCAGTCATCCTCATAACCTTCTCCTCGTCGCTCGTCATCTGCAGCAGCTCTTTTATCGCTATGAGGCCAGCGTCGTTGCAAGACTGAGCTATGTCAGCCCCAGAGAAACCTTCAGTCATCGAAGCCAGCTCGTCAATGTTCACGTCTGGAGCAATAGGCTTCCCCCTTAAGTGTATCTGGAATATTTTCTTACGCGTCTCCTTATCGGGCCAGCTTAAGCCTATAAGCTTGTCGAACCGTCCAGCCCTGAGCAAGGCGGGATCAATTATGTCGGGCCTGTTCGTCGCACCTATGACTATGACTCCTCTTAGATCCTGCAGTCCATCCATCTCGGTTAGAAGCTGGCTGACAACCCTCTCAGTAACGTCGCTGCTCACATCCCTGCCTCTGAGGGGAGCGATTGAATCAATCTCGTCGAAGAAGATTATGCAGGGGGCAACCTGCCTAGCCTTCCTAAAGACTTCTCTAATCCCCCTTTCAGACTCGCCGACCCATTTTGAAAGCAGCTCCGGACCCTTGATGCTTATGAAGTTGGCCTCGCTCTCAGTCGCCAAGGCTTTCGCGAGCAGGGTCTTGCCTGTGCCAGGCGGCCCGTAGAGAAGAATACCCTTAGGCTGCCTTATGCTAAGCTTTTTGAAAAGCTCCGGGAATCTTAGCGGCCACTCTATCGAGGTTATTAGCTCCCTCTTAACATCCTCCAGACCACCAATATCATCCCAATGCACGTTGGGACTCTCAACCATTATCTCTCTCAACGCTGATGGCTCTATCTCCTTCAAAGCATCCATGAAATGCTTCATCCTAACCACTAGCTTGCTCAGAACCTCTATCGGTATGACTTCGGTTTCAAGGTCTATCTCTGGAAGGATTTCCCTCAAACATCTTAAGGCAGCCTCCTTGGCTAGTGCTGCGAGATCAGCGCCGACGAAGCCCGGGGTTAGCTCAGCCAGCCTTTTTAGATCGACGTCTTCAGAGAGCGGCATACCTCTTACGTGGATCTGAAGTATCTCCAGCCTCGCCTTCTTATCGGGCACTCCTATCTCTATCTCCCTGTCGAACCTCCCGGGCCTGCGCAAAGCAGGATCTATCGCGTTAACCCTGTTCGTGCAGCCTATCACAACGACTTTTCCACGTGTCTGCAGACCGTCCATAAGTGAGAGAAGCTGGGCTACAACTCTTTTCTCAACCTCCCCGGTAACATCCTCCCTCTTAGGAGCTATCGAGTCGAGCTCATCTATGAAAACTATGCTCGGAGAGTTCTCCTCAGCCTCCTTAAATATTTCTCTCAGCCTCTGCTCGCTCTCACCGTAATACTTGCTCATTATCTCAGGCCCGCTTATACTTATGAAGTGCGCGTTAGTCTCGTTCGCCACGGCTTTCGCGAGCAGGGTCTTGCCTGTGCCAGGCGGCCCGTAGAGAAGAATACCCTTGGGAGCCTCTATTCCCAGCCTGTCGAAAAGCTCAGGGTGCCTAAGGGGGAGCTCAACCATCTCCCGGATCTTCTGAATAGCCTCCTCCAAGCCGCCTATGTCCTCGTAGGTCACCCTCGGGAGAAGCTTCTTAATCTGGTATATTTTCTCACTAATCTTAACCACAGTGTCCTCAGTAACGATTACTGCTTCAGCAGCAGGCTGATAGGATACGACGACCAGTTGAACAATCTTACCCATTATCCTCACGGGAATAATGTCTCCCCTGTTTATTATCCTGCCTATCATTATGCTTTTCACAAACTCCTCGCCGTTAACCATCCTGGGCTGCTCGGTATGCGCCAGAACAACGGTAGTAGCGTACCTAGCCGTTACCTTTCTGATCCTAACCTTATCGTCGAGGCTGACGCCAACATTCTCCCTTGTGTAACCATCTATCCTGATCAGGCCGAGACCCCTATCCTTGGCCGACGCGGGCCACACGAGAGCATAAGTCTTCCTTCTGCCAACTATCTCAATAGCGTCCCCAGGTGAAAGGTTCAGAAGCTTCGCAACCTCCGGATCTATCCTGGCGTAGCCCCGCCCCACGTCGGTGGGCTGAGCCTCGGCGACACGCAGATAAACATAGTCAGGCTGATCCTTCCTTCTTCCAGAGTCGTTTGGAAAACCCTCCTTCTTATCGTTCAACGCTCAGCATCTCCCCTCCTATCCACAGTTTTCAACCAAAAAGATTTTCCAAGAGGGGGTTTATTAAGTTTCACCGTCAATTCTCGTGAAACGAAACGGTTAAAAAGCATTCGTACATAAACTTTGCGAAACAGTTTAAAACCTTGATTCGAACAGCGACAGAATGTTGAAAAAAGAAATAAATGCTGTCAGCCGCTTATGAGGCTGATGGTTAAACTCGACTTGGAGGAGGTGGCGGAACAGCTTAAGAAGGCGGTTAGCACTAAGGAGTTCATCGCGCTAGTCTGCCTGTGTGAGGCGGACTACGTTGGAAGAGCAAGATCATCCCTGGAGAATGGTGAGAGACTCCTAATTATCAAGGAGGACACTTCCTTCCTGATCCACAGGCCTCGCGGGCTTGAGCCCGTTAACTGGCAGCCTCCCCCGAATTACGTTGGGGTTACCGTCAAAGGGGATCATATTGTCCTCACCGTTAAAAGGGTGAGGAAGCCAGAGAAAGTCGTAGTGAAAATACACAAAGTGAGAAGTATTTTCTCAGGAAGGCTCGAGGATAAGGGGGGATTCCAAATGTACTTGAGCGAGAAGGAGATTTCTGAAATTCTCCGCACGCACCCTGAGCTTGTGGAGGAAGGGTTTAGAGTAACATCTGCGGAAGCAAGGGAGAAAACCGGGGTTGTTGACATCGTTGGGGTTGACGCGAACAACCGTAGAACAATAGTGGAAATAAAGAAGGACAGGGCGGGGTTGGAGGCTGTTAGACAGTTGACAAGATATGCTGGAGGCATTGGCCCAGGCGTCAGGATCGTGCTCTTAGCCCCAGGCGTGACGGAGAAGGCTGAGAGAATGCTTAGGAGAAACAGGATTGAGTTTAGGAGGATCAGTATGCTCGATTTGACGAAGATACTTGCAAGCGAGAGAAGCTTGGAGAAGAACGGTATTAAAAAGTATCTCTAGGCCTCATCCCTCAGCCAGACTTGAACAGCCATTCTTCAAACTTTTCAGAATACCTCATTTTCTCATCGTGCTTCCTCTTCAGCTCGGTTATCAGCCTGACGGGGGCAGGGTCAATCCCCCGGAGTATTGCAAGATAGTAGCTCACCCAGTCCCCCATGATTATTGCTGAAAGCATTTCCTCAAGCATCGTTTCGCCCAGCGGTTTAACCATGCTTAACCCAACACCCTCTCGTTCAATCGTTGAAACAAGCTGGTTGAAGCTTTCAGCAAGATAAGGGTTTTTGAAACGGCTGTCGATGAAGACAACATGGAGAAGCTCCTTGAAATCAATCTTCTCCCATGCTTCAACCTCGTTGTGGTTTGCCTCCGGAAGCTGGTCGCACATAGCCCTCATCTTAGCGTTCTCATTAATCTGATCCTTAAACCGCAGGGCTACAGACTTCAAGTGGCCCATGGAGTATATGATGGGGAGTTTCCCATGTAGCCTGGCAGCCAGCTGTTTAGCAGGGTTCCGGCTTAAAGGGTTCTCCGGGGTAAGCTTATTATTATACTCTTCAACCAGCCTTTGGGCTTCAGCCAGCTCACCCTCGCCCACAAGTGGAAAACCTATTTCCTCAGCCACCTTCAACAAAGGTATGAAGAGCAGGGGGAGAGCTGACCTAGGCGTGTACCCCGATGGAACCCTTAGGAACGGTATTCTAAGCTTGAAGCAAGACTTCTCCAGCAGACCGTTGGAGGCGATTGCAACAATGCGTGAACCCTTCTCGTAAGCCTGCTTGAAAGCCTCCAGGGTTTCCTCAGTGTTTCCGGAGTAGCTTACCGCTACCACCAGGCTGTTCTCATCCACGTGCCGAGGCAGGTCGTAGTCCCTGATTATGGAGACGCTTAAAGGGATGTTATTTTGAGAAAGGTCTTTGAAAAGATCCCCGCCTATGGCTGAACCGCCCATTCCGCACACAACAATCTCCTTGACGTTCCTGTAGTCCCCGGGGAGAGCCAGGCCCCGGGATAGTGTCACCGCCTCTTTCAACAGCCTTGGGAACGAGGATATCATCATCCCCATGTTTCCCTTGTCGACCATCCTGATTGCTTCAACATCGTCAAGCATCGAAATGCTGTTTGAACACGCTTCAGGCTTCAACCGTTATCCTCCTCTGCCTCTTGGGAATAAGCGTCTTCCTTAAGAAAGTTTTTTAAAGGTTTCCTCGCCGGCTAAGCATTAATAAGGGCTCTGTGCAGAAGGCTAGGGAGGCCTGGAGTTGAAGCTGGACGTTAAGCTGCTGCTTTCAATAATCCTGGTTATAGCGATCATCATGGTTAACGTTGCCCCCAGGGTTTTCTCCGAGTATTTCAACCAGCTTCAGGAGGCAATGCTGAAAGGAGGATTGCTCGGCTTCTACCTGCTCATGGTTATCCAATCGATTATAGCAGTTATACCCGCTGAAGCAGTGCTGATTATGGGTGGCTCTGCTTTCGGCTTCGAAGCCTCCTCAGCAGCGGGGACACTCGGCCTGATGAGCGGCGCCCTGATAAACTATGCGATAGGCTTAAAGTTTGGAAGACCTCTGGTTGAAAGGCTGGTGAACGGGGAACAGCTGGAGAAAGTGGAGAATCTTTTCGTAAAGCACGGGTATAAAATAATTTTCGCGGCCAGATTCATACCCTGGATTTCCTTCGACGCCGTATCCTACTTCGCTGGGGCGACTGGAATAGCCTTAGCATCGTTCACCGTCGCAACCTTCTTAGGGACGGTTCCAAGAGCCCTCTTCTACAGCTATATGGGTGAGAAGGTTGGAACAAGCATCAGCGAGGGGAATGTTACTCTGCTGAACTACCTGCTCCTCGCGACGTTTATAGCAGTAGTGTTACTAATACTGGTTTCCCGCAGGAAGAAGACTAGTCGAAAGCCTGTTGAAGAAGACGGAGGGGCATCCCTATCAGTGCAACCTCTCTCCGAGACGGGTTATAGTCCAGCAGCCCCTCTAAGTGCAGCCTCTTAAGCTTATCAACAACACTGCTATCCCTCGTTCGAACACCATACTCCTCAAGTGTCTTGAAGCCTATGAAAGGCTCCTCGCAAGACTCGAAAACGCGTAGAAGCCTCTCGACAAGCCTGTGTATTTCAGGATCCTGAGAGAAAACCGTTTTCAAATCCTCCGGAGTAATAATGCTTTCAATTCTGAACTGGGCCTCTCTCACATGTTCGGGAACCACTCTGGAAGACCCCTCGTAGCTCGCGTTAAGCCCGCTTGCAAGTAGGAGCTCAATGCCATACCTTGCTGAACCGTACCCGAATCTTTCAGTCAGCCTACCTATAAAGTATACGAGGGAATCGTCGACACTGTTTTCGTTGAAAGAGAGCTCCACCCTATCCTTAAGTATGACCGATATTTCTTCAGCACTGTATGGTTTGAAGCTCCTGCCTATCTTCCAGAAGAAGGAGGTTGCCCAAGAGTCTTTAACCTTAAGGGAAACATCCTCTATCCCGATGAGTATCAGGATTAACTTAACCCTGTCCTCATACTCCTCTGAAATCTTTAAAAGATCAGTGAAAAACCTGCTTCTAACACCGCTAAGGAAACTGTCGAAATCATCCAGGACGAGCAGGAAGCTACTGCCTGATTTTTCAAGATAGTCGAAGACTGTGAACAGGAGCTCCTTGCTACTGTATCCCCTGCCAGGTATGTTGGGCATTAGGCTGAGCGCAATCATCTGTGCAAGAGTGAAGTCTGAGGAAGCAAACCTAGTGTTTAAATGCCTGTATTCAAGCTTAATACTCCTCTGGCTGCAGTATTTTAAAACCTGTTCAGAAGCCTTCTTCACAGTGACGGTTTTACCCGAGCCACTTGGACCGTTTACAACCATGGCTTTCAGTGGGAGCCTGCCTTCTAGGAAGCCTATTACAGTGTTGAATATCTCAAGCTGGTGTGCCTCCCTATTGGGAATTCTTTCAGGAATGTAGCTTGCACTAAGCCTGTGAAGCCCATCCTTCTTGAATACTAGGCTCTTCATCCCGCATCTGACAATAAGCGTTTGGATTCCTCTAGAACCGCGTCTCCCATTTCGCTCGTCTTAGAGTCTCCACCCATGTCCGGAGTCCTGCACCTGCCGCTTGCCAAAACATTCTCCACAGCATTCTCAATTATCCTAGAGGCCTCTAGCAGACGCTTATCCCCGCTTCTGCTCCACAAGTGTTCAAGCATGAGGGAGAACGAGAGTATTGCCGCAACAGGGTTAGCTATGTTCATGCCAGCCTTGTCGGGAGCACTTCCATGAACAGGCTCAAACATTGAAACGCCCTCGGGATTAATGTTTCCACTCGGCGCGAAACCGAGGCCGCCCTGGATCGCAGCCCCCAAGTCCGTTAAAATGTCTCCGAACATGTTCGGTGCAACGATTATCTTGAAACGCCAAGGGTTTAAAACCATGTGGAGCGCCGCAGCGTCGACATACATGAATTCTATCCTAACCCTGTCAGCATACTCTTCGCCTACTTTCTCAGCAACCTCCCTCCATAGACCATATGCTTCAGTAAGCACGTTAGCCTTGTCGACGAAGGTTAAGAGTTTCAAGCCTTTTCTAACAGCGTATTCGAAACCATATCTCACTATTCTTTCAGCGCCCTTAGCCGATATCACACCTATTTGAAAAGCCTCGCCGTGCTTGCTTTCAACCTCAACCCTGTACCTGCTCCCCCTAGCCCCGCCGGTTTCAACCGTGTATTCGAAGACGCTCGAACATCCTTCACATACCCTTCCACCCATGTCTACGTAGAAATCCTCAGTGTTTTCACGTATGACTATGAAGTCGACACTACTATTCTCAGGTATTTTCAAAGGTGTTGAAACACCTTTAAGAAGCCGGACTGGCCGGAGGTTAACGTAAAGATCCAGCGAGAAGCGCATCCTTAGGAGAATACCTTTCTCGAGAACCCCCGGTTTAACCCTAGGGTCCCCGACGGCCCCGAAGAAAATCGCGTCGAAACCCTTCAGCCTATTCAAAGTATAGTCTGAAAGTGTTTCACCGGTTTTAAGGTAATGGTTAGCGCCATTGGGAAACTCCTCGAAAAACATCGGAATACCCATGGCTTCAAGTAGGCCTCCTCCCACTTTAACAGCCTCCCTCACCACCTCGGGCCCAATCCCATCGCCAGGCATTAAAGCAACCCTGTACGGTGACAAAGCTATGTTGACCACTAGGGGTCCGGATATATGTTTTTCCGCCAGACTACTCTTCAAGCCGTTTTTTCAGAACCTTCTTCCAAAACGACCCTGTAGTCCACCGTGCATACTTTACGAACCCCGTTTTCAAACAGGTTACGCAAATCCCGTATGGAACCCAGCCTGCAGTGAGCCTCAACCATAACATCCTGTTCGACAGTGCTGAGAATCCTCAGCTCTTTAAGACTCACGTTCCTCAAGCCGAAGCCTGTTGAGAAAACCACCGTGTCGAAACCAGATGTTTCGAAAATACTGGTGAGCTCTCTCAACTGCTTCTCTGAAACCAGGTCTATCTCGACGACCGGTTTAACGTTTTTCAAGCCGAGTAGCTGAGAGCCCTCCACCATTCTGGAGAGCTCCGATTCGAACTCTACGACCCTACTGTCCAGATAGTTCCCCAAATTCGGGTAGAAGTAGACTTCTTCAGCACCATGCTCAGAGGCGAGCCTGACCTCCATCATTTTCAGCTCGACAGGCGCCAAACCGGTTGGGAAAGATATCATTGTAGACAACTTTAGACCAGTATTCTCAAGGACGGTTGCAGCCTCCCCCAGGTATACGCTGGGTATGCAGACATCCCTAATACCGTGTTTCAAGGCCTCCGTGCAAACCTCGTATATGTCGCTCAGCTTAACACCAGGCCTCACTCCTGAGGCAACTATCATCTCGGCAGACTTGAAGACCCCGGCTCCCTGCCTTCCAGCGTCGCGCCTCATACGTGATGCTTAGTGAGGGATAAAGATAAAAACTTCCGGAACATTTGAAAACCCTGAAATTGGAGTATTTGAAACATGTTTCAGACAAGCTTGGGCTTGAGGAGGATCCTGCGCTTGGCCTCCCGCTACACAGGAAGACAAGCCTCCCGGTAACCCTCTGGTATAACCATGAGAAAAACAGGCTCATCCTTCTAGATCAGAATAAGCTTCCCTTTGAGGTCGCCACACGGGAAATAGGCGACTGGAAGGAAGGGGTTCAAGCGATAAAAAACATGGTTGTAAGAGGGTCGCAGGCAATAGGTGTTGCCGGTGCTTACACCCTGCTAGTAGGCGCCTCGCAGGCTAAGCATGCCTCAGACCCGCTCGGAGAGTTAAGCAAGATGGCTCGGGAAATAGCTTACGCGAGGCCCACCGCAGCCCCGTTGGCCTGGGCCACGATGCTAGCCTACAACTATTGTAGGAAGTTTTACGACGAGACTGGAAGCCTGGAGAAAACCATTGATGCCCTGCGAAAAATCTCGGACTTCATACTTGCCCAAGACATGGCTTTAAACTACTATATGCGTAGTTACGGCTTAAGGATAGTCAGAAACGGCGACGTGATCATGACGCACTGCAACGGTGGAAGCCTCTCCTCCACACTCATGGGGCATGCTCTAGGCATAATAGAGGAAGCATACTCGAACGGTGTTGACGTTAAGGTTGTCTCTAAGGAGACGAGGCCAAGGAGCCAGGGATATAGGCTAACCGTGTGGGAGCTGAACAGGGTAGGGGTTCCTACGACAATAATTACCGACAATATGGTTTCAATATCGTTCGAAAGGCTAGGGGTGAACAAGGCTATTCTCGGGGCTGACAGAGTGGCTAGAGATGGCTCAGTGGCCAATAAGGTTGGCTCGGCTGACATCGCGCGGCTTTTCAAGTATTTCAAGTCACCCTTCTACTATGCTACCTCTTACTCTACGATATCGCTGGACGTTAAAAAGGGGAGGAATATAGAGATTGAAGAGAGGAGCATAGATGAGGTAACGTATCCCTATAGTCTGATCGCGAAGGACATGAAGAGCAGGGGGCTGGTTTCCGAGAAAGCCCTGGAGGAGTGGCCTCCTTCGGAAAGCATTGTGACGCGTGAGCCTGATAGGAAGCAGGTTAGGATTTTCAACCCTGCTTTCGACGTGACACCGCCAAGGTTCATAACGGCCATTGTAACAGACATAGGGATACTGCAGCCCACGAGCATTAGGAGGCTAAGCGGTAAGAAGATAATGAGCATGGTTAAGAAGAGGATTTCAGACTTCGGGCTGGAGTTTCCAGAGGGCCTGACCAGCCTGTCTTAAACATTATGCTTGGCTCCCCAGGGTAATTTAGGCTTTCAAAACCTGGTTACCCGCATGTCAAAAGGCATGGAAATCTTAAAAACGCGGGATAAGACTCTTTAGGCAGGGTCTTGAAGAGATGGGCGAAGAAAGCGGGAAAAGGGATGCGACGGGAGTCGAGAAACTGGTGCTGAAGGCGAAGACAATTCTTAAAGAGAAGAGGATCAGCCAGCTGGACAAATCAAGCTACGAGGTTAAAGGCGATCACGGGGTTTACATAGTTTCTAGAGATGCATATGGCAATTATAACTGCAGCTGCCTAGGCTATTTGAGGAGGAGAATGTGTTCACACTCGCTGGCTGTGAGGATGTATGAGCAGAATAAGGAGCAGAGAAAAATGTTGAAGAAAGGAGTTGTTAAAGGAGCTGGATACATCCCTTGAAAGGATCCGCGCCAGCCACTATCCTGATGCTGTCGGGATTAAGAGAATACTCGACATCCCTTTCCAAGCCTAGTTTAACAAGCTCCAAAGCGTGAAGCGACCTCTTCACCACACCTATGTTAAGCTCAGCCATCTTCATCACGATCTCAGCGTTTCCATCGCACTCCTCCCAAGGAAGGTTTTTAGCGATCAACCCTGCACAATAAGAGTCTTCAAGAGCAGGTAAGCCGATTTTACCGGCTGTGACGATCGCCACGTTTTCAAAACCTTCTTCAGCAATGTACTCCGCCAGCGTGGAAACGTTGACAATCGCTCCCACCAATACTTTTTTCGAAACAGCCATCAGAAACCTTAAGAGCCTTGTTCCACTCGACGTGTAGAGCACAACCTTTTTACCGCCTATCTTATCCCGAACGTATTCAAGCGGAGAGTTCCCAAGGTGAAACATAAGGGGCTTAACACTGTTCACCTCCCCGCCAATCACTGCTTGAAGCCTATTTCCGACCGTTAGAGCTTCATCTACAGATGCGACAGGAATAACGCTTTCAGCACCATTTGCCAAGGCTGTTAGAATGGTTGTAGACGAGCGTAAAACATCTATAGCAATAACCGCATCAGAGCGGAGCAGCGAGCTGTCGATGGTTCCAAACAGCACTCTTATCCTCATCGTGATTGTAGTGGGGTTCGGTCTGCTTAAGATAAACCTTATTGCTTTAACCAGAGCTTATAAGACCTGCATGCTCACCATCAGATATAGCCGTTCTCCCTGTACCATTCCAAGGTCTCCCGTAAGCCAGTCCTAAGATCGTATTTTGGCTTAAACCCTAGCTCCCTCACCGCTTTCATGATGCTGTATGCCCTGTCACACGTCAGATCGTTCACAGTACTGGTTTTCCAAGTGAAAACAGTTCTCCCCCTTAGCCTGTTTAAAAATTCCACCGGAGCCACAAACGTCTTTGCAAGAACAGGGGGAACATGAATCCTAGGAGGAGCCCTGTTGCAGAGCTCAGACAATATTTCATAGACCTCCAGATAGGTGTATGCCTTGTCCTCGCTTATGAAATACGTCTGGTTTCTAGATATGTCAGGCTTATCCAAAACCAAGAGGAAACCCTGAACCACATCCTTCACATACGCGAATTGTATAAGGTTCCTCCCGTCTCCGACTATAATCCTCGTTGGGAGAGCGTTTCTAGCGAAAGCAGTGATAAACCAGTAGGATATGTCGTCAACATTCCTTGGACCATATATTCCGGATGGTCTGAGGATCGTGTATTCGACACCTTTCTCACCGTAACTCCTAACTATTTTTTCAGCCTCGAGTTTAGACCTTCCGTACTCGTAGGAAGGGTTCGGTGGGGAATCTTCCTCAGCCGGCGGGCTCTTAACAGGACCTATGGCCTCAGTAGAGCTGCAGTATACGAATCTTTTCACACCGTTTCTTAAAGCCGCTTCTAGAAGAAGCCTAGTTCCCTCCACGTTAATCCTCCTGTACATCTCTTTCTTCCCGAAGAAAGTGTAGTATGCGGCAAGATGTATGACGATATCAATGTTCTCAGTAACCCGGCTTAGGCTTTCAGGATCAGTCAGATCCCCAATCCTCAGATCCACACCTATGCTTCTAAGGAGACTCGTGTCACTGCTTTTCCGAACCATGCCGATTACACTAAACCCCTTTGAAACCATTTCCTCAACCAGATGGCCGCCTAGAAAGCCAGACGCGCCGGTTACGAGTATCTTCATGGCTTGAACAGCTGTAAATCCCTATGGTAAACTATTTTTGTAAACGCGGAGAGCATGGGGACGCCGTCGTAGGGCTCAATGGGACTCCTCATGAACATGTCGCTTAACGGCACAACCCTGAATACTCTAAGGGAAACAAGCTTTTCAAGAACCTTTTCATCCATGCTCATAGAGTACCCGATTGTTTGAACACCATCAACGTCTTTGAAGGCGGGTGATCCGGGAATCTTCCTAACGTGCTCCAATGCTTCTTCAACGGAGCCTACAACCACCAGTTCCAAGAATCTTCTGCGAGCATAGATGTTGAAGGCTGGAAGAGAATTGACCACCTCGTCCAGAACCCTTTTCTCCTTTGACACTGCCAGAGTCCAAAAATTCCTAGGGTTTTTCGAAGATAGTACGTGCGAGCCTTTCAACTGGAAGACCTTTCTAGCAGACTGTGTTAGAAAAATACTGGCATCGTCGAAGTCAGAATCGAAATCTGAACCAATTTCGTTCAGAAACCTTTCAACCATACTGGCGAAGGAAAGAGCGTTCTGCCAGGAGCCGATGAAAAACCCTGAGGTTGGGGAACTGCATAGCTGTTGATCATAGAGGATAATGTTTCTAGCTAAGCCTTCAGCCGTTTTCTCGTCAGCGGACTTTTCATCTATAAGGGCACATCCAGTTAAAGGCCCATTCACAACAAGTTTAGGTCGATGAGGATTTTCCGAAACCATTCTCGCAACACTGGTTCTAGCCGGCTCACCACCCCAAAAGTTCACCACGCCGAGTTCAGCCTCGCTAAGAAGGTATTTTAGGGAGGCACTATCATGCGTAAAGTAGCTTATGACAAGCGCGTCCCTAAGGGTTCCCGCCTCCTCGCAGTTTGAAGCGATTTCCGATAAAGCTCCATATGTTTCAACAACCCCCAAGTAGTTTGAAAGCGAGGGTTTTACTATAGTTAGGTTGCCGGTTGCGAGGGATATTGTTGAAGGAATTATTGCTGGGAGAAGCGAGTTCCCCGAGCTTATGATGAACACCGGCCCGGCTGGAGCAATTCTAAAGCTCTCGCCGTTCTTTATCTCGACGAACCTTTCAAACGCAAGAATACTTCCGGCTGGGGAGCACGCGAGGTTTTCACAAAGGCTTTCCTTGCTTAAAACCATAGGGATTAGGGAGAACTCCATTTCTATAAGCTTCTCACTGTACCCTGTTGTTCTAGCGATAGTTTTTTTCAACTCTTCAAGCTTGCCATCGTTGAGCTTCTCCCTCCAAATTTTACCAATCTCACCAATTACTCCAAGCCTTTCCTGAATCCCTATGCTCGAAAGCCTTTCCTGAATCGCTGGAGACATGTTAATGATCTCCCTCATGCTTCCACTGCTGATCTCCAGGATTCTGTAGCGATTCTGCGTTTTCTCCACAACAGTATGCCTGTGGCTGCAAAAAGGCTTAAGCTCAAGCATGATGTTCAACTAGCCTCTACCCATTAGTTCCTCAAGGGTTCCGCCGCACGCCCTCTGAAGACTCCAGCCCTCGTCTACGCTCAGCCTCCTCACGTAAACATACTCCCTCCCGTAATACCTGTTGGAAGGATGGCTGCGCATAATGTCTCCAGGATAAAATATTTCAAGCCAAGATGTCGTGAAAGGATTAAATATTCCGACAACACCCTCAGCATTCTCCCCTCTGGCTAACTCGAAGGTTTTAGGGTTCAGAATGAAAACTTCTGAAAGCGGGTGCGGTATCTTATCCATTTCTCCAAACTTGTCCAGCATAGCGGTTAATGTTTCAGTCATCCCGTAAACATCCATGAATGGAACAGCCTGAGCACTCCCATCATGCCCGCGTGAAACAAAATATTTCCTTGAGAACTCTACAATCTTATCGTAGGGCGGCAGGTCAAAACCCTTGGTCCCACCTCCTGTTACAACTACACCACCCTTTCCAAGGTTTATCGGGAGGATTTTAATCAGCCTATAGAGTAGCCGTTGAACAATGTTCATATCCTCAAACTTTTTAGACAGCAAATAGACGCCGGCGGGTGCGGTGAAAAGGAGCTTCGGCTCTTCCCTGCTTCTCAGGAAACGGAGAACATTCTCCTGGTTGGGGACGAGTTTCTGCCAAGGCTTACCATCCGTAGTTCCTTCAACCAGGTTCATACCGTAGAGAAGAGGGATTTTCTTCGATTCTAAAGTAAGATGCACGAAAGCAACGAAGTTAAGCCTGTATCTGAGCTCCGGGGCAGCCATGAAAAGCGCGATCCCCTTCTCGCTTTCAACCTCCTTCCCGTAGACGTATTCGAAAAGAAAAGTATTGCCCTTTATCATGATCGCCAAGTCGAGAGGGCTCCTATAGACCTTTACAGGATTAGGATTGGTAGTGCCGCTTGACATGAAATACTCTCCATTCTCCTCCACGTCTTTGATCAGAAACTGCTTATGGCCTTCCCCCCTCAGAATATCGGATGGGACTGCAAGCTTAGCTAAATCCTCAAGCTCAGCATCCCTGGGGTTTACTTCAAGCCTCTCGAAAAGCTCACGGTAATAATCACTATGTCTTGAAAAATAGTTTAACGCGTCTCTAAAAAGGCTCTTCCTCAATTTACTGAGATAATCCGGAGACTTTGAGAAAAGGCTTTCATCATTCATCAAACTCCATATTTTTTCCACGTAGGGATCTTTTAAAAGTCGGCTTTTAGAAGCAGCTTCAAATATTTCTGAGGAATTCATAGTGGCAGGATTATGACAACAATAAGATATATAAACCTGATGCTTAGGCCGATGCGAGGTTCACCGAGCGTCGAAGAACATTTGGAGACGTAATCCTGTGTAAAGCATTGGCCCTGCTTAGAAAGAGTTTTTTAATTCTGTAAAACAGTTTTAGTTTCCACCGTAAACCTTAAATCCACACCGCCTCAACACTTCGGGGGAGCCTTTGCTGAAAATAGTTGAGATGGGACAGCCCGATAAGTATACCAGGGTCGTTAGCATAATATATGGCGACGGTGAGATTGCCAGCGGTAAGGTTTACCTGGCTGACGAGCAGGAGGCAAAAATATTCAGGCAGAAGCTCAAGAAGAGGATGAAGGAAGGCGACCCTTATTCAGTAAAGATAATCTTTAAGAGCGAGGAGTATGCGCGAAGACACATGGAGGAAACTAGACGCATCGTCTCAGAAAAATACAGCCAAGTTGACAGTAAACACATATTCTTACTAGTTGAAAGAAACGGGAGGCTGGAGAAAGTATCGGAGTGAGCGAGAAATGGATGTTGGGAAGAAATGTTTAATCATGGCTATCGTAGGCGTGGTACTCGCATCCGTTTCATCACCCTTCGTAGTTAACATGCTTTTCAACGGAAAACCCATCACCATGCTTACCCCCAAGGAGGTTTTAATACCGTCCCAACCCCAGGAATATGGGCCACTCTCCAAGGTTATAACCGGCATGGAGAAGATAATAGAGGTTCCTTTAAACCCGGCGAGAGGGGAACAGTATAAAGTGAGCCTTAACGTTGAAACTAACGGTACGATCAACATCCTAGTATTCGCGAAGAACAGTACCAGTATTAATCAAACCAGTTTCAACGCTGGAAACCATACTAGGGATCTAATGATAAGTGCTAACGGCACATACGTGTTGAACGCTACCACCCCTGGTAATAGTGCTGTCGAAGCAACGTTCAAAATAACGGAGTCGTGGTTCCTCAGGGCCACTGAATGGGAGGAGCAGGTTGACATTCTGAGAACAGT
The DNA here is from genome assembly GCA_938045545.1 of uncultured archaeon. Lineage (GTDB taxonomy): Archaea > Thermoproteota > EX4484-205 > EX4484-205 > JAAOZP01 > JAAOZP01. Next base: position 65,596 of record CALIBN010000008.1, on the reverse strand, counting down.
GGGGCCGTCCGTAGGCTTCGCAGCTGGACTCGCGATCCTTGTATACTCCTTGATCAGGCTTAGAAGAGAGGCTGAAGGGGCTCGGCCTGAAGCAGCCGGGGGGAATTTTGAAACAGGATATGTGGAGGTAGAGGAGGACTAGACGGGCTCTAGAAAATGGATAAGAGGTTTAAAGAAACTTTAAACGTATTCCTTACTACAATCATACTTCCAGTAGTAATAATAGCGGTGGCAATATCTCTTCTAAACAGTCTGATGGGCACCAGCAGCCCGCTGGCAGTCGTGGAGATAGACATGAGCCCCTGGTATGTCAGCAGCATGTATCCAACCCTGTTCCCAGGGGACCTGCTGCTCTTAAGCGGGAAGGAGAATCTACAGGTGGGCGATGTAGTCGTCTATAGAAACCCATACTCAGGGAAGAATATTGTACACCGCATAATAGGAGTTAAAGCGGACCAGTATGGCGGCCAGCGGTATGTTACGAAGGGGGATTACAATGCTTATCCAGACAGTTATAATCCAAGCGCTGAGGACATTGTTGGGAAATGGGTCGGGATAAAAATACACTTGGTCGGCTTCATCCTGCTGCTGGCCAACACGAGTTTCGGCAGAATAGTGCTGATTGCCCTTCTAGTAATACTGCTGCTCACGGAGTTTATCAGAATAATCAGGGAGAACAAGGATTCCGGAGTTGAAACGGGGTCTGCTTGAGAGGGCTAAGGCTTCCTGCTTATAACCTCCCAGACTCTTGGATCCTCCTGTCCAACCCTCCAGGCAGCTATCTTGTCTATCCCGTATGAAAGCACTGTGGAAGCCTTAAGCTCAACCGACTTCGCGCCTTGGAACCAAACCTCGTACGATCCGTAGGAATAGTGGTATTCACCATCCTTCTCGCTAAGAAAAACCTGCGTATCAACGTTTTTAGCAGTTTCCAATGCTTGTTTGAAAGTTAGGCCGACACCATTCCTACCAAGCCACCTGTAACCGTAGAATGGAATCCCGATTATTATCTTCTCCCTTGGTATTGTTGAAAGCGCGTGTTCAACCACCTGCCTGAGCCAGCCTAACGGTCCTATTGGGCCTGCTTCGCTTCCAGACCAGTGGTAGTCGTAACACATTATGCAAACATAGTCGCAGATCTCTCCTAAGGCCCTATAGTCCCATGCCCCGCCCCAACCCGAGGTGTCGTCCCAAGTTTTACCTGAAACATCTATCGTGACAATCTTACCGTGGGAATGTAGGATTGAAGCCAGCTCCCTCATGTAGGAGTTCAACGCTCCCCTATCCTCCGGAGGAATATTCTCGAAATCTATGTTAACCCCTGAGAAATTGTTCTCAACGATGAAGCGAACTATGCTTTCCATCGTGCGTCTTCTAACATCCTGATCCGTCAGGATCCTGTGAGCCAAACTCCTGTCGAAGCCGGAGTTTGCCACGAGTGGAACAATGCTAACATTACTCCTTCTAGCGGCCTCGACAACCCTGCTGTCTACTTTTTGAGTAAAAACTCCGTTTGCATCTATTACCGAACCTGTTGGAGAGACCCAGGTGAACTTGCCGGCGTTAGTCAAGAAGCTGTTAACGCTTTCATCGTCGGGCGTAACCCACCCGAAGAACTTAACCTCCAATCTCTCCAGGGGAACTGTTTTGAAATACTCTTCGATACTGCTTGAGTTTCCCTGCAACACCCTTCTCCCAGGCTGCTGCATCATAAGCAGGCTTATGCAGGAAACCGTTGTAATAAGTATTGCTAGCAGGAGGAGAATCCTTAAATCCAGCTTGGCCATTCCTAGGCATCTTTCCCGAACTATCTATAAAACATTACTATGATACTGTGATCAGCCTTGAAAAGGGATTTTTGGAAGCGTTCAATACCTTGGTTACTCAAGAATCAAGTGCAGCGGCCTCTGCGGGAAACCGACCATCTTAAAAGCGCGGAGAAATATATATAAGTACCCCCCTATATATAGGGTTGAACATAGCTTGAATCATGCTCTCAGATGCACGAGCTGCGGGGCAGCCTACAGTTTCAGCGTTGAAAGAAAGCTGTGTGAAAAGTGTGGACAGGGATTAACGCTGGAGATGAAACCATCCTTTTTAGAGGAGCCGGGAGAGCACGGAATCTGGAGGCACAGCGGAATACTTCCGGCTGTTGAGAAAAAGTTCAGAGTCTCCTTAGGAGAGGGATACACAATGCTCCAACACGGCTTAAGAATCGGGAGAAGCATAGGTGTTGAAGAGCTATGGATTAAGGATGAGACCGTTGAACCAACGGGCTCATACTTGGACAGGAGCTCAGCCTTATTCGTGTCGGTTGCCCTAAGTCTAGGTTACGGAAGGATCTCCACCTATTCAACCGGGAACCTTGGCGCATCGCTGGCAGCATACTCCTCTAAAGCCGGTTTAAAGACGCATGTTCAGGTTAAGCCCACGATAGACGTTGGGAAACTTTACCAGATGATAATATATGGTGCGGAGGTTAGCGTAGTCAACTCCTTCGGGAAACGCGCCTCAAGGGGAACTATCGTCGCGGCGGAGCACGACCCGTTGATAAACGAGGCTAAGAAAACAATCATGCTTGAAATACTCCTGCAGCTCAGTGGGAGCCCACTTGACTACGTGGTCCTCCCAATGGGGGAGGGAGGCCTCGTCTACGCAACCTATAAAATGATGAGAGAGCTGAGGGAGCTTGGCGTCGCTGGGGGCAGCGTAGGAATAGTCGGAGTCCAGACGGAGGACTGTAAGCCTATAGTGAGGGCTTTTGAAAAAGGCTTCGATGCTGTCGAGGCTGAAGCCGAGCCGAGAAGCAGAATATTCGACCTGAACGTGGCCAATCCCAGGTTCGGAAACGCTGCCCTCAGAGCAATAAGACAGACGGATGGGCTAGCAGTATCCGTCAGCGAAAAAGAGATATTTGAAGCCCTGAGCCTACTGGCTGAGAAAGAAGGGATACTTGCAGAACCGGCTGGAAGCCTTCCTCTAGCAGGCTTGATGAAGCTGGTTGAAAGCGGAGAGGTGAGGAGAGACGCCAAAGTGGTTTGCGTCGTAACTGGAAGCGGCCTCAAGGATCCTAGGGTTATGAAGGAAATAGCCTACAGTAAGTCTAGCCTAGGCGTGTTGATAGAGGAGTTGAGCGGAGGTGTTAGACTTGGTTCTACTAAGACAGCCATCCTGAGGCTGCTGTCTGAAAAAAACATGTACGGCTACGAAGTTTGGAGAGGGTTGAGGGAGAAATACGGCATGAACGTGAGGATTCCAACGGTTTACCAGCATCTTTCCGATCTCGTTGAAAAAGGGTATGTTAAAAGAGTGGAGGCCAAGAGGATCATGGGTAGGAAGAGAGAGTATTATTCCCTAACCGAAAGGGGGGAAGCTATCGTCTAATGTCAAAGCCTCATCCTCTCATAAGTTATCTTCAAATCACTACCCTTCCATTCGAAAATCGGGATGTCTCTTCTAAGCCTCTTGAACTTTTCGCTTAAAGAATGAACTACGAGAGGAAGCACTATGGTGGCGTCAGCGTAGCACTGCACCCTCTGTGCTCGGAACCCGATTTTCCCCCAGCTTTGACCCTCCTCGAACGTGCATCCCGATAAGCCCCCCCACTGCGGCACGTCCGTGGAGATCTGTATCGCAAAACCATGGCTTCTGTCGTGCCTAGTCTGGTAGCTCGCTATCACGGCAGTTTGTTGAATAAAATTCTTGGGCACGCCTCCACCTATGTATATCACCCCGGTCTGCTTCGCTTTCTCAGTTATTCTAGAGCTCTCGTCGACATCCTTTAGGTAGTCGACGATTATCCTCTTCTTCTTAAGGACAACCTTCTTCCCATTGACGCTTGTAACCCTCTCCCTCCTGTTAGAGAACATTATTGAGAAACCCAGGGAGCTGTCTCCGAACGCGGGGCAAAATATCGGGACGCCGCTTCTGTAGGCGCTTACAAGAATGGAGTCTTTATCCTTAGCATTCTTGCTTAAAAGCTTCCCGAGAAGATAGAGTAATTCACGGGAGGAATATGGGTAATCGTCCCTAAGCGTCCTAGCGAAAACCTTTTCTATCCAGAGATCAGTCTCGTAGAACTTGTTCTCGTCTGCGAAAACGTCGTAAATCCTGTCAACCCTCTCCCTCCTCAACTTGACATCATCTACCAGGTGGGTTCCAACATAATGTTTCCCGCCTAGGGCTTCAAAAAGATCGTGGTAAAGGTTTGCGCCAGTCGAGACAACCACGTCGACCATTCTCCTTTCAATCAGGTATGAGATTAGCCTCCTCATCCCGGCTGGAACCATGGCGCCGGCCAAGCCGAACCATATTACGATATTCCTTTTCTTAAGCATTCTCGACCATACTTGAACAACCTCAGCAACCTTCCTACCCTGAAAACCTGTAAACAGCATTTCATCAGTCAGCTGACTAATCTTTTTATCCGGATTGACGTCAATCGGATCCGTGGGGAGTTTAAGAAACCTCCTCATCTTTTACAGGTTTGAACCATTTAAATTTTAATTTAAACTTTGCTGGAACAGACTGGGCTCCGAGTAAGCAGAACTATTGTCCTCGAGCGCGACCCATACTTCCATGCTCGTCGCATCTTCGGTTGGAAGCGGAACTACGTCGCTGTGAACATGTTTACCATTCACTTTGAGCGAAACCCTCTTACCCTTTCAAACAAGTTTAACGAAAATATCGTACGTCACTCCTAAGACCCTTCAGGCCTTGAAGCCGCTCCAGGATCCCGGGTAGGGAGATATTTTCAATCCTTCGAAGGCGGTGTATGCTAAGAATCAATGTTCACAGACATGTAAACCAATGGGGCTGTGCTGTTAAGCATGAGTTTCTGCACCCATACTCAGGATGCTAGCGCGTGCTCAACCCTAATGATGTTTCCATCATCATCCCTAACGACAAATGTTTCAAGCATCCTGACTGCAACACCCTTTTTCACGAACGCTATTTGAAGAAGTATAAGAAAACCAGTAGTTTTCTCAGAACCTCGGGACCCAAAGCGCCGCCTCACCCATAAACATATCGCAGTAGAAAATCCTGTGCAAGATATAAACTGCACCCGGCCCCCCGGTTTAGAGTTTTAAAGCGTCATGTTCAAGGCGGCTGGAATCTTAATTCCTTATCGATCCTCTGCATCCATTCGCTGATCGGAATCCTCTGAGGGCATTTCTCCTCGCAGCTCCTGCAGCCAACGCATGCGCTCGCCCGCTTCTCAGCAGGGATATTATTGTACGTCCATCTGGCTGAGCCAATCGAGTTATAGGCGACACCATTATTGTAAACCTCAAAGTTCCAAGGTATATCCACACCGTTCGGGCACGGCATGCAGTAGCCGCATTTCGTGCATGGAATTGGGCGGAGCTCCTTATACTTAACGTGAACCCTAGCTATAAGCTTAAGATCCTCCTCAGTAAGCAGCCCAACACCCGATCTTGAGGCGAACTCAATGTTTCGCTTAACCTGCTCCATCGTGCTCATGCCGCTTAGGACCACTGAGACTTCAGGCTTGTTCCAAAGCCATTGTAGGGCCATTTCCACAGGATCCTTACCAGCCTCATCCCAGATCTGCTTCACAGCCGGAGGCGGGTTGGCTAAAGCCCCTCCTAAAAGAGGCTCCATTATAACCACGGCAAGCCCTTTCCCAGCAGCGTATTTCAACCCTCTTGTCCCGGCTTGATCCTCTTCATTCTCATAGTTATACTGTATTTGGCAGAGGGCCCACTTGTCATACGCGTCTATAATCTCCTTGAAAACCTCATAGTCGTCGTGGAAGCTGAAACCTAAATACTTTATCCTATCCTCGGAAACAACCCTTTCAGCCCAGTCGAAAACATTCAGGTTTTTAATCTTAAGCCAGCTGTTTTTATTCAGCGCGTGAAGAAGGTAGAAATCCACGTATTCTGTCTGAAGCTTCTTAAGCTGCTCCTCAAAAATCCTATCCATATCCTCCCTAGAATTAATGTTCCAGATGGGCATCTTGGTTGCCAGCCTAACCCGCTCCCTGTAGCCGTCTCTTAAAGCCTTTCCAACAACGATCTCACCATTCCCACCGTGATAAGGGTAAGCAGTATCCACGTAGTTGACGCCATGGTCTATGGCGTACCTTATCATCCTGATGGCCTCAGGCTCATCAACCTTAGAATGGTCGTTGCCTATTACCGGGAGCCTCATGCATCCGAAGCCGAGCGCAGACACCTGCAAGTTCAGCTTCCCAAACCGCCTATACTTCATGCCTTCACGGATAGAGGGGTAAACCTTATAAATTTTGTTTAGAACGTTTTGGAACCGTTTTCCGACCATGAGGCCACAAGTTGAACAACAGCCTTATATCGCACCGAGACTGAAACAAAACAATACGACTTGAAAAAATGAAGGGTCTAGAGACAGCTAGGAGAATGCTGAAAGACCATGGTTTTAGCCTAGTTATAGTTAAACCCGGAACGCTTTTTCACGCTACTAGGAAGTACGGTGTCATAGGGCTTGTTGAAGCCATTGAAAACTATGGTTCGGAACTATCCGGGGCGGCTGTGGCCGACAGGGTCGTTGGCAGGGCAGCGGCGATGCTCTGCCTGTATGCCAATATTGCTGAAGTATATGCTGAAGTAGTAAGTAGGAAAGGTTTAGAAGCTTTGAGAGAGAAAGACGTAAGGGTTGAATATGAAGAACTGGTCCCTGAAATCCTGAACAGAAAAAGGAATGACGTTTGCCCGTTTGAAAAGCTTACCGCCGACTGCCATGGTGAGGAAGAACTTTTTAGGAAAATAGTGTCTCTTAAAGACAGGTTTTCATAGACGCTTCGCACTAGCGTTAAATCAAAAAACGATAGGCCTCTCCAAGTCTAAACGAGGAGGCTGGCCTACTGCATGCTGCAAATTAATGTTTCAATCAGGATGAAGACTTACGGGAGAGATTGGACATTACGTTTACATGAATCCTAGCCACGTCCCCCAGCTTATCCATTGCTTCCGCAAGCCTTCCACTCCAAACCTCTTTCAGACCCCCCTTTTCCTCCTGAACCACGTGGAAAACGGAGTCATCGATTTTCGCCACGTAAACCCCACTAGCATCCCTATTGAACGTTAGAGTAACCACCACTCTCTGCTCCTTTGAAAACCTGCCCAGCTTCACCAGGTAGGTTGCTGAAAGCTCGCAAACCTTCCGCTCTTTATCTGGGAAGGTGACGAGAGCCCCACCGGTCTTAACGTTTTTACTGGTTTCAACATTCTTAAGAGCCTCCTCATAATATCTGCCGAGCGAATCGACCTCTCTAAACACTATCGTGTCCATTTTTTCTCTAGACCTTACTTTCAGTATCCCCATCCGCTAAAAGGGAGAATATTAAGGTTACGGCTGTTTAGAAAACCTTTTTAAACGGGACTTCTGGTGGCTGGCTCCTATGGGCACAGCGGGTGCGATAAACCTAAGCCTAGGAAAACCATGGGAAACTAGACTCTTCAAAGGCTCTAATGATCTCTTAGCGCTTGTTAAAACGGCTTAAACACTCCAGCATCATCAAACTAAAGGGAATTTCTTAAACAATAAGGAAAAATGAATATGTTTTTAAGACGCGTTTAACACAAGGACCCATGGGAGAAAGCAGGAAGGTTAAACTCGCAATAGCTGGTTGCGGAGGAATAGCCCGTGCACACCTTACGGCTTATGCGAGGATCAACGAGAAAGAACCAGGGAAACTCAGGCTTGTCGCCTTAAACGATGTCTCGAAAGAGTCTGCTGAAGCCTTTGCAGATGAGGCTGAGAAACTGCTGGGCTACAGGCCCCCTGTTTTCCTAGACATTAGGGAAATGCTGGGGAAGGCTAAGCCTGGGGCAGTCGACATATGTACACCGCATTCTGAACACCATAGGGTTGCTTTGGAATGCATCAGGTCTGGGGCGGACATTATGGTTGAGAAACCTCTAGGGGTGACGCTGAGGGCTAGCAAGATGATAATAGCTGCAGGGAAGAAACACGGTAGGATTGTTGCGACTGCGGAGAACATACGCCGCGGTGTGAACCAGAGGACTATGCACTGGCTGATTAACGAGGCTAAGCTGATCGGCAAGCCAAGAATGTTCTACGCGATCCACGCTTCCTGGAACGACCCGTTGAAGCCTAGGAGGTGGCATTGGAGGATTGAGAAGAACCTGAGCGGGGGAGGCCTGGTTCTGGATAGTGGGGCACATTTCTGCGATTCGATGAGGTACTTCTTCGGAGAGGTCGATAGGGTTTACGCTTTCGTAGGACAGTTTGAAAAATGGCCTCATGATAAGAATGGGGAAACCGTTTACAGCGAAGTGGAGGACAGCTGGGTTGCGCTAATAAGCTTTGAAAACGGTCTCGTCGGAACATGGAGCTGGACGATGGCCGCGCCGGGCCATTCTTTCACGAAGGTTGTTTACTATGGGTCTGAGGGGTGTCTCCTAGACTCGGGCGATGTCTTCCACGGTCCCTTCGATAATGCGGTGCTCATTCTAAAAGATGGATCACAGCGCACCATGCCTGAGCTTCGAGAAGAATTCCTTAGGAGTATAGGCGAGGAGGGTAGGAACAGGCTTTTTCCACATGGTTTTACCGACGGGATTACTTTAGAGTGCTACGATTTTCTCGAAGCCGTTCAGAAAAGGAGGAGGCCTGAGGTTGACGGCGAAGACGGGATGAGGGCCAAGGCAATAGCCGAAGCCATATATGAGTCGGCTAAGCTACGTGCAGCCGTAAGGTATAAGGATGTTCTCAACGGGAGGATTTCAAAGTACCAGGATCCAATCGACAGGGCGAACGGGCTCTTAAAGAGGAAACGTTAGTCGAATTATCCTCTGGCGTTTCTCAGAATACTCAGGACATCCTCCCTACCCAGCTTTACGAAGCTTCCTATTTTAGAGCGGCCTGAGTCGGTGCACCGGAGCGCCATCTCCTCCAACCTGTCTTCAGGAACACCCAGTTCCCTGAGCGTCGTCGGAAGCCCTATCCGCTTGAAGAAAGATTTCAGCATCTCTATGCCTTCAAGAGCTGTTTTCTCAGGATCCTGGAAATCAGGCTCAACACCCCAGACTCTAACGGCGAACTGCACGAATATGTCTACGCGATGCTTATACACGTGTCTCATCCAGCTTGGAAACAATACTGCCAGCCCAGCGCCGTGCGGCACGTCGTATAGGCCGCTGAGCTCATGCTCTATTACGTGCGTAGCCCAATCCCCTATCCGGCCTGTTCCAAGAAGATCGTTGTGCGCAACAGTGCTGGCCCACATTATTTCAGCCCGAGCATCATAGTTCTCAGGCTCCCTTAAGGCGATTGGAACATTCCTGATCATTGTTTTTAAAGTAGCTTCACAAAGCCTATCCGTCAGATCAGCATGCCGCACATTGGTGAAGTACCGCTCCATGACGTGAGACATTATGTCGGCTGCTCCGCAAGCAGTATGGTAGGGTGGCACTGAAAAAGTAACCTCAGGATTCATCAACGCGAACCTGGGGCGTAAGAGCTCGGTTGTTAGTGAAAGCTTACGCCAATCCTCCTCGTTCGTAATAACGGAGCTGCTGCTCGCCTCGCTACCCGCCCCCGGTATAGTTAAAACCACCCCGACGGGCAAAGCCTCCGCTGGCTCAGCCCTGTCAACGTAGAAATCCCACACGTCACCCTTATACGGGACGCCCACGCTTATGGCTTTAGCAGAGTCTATGACGCTCCCGCCCCCAACCGCCAGTATGAAGTCTACACCACTACTCCTGCAGACCTCTATTCCCTTTCTAACAAGGCTTAAACGGGGATTAGGCTTAACACCCGGAAGCTCGATAAACCTGACGCCTGCACTCTTCAAGGATTCGACAACCCTGTCGTAGAGACCTATTCTCTTTATGCTTCCACCACCATAGTGGAAAAGAACCTTATCGCTGTATTTCTTCACCTCTTCCCCAACCAGGTTTTCAACACCCCTGCCGAAAACGATTCTAGTGGGACATTGAAACTGGAAGTTTTCCATGATAAAAAACTTCTTCAGCCGCCTTTTTAACCTTTATTTCCATAGTTCTGGCAATCCAAAAGTTCAGCATAGACGCTTTCACAGTAAAATATTTTTATTAGGGGAGGGTTAACAGCAGGAGGCTTGGGAACAGGTTAGAGTTTTAATACTTTACTATTCTCGAGAAGAGAACGTTTAAGCCTTAGCTAAGGCGGTTGCCCAGGGCGTGGAGAAGGTTGAAGGAGCCACCGCTGAGCTGGAACGCGTAGACTACGCTACTGTTGAAGACCCTATATCGTGCGACGCTGTAGCATTCGGCTCACCCAACTATTTCGGCTACATGGCGGGATTGTTGAAGGATTTCTTCGACAGAGCCTGAAGCGTAAGGGAGAAGATCGCGGGGAAACCGGCGGCAGCATTCACATGCGCAGGTAGTTCAAGCGACTCAGCGCTGCTGAGCACAAAGAGGATTTTCCCAGCTTTTCAAAATGGAGAAGGCTACTGGAGGCGTTGTCTGGGGTCTTAGGGAGATGGGGCTCCTTTTGAAAAGGACTTGTCTGAGTTGAAGAGGCTTGGAGAGACTCTAGCTAAAACAGCCGTTGAAAGAAAAACAAGGACGCCGGAGGGCTGACGGAATGAAACCCTTTAGAGAACAAATATTTTTATCTTGCAAAACATTTATTCATGCTTTCCCCTGATTCCATTATGGTTAAGGTTTCACATATTCTGTGTAGGTAACCCGCACGCGGCCAGAGCAGTGTGAAAGGAAGACGTACAACCCATCCTGCAAATGTTCTTTGTCTGGAAACTACAGCGTCTTCACCCAGCTGCCCTCTATCCCTGTAATGTTCTTTCGCGAAATAGAAAGGATCATGAGTCCTTTATATCAAGCACGCCTGCTCTAGCAGTACTGGTTTTGCTGAACACTCATGCAGGTAAGCGGTTTCCACCCTCTTTAACCGCTCAAGGTTCACCGCTATCATCCACTATTGTCAACCCGCATGCCGTAACCTTTAGATTTCAGATAGTCTTGTAAAGCCTGTATTCCCCCTGGAGGCTTCTCCAACTATTAGTTTAAATTTACCGGTGCCGTCACATCCGTTCCATCTCTTACTCAGCCGGCAGTTCTTTTGCTCGAAAGCACTGGTACCATTAAAAGAAGCTTTTAATTTCCTTTCGACCGACCTTCTTTCTACACCCTTACTTCTAATTCTGCCCCCGATAATACATATAAGGATTTAAGTATGGAGAACATAGGCAAAAAGGCGAAATCAGTCTTAAGCAGAAATGGTTTGATGCACCCATGAAAAGTTGAACAATACTTGGGGTGTGGAGAAAACAGATATATAGGCTTAAGGGGAAACACGAATACGCATGGGACCAGCAAGAACAGGCTGTTTGGCGTTGATTGCTTTAGCCGTTGTTTTCCTTACTGGAACAGCTGCCGCGTTCATCATAAACAATGACTTTGGAAGGCTTGAAGTAAAAACCGTTAAAATACCGGACGGCGAACATTACATAAGCGGGGTACTGTATCGTCCGCGTGAAGCCGCTGAGGAAAACCCTTTGCCGGCCGTAGTCCTTGTGCACGGTATTAGTAGTGCTAAAGAATCCATGAGCAGCATAGCTTTGGAGCTCGCTAGAAGGGGTTTCGTCGCTTTATCGATAGACGTTGTGGGTCATGGTGATTCCGGCGGGCGGCTCGGCGCAACTAAGGATCCCAGCCTCGGTGCTCTTGCAGCCTTAAGATACGTTGAAACGCTGCCGTATGTTAACGCTTCTTCACTCGGCCTAGTTGGGCACAGCTTGGGGGCTGGGGCGGTCAGGGCTGCTGCCGCCGCACACCGGCGGGTTAAAGCAACCGTGCTCATAGCGGGAGGCTTAGGCGGAATGGCTTCCAGCCCGTTGGAATACGGGGTTCTCAACACTACTTTCCCAAAGAACCTGCTGGTAGCCATAGGTAGGGAGGACGTGCTTTTCAACCTTGACCAAGTTACTGAGGAATGGCTACCCCCGGTTTTCGGGGTTCAGGAGGTTTCTCCTGGAAGACTATACGGCGATTTCAACTCTGGGACTGCGAGGAAACTAGTAGCACCGGCTACAACTCATCTGCTTGAACCCCTTGACCCGACCATTGTTTCCGAAACAGTCGTCTGGATGGGCAGCGCTCTCAGGCCTGGCGAAACCAGCCAAATCAGGCGGCTGGAAGAAGGCTTAACATACCCCTACCGTGAAACAATGATGCTCCTGAGCGTTTTCTCACTGGTGGGTTTAACATTCCCGGTTTCCCTGCTAATCTTGCTGCGCAAGCCTTCGAATAAGAGTAGTATGAAGCATGGTTCTCTTAAGGACTGGAAGATTATGGTTATTTGGGGGGCCCTGAGCATAGTGCTGCTCCTACCAACATTCATACTGGGCTTCAGCCTATCCTTCCCACCGGTTTTATTCGGCTCGTCTATCGCCTGGTGGCTGCTCATGGTTGCTATAGCCGGTGTTTTCCTCATCCTGCTCGTCATGCCTAGGTTCTCAGGTGTTAGGCTGAGAATTAGGAGACTGGCATCTGAATCCTTCACATGGAGGGAGACCTGTGTCGCGATAAGCCTGTTCCTCATGCTGTATATCATTGTTTACCTTATAGATCTATTTTTAGGCGTGAACCTCTGGATTTTCGTGCCTATTTTCAAAGTTCTCAGAATTCCGGCGAGAATCACCCTGTTTCTGACCTTCATACCGTTCTTCCTAGTCTTCTTTTACGTAGAAGGAATTTACCTCCATGTTCTGCGTAGGGGAGGTGGGAAAAACGGGTTTCTCCCGGAAGCCTTAGAGATGGGTAGAACCATCGGGATCAAGATTACACCCTACATTCTCGTAATGGGAATACAGTACATCCCGATGTTCCTGTTCGAATTTAAGCCGCTCACCTCTTTCCTCGGCTTCCTGATAGAGTTCCTTCCACTCATAACAGTACTGTTCATCATCTCAACAGCTTGCTCATGGTGGTTTCACCGGCTTACCTCATCCATAGGCACGGGCACAGTTTTTAACGCGCTCCTGTTCGCCTGGGTTTCAGCAGGCGTATTTCCCTTCGGGACACTGGGTTAACAACTAGCTCAGAAACCGCGAAGGCTTCAACAGCCTTAGATTAATCGAGTCTAAGGTGAATGTTCAGGGATTCTTTAGTCCAGCCCCCCATCTATATATGGTGCATCTGATCTTTTCTCAAATGCCTGAAATTCATCGACCCACTTACCCTGAACCTGCTTCACTGTTTTGCATCGGGAAGGTATTGTATTTTCGCTTCTTGCTCACGTCCATGCTAGAGCACCTTTGCAGGCATACGGTCCTCGCCGACAACCATGTCATGTACCGATTCGGGTTTCTTAAGAGCAATCTGCACGGAGGATTGAAAATACTCGGTTTGGCGCGCAATACTTTAAGTTATTACCTCAAGTCTCTAAAGGGTTGGTCCAGAATGTGAAAACACCTTGCCCATAGCCCTCAAATATTTCTCGATAATCATGTCCCGTTTCCTTTACCATGACGAATTCGTGTTCAACATTCAGCTTTTTTAACTATTCGTGATACTCGTACAGAGTAGGTAGTAAACGTGAATCATATTCGCCGCATAATATTCTCAGCTTTGTTTTCTCCTAATAGAACTGCTGGTTGATGGGATTGAAGCATCATGCTCTTAACTCTTAAAGAAACCTATAAGTTGGTGTCTAATTCTAACGCGTCAAGGGAGCTGCAGTTATTCCTCAGGGAGGGAATAAGACTGATAGAGTTTGCACATATATTTATAAATATGGTGATGGGTTTATTGTAAGTACGATAGTTGGAACTAAAAAGCCCGTATGATCCAGGATATACTTACAGTATGGGTGAAGCATGGTTAAAGAATAACGCGTCAAATATTTGGATATTACCAAGTACATATGTAAGGGTCTCGATTATTAACGCGACGAGCGAGCTGGGGCAGAGAATCGTGCAGGTATTAAGTAGGAACAGGCTTACAAGTAGACCTATAGAATACGAATTCCAGGTAGTCCTGGTCATGACGGAGAAATACCCTTTCGATGAAACAAGCCGATACTTCAAAGCATATTTTTACTATGCAGAAAAAGAAGTGGTGGTGAATGTGAATATTAATCCGAATGCTGGAAGAATTGAGAAAATATCTTTCATTGCCCGAGAACAAGATTTTTAAAGATTTTCAGCAGAGAAGTCTAGAGATGGCCCTACTTGAAAAGAGGCTTGAATCATACGTCTTATTGTTTAGTTTACTTTTCTTAACAATATTCTACCCTGTTAGCACGAGGAGAGATGGTGAGCAAACGCAGCCAGCTTACGATTATCGGTTTGAAGAAGCCGTTGTGGAATCCGGGATGCGCAGGGGAATAAACATTGGGAATGCTTTGGAAGCACCCAGGGAGGGTGAGTGGGGAGTTTACATTAGGGACGAGTATTTCAGGATAATAAGAGAAGCCGGCTTCGACACTGTTCGAATACCAATAAGATGGTCGGCTCATGCTGAGAACAACCCGCCTTATGGGATCGATAAAGACTTCTTCAACAGGGTGGATAGGGTTGTGAACAGGTCCCTGGAACAGGGTCTTATCACCATAATAAACATTCACCACTATGAGGAGATAATGCAAGACCCCTTGGGCCACAGAGATCGTTTCAAAGCCTTGTGGAGCCAGATATCTGAACATTATAAGGATTATCCTGAAACGCTTTTCTTCGAGCTTCTAAACGAGCCTTACGGCGAGCTGACTGATGAGAGATGGAACATGCTTATCAGGGAGACTGTCGAAATAATAAGAAGAACTAACCCTACGAGAAAAATAATCGTAGGTCCAACAGGGTGGAACAGCGTTTACAATCTTAAGGGACTAGTGATTCCCGAGGACGAGAACATTATCGTCACCTTCCACTTTTACACCCCCTTCGAATTTACCCATCAGGGGGCGGAATGGGTCAGTCCCTCTCCCGCCGTCGGCAGGAAATGGCTTGGAACCCAGGGTGAGAAGAAACAGATTACGGATGAGTTGAACATGGCTGTCGAATGGGCGATGCAGCACGGCAACGTTTCCCTTTTAATGGGCGAGTTCGGAGCATACAGTAAAGCAGACATGGATTCGAGAGTGAGATGGACACGTTTCGTTGCGAGAGAGGCGGAGAAGAGGGGAATAGCCTGGTGCTACTGGGAGTTCTGTGCAGGCTTCGGAGCCTACGACCCAGATAAGGGAGAGTGGAGAACAGAGCTTTTAAACGCGTTGATCTCTGAGAAGCACTATGTTACTGTTGAGACTGAATATGGAAACGCTTTCGGCGCAGGCTGGTATGACGAGGGTACTTATGCACCTGTAGGGATTAATATTACAAGCTGGGGCTTCTATGTTTTCGACCATTTCGAAGGACTGGGCCCTAAGGACAGGATTATAGACGAGAGGACTGTTGAAATCTACGTTGACGAGTCTAGGATGATAAAGGCTGTTTGGAGAATAGATTACGTTAAACTATTGACAATAGCCTTAATATGTTTCGCCGCATGCGCAGCAGCAATCCTGTATAAAAAGCGAGCCTTAAGAACCAGTCTAATTCAGAAGATTAAGCGTTCTACCTGAGTTTTAACTCATGCTGACAGCCGGCTTAAATTTTCATCAAGCCTCACAAACCCTTAAATACTTCGAAAAACATTATAATTGGTGGTTTATATGAAGGTTTACGTTCTGGCCGACATGGAGGGCGCCAGCTACGTGGTCCGCGAGCAGCAGACTAAACCCGGGAGCAGAGAGTACGAGGAGGCATGCCTCCTTCTAACTAGAGACGTGAACGCTGCTGTTGAAGGAGCCTTGGAGGGAGGTGCTTCAGAAGTCCTTGTTAACGACCTGCATGGGGCGCGAAACGGTTTCAACCTTGTGCCGGAGGAGCTGCACGAGGAGGCGAAATACGTTACAGGAGGACCTAGGCCATGTAGAATGGCTGGGCTCGACAGGAGCTTTAGCCTAGCGTTCATGATAGGCTACCACGCTATGGCTGGGACAGAGGGTGCGGTTCTAGACCACACGATGGCCACTAGGGTAATAGTCAACGCCTACATAAACGAGAAGCGGGTTGGCGAAATCGGGATAGACGCAGCTATACTGGGGTATTTCGAAGTGCCCGTGGGTCTGGTGAGCGGTTGCAGAATGGCAGCCCAGGAGGCTAAGACTCTATTAGGCAGGGTTGAAACCGTTGTTGTGAAAGAAGGGTTTAGTAGAAACTTTGCGGCTTGCCTGCCGCCAGCCCGGAGCAGGAAGCTTATCCGAGAAACCGCTGAGAAGGCTGTTCGAAACGCTGAAGATTTTAAGCCTTTCAGAATCAACCCGCCTGTGACTCTGAAAATCGAGTATTCACATCCGAATTACGCGGATATTCAATTCAGAACGCCGGGCATAGAACGCCTTGACGCTCGAACAATCGTTATACGTGGAGACGACTTGCTTGAAGTGATGAAAAGAGTAGGCTGGTATTAACTTTAGTGGAGAACCATAATGCCCCAGAATGCAACCATCTTCATTCGGATCCTTGTTTCCACTTCACCTGTTTATCACGCTGATTACCGGTTTTTGCTTCACCTCCCTGCCATCCAGAAGGTGCTCCATCCGATATGCACGCCGCGTGCAGAGTCACCCGGCAGAAGATCCGTGTAGTTTTCAGCAACCTTCCTGAATGCTTGAGCATACTCTTCAATGATCTTAGGCCTGTAATGCTTGAACCATGGGACGGTAACACCCGTTCCTGCACGCTCTCTGAAACCGGTAGGCTACCCGGCGGCTGCCTCACGTCAACACCCGGGGGAGAATTCGTTATGCGCGTCGACTACCCTGGTTGTAGACATCTATCTCGTTGAGCAATGGGTGTAAATGCAGCGGGAGGTTGCAGCCCGGGTAGCATGGGGCTCCCTCTGCCCTTACTGCTTCGCAGAACCTTTGAACAGATAGGCCTCCCAACTCCTCCGGACGGTAGATGCCGTGGGGTGCGTACCACCCACCCTTGGTTGACCCGGAGTCTTTCGGAGGCCTATGGCTCCTGATTCCGGGGACTCCTTCAAGCAGGTCCCAGAAGTAGTTCATGGCTTTATCTATCTCAGCCATAAGCTCCGGGTAATGCTTCAACCGGACACGTCGACTGCCGAAGTCAACTGGTGCATCCTAATACTTGTATCCTCCCCAGGGCAGCCCTGCTCCACATTTAAGGTCTTCCACCGCTAAGGCGAACCCGTGGCGCTCGTAATGGCCGAAGGCCAAAGCCCTTTCATAAACCCGCCTGTCGTTCGTAGTCATCATTCCTCCCTCGCCGCAAGGCAGTGATTTTCCGGACATTAGTGAGAAGCCTGCAGCATCTCAAGTTCCAGCCATTCTAACCTTGTAGAGAGCACCGTGAGTGTCAGAACAATACTCAATCACCATCAAGCCGTTTCTCTCAGCTATCTTCGTTATCCATCCATATCTACCAGCATTCCCAAGTAGTGGACAACCATTATCGCCTTAGTTCTCGGAGTAACCCAGCGTTCAATATCCTCAGGATCGATGCAGAGCGTTTCGGGATCAATGTCGGCGAAGATGACTGTTCCACCGAGCGAGTAGACCTGTAGGCAGGAGGCCCAGTAAGTGATGCTTGGACAAATGATCTCGTCCCCCTTCCCTATCCCTATGCCTAACATCGCGCTGGGTAGAGCAGCGGTTCCAGTGCTATGTGCAAGCGCATATTCCAAGCCCAGCATAGGGCGAACTCCCCCTCGAATTTTTGAGTCACATCTATGTTTGACATTTTCCCGGCGCGAAGTACTTCTAAAACAGCATTCTCAACCTCGCTAGTTATAATTGGCCAAGCGAATATGTCTCCATGTTCAGACCTGACAGTCTTCGGACCTCCTAAGAGAGCTAAGCCGCTTCCCTACCTTTAAACAATCGTTACACTGCTTCAGCAGATATTAAATATTTCCGCTCCCATTTCTTTCACCCTGATCGCGAATACTGCGATTCTGAAGGCGACCAGCATTCACAGGTGCCTGAAAACAATACCTAGGGATGTGCGCATCTTCTTTTGAAACTTCAGACCGAATGCTTAAATAAGTTGCTTCGCCAGACTGTGAACATGATTATTGATATTCACGCGCACTGTTCCCCTAAACAAAGCTGGCTTACCTACGATCCGGTTAAAGACCAGTACATACCATGGATAACGGTGTCTGAACTCGTTAAAAGGATGGAGGAAGAGGGGATAGACATGACGGTGATTCTCCCACTGCCAAGCCCGGAAAGCACTATAGAGCCTGTGACCAACAGAGATGTTATGGAGTTCTGCAAGAAATATGGGGGTAGGCTAATCCCTTTCTGCAATCCGGATCCGAGGCTAAACGCTGGCTCGGAGAAAAGCCTGAGATTCATAATCGAGGAGTATAAAAGCGAAGGATGCAAAGGCGTTGGCGAAATAACTGCCAACATATACTTTGACGACCCGAGGGCCCTGTGCCTCTTCAGGATTTGTGAGGAACTAGAGCTCCCCGTAATATTCCATATCGGTCCCCACCTGGGTGGCTGCTACGGGCTTGTTGACGAACCCGGCCTGCCTAGGCTTGAGAAGTGTTTAAAAATGTTTCCAAGCCTGATATTCATAGGACACTCTCAACCATTCTGGGCGGAGATATCTGGAGACGTTAAGCCGGAGGAGAGGAACAGTTACCCAGCTGGCAGGGTTGCTCCAGGCGGCAGGGTCGTCGACCTGTTCAGAACCTATCAAAACCTTTACGGGGATCTTTCAGCTGGCAGCGGATACAACGCTATCTCTAGAGACCCGGAGTTCGGAGTCCAGTTCTTAGAGGAGTTTCAGGATAGGTTGATGTTTGGAACAGACTTAGACATGCCGGATCAAAACATACCCCAACTGAAATACCTTCGCAGCCTGAGAGAAGAAGGAAAAATATCGCGAAAAACCTATGATAAAATAATGTATAGAAACGCTGCGAGAGTCTTGAAGCTCGACTTGGAATAAGCCTCGAATCCCTAACGGTTTAAATCACGTCAGCGGGAGCTTCACTGCCTCGCTATTCTTACTGGACTTGTAGATAGCGTTGACGATTTCAATAGACTTTCTCCCCTCCTCGCCAGAAACCTTCGGCTCCCTGTCATCAAGGATGGCTTGGGCAAAGTCCCTTATAGATGCGGCGTGGTTCAACGGGGGCGCTGCCTCCGGCCTAGCCCAGGTCTCAAGTCCTACCTTAGCCTCCTTCTCAGAATACGGTTTCTCCCCCTTTATGTCTAATAGTTTAATCACCTCCCCCTCTAAGATGGCTGTGCCATTCGTCCCGTAGAACTCAAGCCCAGTTGGGAAACCGGGATAAAGGGCTGTGCTCGCCTGAACAAGGCCTAAAGCGCCGTTCTTAAACCTTAGGGTGGCAACAGCCAGGTCCTCAACCTCTATGTTGTGGAAAACAGTGCTGCACTGGGCCCAAAGATATTCAACAGGACCCATGATCCAGACAAGCTGGTCTAGAGTGTGAATGGCCTGGTTTATCAGTGCCCCACCCCCCTCGGTAGCCCATCTCCCCCTCCAAGGGCTTTTATCATAGTATTCCCTCGTCCTGAACCATTTGACGGTTGCCTCCCCGTAGAAAAGCCTGCCCAGCCTACCGCTGTCCACCGCCTCCTTTATCTTGATAACACTGGGGTCAAACCTGCCCTGAAGGTTTACACCCAACTTCACACCAGCCCTCCTAGCCCTCCTTATCATCTCATCAGCCTCCCTGACGTTTATGGCCATGGGTTTGTCAACAAGCACGTTTACACCAGCCTCTAGGGCCTCTAAAGTCATGGGGAAATGCAGATAGTGTGGTGTTGAAATGAAAACCGCGTCAACCCTCTCCTTGACTAATAAATCCCTATAGTTGATAAAATACTTTACCCCGAACTCCTCAGCCGTCTTTTTAGCTAAATCCTCAACAACGTCGCATACGGCAACTGCTTTGACAATACCCTCCTTCTCCTCCAGGAGCTTCATGGCGCGGAGGGCAAAGTTGGCACCAACTCCGGCACCAGCTACGCCGAACTTAACCTGCCTCATAGAATCTTCACTTGGAAACAGGCTTAAAAAGCTTAAACTGTTTCTCCTTGCGACCCATGTATGAACGTAATTAAAAAAAGGCTGGGCTTTACAGTCTTGTCGCTACAACTAGAGGGAGGCCTTCATCTTCTCAAGATACTCCTTTATGAACCTGAGGTTCTCAACCGTCTTAGGGATATAATTCGCATACGCCAGGCTTCCCCGGTATCCTTCCTCTACACCCTTTATAATTTCATCAATGTTTTCCCTTGTAATGTTTTTCAACTGTTCCTTAAGATTTTCTAAGCCTTTTATAGCGCTACTGGCCTCTGAGGAGAACATCCTGTAAGGCTTCAACTCAGCTATGCACTCATCAATCTTTGCCTCAACTTCAGACATTGAGACCACCATTTTAAAAAATCTTGGAAACCTATTAAATTTTACTCGGAGAGGACGCGTGGCAAAAGCATGTCCTCTTCAAGTTGAAACAAAATTCAGTTTTAGTCAAGCATGTTTAGATGGCTTTCCAATTCCGATATGCGCAGTTTAACCTTGCTTAATATTTCCCTTAGCTCTTCGAAGTCTCCACGCGATAAAGCAGTATTCAGGCTCTGAACAATCTTTGATAACTCTTCAGCACACTTTATTGTCTGCTCAATCCTTTCACATGCTTCTTTTTTAGCCTGAGTCGGCTCGTCCCGCATTTTTAACCACCTGTAGCGCCACCTTATAAATGTCTTTCAGGCCAGCCTCCCCGCCCATCATTCCTATGCCAGCGGCGGCTGAACCATGGAATGCTTCGCCCAAAGCCTTTAAAATAAGTCTGTCATCCACAGGCTCCTGCCTACCCATCAGCATGTTTACGATGAGAAAAGCCTCCTCGTCTGAAGCTTTATTGAGAAGCCCTATTAAGCTTTTAACCTTGAAGCCGATGCTGCTCTTCCCACTCATCCTGCAAGCTTCGAGCATTCCCAGATAAGCCTGGTCTATGCTCAATCCTTTTTCGAGAAGTATGCTGCTCCTCCTGCTTAAAACATCCCTCAGCCTTCCGGATTGCACTAATCCTTCAGCCTCATCCTGTCTAAGAAGAGTTATTTCGGCCACGGCTTCTGAAACTATTCTCCTCAACAAGTGTGTCCCGATAAGCCGCGAAGCCTCTCCGAAATCCATCCTCATTATCCTGAGAAGGGTTTCGAGGCAATCGGCGTCAACCTTTTTAAACAAGGCAGCCATCTCCCGGACAGCATCCTGCTCTCCCAACACGCTTAACCGGTTTAGCACCTCAGCCACATCCCTGAACCCTTTGGCACCCATATTACTGGAACCCCTCGTATAGGATCTTCATGCTTCTAGCCGGCGGCGGTCTCCCGCGGGCTGCTGAATCCGAATAACCCAAGGGGGTGAGTGAAACCGCCCTATATCCTTTGGGAGCGTTGAGAATCTCTTCAACCCGCCTCTCGTCGAAGGCCCCAACCCAGCATGTTGACAACCCTAGGCTTGTGGCCGCCAGCATAAGGTTCTCCATGGACGCGCCTACGTCCAGAATACTGTAGAGTTCAACTCCCCTCTTGCCGTATGCTGAAGCCTCCTCCAGCGAAACCAAGTACACTATCACTATTGGGGCTTGAGATATGAATGTCTGGTTTAAAGCAGCCTCAGCGATCCGCCTTATTTTACCCTCATCCGTTACGACAACTATCCTGTAAGGATGTATGTCTCCTGCTGAGGGAGCCATTAGGGCTGCTTCAAGAACCTTGTCGACTAGTTCTTTAGGAACCGGTTTCTTTAAAAACGACCTCACGCTCCTCCTTTTCGAGATGCATTCAAACGCGTCCAACGCTTAAGAAAACTTTACTGTTGAAGATAAGGTTTTCTATCGACAAGCCTACTCCAGTCTAAGAGAAAACCATTCTCCCCATCAGTTTAGCTTGTTCTCAGGCTAGAGTATTGTTATGTTTCTTTCCGAGAAGCCGTTTTTAGACAAATAGCTGTAGACCTTCTGCCTATGGTCACCCTGAAGCATTATAGCATTATTCTTAACAGTCCCGCCGCATGCGCAGTAAGCCTTAAGCTTCTTAGCAAGGCTGGCTAAGTCCACCTCCTTCGGATCAATGCCTTCGATTATAGTCATCTGCTTGTTCCACCTGGTCACTTCAAGCCTTATGGTTATTATCTGCTCCTCCTTACTTAGCTCCTCGAAAATTTCCTTGTCGTCAAACGGCTTTATCCTTTCACCTAACGTTTCCTCTATCCCTACCATTTACGTTTTATTCGGTAAAAGATTCTCTGGGATGCTTAAAAACCTTTTTCCACCGTGCCGGAAAAAGGGACCTCAGGTTTCAACCCTGGCCTCCTCAACTTTAAACTCGAACACGATGCCCCTGAGACTATCGACAACCCCTTTTAAGCGCTCCTTCAACGGATAGTTCTTTTCAACATCCGCGATAACCTCCCACTCAGCCAGTTTACCGGGCACCAGGGTCGTTGAGCTTGTTGCTACAAGATTTATTCCCGATAGTGCAAGCGAGTTAGCAACCTTCGCCAAAGAGCCAGGCTGATCGGATATTTTAAAAACTATCCTGACGAAGTTACCGCCCTGGCGGGCGGGCATGAGCGTGAAAACGTTTCTCTCAGAGTCATATGTTCCAACTGTCTCAGACTGGGGCCTAAGCCCCATAAGGTCTCTAACGGCTTGAGGAATCAGGATTCTACCCCTATCGTCTATTTTAAGCAGGTATGTCTTCGGCATGCTCGCCTCATCTTAGGAGGATTGGGAAAAGCTTATAAACATGTGGGTTTCCAATGGAACTTCATTCCCATGATATTCCCACCAAAGCCTATTCGTCTAGACACGAACGAAAACCCGTTCGGCCCGTCTCCGAGAGCAATAACGGCCTATTTTAAGACAGCCATGCGCCTAAACAGGTATCCGGATTACGTCGAGTACAGAGAGTTCATCTCCAGCCGTCTAGCTCTGCAGCCCCAGGAGGTTCTTCCAACCCCGGGTAGCGACAGAGGACTGCAGACCCTGCTGCAATGCTTGTCGAAAAAATATGCGCGCATCGTAATACCTTCACCAGCCTTCCTGATGTACACGCGTTTCTCCAGGCTTTTCTTCAACAGGGTTGAGCAGCCACCCTCCTGGCTGGGCAGGGGCTGGGACGCTGTATTCAGACTTTCAGGCAGCGACGCCGTCCTGTTGTTAGGGTCACCAAACAATCCGACGGGGGAGGTTGTTGAAGAGAGCACTGTAAGAAGGTTTCTGGAGGAATTCGGAATGGTTATTATGGATGAGGCCTATGCCGAGTACTATGGTAAAAGCTTCGTCTCATTTCTACGCGGCTTCAACAACCTTGTGCTAGTCAGGACTTTTTCTAAAGCATACGGATTAGCAGGCTTAAGATCCGGGTATCTCTTAGGGGAAAGCTCTGTTTTAAGAGAAGTCGAGAAAGCAATGGGGCCTTTCGATGTCCCCACTCCGGCTGTGGAGGCTTCTAAGGCAGCTCTTGAAGACGAAGACTGGCTTAGAATGGTTGTCGAATCAACTTCCATTAACAAGGCCTACATGGTTGACGAGTTGAACAGGCTTGACGGTGTTAAGACATGTGATTCTAAGGCGAATTACGTCCCAGTCTACGTGGAAGACGCTCAAAGAGTCTTTGAGAAGCTTCTCGCTGAAAACATAAGGGTGCGTTCAGTAACATCTGAATGGGGAGGAATCGAGGGATCGTTTCTAAGAGTCACTGTTGGAACCATGATTGAGCTGAAATGGTTTCTACAGGCCTTAAGGAGGGCCCTGGCAAGTTGAACAGCCAAGTTTTCCTAGCTCTTCCCAGCAAGGGGAGGCTGTTCCAGCCTTCGCTTGAACTACTGGGCTCATCCGGGCTGATAACTTATTTCCCTAATGATCGGAGTTATCAAGCGCTCTCCCGTTTAAAAGGACTTGTAGTGGTTTTCAACCGAGCTGCAGATATTCCGAGGATGGTTGAAAACGGTGTTGTAGACCTAGGCATTACTGGGAGGGACCTCGTCAAGGAATCAGGCGTAGACGTTGAGGAGGTTCTTCCACTCAACTACGGTCACGCTAAGCTTGTGCTCGCGGCACCCTCCTCGAGATTCAGCGAACTTAGCGACCTGCTTAAAAGAGAGAGTTTCAAAGTGGCAACAGAGTTTCCAAACATAGCGAGAAGCTTCTTCCAAAGCCTGAATGCTAATGCTGAAATCATAAATGTCGAGGGGGCCTCTGAAACAATGCCGAACCTCGGCTTGTCCGACTGCATAGTCTCAGTGATGAGCACCGGCACAACGCTTCTAATACACGGACTGAAGGTTCTTTCAACAATCATGGATTCGCAAGCAGTTCTAATAGGAAACAGGAACAGCCTTAAAACCCCTGAAAAGCAACCCATTATTGGAAGCATCATATCAATTATTCAAGCAACCCAAATGGCACAGGGAAAGAAGCTTCTTATGATGAATGTGCCTGAAGAATGCTTGAAGGAAGTTGTTAGCTGTCTGCCTTGCATGAGCGGCCCAACGATCTCTAAAGTAGAGTCTAAGGAACCCATGTGGGAAGTCATAACCGTCGTTGATTCAGATAAGGTTTTCGAAGTGGTTTACAACGTTAAAAACAAGGGTGCTCGGGACATTCTCGTTCTAAACATCGACAAGGTGATTATTTGATGAGGATAATTCCATCGATAGACCTAATGGATTCAAAGAGGGTTGAGGTAATAGGCCATGTTGTGGACAAGGCTCTTGAAGGCTCTGACCCCGTTAAAATAGCAGCATACTGGGAGAAGGCTGGTGCAAGCATGGTCCACGTGGTCGATATAGATGCTGCGTTGAACACTGGGAGAAGTAACGCTAGCATTATTAAGAGGATTATACGCTCAGTCAAGATACCGGTTCAAGTCGCGGGCGGAATCAGGAGTAGGAAGCAGGTTGAAGACTATCTTTCAAACGGCGCTTCAAGGATTGTTGTGAGACCAAGGCCCTGCTCGACGAATGCCCTAAGCGATTTCTCAGGATTGGATAAAATCGTTCTAGGAATAGACTACCTGGGGAGAAACATGTTTAGAGGCATCGGTAAGGAAAGCATCGTCATCAGTGAGGAGAAGGCTGCCACCTGGGTCTTAAAGGTTGACGACGCAATAGGTTTGAAGGGAATACTTCTAACCGATGTTGGAAGAGAGGGCTCGCTAGCAGGGTTGCGCCGTGAAACGCTTTCCCTATTATCAATACTTAGGGAAACAGGCTTGGGGCTCATGTACGCTGGAGGAGTCTCTTCACTGGAAGACATCTTGACTTTGAAAAAGACTGGTGTGGAAGGCGTGGTCATCGGGAAAGCTTTATACAACGGGCTGCTAAGCCTAGAGGATTTAAGGAGGGTTGAGGATTGACTAGAACAACCATGGTTCGTAGAGAGACTGCTGAAACAGTGGCTGAGCTGGAGCTCACCTTGGACGGTGAAGGCGCGCACACTATAGAGACGCCTTACCCTGTGTTCAACCACCTGCTCGGAAGCATGATCAGGTTCTCAGGCTTCAACCTTAGGCTCAACGCTAGAAACACGGTTGAATGCGATGAGCACCATTTAATCGAGGATGTTGCAATAGCTTTTGGCGAGGCTTTAAGGAGGGCTCTCGGCGAAAAAAGGGGAGTGAACAGGTTCGGCTATTCCATCGTCCCTATGGACGAGGTGCTCGCTTGCGTTTCACTAGACTTGAGCGGAAGACCGTTCTTCTCCCACAACATGCGGTTTAAACAGACAACCATTGGGAACATGGGGACCAGCATGATTCCACACTTCTTCCGAAGCCTTTCAAACTCATCCGGTGTGACTCTTCACGTCCTGATCTTTAGAAACGGTGATCCGCACCACTTGGCTGAAGCCGTTTTTAAAGCCGCGGGCCTTGCTTTCAAACAGGCGGTTGCAGTAACAGGTTCAACAATCCCTAGCGAAAAGGGGGTTTTGTGAAAGAAATGGGCTTAACCAAGAGAATAATCCCGTGTCTTGATGTTTACGACGGCGTCGTGGTTAAAGGCGTTAAGTTTTCAAACCTTAAGAGGATAGGGGATCCTGCGGAGCTCGCTGTTAAATACATGGAGCAGTGTGCTGACGAAATAGTTTTCCTCGATATCTCCGCCACGCCGGAGGGGAGGGAAACCATGGTGGAAGTGGTTAAGAGGACCGCTGAAAACCTTTTCATCCCTCTGACCGTCGGGGGAGGGGTTAGAAGCGTAGAGGATTTTGGGAAGCTTCTTAGAGCAGGTGCAGACAAGGTTTCAGTCAATACTGCAGCCGTCAAGGATAGGAGCCTGATTAGAAGGGCTAGCAGTATTTTCGGGCATCAATGCGTCGTTGTTGCTGTCGACGCTAAAAGAGTTGAGAAAGGGTGGGAGGTGTATGTTAAAGCTGGGAAGGAGCCGACTGGACTGGACGCGCTTGAATGGATTAAAACGTGTGAATACGAGGGTGCTGGCGAAATACTTTTAACAAGCATAGATGCGGACGGCACCAGACTAGGCTACGATGTTGAACTTTTGCACGCGGCGAGAAGAAGCGTCGACATCCCTATAATAGCCTCGGGCGGAGCCGGCTCGCTGCAACACGTTTACGAGGCCCTTACGAAAGGGGGTGCTGACGCTGCACTCATCGCTTCACTCCTACACTATGAACAGTACAGTGTCTTACAAATTAAGAAATGGTTGAAGGAGAGGGGGGTTGAAGTAAGGCTTTGACCCTGGAGTACTTGGCTGAACTGTTTGAAGTCGTGAAAAGCAGGGTGCGCGAGAAGCCGAAGGGGTCTTACGTGGCGAGCATCGTCGAAGGAGGGATGGACAGGGTTCTCGGAAAATTCGGGGAGGAAGCCTTCGAATTCGCCTCAGCGGTCCAGGGTAATGGTGACAAGGTTGCGGAGGCAGCCGATGTTCTCTTCCATTACCTAATAGTGCTGGCAGCATCCGGAGTGGAGCTTGAGGAAGTCGCAAGGGAGCTTGAGAGAAGGCGCAGACACCGATGAGGATAATGATTCTTGATTGCGGAGTCGGAAACCTTGCAAGCATAAGCGCGTCCCTGAAAAAAGTAGGAGCCGAACCTAGAATAGTCTCGTCAATAGTCTTGGAGGAGGGTTTCGACGGCCTAGTTATTCCAGGAGTCGGAAGCTATTCCGCCGCTTTCAAGAAGGTCGATGAGGAAAGGCGAAGAATCATGAGTATCGTGGAGGAGGGTCGCCCAGTGCTTGGAATATGCTTAGGCCTGCAACTCATGTTCAACGGAAGTGAAGAGGGGAAGCAGGGTGAAGAGGGCCTCGGGTTTTTCAGAGGATTTGTTAAAAAGATTCCTGTTAAACGGCTTCCACACATAGGCTGGAACAGCATAGAAATAGCCGGTAAATCCCTTATTCTCAAAGGTTTAGAGAACAACTCTTACATGTATTTTGCACACTCCTACGCTCCCTTGGATTACGCTGAGGATGATGCTGCCGCCTACGCCAGATACGGAGGCATAAGGTTCCCAGTTGTGTTCGAGAAGGAAAACGTTTTCGGCGTGCAGTTCCATCCTGAAAAAAGCTGGCAGCCGGGGCTAAGAATCCTCAGAAACTTCTTAAGCCTCTGCGGAGATGGGACAATTGTTTAAAGCAAGCGTTGAGAAAACCAGGAGGATTATTTCCCAACTCAATTTTGAAAAAGGCCTGATCCCTGTGGTGGCGAGGAATGTTGACGGGGAAGTCCTGATGGTCGCGTTCATGAATAGGAATGCTCTTTCAAAAACTCTTTCAACAGGCTTCATGCACTACTATTCTAGGAGAAGGAGGAAAATATGGATGAAGGGAGAAGCATCAGGCTTCGTGCAGAGGGTTCTGGAGGTCAGGGTTAACTGTGAAAACAACTCCCTACTCTTCACAGTTAAGCAGGAGGGTCCTGGCGCGTGCCACATGGGCTATAAAACATGTTTCTACAGGAAGATCGTTAAAAGCGGCCACTTTAAAACGGTCGGTGAAAAGGTTTTCGACCCTAGAAAAGTCTATAGCGGTCGCTTTTAGCGTTTAGCCGGCGTATGCTTCACCCCACCTCTTTTAAATATGATGATACAGAACTTCGAAGACGATATGTTTTTGATATTTTTCAATATAAAATGAGCAGGCAAAAGAAAACCCGCTTAGAGGGAGGATGAGGGTCTGCGCGCGATCATAATAAACTGGCGCCACCTCGGCGAACTTTCGTTTTCAACCTTTAAGCTGGTCTACGGGAACCGTCTCTGGTTGGATAAGCAGTAAAGGCTTAAGTATCGGCTAAAGTTAATTCCTGTCTCGACTATGAGCGATGAACTTGCTCCCTACCTCAGCGAACTGCTTACAGTAGCCAAGCAAGTGTCTATGAAGAAGATTATCAGCGACGTTGTCCTAGCGGAGCAGCCCTTCATGGTCCTGAGGAACTGGCGTGAGAAGTTCGGGGTGTCTCAGAAAACCCTAGCCAGCAGAATGGGTATTTCAGCCTCAGTGATAAGTGACTATGAGACAGGCAGGAGGAGAAACCCTGGAATAGGCTTTCTCAGACACTATGTTCAGAACCTTGTTGAAAGCGATGCTGAAAGAGGAGGAGCACATCTGATAGACCTGTTGAAGACAGAGCCCATTCTCAAAGGGATAATTCTAGACATGAAAGAGTATTCCAAGCCTGTTTCAATGCGTAAGGTTGTTGAGGCTGTTGCGGGCAAGGTGGAAACATTTCCAGACATGCTTGACGACTTTGTTTTCGGCCACACGGTGCTCGACAGCGTTAAAGCAATACTTTACTTCAAATGGTACGACCTGGTTAATGTTTTCGGGTACACGAACATAAGGACGCTTGTCTTCACGAATGTTCAACACGGTAGAAGCCCCTTGGTCGGGATACACCTCTACCCGTTTAAGCCTAAGATGATCGTTCTCCACGGCCCCAAGGAGCTTGACCCGGTTGCTATGGAGATAGCTAAGGTTGACGGGATAGTTGTGGCACTGTCAAACCTCGGCTCAACGAGAGAGCTTATAGAAAGGCTTACTTCCCTAGGCTAAGCTTAAATAGCCCTTTAAGAAGAGTCATCCAGCTTTTGATGATTGCCGAAACCCTGGTTAAAACGCTCGCGATAGTCATGCTGGCGGTAGCAACATATGTCTCGCGCTCCCTAAGCTTTTCCGGGGTCCTAGCCTCTATTTTCCTAGGGGTAATAGTGCTCTTCCTAGGGGGCTGGGATTGCTTCATAATAATGCTGGCGTTCCTAGTCTTGGGCGTCGCCTCCACGAAGTATAGGCGTAAAGACAAGGAGCTGGATGCTTTGGCCCAGGAGAAGGGTGGGGTTAGAAGCTGGGTTAACGTTCTCGCAAACGGTGGGCCCGCGGCAATGTCCATCATGCTTGAGCATTTTTTCCGGATGGAGATATTTCTCGTCTTCTTCACCACCACAGTTTGCTCGGCTGCGGCAGACACGCTGGCCACTGAACTGGGACTGTTAAGCAGCTCTAAGCCTAGGCTTATAACAAACCTTAGGAGGAGTGTTGAGAAAGGGGTTTCTGGAGGAGTCACCCTGCTGGGCACTTTCGCAGGGCTTTCAGGAGCAATTGTGATAGCGTTGGTCTCGGTGGCACTCCGGCAGGCTAATGCTCCAGGCATCATTTCCGGGGTCGGTGATGCTCTAGGCCTATTTGTAGCGTGCTCAGCCGGCGGTTTCCTAGGGATGATTGTAGACAGCCTGCTTGGAGCAACCGTTCAAGAGGCATACGTGTCTAAGACTGACGGCAGGCTTCGTGAAAAGCCCGGGAAGCAGGGGGAATACGTTTTAGTGAAAGGGTTTAAGGGCTTTGACAACCATGTTGTAAACCTTGTCTCAAACCTTATAGCGGGCATTCTCGGCATCATGATATATGTTTTCACCGCAGCATTATAAACAGGCTAATATTTATCTACTCATCCGGCTGCACGAATGAAGATGATCACTCTCCTATACTTGACGCGCTACGCGCTCAGGGATATCGCGAGTAAAAAGCTCAGAGCAGGCCTTACTATATTAGGTATTTCGATAGGCATAGCCTCGCTTGTCTCGCTCTTCATAGTTTCACTCGGTATGCGCGCAAGGGTTGAGAGCGAGATAAACACTTTACTAGGGTCGTCGATAATAGTGAGGACAAGGAACAGCGAGCCCATGTCGATCTACGTTGTCCACCTGATAAGCAACATCACCGGCGTTGAAAGGGCTGTTCCAGTCATAATCGGCTCAGGCCTAGTGGAGTCTAGCAACGCGTTCATACTAGCTGTGCCGGTGGAGGAGATAAAAGCATTCCAGACGATCGTAAGCGGCTCAGGAGTTTCCTCTCCAAACGCTAGAGAATGCTTGATGCCCGAGGAGTCGGCTAAGAAACTAGGTGTTTCGGTCAACTCGACCGTGAGGATCGTGACTTCATACGTGCAGGAAGGAGTGTCCTTCAAGGTTACGGGGCTTTCGGAGATCGGCGGGCTCTTCCAAGCTGCGCTGGCGGGTCCAGCCTCGGTTGTCGTAATGAGCCTTGAGCAGGGGGAGAGGATTCTGAACAAGAGGGGGCTTGCAGACATGATCCTCGTTAGAGTTTATAATTCAAGCGTCATGAGCAGCGTTGTCAATGCTATAAGGTCTACTTACCCTAGCCTCTCAGTCTCAACCGAGGAGGATGTTCTGAAGCAGAGCCAGGCTATTCTGGACACGATAGACGCAGTAATATTCACTATAAGCGCCATAAGCATAATCGTGGCAGGCGTTGGAACCATGAACACCATCACGATGAGCATAAGGGAGAAGATAAGGGAGATAGGGGTTTTGAAGTCTATAGGCGCGTCACCCCTGCAGGTCCTCTACATTTTTCTGGTCGAGGGGATCCTGCTCGGCATTTCAGGAGGATTATTCGGGTCAGCCCTCGGCATGGGCTTGGGCTACGTTATTGTTACTTACCTGCTCCCCAGGGTCTTCAGGTTCCAGATAAGCCTACCTTTCATAATCAGCTATGAGCCTGTTTTAAACGGTCTCATGATCGCAGTTGCGGCTAGCTTCCTGAGCAGCCTGCTCCCTTCATGGAACGCTTCCAGGATAAGGCCCGTGGAGGCTTTAAGATATGAGTAGCCCAGCCTTAGAATGCATAGATGTTTCTAAAACCTACGTTATGGGTAGAGACATAGAGGTGAAGGCTTTGAAGAACGTTTCGCTCACAATCCGGAGGGGGGATTTCGTGTCTATCGTCGGGCCCTCTGGCTCAGGAAAGTCAACACTGCTCCATATAGCTGGAACCCTGGATAGGCCCACCTCGGGAAGGGTTCTGGTTGACGGTGTCGATGTGACTAAGCTCAGCGAGAGCCAGCTATCCATTTTCAGGAAGAACAAGATAGGCTTCGTCTTCCAGTTCTTCAACCTTCTCAGAAACCTTTCAGCCGTGGAGAACGTGATGCTCCCGATGCTCCTTTCTAAAAGATACTCTTTCAAGGAGGCTAGGCTTAAGGCTCTCTACTTGCTGAAGCTTGTCGGCTTCCCTGAAGACAGGTTGAGAAACCCTCCTAGCAGGCTTAGCGGAGGCCAGCAGCAGAAAGTGGCTATTGCGAGAGCCCTCGCTAATAATCCTGCCTACATTCTTGCAGACGAGCCCACGGGCAACCTGGACGTCGCTTCATCAACAGAAATAATAGCAACCTTCAGGCTCCTGAACAGTTTTGGAAACACGATTATCATTGTAACTCATAACGTGGAGCTGGCCCGGGTTACTAACAGGATCCTGTTTATGAAGGATGGCCAAGTATTCGAGGAAGCCCCCAGAAGCTTCCTGGAAGGCATTCCCATGGACGAGGAGTCGACAAGGCTTAAGAAGCAGGTTCAACTAGACCTTTTAAAACTGGAGAGGGAGAACGTTGAAAGGCTTTTCAAAAACAAGGTTATATCCGGGGAAACCTATGAGAGAGCTTTAAAATCCATAGAGGAGAAGGAGCTGATGGTGAAACAATGAGACGCGCCCAAGCCTTTCTCCTAATACTGATGCTGATGCTGCCCTTGGCGACCCAAGCCTCCCCGGAGGAAACCCGAGTCACTGTAAGCGAAAACATCACCTATTTCCTAGATCTAAACCCGTTGATCGGTAACTCGACGACGGAATTCAAATCAACAGTGACGGTTAAAAACACGGGTCAGTCAACCATCCAGTACCGTTTCACTCAAAGGCTATCCGGAGTTGATTCTTCAAGCCTAGTATTGCCCCCGGAGGCACGTCTCCTAAGTTATTCAGGAGACTCATGCGTTATTGAATGGAATGTTCAGGCTAAGCCGGGTACAAGAATCTTCGAGCTTAGCGGCAAGTCTCTTTGGCTTCCACTCACTGTTGAAGCAAGCCTAAGGGTAAACGGAGCGGTGCCGAACTATAGTTCAGCATACGGAGTGTTCTTCGTAAAATGCAAGGAGGGCGATTCTGCAGAATGGGTGGTAAGGCTCAAGAACAATAATCCGGTTCTCCTAGACCCGTTGACGAACGCTTCTTCAAAACCCCCGGTGTTCGTCTCCATGACGATGAATATTCCTCAAAAATATTTTAGAAATATTGTTTTCAACCCTCCCGCAAACATGACTAGCCCCTTTGAAAAGGATTCGGTTTCATGGATGCTCATACTGAGGGGGGAGGCGGAGATCAGAGTTGAAGCGGTTGTAGACGGGTTTGACGACTGGGGCACCATCCCGTTGACCACGATATCGATCTCCTCCTCCCCGATTGGAGAATCCGTTAGAGAGTCTATACGTTCACAGTTGAACGGGTTGAACACGTCGATCCGCATGATGAATATGATTCTGACACCCATCGGTAACCTTACTGGTTTCATTAACCTGATGAAGAATATGCTTGGAAACCTGAGCTACGGCTTGGAGACAACTGGTAATCAAACCATTATGATCGGTGAAGCATTGAAAGCAATAGGCTTTGGACTCAGCTCGGCAGCATCCCAGCTTTCCCAGGCGGCTTCACTATTCTCCGCGATCGCTGAAAACGTTTCCAAAGTGGATTTCAACAGGCTTAGGAAAGGGTTGAACTCCTCTCGACAGGCAGCCGGCCTAATCCTAAACGAAACCTACAGGATGATTGTAGACGCGAAACAGGGCCTCTTGGAGATTAACAATACTTTAACGGCGGTCAGAAACAATTTGACTAACCCTGACCAGATAAGCCTCTTGGAAAACGCCACACGGAGGATAAACAATCTGTACAGCCGCTTAAGCCTCGCTGAAAGCTATTTCGAATCAGCCGGGCCTCAACTGGACCATCTGTTCGAAAGCCTAGAATCCTTCATAAACACGCTGGAGGAATATGGCTCCAGAATTGTAGAGATGAGCTCAGGCCTAGGCTTAGGTGCCTCAGCATTGTCACAAACATCGTCAGCGCTAGCCGAGATGGGCTCAGCTTTAAAGCTTATCGGCGAGGCAAACATGATGATGGGGAGCAATCTGACCAGCGTCACCCCGATGCTTGAAAACGTCTCCTCAGGTTTAGAGAGTGTTCAAAAAAGCCTAAGCGAGAACATGACGTCCCTGATGAACGTTTACGATGAGCTGACCCTGATCCTCCGGCTTATAGATTATAGCGAGGCCAGAACTAGCCTTCTTGCCCCAGAGGTTTTAAACGGGGCGAGTATTATTTTCAAACCTGAGGCGGTTGAAGACGGTTTTCTAGTGTTAAACAGGGTGGTTTTAGCGAACGAAACCAGAATCGGGGTTAGACGCGTCAAGGTAAGTTACAACGGTAGTTTCGAGGGAGTCGTTTTAAACGGCTCCAGGTACTCTGCAAACCTTAGCCCGATGGGGATACTGGTTTCGGGAAACAGCGTAGTCATAGAGCAGTTCAGGTTTTACGACGATGGCAATATCCTAACCCTCTGGAACGGGCAGGAAGTTAGCCTACTCTTCTCTAAAGGCTCTCAGATAAGGGTTGAAGTAGACTATTCTATGGCTAGCAGCCTTGGCGAGAGGAGCGAAGCTTTAAGCTACTCCATAGTCCAGCCGACCTTCGGAAAAGGCATCACCATCACGGTGAAACCCGGCGGGACAACAACTCCTCTTAAAACAGGTTTGAACATGGTTGCGGCAGCACTATCCGTTGGAAGCATAGTGATTGCAGCGCTGCTCTTATACAGGCTTCGCAGAAAGGAGGAAGTAATAGTATCCTGAGTATTTTCCGCCAAGCTTTTCCAGGAAAGTTTATTTTCAACCCCTCTACGGTTACAGCCGCAGTGCATAAGCCGTGCCGATAGGGGAAGTTGAGAAAATATGGTTTAACGGTAGACTCGTCGACTGGAAGGACGCTAAGATACATGTTCTTACGCACGGCCTCCACTATGGAACCGGCGTTTTCGAAGGCATAAGGGCGTACGAGACTGTAAACGGTACAGCTATCTTCAGGCTCACAGACCATTTAAAGAGGCTCTACCGCTCGGCGAAAATATACTTCATGGATATACCGTTCACGCTCGACGAGCTTAGAGAGGCATGCAAAGCAGTAGTCAGGGAGAATCATCTCAGCAGCGCCTACGTCAGGCCCATAGCTTTCAGAGGCTACGGGGAGATGGGGCTCTACCCTTTAAACTCGCCGGTGGATGTTGCCGTAGCGGCATGGTCCTGGGGAACATACTTGGGTGACGAGGGCATTAGAAACGGCATAAGGGTTAAGACATCGTCCTTCAGAAGGATCGACGTTAACACTATCCCGGCCGGGGTTAAGGCCACTGGACAATACATCAACAGTGTTCTAGCAAAGGTTGAAGCCAAGATGGCTGGGTATGATGAGGCGGTGATGCTGGATTCCCGCGGCATGGTTTCAGAGGGAAGCGGGGAAAACATTTTCATGGCGAGGAACAGCATAGTCTATACTCCGTCAACCTCGTCCGGCATACTTGAAGGAATAACGAGGGACACGGTTTTCCATATTGTTGAAGACATGGGTTTGAAGGTTGTTGAAAGAGACCTTACGAGGGTCGATTTCTACTATGCTGACGAGGCATTCATGAGCGGAACCGCCGCGGAAGTGGTGCCTGTGGTTGAGATGGATAATTATAAGATCGGCGACGGTAAGCCTGGGCCAATTACTAGAAGGATACAGGAAGAGTTCTACAGGATAGTCAGAGGACAATCAGAGAAATACTCTCACTGGCTTGAGCCTGTTTAACTAACGCGGCTATCCTGAGAAAAACTGGATTACCGCTCAGAATGCGCTAAGCCAATGATCTGCTTAACGCTGCTAAACCCTTTCAACGCCAGGTACCTTCTGACACCCTCACCTATTTCGTTGAAAACTTTCAACCCTGTTTGACTATGCGCTATTGCAGACCCTATTTGGACGGCTGTGGCGCCGGCTAGGATAAGCTCCACAGCATCCCTCCAATCATAGACCCCGCCGCATCCGACTATGGGTGCTTTAATCTTCTCGTAGAGCTCGAAGACTATTCTCACCGCCACCGGGTGTATAGCCTTCCCCGAAAGCCCCCCGTAAACGTTTGAGAGAACAGGCCTCATAGCGTTCACGTCTATAGCCATCCCCCTAACCGTGTTTATCGCCGTTATCGCGTCGGCACCAGCCTCAACAGCATTCCTAGCGTTGGCTACGAAATCCGTAACGTTAGGGCTTATCTTGGCTAGAACCGGTTTCCCAGTTGAGCCTCGGACGGCTTTAACAATCCCACTGGCCTTTGACGCGTCAGAACCAACCTCCACCCCAAGGTTCTCCACGTGGGGGCATGAAAGGTTAACTTCAAAACCGTCGGCCACGCTGTCCAGCTCTTCAACCATCTCCTCCGCCTCATCCTCATCAGAGGGCCCGATGCTAACTATCAATGGTATTTCCAAACCCTTCTTTACGGAACCCAGCTCAAACCTGTATTCCGAGTAGCCGGGGTTCGGCAGGCCCATCGCGTTCAGAAACCCGTAGCCAAGGTCGACGACGGTAGGGTTCTCGTAGCCCGTTCTCGGCAGGTATGTAACTGTTTTCGTAACGACTGCTCCAACATCCGGATTGGTTGCGATAATCCTGATCAGGCTCGGCGAAGACCCTAAGACGCCGGAAGCAACCATCAGCGGCGACCTGAGAACCAGGCCCGCAACCTCCACCTCCATGCCGGGATGCATGCTGCATTCAGCGCGCTTCAAACTTTATTAACCTTGCCAAGGCTCGCAGCTCAGCCGCGTTTCTAACGGAAAAGCTGAGCAACGCTGAAAGCCGGATTTACACAGGGTTTTTGAAGCCTGTCAAGCCAGCCCGTTTTCTACGGGCGTTTAAACCCGTATATTTTTCCAAAACCCTTTGACACCAATATCTCGTTGTCCCGGAAAACAAACTCGCCCCTGACCAGCGTTGCTTTAACCCTGCCCTTGAGAACCCTGTTTTTAAAAGGAGAATGCTTCGCCTTCGTGTAGAAATCCTCAGGTTCAACACGCCACTCCTCCTTAGGGTCGAAAACCGTCAGGTTAGCAACATTCCCTTCAACAATGCCTCCCAGCTTAGCGTCCCCAAGGAAGCCGGCAGGACCCTTTGTCAGCGCTTCCAAAACGCTGTGAAGATTCAGAAAACCCCTGTTAACCATGTCTATAAGAACCGGGAAAGCTGTTTCAAACCCAGGTATCCCGGAGGGAACCTCGTCGTAAAGCGTTGCATTCTTCTCCTCAACCGTGTGGGGAGCATGGTCCGTAACTATCACCGGAACCTTCCCTCTGTTAACGCTCTCAACCAGCATGCTTCTCTCCTCAGGGCTTCTAAGAGGAGGGTTAACCTTACAAATGCTTCCCATGGAAGACAGGTCTTCATCACTAAGAGCCAGATGGTTCACGCTCACGTCGAACGTGAAACCGTTCCCCCTAGCCTTCCTAATGCTCTTCACGCTCGTTAAATGAGCAGCGTGCGAACCGGGTTCCGAAAGCCTTCCGAAGAGGTCCAGGGCTGAAAGCTCCGCTTCAAGAGGCCTTATGAAGCCGTGTTTCTCAACACCCTTCAACTGCGCGGGGTATTTACTCCTGTTTTCCTTTATGACTGAAAGATCCTCTGGATGGAAGACTATTTTCCTACCTGATTCTCTAACGGTCTTCAAAATTCCGGCTAATTCAGCCTGGCCGGCTCCACAGTAATCCTCAGGATAAAGCTTAACCCCTATTGCAACAGTGTTGAGAAGCCTTTCAAGCTCCCTTCTGTTTTCAGGCTTCCCGAAATAGAACCCGACGTCGACAACTATTTTATCACTGGCCTCCTCAATCTTCTCCATCATCCTGAGATGGTTGTTAGTAGGAGGCTCCGTGTTAGGCATGTCCAGTACAAGGGTGAACCCTCCTGCGGCCGCGGCGCATGTCCCCGTCAGGAAGTCCTCTTTATGCTTGAGCCTCATCCCCCTGAGGTGCGCGTGAATATCTATCAAGCCTGGGACCACGATCAGTCTTCCAAGGTCAATCTTCTCATCGTAAGACGGGGCATTAGCCTCCTTGCCGATGAAGACTATCTCTCCCCCGCTTACACCCACACACCCCTCTATAAAGTCACCCTCAAAGTATATTCTGCCTGTTAGAATCCTGTCTAAGTGCGTCATTGAACGACTTCAACCCTCCTGCCAGCCTCGTCTCTCATGAATCTTCCGAAGTCGGAGCCCAGGATTTTCTCACCGTGGAAAACCGGCCCGTCTACGCAGACCCGCAGCCCAAGAGGGTCGAGCACGCATGACCCGCACACCCCCAGCCCGCATCTAACAATCCTAACCAGTGAAACCTGGCAGGAAACACCCTGTTCAACACACTTCTCAGCTATCTTAACCATCATCCTCTCAGGCCCGATTGTAAGAACGTTTTCGAAACGGTTTCTTGAAGACACTTCCATGAAAAACTCCGGCAGGGTTCCCTTGAAGCCCTCGCTCCCATCGTCAGTAGCCACTTGGAACCCTGCTCCAAGCTCCCTCAGCCTACGCACGTATACGAGGCTCTCCCTATTCCTGGCCCCGACTAGGAAAAGGGTTTCAACACCCCTTCTGACAAGGCTCAGGTAGGATGGTGTCAGAGACGCTGCGCCGGTTCCTCCCCCGATGAGCAAGTATCTTCCAGGGAGGCTAAGGTTAAAGCCATTGCCATAGGGGCCCCTTAGGAAAACCTTTTCACCAGGCTTTAGCGACGCTAGCCTGCTGGAAGTGAAGCCCACCTTCTCTATCGTGAGACAGAGCGTCTCACCCATGGTAAGCGACGGCGTTATCGGTATCTCCCCGTCTCCAGGCCTCCAAACCATTAGGAACTGTCCAGGCGCTATTTTCAGTTCTTCGCTAAGCCTGAGGACCAGCGTGTTAACCCTGCTCGTCTCACTGATGTTGGAGGCAACGGTAGCCTCTAAATAGTAGTGGGAAGCGTTCATGCGCTAAATCAAGCCCTCTCGAATCATCTCCACGTCCGTGAGTATTAGGCTCAGAACAGCCATTCTCACGGGTATGCTGTAGTAAACCTGTTTAAAATATGCAGCGTAAGGCGTGCCGTCGACCTCGCCTGAAAGCTCCCAGACTCTTGGAAGAGGATGGAGAATCCTTAGCCCCCTGTTCGCCCGCTCAAGCGTTTTCAAGGTTATCGAGTAGCTCCCCTTCAGCATCTCAGCCTCACTCCTATCGCTGAACCTTTCAACCTGAAGCCTGACGACGTAAAGAATGTCGAGCATGCTTATCAAGTCCTCAATCCTCTCGTAATGGTTTAGCCTGACACCCTTATTATTCATCTCTTTAACGAAAGCCTCCTCAGGCATAAGCTCCTTCGGCGTCACTAGGTTAACCTCTTTAACACCGAACAGGCTTAAACCCCTTATGAAATCCTTAGCAGCCCTAGCATGCTTAACGTCGCCCATCACGCCATAGTTCAACCCTTCAACCATGCCCTTCTCCTTTAGAACAGTGTAGATGTCGATGAGCGCCTGAGTAGGATGGCGGCTCTGCCCCTCGCCAGCGTTTATCAGCGGTTTTTTAGCGAGCTGGGCAAGCCTACGCATCACACCGTCTTCGCGGTGCCTAACAACTATCACGTCGCTATAGTTGTCAAGCATCCTAATAGTGTCCTCAGTGCTCTCACCCTTCTCGACGGATGTGCCCTCGGCTGAGGAGAACCCTAACACGGATCCTCCGAGCCTATGCATCGCCGACTCGAAGCTGAGCCTAGTCCTGGTGCTCGGCTCGAAGAAGGCTGCAGCCATGATCTTTCCCTCAAGCATCTTCGTCGGCGCCAGCCCAGCCTCCAAGAAGACATCCGCCTGCTTAAACAGGGCCTCAAAGTCTCTCCTAGTGAACTCGGTTAAGTCTACCAGGTCCCTGTTTCTCCACATTTCGAAAACCCTCCAAATATTTCATTATCCTCTCGTACTCCAACTCTGATATAAGCTTGTCCTCGAAAAGTATTTTGAGAAAGCAGTCTATCTCCACCACTGAGTAAGCCTTAACCCCTGCTTCGCCGAGCCTTCTAACACCGTTTTGAAGCCTGTCTAGGAAGACGAGCGCGTAAACTACTCTTCCTCCTGAAGCACTTATCGATTTAACGGCGCTCATAATGCTTCCGCCAGTTGTTAAAACGTCGTCGACAATAACCACCCTGCTCCCGGGTTCAAGCTCACCCTCAACCAGCCTCCCAGTCCCATGCATTCTTTCACCACTTCTAACGTAAACCATGGGCATACTGGTCTTGAATGATATCAGGGTTGCAATAGGTATGCCCGCGGTTTCAACACCCGCCACGACGTCGAAGCCCTCACCGATCATCCTCATCCTGCTGATGTAGGAGTCGACGAGCCTTTCGAAAAGCCTCGGCCTGGAGACAAGCATCCTCAGATCCACGTAGTAGGGGCTTAAACCCCCTGAAGTCAGCTTAAAATCCCCTGTTTTAAACCCGCCTGCCCTGTAGATATCTTTAACAAGCTCTCTGAGCAAGGATTCTTCCATGCTCCCTTTTCACCTCCAAAGCTTTTTCAACAGGTTTCATGGAACCAGTTATGCTTCTACCAATTATCTCGAAGTCAGCCCCGGCTGAAAGCCCAGCGCCATAGGGCGCTCCCTGAACACCCACGCCCGGGGTCAGTATTAGAAGACTGCTGCCAGCCGTCTTCCTCACCTCCTCAACTATTCTGAGCCTTGTGGCTGGGGCAACAACCCCCTCCGCCCCGTGCTTCAAAGCCGTTTTAACAAGCCTGTCTACAACAGGGTCTATGAAGTCCCTTGAGCCAGCGTGGCTCATGCTCACCACGATTATCACTCCTTTCGAAAGCCGTTTAGCCTCGTTGAAAACACCTTCTAAACCACCCTCGTAGCCTATGAAGCCGTGCGATATCACAGCGTCGAAACCCGCCTCGTAGAGAAGCTTGGAAGTAAGGCTGTTCACATGCGAAACGTCAGCCATTTTAACGTCCGATATGAACACGTAATCCTCGTTAAACCTTTTAACAAGCCCGCTGAGAACATCTAGGCCGGTTGAAAGCATAGTTGGCAAACCTATCTTAATCCCAACCACGTGTTCACCAAGGCTTTCACACAGCGCGCTCAGCCTGCTAACAGCCTTCTCGCCGTTATGCTCGTCGAAAGCCAGCACTATTCTGCTTTCCTTCTCAAAAGCCTTCTCAAGGATTCTTCTTCTAAACACGCTTTCCAACATCGTTCCCAATGCTTGACACAGGCTTATTTTCTTTGCGGATAACCTTTAAATAGACGAGACAGCAACCTTCCCTCCTCGAATAAATCTGTGACTGAAAACAAGTATGAGAGTAAGAAGGCTGTAATAGTTCTTGCAGACGGGACGCTTGTCCACGGTAAAGGCTTCGGCGCCGTAGGCGAGGTTGACGGCGAGTTCGTCTTCAACACCGGCATGGTTGGATACGTGGAGTCAATAACAGACCCATCCTACTGGGGGCAGATTCTTATTCAAACCTATCCGCTAATAGGAAACTACGGCGTTAACCCTGAGGATTTCGAGTCGGACAGGCCTAAGATCAGGGGTTTCGTCGTCAGAGAGTGTATAGAAACACCCAGCCACCGCACCTCAGTGATGTCCCTTCCTGAGTGGCTGGAGAAGGAATCCGTGCCGGGTATTTCAAGGGTGGACACGAGGATGCTGACCCAGAAGATAAGGGCAAAGGGGACTCAGCTAGGGATTTTAAAAGTGTATTATGATGATGAGAAAGTGGACGTCGACGAGCTCCTGGAGAAAGCCAGGAGGGTTCAGGATCCCAACAGGAGAAACCTCGCAGCCGAAGTCTCCACCAGGAAGATTAAAGAGCACACTCCTGCTAAAGAGAACGGTTACAAAATAGTTCTGCTAGATTTCGGCGTTAAGAAGTCGATTATACTGAACCTCCTGCAGCTCGGTTTCAAAGTAATCCAGGTTCCGCACGATACTTCCCTGGAGAAAATCATGAGTTTTGAGCCGGATGGTGTTCTCATTTCAAACGGGCCCGGAGACCCTGCAATCCTCGACTACGCTTTCAAAACAGTTAGAGGGTTAATCGAATACGGCCTACCTGTATTCGGAATCTGTCTGGGAAGCCAGCTGATCTCCCTAGCCCTTGGAGCAACCACTTACAAGTTGAAATTCGGCCACCGAGGCCAGAACCATCCTTCCATAGACCTTGAGACAGGCAGGGTTCTCATAACGAGCCAGAACCATGGTTTCGCAGTCAGCAGGGAGAGCCTTGGAGACTCCGGGCTGAAGCTTACACACCTGAACGTGAACGACGGGACGGTGGAGGGTGTTGAAATGGAAGATAAACCCGTG
This sequence comes from uncultured archaeon, assembly GCA_938045545.1. Taxonomy (GTDB): domain Archaea; phylum Thermoproteota; class EX4484-205; order EX4484-205; family JAAOZP01; genus JAAOZP01. The sequence continues at coordinate 23,759 of CALIBN010000008.1, read as the reverse complement.
TTTGGCGTACAGTTCCACCCTGAGGCTTCACCGGGTCCTCTTGACGCAAGAATATATTTTGAGAAGTTTCTGAAGCTTGTGGAGAAGAACTGAAACCTAGCCCTCAATATTTTTCTAAGAATACGAGTCATAGGATAGTTAAAAACACCAGGGTGAACCCGTAGCCTGTTCTGTCAGCAGCGATAGCGTGCGCATTCGGCGAGGTGGTTAGAAAATTTAAATGTAAGTTTTATTGTAGCGTATTTAGATTATGCGATACGAACCTACTGTTGAATCTTTACGTAAGCATTTAGTTCCAGATTGGTTTCAAGATGCCAAGTTCGGAATCATTATTCATTGGGGATTGTACTCCATCCCCGGATGGGCGCCACTTACAGGCAATCCTTCCGAAGTCATTTCAAAGGAGGGTTGGAGGAGATGGTTTGCCAAAAATCCTTATTCCGAATGGTATTTTAATTCCATTAGGATCAAAAACAGCCCATCCCACCGATATCACGTTGATACATATGGAGAAAACTTTCCGTATGACAATTTCGTTTCGATCTTTAATGAGGCATCTAAGAGTTGGGACCCTAAAGATTGGGCGGACTTGTTTAAGAAGGCAGGAGCCCGTTATGTGATTTTCGTAGCTAAGCATCACGATGGCTTTCTTCTATGGCCCAGCGAGCACCCTAATCCGAAAAAAGAGAAATATTTTGCTGAACGGGACACCATAGGCGAATTAGCAGAAGCCGTGCGAGCCAACGGACTGAAAATGGGTTTATACTACTCAGGCGGGTTAGACTGGACATTTAACGATACCGTGATACAAGATCTTGCTGATTTGCTTTCTGCAATTCCACAGGACAGAGAATATGCAGAGTATGTTGATAATCATTGGCATGAACTAATAGATCGCTATAAGCCGTCGGTCGTATGGGGTGATATTGGATATCCTGTTGCATCTAATCTTTTAGATCTTTTCTCATACTATTATAATAATGTGCCCGATGGCGTAATAAACGATCGTTTCTATCAATTTAATATGAACAGTCGTATATCCCGTTTCCTAGTTAGGCTGATGTCGAATAGGGTTGTCTCGCGTCTGATGTCGGGAAGGTTTTCCTCTCTTGGGGGGCTCCATTATGATTTTAGGACGCTGGAATACGCTACTTTTGATAAAATATCAAAAGGCAAGTGGGAATGCGTGCAGGCGCTCGGTTACTCGTTCGGGTATAACCGCAATGAAGGCCAAGAGCATATTCTTTCACTAAAGAGACTTGTCTTTTTATTAGTGGATGTTGTTAGCAAAAATGGAAACCTTTTATTGGGTGTTGGCCCCATGGCCGATGGGACAATCCCTGAACACCAGCGGAGACGTTTATTGGAGTTAGGACAATGGCTTAGCGTAAATGGGGAAGCCATCTATGGTACAAGGCCGTGGGTAAGGGCTGAAGGAGTAACTGAAGATCGCATACCAGTGCGTTTCACGCAGAAGGCGAGTTCGCTCTTTATCATCATACTGGATAAACCGAAAAGTGATAAAATCACGTTAAAGTCGCTACACGCAGAGAAAGATACTAACGCATATCTTTTAAGTATTAATGAACAATTGAAATGGGAGCAAAGAGGTACGGATTTGACGATTGTTCTTCCAAAGGACCTGCCAGAATCTCCTGCATATGCGATTAAAATAACGCCTAAACCAAAGAGCGTTTGAGCAAATTATAACATGGGCCGGTTTAACCGGGATCATCACAAGCGTGTGCAGAGATTATCGCTGAGCGTATAATTCTGTCTTTTTATCTTGCTAAGTTCACGTTACGGAAACTGTAATATTTGCGCTGCGCATCATAATGTTTTCCGCACGCGCATTATTGTTTTAAAAAGCATCTCATAGAAGAAGCTTCAGAATAGCTGGCGAGTATGTGCTGGAGGATGCTGATGGCTTTGGGCCTGCGACAGCGAGGAGCAGCAAATGAACACCGGGAGAAACCTCCTCACTAGGCTTCAACCTAACGTGCGCTATTCAACCGGAGGCGGAGGCAATGGTCTTCTTGCCTTAAGCACGCGCGCTATGATGAATACTGTGAGAAACAGTATGGTGACCAGTATCGCTACGTATATTAACGGCATTGTATAGTCTGCCCGGAACATGGCTTTTACCGTTTTGTCACTGTCCATCGTGACTGCGACTCGCGTCTCCTTTGACACAAGGTCTCCACCCCAGCCTGTGAACTCGTAGTAGCCTCCCAGCAGCCCTAGAAGCCCATCCATAGTCTTCTTTGTGAAGAGCACGTTGAAGGTTGCTTCCTCACCCTTCAGATACCACCCGGACCCGTTGACTCCCCCGATCTCCGATAATATTTTAAGCTCAACATAGGGGCCTATGCTGAACGGCTTCGATAAAACCTCCATGGTGTTGAAGCCGTCGGACACTTTAACGTTGACCAGGTACTTGTCTCCGGGCTCGAAACACCATGCGCCGAACCCGAGGCTCGTATCCGTGTAGTCAACCTCCAGGGGAAGCCATGTTGTACCGTTGTCCGGGCTGATAGCCACATAGTAGTACAGCGTGTCCCCGTCTGGATCGCTTGCCTCCCAGCTTATCCAAGTCTTACTGCTCCGCAGGTTTGTCAGCCTTTCTCCGCCCAAGGGGAACTTTAGACGCAGGGTCGGAGGGTTCTCAGATACTTCTCTGCGAGCCAGTGTTCTCCCACTCGAGTCTGTTAACTCGATTGCTCGGATGCCGTCGACAGCCTCCAGATAGTAGTTGAAATAAGACTCGTCCACCTGATTCTCCAAGGGACTGTCGAAAACCAGGAAACTGGCGTTGAAGCCGAACCGTTTCAACACCATGCCCTCCTTATCAAGAAAAACTATATAGTGGTCTCCGGCTGAACCCGGCAGCAGGTCTATCTCAGCCTCCTGAACCAGAAACGGCTCGAAGAAGGCTGAACCATTCTTGAAAACCGCCCCGCCCACCAGGATGGCGAGCGGATCCCTAGAGTTTTCAGGGTTGAACCATCCCTCCATCAGTCTTTTATACATCTGTAACGTAATCCAGTGGCTGCTCTCCCAAGCCCATTCGAAGTAGGGAGGCCATGAACGTTCAGCATCATTAGTTCCCCCTAGAAGAGTGCTGGGAGCCGTGAGCCCGAACCCCGCCATGAAGTAGCTTTCCCCCTGCCCCCTTACCTGACCCTTGTTAACCCAGTACCCAGCGTCCGCAGGATGCTGATCATAATCATCGTAATTCATTGGGCCTAAAAGATGGTACAGCTCATGCGCAAGCGTAGTCACTGGCGCGAAAACATCTGTGAAAACCGCCCATTTGACTCCCCGCGACTGTCCTCCTGAGCCGCATATCCTCATCGCCACGCCGGCATCGTAGCCATATATCCTAGCCAGTCTAGCGACCTCCCTCAGAACCCTCCCGTGATCCCTGTTTTTCAATATTATTATGGGCAGGCCTGGCGCCTCCAAGTCAATCCAGACGGGCCTCACGGAATATGTTAGCTCCAACTCCGCTATAGGGTAAGTGGCCTGCACGTATTCCGCTAGAGCCCTGGCTTTAATCCTGTAGGCCTCAGTGATGTTTGTGAAATCTGACGTGCTGACGGGGAACTTAACGCAGACATTCGGCGTCCATTCTCCCCAGAGGCCGCTCCCATTGTAGAAATAGTCACCCAATCGATAGGGTGCATATGGGGGGACATTTGGGAAAAGCCCTATTGCTGCGTGAAGCTCCTCGTCATCGTTAACCCATGGTACGAAAAGCAGGTGGAGCCGGCGGGTCCGGACAACCGGCCATGTTCCTTCGTACAGATTGTTATTCTCGTTCCACTCAGATATGTCTGCTCCAGCATCCACATAAAGCTTATACCTGACGGTTCGGCTTGGCGTGAGCCTGGGCCGCGGCATGGACAATGGGAACGAAATGTAGAAGTATTCAAACACTGCTTGAGAGTGTACTTTGGGAATATAGATGGTGCGGGAAACCGGGGTTGTCCAGGAGGCGCCTGAAGGCAGAACGATCTCGGCCCTAGGAATGCTTACTGTAACATAGGAGAGCCCATTAGTTCCTGAACTCCAGTCCGGAATGTCCCAATCCCAGTCTTCAAAAGGCAGTTCCAGCGCCACCTTGAAGCTGACGTCCACTCGCGGGGTCCTGCTGCACACTACCCACACCTGGGTCTTGAAAACAGTGGATTTACGCTCAACAAGGCTTTCTTTCACGTCGTAGCTCTCCACCACCTGGATCGGCTCAGCCTGCCAGGGCTTCGGGTACCCGAAGTAAACATCTATCTTAAGGCCTTTAATGGTCACTGTGAGCGGGTGAGTCTCGTTCCTCACCCCTGCGACTTTAACAACAAGGTTTCTCGGCACATCCTTTGTGGTGAAACTCTCGTGAAGCGACAGGTATCTCTTGTCAACCTTTACGGATATTCTTCTCACAAGATCCATGCCGCCGAACTCTCCCCTCCAGGGAGACTCCATCTCCACGGTTACTCCAGGTGGAGTTGTTTCCGGAATGGAGAGGAAAAGCTCAACATGCTTGTCTCCTCTTCCCGAGGTACGGTGGAGCCTGACTTCGAAAACATCTTCAGCTAAATAGGGCTTTCCGGTGGAGAAGTCTACAGGCAGGGTTCCCGGCGCTATTATCAGCTCATCTATATACACTGTGGCGCGGGAAGACTCTCCTTCAGAGGTTAGACGAGTTATCGTGACGCTGTAATCCCAGGGGGGCTCCTTAACCGTTAGAACGTATGTTCTTGAAATTACATTGCCCTTATTGTCGCGGACAGTCACAGTGACCGAGTAGTTTCCAGCGGAGCCGGCTTCCGGGGAACCGTGTATCGCCACCACCTCTTTGTCTCTTAAGTCAAGATAACTCCATCGTAAGCCTGGAGGCAACCCGGTTATGCCCCAGTCATACGGGGGTGTTCCGCCGACCACGTTGATTTTAGCATCGTAACCTGTCTCCTCAGTGGCTTCGGGGAGAGACTCGGGGTGAATCCCTAGGCCAGCTATCGAAACAGTGTAATCCTTCTCCTCCTTGATTATCGCTATCAAGCCGAACGGCTGTTGAGCCCTGACTCTGAACTCGTATGTCCCTCCTTGAGTCGGCGTCCCATATATGTAGCCGGAACCGTCTGCAAGCGTTTCCAGGCGGAGCCCGGGCGGAAGACTGCCGGACACTAGGAACCAGGTGATCGGGGGAGGCTGCTGGTGTCCCTCCCATCTTAGAATAACCTGGTAGAACTTGCCAACCAGCCCGGCTGGAAGAGCATCAGGCTTGATCCCTGGGGAGGCGAAGACAGGCGTGGCGGAGACGAGCATTAACGAGAATAGTGTTAGAAGCAACAATGCCCTAACCGTTACAGTCAAGACTCTATGGGAAGCATGTGGAAACTTATAAGTGTTGTGTAAGAGGGTTGCATGCTATGTGTATTTATGTGAAAACAAGATGGCACACGCTAGAGGAGACGGTTGAGGCCGGGGTTGATGCGAGGGTTCGGAGCTATTCTTACTATGAAGATTTACCCTCTTAATCCAACTGATAGAGTACCCATAAAGCGCGCTGAGAAATCTGAATCAAGAGCATCAACCTAATAGAAAACGATATAATGCTGCATAAGATACTCGAAGAATTTCATGCTAACTCTGTTTTCAACGACTACCTCATGAAAGCAGGAAGTTGTAGCGCGCTAGCAAAAAGCTTTTCTCGCTCCTCCTTACCTCATAAACCGAAACTACCTTTTCAACACCTTCAAAAAAGCTTAAAATCCTGTCCAAGTAAAATGCCCCTTCATGTCCGACATCAAACCCTTTTCCCCCAAAAGTTCCAGTCCGAAAGTATAGAAAATATCTCATCCTTTCTATAAGGACTGTATGTAACCCAAATTTACTATTTCTTAATTTTAATCCCCAACTACATCATTTCTAGCCTAAAAAGGCGATGTAGGAGGTGGATTTGAGCTAGCATGCGCCAGGGAAGATTTGGCTTCCTGTTTTTATTTAATCCTCTCTTCTAGGGCTTCTAAGAAAAGCTTTGTAAACGACGGTAAGGCTTTAGGATCTACGCCCGTTATTATCAAACCAGCCCTGACGGACGGGTCGTTCACAACCATCCCGCCAGCCTCTTTCAAATCGTTTAAAATGGCGGAGTAACCCGTTACTCTGACGCCCTTAATGACGTCCGCCTTGGCTAGGACCAAGGGGCCGTGACATATAGCCGCTATTACGAGCCCCTTAGTTCTAGCTCCACGGACGATGTTTAACACGAGCTCGCTTTTGGCTAAATCCTCAGGGGCATAGCCTCCGGGGATATAGATGGCGTGAAACTCGTCCACTTTCACATCTTCGAATGTCACCTGAGAATTTACAGTGCCTCCGTCATAGGAAGTGACGGTTTTGACTTCGAACGAGGCTACCGTAACCTCGGCCCCTTGTCTCACAAGAGCATCCACCACGTAGCTGTATTCCACATGGTTATAACGGTCGGCAATCAAGACTAAGACCTTCGCGCCCCTAACGATGGGTAAAGGCTCAGGTCTCATCGCAAACCAGTAATAAACTCCACCACCCGTAATAACTATAACTAAAAGCAAAGCCATTAATAGAAGAAAGGTCTTCTTCTTGAACATTGACAATGGTTATCAACGAAAATCAATTTAAGCTTTGCCGAGATGTCTTATAAGGATATGCTGAAGTCTGTAAAACACAACAGCGTGTCACGGGTAAAAATGGAACTTTAACCTAGAGTGTCAACCGCGCGTGTCTAAAATCGTTGAACTAGTTGAAAATGGCATTGTTACCGGCTGTATCTCACTCCAATTAATACAGGAATTTGAAAAGGTTATGAACCATCCTAAGTTCAAGCCTTCTGAAGACTAGATAGCAGCGCCGTTGGATTTTACCGGATAATATTGAGAACTATTGAACCTAGGACATTAGACAACATTATTCGCAACGATCCAGCATACAATATAGTCCTAGATTGTGCCCTTTATGCGAAGGCCAATGCGATTATCACAGGAAATAAACATCTCCTAGCACTGGGCAGATTCAAAAGTATTAAAATTCTCTCACCAAACCGAATTTCTAGAGCTGATTAAACCAGATTAGCTTCATCTGATCGTAATCCTTTCTGTTTTAACTCGTTCATCAGTTTTGCGCGGCCCGTAAATCATCTTCTTGTTAACCGCATCGGTACACACCAATTTGCACCGGTGAAAAGTAGGATAACAACCTCTGGATCCTGCATACGGTATATGAGCTGGAATCCTTTTTGCAAACGCCTTTAGAAGAAAGTAAGCAGATCTCAAGATTAAGGCGATTCAGCCTTGCTAAAAATCTGGAAACCCGGCGAGTTGGAGATTAGAAAGCATATGTATGCATAAAGGTTAAATAGGGATACTTTAAGAGTATAAGTATGGTGAAAAAGACTTGAGTTATACTATAACCGAGAAAGGTACGGTAACAATTCCAGCAGAGATCAGAAAAAAGTACAAGCTGAAAAAGGGCTCACGGGTTAAGTTCATAGAGACCGATGAGGGAATCTTGCTTGTCCCAGTTATCCCATTAGAGGATCTTTTCGGCGCGGATAAGAACTTTAAGAAGATAACGTATCAAATGATAAAAGAGCTGCAAGAGGAGAGGAGGAGAGAAGCATCTGAGAAAGGATAAGCTTATCTTTGATACAGGTCCGCTTCTTCTCTATTTTGCTGAGGATAATCGTGTTAAAGGTTTTTTCGATGAAGTTATAGCAGGTAAGGCAGAGGGTTATACATGTGAGGTCAACATCGCGGAACTTTACTATAAAACCTGCGAGAAGCTTGGTCGAGAGGCTGCCGAAGTTAGGAGTGCATCCATCAGACACTCCAGAATCTCAATATTGCCTTTGGATGAACGGCTTACACGTGTCGCAGGAAGCTTAAAGTGTATTCATAGGGACAGGTTTTCTCTAGTAGATGCCTATATCCTAGCGGCTACAAAGATGCTGGGAGGAATCCTAATCACGACAGATTCCCGACTCGTAGAGCCTAAAATAGTGCAGGCCAAATTAATTCAGATTCCTTAGCATCGCATGTTCACTCAAGCGTCGTACATCCTACTATCTTATTAGCAAGCCTTTCTGAATGAACGTCTAGGAGAAACTGAGGATGATAGAGATCATTTTAAGGAGGTTTCGTAGGATTGAGCAGGGAGGAGCGCACGCTGTAGTTGAATTTCAATAAGGAGGATTGGAAGATGAAAGATTTTAAAGCCGAGAGAAACTTTGCATTTCGAATCCAATGTGAGGTCCTTAGGGATAAACCAAGGTCAATGTATTAAAGGAGAGTGATTATATATGAGTGATGCTCCTCATTGGTATATCAGACATAGGATTGCGAAAAGTAAACTGGAGGAGCTGAAGAAGAAAAAGAAGCACAAGAGGTCGCGACGTAGGAGCTCTGAACATACTCGTCGCCCCATACTCATAGCTTGCCTGTTTGCTCTCATAAACAAGCTGTTTCTTCAACCGTTTTGTTTAGCGCCGCTAGTGTGCTGAAAAGGTTTAACCTTCTTCTCAAAACGGTACCCCACTTCCTCACGCATTTGATGAGAACCGACTATTATAACAGCATCCGTGCAAAGCTTAAATACGATGACATCCACTTACACGCGTTAAATGCGTTTCACGTACCAGCTGTTCATAATGCTAGTGGTTGTTTCAGTTTCCATTGTTTTCCTCAGCCGCGAAATCGTGGTTTTCTGGCTTAATCTCTCAGAATTCGGAGACATGTTCTTCAAACCATTATTCTTCAGCCTTCTGGGTGGGCTTGTTCTTGCCGCCTTAGCCCTATTTAGAGTAGACTTTAAAAACAGAAGATCCATAACATGGTGGTTTATTAATAGCGTGCGCAAACTTAAGCTAGCCCGTTCGTTAAGCATCGGTGAAACTGCTCCCCCAATATTGCCTGACTTCGAAAGTTTCAAAATGCGGCCCTTCAAGTTTCTTGTGTGGCAGGTTACGAAAGTCCTAGTCGGAACGGTCTTCTTCGCAAACGTGACGCTCGGCATGGCTTTAAACGCTATCATAATGGGTTGGAACCCGCATGTTGAAGCATTCCCCAGGATATTTGGTCTCCCCTTCTCTACTCCACCCATGAACATGGCTTACGCCGAGGAAAAAATCATGCCCTTAATCCCGATATTGACTCTTCTGGCTCCACCATTACTCCGCTCCCTCTGGATACGCTTGATACTTGTTGCGGCGACTCACATTATCCGCTTATTCGTGCCTCTCTTCGCATTCTACATCTTCGGCTTAGGCATGCCGGACCCGAGAAGGTTTGCGCCGACCATACAGGGCTTGGCCGCGGTCTTCGTTTCATGGCTTATGTTCACCAGCTTCTTCACCCCCTTCATCGATTATAATACGAAGTACCAGATTTTGGGGTTTGCCGCCACCAGTGTTGCTTTAGCCATCTTTGCCCTCCTAGATAAGAGAAGAGAGGTGGCGGTGCACCCTGCTTCACAAGGCCGGCATCTATACCTCCGCCTAGGCGTTCTACTCGTAATAGGCTTAGCCGTCGGCTCCATGATGTTTTTTAACAACACTATTGCAAACGTGAGGAAGCTGGAGATGCTTGGCCCATATATCTCTCAAACCATTTCTGTAAACAGGCATCTCGCAGAACTGGACAAGATAGTGGAAGTGCCGTATGAGTTCGGTTTATCATCTATTCCTCCAAGCCAGATCGACGACTATGTTAAGAAATACGGAGAGCTACTGGAAAAAGTACGCCTTTGGGACCAGCAGGGCTCGTTTGACAAACTAAGGCCGGAGATAGGTCTAATACCCTATATAGATTTCGCAGACGCGGATATTCTTCGTTTCAACAGAACGCTCTACTGGAGTGCTTCAATGGACCTCATTCTGCCTCAAACCGTTAGGCAGGAAGACCGATGGTACGCCATCCATTTCGTATACACGCATGTACCAAACGGCTTCCTCATGCTTGACGCTCACACTGGAAGAATTGTTGACGCCGCTAAGTTTTTCCCCCAGAGGAGAATCTACTACGGGGAGGGTGGGCTCTTTCGGGAGACATGGATCGCATACCCTGTTGGGAGAACAGTGAGCGACGAAGTAGGTGGCTACTTCTACGATGGCAACGGCGGAGTAGATATTTCTCCACCTCTAAGCTGGGTCTTCGAGCCAAACTTCCTCCTTTCCTATCCTACGACTACTATGCGGGTTCTCAGGTACAGGGATGTTTTCGACCGCATGCAGCTGCTCTTCCCCTACTTCACGTATGAAATCGGAGGGCGACGCATAGACATATGGCCAGTAACCGATGGTAAACAAACCTTCTGGATAATGCCCCTCATAGCGTTTTTCGACGCTGGAAAAGTGCCGTGGAGCCGTGGAAACTACTTGGGGAGGCTCGTTGGATACGCTTTGATAAACATTTACCATGGGGATATTCAGCTGATAATTACCGGTGAAGATTACTTCAGCCAACTCTTTAAAACGGTTTACAGCGAATACGTTTCCACGGGCGTACCTGAATGGTTAAAGACCCAGATCAGGTATCCTGAGGAGCTCTTCGAATGGAGGATCTCCATGTATAACTTTTACCATGTCACCGACCCCTCGACCTTCATCGCGGCCAAGGAGTTCTACATCGTGCCTAGTGGTCTCGACACTTATTACATCATTGCCCAGCCCCACGGCTTCAAAGAATTGGAGTTTGTAGGAATACTGTCGCTCGAGCTACGTGGAGCATTAGGGGAAAATCTTGCCGGATACATGGTGGTTAAAAACGACCATCCGCACACCGGCGAGATGTTTTTCTTCAAGGTGCCTCTTGAGGCGGAGAGCAAGCTTTTAGGCCCCACTGCAATAAACGAAGCGTTGGACAGAAACCCGGATTATGCAACGTTGAAAACCCTTCTGCGAAACCCCCGCGTGGGGAACCAGATATTCTATAGGATTGGCGGTTTCGACGTGTTCTTCATACCGGTTTACACAGCGCCTGGAGGTGGTGTTGTCACCCAGCTTGGAACCATCGCGACTGTGGGGGCTGACTTCACCGGCGAATACTACGTGGGTTTAGGCTCCACGGTTGTGGAAAGCTTCAGGGCATTCCTAGCCAAGGTCGCCGGAGTTGAAACTCCTCCGCCAGCACCTGAAAAGAGTGTGGAGGAAAGGATCGCTAGACTAATGGAGGTGTTCGAAGAAGAAGGCTTAACAGTGCTTGTGCCAACAGCTGTCAACCCTGATGTTTCCTTCCATTACGGGAACACTAGATACATTTCTGATGAGGACTGGGTGAGTGTCCAGCCGTTTCTCACCAAGCTCCTAGAGCTATGTGATGCTCATCAAGTTAAAAGAGTATTAGTATGGAAGGTAGAGGAGAAGGTGAGCATCGGGATTCTGGTGCGCGTCGAAGAAGTGGTTGAACTCCATTACATAACGGTTGAGCTCACCTAGGGTGTGACTCATGAGGCGGGAGGGGGAGAAGAAGGATGAGACTCTGGGAAACCTGCTGATGGTAGGAGTAGCCGTTGTAATCATACTCTTAATAGTGCTCTTTAAGCTGAAGGCAGGAATACTGGGGGTTATCATAGGAACTGTTGCGGCCCTGGTTCTAATATACTGGTTGATGGAGGTCAAGAGAATTTTCCAAGAGAAAGCCCCCGCCTTAGAGGAGCCCGAATGGTTCTACGACCTTATTGAGGAGGAGGAAAACATAACCTTCGTAGCGAAGGTGCCAGGTCCCGCGCAAGAGGTGAAAGTAAAAATCGTCAGGGGCATGCTAGAAGTACGGGGAGGGGGAAACTTTCTGAAAAGAATACAGGTGCCGAAAGGCGTAGAACTGCAAGACGAGAAGTATGCCAACGGAATACTGCAGGTAAGGCTTAGGAAAACAGAAACATTACAGCAGCAAGACGCTTAAGTTGAAACTGAAACACGGTAGAAGAAAGTTTAAGCCCACGCTTTGCGATAGTGTCGTAAAACGAACAGCTTCAGAATTCCAGCTTCAGTTTCGAATCTGAAAGATTTAGACGCCCTTTAGCGCGCGTTATTTCGCCAACCTTTAAAACGAACCCGTAACGGTTAAGAGATTTACTTAAGCACTGGTAGGCTTCACTGGCAAATCGAATCGCGCACGCTCGACAACACTCATGAGGAGAAGAATAAGCGAATCCGGGCGATCTCGTACATAGTTGCCTCCATGGATTACATCTTTCATAGAGTTACATGTAATGGAGAACCTTTAGCCGATGCTCAAGTAGTTCTGAAACACCGGTTTATGAGTAAAGTCGTCGAAGACACAGGATTCGGAGCGATAAGCACCGGAAAAGACAATATTCACCATATGGAAATCGATTCAGGTTCATGAGGTATCCTCCTACGGTTAAAAGCGTTAATCATAGCATGCGTTAACCAGAACGTTAGTGTCCAAGGGAGCGATAGTGTTAGAGATAGTCATAGATTTCCTCTCTCGTAAGCCTACTCTTGACTTTTAAAGGCCAGCTTTCGAATGCTATTCTCTCACTCTCTCGGCTTCTCAACCCTTCTGGCTTTAAGTAAACCGATGGGCGCACCGTGTCATTTTCCCCTTGCTGAAGTCCAGTCTGTTCCGTTAAGTTTGATGATCCATGGTTCGCCTGGAGCAGCACTTGTATAGTTATGTTGCAGTATCCTGTTGTGCCTGCTTCGCAGTAAACCGTGAGGCTTATCGGCGTTAATGGTCGGTGTAAATTTTTATCAAGTTAAAAGAGGAACATTACGAGGAGGCGCTGCAGAAAAAAAAGAAGTAGAAAAATCAAACTAATTTTTAAGATGGACAATCTTGCCAAACGAGACCCTCTAAAATCAACCTTAACATGGCTTAAACATTATCCTCTGTTCTAATGCTTGTAACGAGCTTTTTTATGGTAAAGAAATTAGCATAAAAATCATCCGAACGGCAAACCCTTCTGAATTCTATCCGAGGGTAAACAGCTTTCTGAAAAAATAAAGGTCTGTGCTCACTGGGTTAATAATATTAATGTTTGCTGATGGCGAACAGCCTAATAACAGAACTCGTCAAATCCATTTCGTCTTTATCTCGTCCATCTGCGTCAAATGTTTATCGTCAGTTATGCACGTTAAATTTAAAACCTTAGCTGTCGCCGCTATAATGCTGTCCGCCATCGGCACCCTGTACTTATGTCTGAGCTCGGCGGAAGCTTTGGCTGTTTGCACATCAACGCCCACCACTTTGAAATCCTTTTCTAGAAGCCTTGTCCTCAGTTCGGCCAACACCCTCCCCTCTTTTTCCAGCGTCAACCTGAAGACCTCGTGGACAACTATTGTAGAAATAATCCTGTTCCTATCTGTCCTTAGCATGCTGGTTGTCCTTTTCAGGATTTCATCATCGCCAGAATAGTAGTGCTCAATGAAGAACCTTGTGTCGTAAACGCTCAAAGATCCTCCTCCCTGAGCCTGTCAAGCAACCTTTTCATCTCCCTCGGCGTCGCACGTTTGGAGCCTGAGCCTGCAAGACCCAAGGTGTTCTGAGCGGGTTTAAAGAGGATTCCTTGTTCCGTATCCATTACCACCATCCTTGTGCCTTCAACGATATTGTATTTCCTCCTTAGCTCCGCTGGAATGGTCGTCTGCCCCTTCCTGGTAACCACGACCTCGTGTTCCATTCTTAGTACTACTAATATTTTGGTACTACCTAATAAAGGTTACTACCATCGTCAGAAAGAGCTAGACCAGGGGAAGAAGGTAGTGCCTGTTAAGCGCGCACCGCTCAAATGCGTGTGCTGACGGAACCAGCTTGTTCTCGTTGAAAGATGAGCATAAAACCATAATAACAGCTACGATCGTTTCGTTTTTCACCTTCCTGTTTCTTCTACTCGCTCTATACCTAGCCATACTCTATGACATGCACCCTTGCAATTCCCGATAATCGGTTTCGTTATCATCGCTTTCTTCATTATTATACTATTGTTGTTGACAAGCCCTAAAAAGCCCTCTTAGAAATCTAGCGCGCTCTTCTTAACCAACTCTATTGAAAAACAGCTCCTTAACGCTGGACAAGTGAAGAACCAATATGGATTAGGTATCATTCGCTATCTAATTAACAATCCTTTCTGAATCAACTCTTGCATAAGCTTCTCGGCAGCGTCGTAAACCATCTTCTCGTTAACAGCACCAGTACACACAAGTTTCCCGGAAGCAAATAAAAGTATAATTACATCAGGATCATGCATTCTATATATTAGGCCAGAATAAGGGATTATATCTGCACTATAATCGGTATTGCCATACTCATTCTCGGGAGTAATGCTATTGCTTCCCCCTGCTTGAGCTCCTGAGCTTTAACGTCTGCTCCTCGTTTAGGTGCATGGTGTCAGCAACCTTCCCCGCGTCGCTCGCATATTGTAGCCTCAGGCAGGTTATCGTGGCGCAGAGCCCTAGTATTTCCTAGATACTGCGAGGAGCCTCTGGTCTATCAGCAGATTGATTCCCCGAACTTCCTTATCTCCCTCAGCATCTTCTCAACTATTGTCTCCTGGCCCTCGAACCTGTCGGAGCGATGTTGCGGGCCTTCTAACAGAGTATTATGTGTGACAGACCCTTATTGGCTTCCTCAGAAAACCTTAAACCGCAACCATCCTGTTTAAGCCTTTCTTCACTTTCTTAAACTTTAGGATCCGTCCTTGAAAAGAATCCGAAAAAATCTTAGAAGTTAGCCTGAGCGAGTAGTTTAGCTGGGATGTTTTTAAAATGGGAATCTTTAAATCTGTCGAAATAAATGTTTTAGATAGTAATGGAGTATAGGGTGAAATACGATTCTTTGGCTGATGCGCTGTATATCAGGGTTAGAAATGGCGATATAGCGGATAGTCTCGAAATCAGGGATAATGTAATTGTTGACTTCGATCAGAACGGTGAGGTACTTGGTATCGAGGTGATTAATTTCTCCAAGTCGAAAATGGATATTGGAGAAATCCTTGTGAAGGGCATAGAGATTGTAGCTAAGCCTTGAAAATAATTTAACGGTGCATGCGTTAGAAAGAATCAGGCAGAGGAAAATACCGATTGAAAAGGTTTCCAAATGTATAGAGTCTCCTGATAGGGTTATCGTTGAGCACGATCTGTCTAAAAACATTGTGAAAACAAATAATAACGCTCTTATTGTCGTGTATAGGAAAGAAGACGATAATATAATCGTTATCACAGCGTATTATTCTCTAGAATTGCAAAATACTTGGGATCATGAGTATCGAAAACATTAAAACATTCTCCTCAATGCTTGCACTACCGCTATGACCATCACTATTATAACGACTGCTACTATCATCACTGAAATTGAAATCGTGGCGTCCGTTTTTTGATAAGCATCGGTCTTAACAAGCCAAAAATCAGAATAGCCAGCCCATAGGACATGGTGATGCCTGCTATGGCGTAAACCTTGTCGGAAGTCTGAACTAAAGCATTAGCAGAATCAAGAGAATTCCGTCCGACATTAAGAAAGATAAGAATAAAAACCATTTGTAATAAACTTTTCAGTATCCAATTAACAATCCCTTCTGAATCAACTCGTTCATGAGTTTCTCCGCGGCATCGTAGACCATCTTCTCATTAACCGCGCCTGTGCAAACCAATTTCCCAGAAGCAAATAATAACATAACAACATCTGGATCATGCATTCTGTAAATAAGAATCAAATCCTCTATTTTTCTCGCCCCAAAGGCTAGATTCCAATTATTCCATCGGTGTTTCCAAAGGGCATGGTAGAGGCTACTGTCTCCTTCATGGAGCTGAGTGTCAACAGAAAGGTTTATATTGAATGTTAAACATTGTTTAACAGAAAATGACATCCATACTGGGTGTGCGTCTTACTAAAGAGATGGAACGTGCCGTAGAGGAGGTAGTTAAAGAAGAATCCGTGGACAAGTCAACCGCCCTAAGGATATTGGTACATATTGGATATAGGGAGTGGAGGCTGAAAAGAGCCCTCGAAAAGCTTAGGGAGGGCAGGATTTCCCTATGGAAGGCTTCTGAGATGGCGGGGATGACTTTATGGGACTTTATAGACCTGGTTAAGAAAGAGGGAATCGAATGGGCAGAATTCGAATTAGACGAAGCGATAGAAAGACTGCGTTAGTTTTCAATTCAACGCCTCTCATATACCTAACAAAAGCAGGAATCATAAAGCGGCTTACCAATCTACCCTTCAGGCTGGTTACGACGAGAGCAGTCTATCAGGAAGTAGTTGAGAAGGGCGTTGAGAAACATGCCGACGAGGTTAACGAATTGAGGAATGCATTTAAATTGCATATAATCGAAGTAGTGGCACATGTGAATGAAGATGTTGTGAAGAAGCTTAAGAACTCTGGCATACATTATGGCGAGGCCACGGTCATATCTTTATCCATCGAACTCGATGGAATTGCTGTCATGGACGATAAGAGAGGTAGGCATGTAGCCAAAACCCTCGGCGTGAGGGTCTCAAGCACACCTCATGTGGTAATACAACTTGTAAAGCGTGGTGCCCTAACGAGACAAGAGGGAAAACAAGTAATAGATAGGATTATCAAAGAGGGATGGTATTGTAGCGCAAGGGACTATGCCGAGATAATTAACGCCATAGAGAAAGCCTGACCAAAGAGCTTAGAGATGCGGATTACAAACTTAATCAGCTCAGCCATAAGCTTCTCAGCGGCGTCGTAAATCATCTTCTCGTTAACAGCACCAGTACACACAAGTTTCCCGGAAGCAAATAAAAGTATAACTACATCAGGATCATGCATTCTTAAAGTCTGGAAAGTTTTCAAATTAACTCAATAATCGCACTAATAGGTAATTCACATTAACAATAGCTCAAGCGGTTTCAGTTCACCTCTTATCGGATCCACTTCTAAACCCAGCTCTTCGAGTGTTACAACCCCTAAGAGATATACGTTTTCATCACCGAAGACCGCTATCGTATGCGTCTTTACGCCGTTAACCTCCATGCCTACGATGCCTATGTCTTTTTCAAGAACCTGATTATTGGCCAGCCTGAATCTTCTCCTCCCAATACTTTTAACACCTATCGATTTGAGGAGGCTTTCCGGCAAGACGGTGTAGATGGCGCCGCTGTCAGCTAGAAGCGTGACCTCCGTAGCATTCTCTGGGCATTCAATGTTCCAGACCCTTGCTTTAACCCTGACAAATCCCAAAGACTATCCTCCATATAAGTGTAGAGAAAGCAACTTAAAAACCTTCTCTATCAAAAACTTAAATTAAACACTAGGCCCCATTATTCAGGTCGGGATGAAATTGTTTAAGAAGCCTAATGCTCTGGTTTATTTAAGCGAGTTTCTAGTGCGCGCAAGGACCTTCCAGACATACTTCTCTACAGTAAATCTTTTCTAAGGCTGAAAATAAATTTTATATGACAGATTGTACTATGAGCCCGCTATACCTTGTGTTGATATAAAATGGGTTGTGTGCACTTAATAAAAAAAGAAAGTCGGCTTGGAAAAATTACTTTTTAAAGATGAAGTCTATCCTGATAGTTTCGAATTGTCGATGTCTATTTTAAAGAATTGGTTGTCGCATACATAGCCGCTCGGAATAATAGCTTTAACCATGTTGTGCTTTCATCCGAATTGTTTAGGATGGGGTTGCAGTGTTTGAGGGTTGGAAGGAGATGGAGGGAAATGAGGTTTTGATTAATGCACCAAAAACCGTGCAGGCAGAGTGGAGAGTTGAGAGAAAAACTAAATGGCTGCCAATAGTTATAATAATAGTTACTATTCCGTCAACAATCCTGATAGCTGTTATTACAAGAAAAATCAGAAAACATTCAGTAAAGATGAGGCGAAGGAGTTACTGGGAGAGGATGTATTTCTGTCCTTATTGTGGGAAACCAGTTCTTCATTGGGCAAAGTTTTGTAGTAATTGTGGTCGAAAACTAACGGAAGAAGTAGTAGAAGAGGAAATATGATAATGCAGCTATATGATGGGATCCTATAGCGTGTGCTAATAAGAGTTTATAAGCTGTGAAAAGGTTGACGCTGTTTTTGATTCAAGCGTTGCCTTGATGAACGGAGCTGGAGGCTCAAACCTATTGTCAAAGTAGCATGAAATCCTCATTTAGAAAACGGGCTCCTCAGGCGGCTTCGAGTATCAGCATCAGCTTTTCGCGGCTCACGAAATCAACGAAAACGTTTTCCTCGGATATTTTTCTCTGATCCTCTCCATTAGATTACTCAGCTCCTTGTCATGATCTACTATGTTCTGTTCGGATATTGCTACGAATTCACCGTCAAACTTCTTCACTAACTCCCCATAGTTTTCCCTAAACCAGGACCAATTCCTCTCATACTCTTCAAATAGAGCGACATATTCAGACAGCCTGAAATATTGAAGGGTTGTCTGCTTAAAAGGCTTTTCCACTAGTTTATTGATGCTCATTAGGAAGAGACTAGCGATGTTTACGAGGAGAAGGCGATTCTGAACTATTTCTTAAATCTCTCGATCTTCGATGGAAAGGCGATGCCTCGTCAGCAGCGTAAACCAGAACGTTAGTATCTAGAAGGGCGATAACGTCAGAGGTGGCCATAGATTTCTTCTCTCGTAAGCCTACCCTTAACTTTCAAGGGCCAGCTTTTGAAGGCTATTTCCTTACTCCCCCTTGGCTTCTTAGCCCTCCTTGTCCTTAGTAAATCGATAAATTCTCTCACGATCTTAATCTCCTCCTCGGTTAAATCCTTAACCTCAAGCTTCTCCACTTCTTATTAACATCTTCTTCATCAAACCAATATTATCCTTTGCATGGAGCAATTTTAAAGCCGAACTTACAAATCAAATTTGTACAGGAAAAATAATGTCATCTAGAAGATCATTCATATGTTAGATAAGGCTAGAGTAAGTATCATATTTGAAATATAACCGTATTTATAGCCGCGCTAGTCTTTTACTGGTTACTAGACAGGCTCATCCGATGGCATTTGATGCTATAAGGCGGATGAAGATACACTAAGAGGAAAGTAATAAAATAACAGGACATAGAAAAATAAGCAGATACTACGAATAACTCAAATTTTCTCTACAACTCTCAAAAATTGCTATTGCAAGCGTCTCCTCTGATCCAGTTGAGGAGGGAAAAGGCGAGATATTCGGAAAGGAAGTGAAAGATATACTGTTTGAACGCCGAGTTTATGGCATGAACGAAAAAGTAGATATAGTTGTCATAACAGTAAAGAATGAGCTCATAGTAATTGAGGTCAAATCGACAATTCGAAAAGATAAAATCTGGGCGCGCTTAAACTCGTTCCATCATGGTTGTCCCAATGCCTCATGGTGTATAAGGATGTTAAAAGAATCATGATTAGAGAGCATGAATAAGAGTGAGCCTCTTTATCTCAGTACTTTATAGCAGAAAGGTCACCGAACACGGTAATCCTTGAGAAGGACAGGAAGATTGTTGAAGAACATGCTCTTAAAGTATTTGACGGGGTTAGAAAGGATGTAAAAGCTTATATAATGATTGTGGTTTTGGTTTTTATAGATGAGAATATTGGCCCGCGCTTATCCGGCTTAAAAATCATATTTTTAATCCAGCACCATAGAAGGCTTCTACCGGGTGGACCCCGCTCGCAATATCGCAGAGAAGTGCGACTGCTAATTGGCTGCCCAGTCTTCCCTCTGGAGTTTTAATCCCCTGCCTTTCTATTTTTTCATCCAGCTCTTTCTGCTTATTAGGTGGTCGTCCAGTGAAGTTAACATCCTCCTGCTCTAAAATCCAGTTTAACGAGTAGAGGATATACTCTAAACTATACCCGACTAGACCACGGGTATAGGGCTCATACTTATCCAATACTTCTCTCACGTTTACGCCCTGCCAAACTTTGCTGATTGCCTCTAGAACCTTGAGGGCCTTTTCTCTATTCTGGCAAAGCTTCCCGTATAAGTCGATAGCGAAATGAGCGTGCTTGATGGTTAGGCCTTGCGGGTGTTTAGGGTTAATTATCTTAACCTTAAAGTCACGGGGAGACTTCTTGTTTTCAGTCTTAACTACTTGCCAACCGTTCGACAACTCTACAATTTCCAGAACTCTTTTTCTTTCACTGCCTTCTCTTACCATATCTCCGACTTTTACTTTTCTGAACACTTTTTCATCACCATGCTGTGCTCAATTTAAATTTTCTAAGCTCCTCTTTTTTCGAGGGTTTCCTGAAAACGTACAGATGCTCGTGTGCTATCAGGTAGAAATCATAAACCGCCTTCCTCCATTTCTCCCTCGTTGTCTTCGTGTTCCACTGCTGCTTGATAATGTCTTCCTTAAGTATAAATCCTGCTTCCAAGAATTTCTGCATCACTCTGAAGGATATGGGCACGTAGTGCTTATGCTTCCGCGTATCGCCTATCAGTATGGCACAGTGTTTTCCGGGCTTAAGAACCCTGTAGGCTTCCTTCGCAACCACGCCCATTTCCCTTAAATAGTCTTCAAACGATAGCGCTGAAAGATCGCCTTCAACGCGTGATTTCGAGTATGAAACAATATGCGCGTAAGGAGGGTGGGTCGCCACCAAGTCTATTGAGTCATCAGGGATTTTATCCAGGTTCCGGGCGTCACCCAGGTAAACCCGTATCTCCGGCTCCGTGTATTCCCCGGTTAACGGTCTATACTGAAAGTTAAGCCTGTCGTGAGTCACTATTAACGCGTTGGGGTTTATATCTATGCCGATAGCGTTTCTACCTAATAGTTTGCATTCAACCAGCGTTGTTCCACTCCCCACCATCTGGTCTAGGACAGTATCTCCCTTTTCGGTGTATTTCAGAATCAGGTTTCTCGGAATGTAGGGCGACCAGTTCCCTCTGTAGTCGCCGACGTGCGTAGCCCAGTCTCCCCTGTCCGGGAAGCTCCAGACTGTTTCCCTTTCAGGAATATAAGCATCGGGAGGGGTGAAAGTCTTGATTCTCCATTTTTTCCTTAAGGGAACCCGAGTATCCTCGATTACTACAGAGCTATGATTTTTGATGAATTGTAGATAATCCTCTTTTTTAAACTCTTGCATAACGATATACTTGGAAACCTGTTTCTCCTTTCTCTTTCTCACCAAGTCTACTATGTATGCTTCATCATCTTCACTTAAATTTAACAATTTTTCCGAATAAAATTATGGTTGATTGCCTTTTAACCACAAATATTAGGAATGCTTAATCGGCAAAAGCTTCCTACGGCTTGCTTAAGTTTCCTCCTAATCTATTTCGGTTCTTAAAAAGCGGCTGAGGTTTTGGTCACGGTTAGGGGCGTAGTTCATTATTACAAATTCCTTCACAGGACCACGCTTGCTGCCTATGCTGCTGATTGCCCTGGCAGCCTTAACTTCTAAAACATAGCCTTTTTCAAAATAGGGCTTGTAGAGGGGTTCGAGAAACTCCCTTTTGCTAGAATTGCTCAGCATGAGGAGGCAGCCGCGCTCGTCCCTGTTTCTGAAGACTTCGGCCAGTCTTTTCTGCTCATCTGGACCGAAGCCGCCTGCAGTATACTCTGTGAAATTCGCCGTTTTCCCAAGAGGCTGGTAAGGCGGGTCGAAATATATGAAGTCTCCCTTCTCAGCATCCTTTACAGCATCTTGGAAATCCGTGCAGAGCAGCCTTATTCTATCCCTGTCTTTCAGAGCTTGGTGCACAGCCCTTAGGTTCGCCTCGTCGAACAATTGAGGATTCCTGTATCTTCCGAAGGGAACGTTGAACTCTCCCTTCGCATTAACCCTGTAAAGCCCGTTGTAACAAGTCTTGTTCAAGAATATCAGCAGGCTGGCTTTACGAATATCCGGCTCGTCGAGAAAATTCTCGCGGAGCTTGATCGAGTTGAACTCCTTTCTCTTCTCATAGTAGAAAGCCCGGTCGTTCACCTTCCTCCTGAGAGCCTCCAGCTGACTGATCAGCTCGTCGACGTTCTCCCTGATGGCTGCCCACAGGTTCATCAGGTCAGCGTTCAAGTCGGATAGGACTGCTCTGCTTATCTTACACTTAGCGTAAAGGTCGAAGAAAACGGCTCCACCGCCCAGAAAAGGCTCATAGTATGTTTTAAACCTCCTTGGGTAAAGCATGCTGAAAACTTTGAGGAGCTGCGATTTCCCCCCGGCCCATTTTACAAAGGGCTCAGGAGCTCTTTCCCCAATATGTCCACTCGGCGTCTTGTTTAAACCAAGTTTTTGTGCAGCTCCAACCATATTCCTATCATATTTCTCAGGCTACCTGCCTAAAAACATATCCTAAGAGAATTACCAGTTTTTCCAGAGCTTTCTAGGAAAGATTTTTCAGTCCAGAAGAGTTAGGGTTTTTGGCTGAGGCTTGGCCATGAGGCATGTGTACCGGAGGCTGGCAGAGTTCTATAGCACGCTAGACCTCGCATGCGAGATCCCCATCACCATGGCGGCGGAGGGTGTCACACCCTTTTTAAAGAGGGTTTTCTCAGGTGAAGAGGCCTTCTGGAGGGCTGTGGAGAGCATTCAAAGCCTGAAGGGAAGATATGTGACAGAGGAGGAACTTATAGACAGGATAGCTGAACTGATAAAGCGGGACCCCCGGATATTCCTCATACTTGCCCACCTGCATAGGCAGCTTCGCTTTACCAACCTGGAGCTGATCCACTTCTTCTTTGATCGGAACGAGATTCATAACATAGAGTATTATGAGAGGCTTCTCGAGACGGAACCGGTGTTTAGGAAACAGTTTGAGAAAACATACTCTTCGAAAAAATGGAACAGTTACATTAGCCCTAATGGTTTAGGCTCTGACGAGGTTGTTAGGCTTGCAACTTTCAAGAAAGTAGTTACAGGCTACACTGGTAGCGAGAAAGAATGTTGGCCGTTGTGGAGGGCCAGAATAGAGAACGACGCTACGGTTCCCCGAAGAATCGCCGAGTTTGTCGTGAGAAACGAGGATTTGAAGAAGCTTATTGAAAACGATACTGTCAGAAGCTCGCTTGAACGGAGCCTCAGAACAGTCAATGTTGAATTGATTAAAAGAGAGAGGGGAAAATATGGGTCGCAGAAAGTAAGGGAAATCCTAGAGAGCTCTGGTTTTATCTTCAAGCCTTACGATAAGATTAGTGATATCGAAGACCTAGAGGCTTTTCTTAAAACGCAGAACACCCTGCAAAGCGAGCCGAGATACGTTTACACTGCAGAGAAATTCTGGAGGAAGGAAGATAAGCGTTTTGACTTCGTTCTGATAGCGAACAACCGTATACAGTTCGTGGTTGAGACAAACTATTTCACAACCTCGATGTCGAAAATAAGAGAGGTTGTCCGCCACTTCATGGAGTTGAAGAAGGCCTGTCGAGGAAAATACAGGCTCATCTACATTACTGACGGAATGGGGTGGTTCGGTTTGGTTAAGAATGTTAGGGAAATGTTGGATTTTGAAATCAAAGAGCATGAGTTAGATCCATCGCCAATACCCTTCCTAATGAACCTTGAGTTGTTCAGACGAAACATGGAGAAAATAAAAGCGGAATGCACTTAAAAGCGTGTAATCACTAATTCAAAATGTTGAATTTTAAATTGATTAAAACGGAGTAGTGGCGTTTATATAAGAAAATACTCGATCTCCTGAATCATGCAAGGCTCAGGCAGGGATGAAAATATCCTCAAAGCCGTGGTTGAGAAAGGCCATAAGCCTGAGTATAGACAACTTTACTTTAAGGCTAGCGAAATAAGGAGCGTGCTTGGCGGCGAGGAGTGTTTCTTCAAAATCACTGTTAAAGGAAAGGTCA
>CALIBN010000007.1 GCA_938045545.1 uncultured archaeon | reverse complement strand
ATCATGCCACTGCTGGCCGACATGGTGGATGCAGGGATTAATGCCTATCAGGGCATAGATGTGATAGCAGGCATGAACCTTAAGGAAGTTAAGGAAAAATATGGGGATAGAATTTGCCTAGTTGGGAATGTCGACCCAAGGGTGATAGAGTACGGTACAAAGGCTGATGTGGAGAGAGAGGTTGAAAGGTGTCTTAGGGAGGGCGGAAAAGAAGGATATGTACTTTCAGCATCTGCCAACATTTCTATTAACACGAATGCTGAGAACTTCATATATATGGTGGAGTACGCTAAGAAAATATCATATGCTTAGTCACTTCACCTGTTTTTCCAATCTCCCAAAGCTTTTAATAAAAAACTTCAGGAGTGCAAATGAGCACGTTAAGGAAATACTATTGTTTTACATTAACCTGGTAACGAGGTTCGAAACCGGTTTGTGCATCACGTAAAGGACAGATTTGCCAAGAACAAGCGGCTTGATGAGTTGAGATATGGTCTGTTAAAAGCGAATATTTTAAATCAATCCGCAATCTTTAAGCGTGCTGAGCAAAAACATGGGTAAAAAATCGCATAAGTCTTATAAACCATGGCGTTATCTTAATCGATGGTGGTGTGAAATGGAGGGGGAAAGAAAAGAAGTCGAGCTACCTGAAACAGAGAAGAAAAGAAAGATGGAGCATTACAATGAGGATGTTGAAGAATTGCGAGAAGTTTTGAAGACTGTTAGAGAAGAAGTGCCTGGGCTTTTGAGGGATATCGTTGGTCCTCTTAAGGAGCTGATCGGCACGTCATTAACTGAGGAGCAAGCAAGAGAAAGAGCTAGGGCAATAGCGACTTTCTACAAAGAATTGGTGGCAGCAGGAATGAAGGAGGATGTTGCTATTGAGCTGGTTAAAAACCAGTTTATCAGCCCAGCAGAATTAATCAGAAACGCCCTTGGGCAAGCCGGCAAGATAAGAAGAGAAGAAGAGAAGATTTTAGAGAAGTAAAAGATTCGAAATGGGAAAGGCGTTGCAAATAGTCCTGATCGTAGTGGAAGCTTTAATAACTCTCATTGTGTTAACTCCTGTTTTTTTATGGCTTTTGTTGAATGTTTACCTTGTCAACTACAAAATAGGGAAAAATAGAAAGAAGATGGTGGAGATGTTGAGAAGGGAAGGCTTACCAGAGCATGCTTCGATCAGAATAGCTGAACACATGTTTCCTAAAATGGAGTTTTCACTTTCGACGCTTATGTCCATGATGAGTGGAGGCAAACCGGGTGAGAGAAAAGAGGGAAGAACCAATTGGAAAGCAGAATAGACGAGCTTGTCAGGAAGATCAATCTTCTTGAAGAGGAACTTAGGAAAGAAAGGGAGTTGAACAGGGATATATTGCGAGAGTTGGCTGTTGTCAGAAGCATTCTATCCCTAGGTTCAGATGTCTATAAGACTTCTAAGAAAATAAGCCTCCTCTCAGAAAGCCTAAGAGCAGGCCCATTGGCCAGAGAGATAACTGAGATACTGATGACCGAGGGACCGTTAAATATATCGCAACTGACTAATTTGTTGATAGAGATTAGAGGAAAGGCGTCTAGGAAAACGGTTGCGAAAAAGCTTAGGGAGCTAATGGAGTTAGGGGTTGTAGAGATAGCAGAGGGTAAAAAGAGTGAAAAACTCTTTAAGGTGCGGGAAGACTCGAGCGAGTAATTGTAGCAATTTTTTAAAACTCTCATATTTCTCAGCGGGGGCCATATGCCTGATCCTAAAGCACGTAATTTTAGAAAGCAAACCATCCCTTCCAAGCGGGAAAATGCTTATAAATCAAGAAGGCAACAAACCTTCATTGTCAAAACTACGATTAACATAGACGACGATATATGGAAGAAATTCAGCGCAGCGGTTATTAGGAGAATAGGATATAAAAAGGGAACGAGATTATAGAACAATTGGTAAAGGAATACCTAGAGACTGAAGGCTCCTATGATGTTGGCGAAGAGATATAAGCTTTTGAGAGGAAGAAGTTAGCGTCTGAAAAACTGTATAGAGACAATTCTTTGAGAGGAGTACGTGGCTGTTTTAAATGGTAAAGTAATTGACTCCGACTATGATAAGCTGGTAGAACGGACTTATAAGAAATACAGATCTTCGAAGACCCTCTCCTGAATTGGTTAGAAAATGAATACGATGCCCACTATAAACCTCCTGCACTATCTGTAAAACTAAGGGTGTACAAGCCTTTTTCAAGAGAGTTTGTAACAGGTGCTGGAAAAATCGATACGGGTGCCGACATGATCGTGATTCCTAATAAATGGGTTAAGAGGCTTTCGTTAATACTGGCGGGCACCGTTTGGACACGAGGGTATGACGGAGGCTGAAGGAAGTATAACATATTACGTGGGACTCGAGTACAAGATTTCAATTTTCCCTTAGTTGAAACCATAGTGTTAAACCAGCAGGATGCCGGGATGTTTTAAACAAATTGAAGGCTGTGCTCAACGGAAAGAAGCTTAACTTCTAGCTTTTCGGCCCATATGGACTATGGTGTGCTTCTAACAGCGTCTAGAAAATGCCGGAGATAATTCTAGATGCAATGTTTCCGTATTCGCTTAAAAACCTCTTCAAATTCTCTAAGCTCTTAATGGCTATGGTCTCAGGATCCGGCTTAAAGTCGAAGACCTCGACCGATAAGTATCCGGAATAGTTGATCTCGAGCAGGCCTTGGACTATCTCCTTATAGTTAGCGGAGCCGGAACCCGGGATGTACCCGTTGCAATCGTTTGCATGGAAATGCCTCAAATAAGCCCCTCCCTCCTTTATTATGTCTTTAAAGGACCTTCTTTCGTCGCACATGCTCCTCACGTCGAGGATGAGCCCAACGCTTTTGTGGCCTACCTCCGTTATCAATTTTACCGCCTCGCCGACGTTGTTAATGAAGTTCGTCTGATCCATGGATAATGGCTCGATGCAGAAGGTCACCATTTTCTCGCTCGCATGATCTCCTATTTCCCTGAAGGCCGAGATGGCGGAATCCCAGGCCTGTTCGAAGACCTCCTTGGACGGTATGTTCCTTTGTCTCGGGGAGCCGAAAACCACTATCCCTCCGCCTATGTCGCTCGTGAACTCTATCACCTTAATCAGGTATTTCACGGTTTCCCTGTACACCCTTCCAGAGTTATCGAAGAGGTTTATGTTCTTATCACATACCAAGATCCAATGCGTACCAACGACTTCAATGCCATTCTCAAGGGCCTTTTCCCTTATTTCCCTCCTTCTCTCAATTGAGATCTTCTCAACATTGCTTGCTATAGTAAAAGGGGCGATCTCGATACCGTCGTATCCAAATCGCTT
The DNA here is from genome assembly GCA_938045545.1 of uncultured archaeon. Classification (GTDB taxonomy): domain Archaea; phylum Thermoproteota; class EX4484-205; order EX4484-205; family JAAOZP01; genus JAAOZP01. Next base: position 149,092 of record CALIBN010000007.1, on the reverse strand, counting down.
GAGCTGGGGAAATACCTCAATAACGTCCCTACCAGAAAATACTTCGTTGCATACGGAGAGCTTCATATGCAGAATTTCGTAGGGCCGAGTTAATAAGTTTTGTTTAACACGCCACCAAGTTTTTGCTGCGCTTTTTCCTCTTTCGAATTATTATGGTTCCAATCGCTATAACTAACATCAATCCGGCTGACAAGAGTAAAGGGTAAAATATGCCAGCTGAAATCCTCGAGACCGTGACGTCTACCCGCATACTTGAAGATCCGCTGGGCACAGTGCCGGAGGCAGAGCCAGACCTAGAGTTGAAGGTTGCAGCAACCTGAATCTGGTCTCCCGGACCGTTCACCGAAAGGATTACAGCATATCTGCCTTGAAAATCCGTCGTTGTGGAAGCCTGATCGATAGGAGACTCAACGGTAACTGAAGCGTTGCTCAGGAGGTTGCCGAGGTCATCTTTAACATAGCCGTAAACGTTAAGTTCTGGAAGGCGTGGTGACCTCGTGTTCTGATAAAATCTAAATTCTTTAATTATCACCTCGACCCCTTTTCCATCAGATGGAGGAAAACCCTTAAGTAACCATAAGTTGATATGTGCTCTTGCCTCATCCGCTTGAAGTTTAAGTGGACATACCCATGATGAGATAATGTTATGTCTAGGTGGCGTTTCATATGAGTAATGCCCATGAAAACTTTCAAAGAATACGTAGTTTCTACTCCACGTAAACCAATGTGTAGAGTACGTATCCATTAACCTGATATCGAAGGATTTTTGATTATAACCTTCTATATATGGTCCTGGTTGAACCGTGAACCACGCGTTCTTGGCATCCTTATTACCCCATTTTGAAAACTCTATATCAACTTCATGCTCGTCATCCTTATAGGCAAATAAGCCAAGCACGACATTCTTGTCGAGGACGTCGATTCTACTGGCAATGTAAAAGACATAGGTCCCGTAACCTAACTGTTCTTTTGTATAGACCTCAGCGCAATACTACCTCCCAGCTTTATACGTTATTTTAAGGTGTAACCACCCGTTTTCATCAACCCAGACATTCTCATCCAACCAATAATTCGGACCAGGCCCAGCTTTAGCAGTCTCCGAGGACTTTACAATCCACTCATAACCCGAGAAAACGATTGTCCTTTGGGACACGGCCTTTATTTCCGGTACAATTATTGGAAATGTCAAAATCATCAGGAGGAATATTGTCAGGGTCGATATTTTCTTCACGGCCAGAATAAGTCCGTAAAGCAATTTAAGGCTTTTAGCATGCATTATGTTTTCATCATTGAACGAGTGTTTGCCAAAGACCCCCAAAAAAGCTACTAAGTTCCAACATGTAGGAAATCAGTAATGGTTAAAAATCCTTATTCTAACTTACCGGGTAAAAATGAGGAAAAGGATCGTGGAGGTGGAGATAGAGGCTGGCGCTCATGAAAGGGTTGAAACTCCTGTCAGTTTTTCGTTGCCAAAATCAGCTTCATCACTGAAAGATCAGGAGAACATATGCCTAGAGATGGGTGGCGAGAGAATCCCCCTGCAGGTGATGGAGTGGGAGGGTTCGCTTCAAGGTTATTTCATCCTCCCATACGCAAAAGCGGGCGAGACGTTGAGAGGGGACATCGTCCTAAGCGATGAAGAAGAAAGCGAAACAGGCTTTTCCTACGATTTGAAGGAAGGGGTTCTGATCATCAATTATGGTAAAGACCACGTAACAAGTTATAATTACGGGAAACTGTTGAGCAAACCATATCTCTACCCGATCTTCAGCACGAACGGCGTCAGGGTTACTGAAGATGGGCCGGGGGATCACGTGCATCATAGATCGTTATGGGTTGCCCATGGAGATGTGAATGGACAGGATTTCTGGGCTGAGACCGAGGAGAGCGGAAGGATCGAGGCGAGAGATGTTAAAGTAAATAGCTGTGGGAAAGTTTTCTTCGAGCTGGACAGCAGCAATGTTTGGATCACTAAATCTGGGAACATCGAGCTGTATGAAAAGAGGACGATATGCATCTGGAAGCTTAAAAAGGATGTTCTCATAGATGTTGCGATAACCCTTTTCAATCATGAGAAGGACACTAAATTTGGGGATACTAAAGAAGGCGGGATACTCTCAATAAGGGTTAACGAGAAGATCACCGTCGATAACGGCGGCAAGATCGAGAACTCGTTCGGTGGAATCAATGAGGCTGAGTCCTGGGGAAAAAGGGCGGCGTGGTGCGACTACAGCGGGATTGTGGATGGGAAGAAGGTGGGAATAACGGCTTTCGACCACATAGATAACTTTAGGTATCCGACTTACTGGCACGTGAGGAATTATGGTTTGATGACAGCGAACATGTTCGGCATCTCGATCTTCACTAACTCCCCGAAGAACAGGGGGGATTACGTCCTGCCAAAGGGGGAAGAGTTAAGGTTCAAGTATAGGGTTCTCGTGCACGAGGGAAAGGATTCCACCTACATAAAAAACAAGTACATAGATTTCCTCTATCCGCCCAACGTGAAGATCTCGACTTAATCAGCTTCATTCCTCATAAAGGCCGATTCTTCTCACCAACCAGTAGGTGAAGTTGAGATGTTCTACGGAAGTGTTTGGAGAAACGTTATTCGCATCCCTAAAGATAAACCTTTTTCCTTTTGTAACCCCGGAACTCAGTATGCTTCTAACCTCTTCTTCAATCTTGCTTAAGGGACCATATTCGAGGGTTGTAACCTTCACGCCTCCCTGTATTATCACGTCTTCCCCGAGTATCTCTCTAGCCCTGCCGAGGTCAAGTGGAAAACCGGTATCGATCGAGGAAATATTTAGCTCCTCCTTCAGAGTTTTCAGATGTTGTATGATTGCTCCGCATAAGTGTACGCTTGGTCTACCAGAACAAAAGGTGTTGACTATCTTTTTGTGCAGGGGGAGGACAAACTCCTTATAGGCTTTAGGAGAGAGAAGCTGAATAGAGTCGTCTGCAAACCCGAAACCCTCATAGGGAAAGGAGACTTTAAGTAGCCTATGCCAGGCCTTCATCCTATCGATTATAGATTCGGTTATAAACCAGAGAAATTCTTCTGCCAAATCCCTGTTTAGATAGAGAAGTTTAACCACGTAACCGCCTGTTATGTTAGTAGCTATGGTGAAGGGCCCATCTGTCCCGATTGGGGCAGAAATTTTTCCAATGGGCCTTCCAAAGTAGCTATAGCCTTCTTCTTTTCTCTTCAAGAAGTACTCGTAGAAGTTTTTTACCCTAGCCATGAAGCCGGAGAAAGGTTCTGGCTTGCCCTTTTTCATGAACGCTCTTATATCATCCTCGTTTTTAAGAAAAGGGGCTATGTCTGGAACACTATTAGCGGAGAAGTAGAGGGGCGCTCCGAACCATGCTGATTCATAAACGTTTTGAAAATGCACTGAGAGGGGCCAATCTTCAGGCAAACCCATCTCCCAATCGGCGTAAACATTATGTCTCCTCCAGTATTCAAATTCAAGCTCAACCTGCAGCATGGTTTCCGGGTCGTTAAAAATCTTTTCATAGGTATAGTTCTTCACATTTCGCTCCTTATTCAGGACAATCATTCTATTGTTCACCCCCCAGCTGACAGGGATCCTCTTATGCTTGTTAGCTTTGAAATCCTTCCAAAGGCTTAAAACCGTCTTGTTATGCTGCTCGAAATCGTTGCAGCCATGAAGCATGTTTGCCAGAACCAAGCATCATATTTAAGCCTTACTCCTTACTATAAGAACACTAGTTTTTTATAGGCTTGTGTTCAGCCTTACTCGATGAACTCCTGGGAAAGAGTAGTGACCGCTATGCAGATTTCAACCCCGGATAGGATTCCGACGTATGAGCTACATCCTTCATTGAAAATATTTTCAACAGTACTGTGTAAAAACCCTAGTGAGATTATGGTTCATAATCCTGAAGCCTTTTTTAACCTGGTTGCTTCCAAGAAAGGGGTTGATTTAGACAAGGTTAATGGGCAAATCGCAGAAGAGCTTCTAAGCCTGTATATGAAAATCGGAATAGACTGGATCCGGGTGGTAAAAGCCTACAGCAGTATACCTAGGGAGGTTAAGAGGATCGGGGAGCACAAGTGGCAAGTAGATGGAAAAACATACTTGTGGTCTGGCGAAACCCTTTGGAATCTAAGCGAACCGGAAACATATGACCCCGATGAAGTGATTAGGACGTGCAGAAACAGCAGTATTGAAGTAGATCCACTAGTGTTTGAAGTTCTTAGGAAACTCGTTGCCAAGGTTAAGGGAGACATATTCTTGTCTTTCGACGCCGATGGAACATGGGAGCCAATAGTGTCGAACCCTAATCTGCTTAAACACGTCTTGATATGGATTTACAAGAGGCCAGACGCCGTCGAGGCCTTAATCAACCATAATACTGACATAGCGATCGAATATGGGAGGTGGGCAATAGATGAAGGTGCTGATGCGATTCAGCTCTGTGTCGACTACGGGAATCAGAATGGCCCATGGATGTCCCCAGCAATGTTCAGGAAATTTGTTAAACCTGCGTTGAAAAGGGAGGTTTATGCTTTCAAGAAGAAGGGTGCGTTTGTAGTTCTTCACTCAGACGGTTACATCATGCCCATCTTACAGGAAATAGTTGACACCGGGATAGACGCTTACCAATGTATCGACGTGATAGCCGGTATGAGGATGAGGGAGGTTAAGGAAAAATTCGGAGACAAAATCTGTCTAGTTGGAAATGTTGACCCTAGAATAATAGAGCATGGGGCTAAACAGGATGTGGAGAAAGAGGTTGAAAGATGCTTAAGAGAAGGAGGCAGGGAGGGCTACATTCTTTCAGCTTCAGCAAGCGTCGCTCTCAACAGTAACGTAGAGAATTTTATTCACATGATAAATTATGCTAAGAGAAAAAAGCTTAGCAATCAGCAAGGCTTCTGAAAATGCCCGTAATAAAACCTCTACATATGGAAAAAGTAAGAAAAAGCTGTTCTGTGAAACGTGTCTATAGAACTTGGTTATGTCACCTCTCACGGATGAATATTCAAAGGATCTGAACCTAGGCAAGGGTCTGTATGATGGTGCTAGCTGTTTAAAGAAGCTTTATGAAGTGATTCAGAGAGAGTGGTTCATTCATCGTGCAAACATGATTATAGTGAATACAGTAAGCTGATTCAGGATGTTGCAAAATATTTGTCATAGAGAAAGTTTTAGCAATACTTATTATTTTTATCCCTTGATTTTTGAAACGTTTTTAAGCTGCGTCACCGCTATAAGCGTTAATGCATGAATGGGCATTAGCCGAATCGGTGGTGAAAACGATCCTAAGAATAGTTGAGGAAAAAGGGATTGAGAAGATTATTGAAGTTAAAATTAAAGTTGGCGAAATGCAGCAGGTGGAGCATGACATATTTAGAACAGCCTTAGAACAGTTGAAACCGATTGAATTAAAGGATACGAAGTTTATAATAGAGGTTGGTAAAACAGAGTTGAAATGTAGGGTTTGCGGTTTCAAATGGTTTTTCCAAAGGGATGAGCTTGCGGAGGACGTGCTGGAAGCGATACACTTTCTTCCAGAGGTTTCTCACGCTTATGTTAAGTGTCCTGAATGTGGAAGCCCGGATTTCGAGATAGTTGGGGGCAGGGGCGTTTGGATTGAGAGCATAAAGGGGTTGGAGAAGAATGGTTGACCCGAGGATAAGCATTATTGAGGAAAGAATGAGAGGGGTGAGACGGATTATTGCTGTTTCAAGCGGCAAAGGCGGTGTCGGTAAGAGCCTGTTAGCTTCGACACTCGCGTTAATCCTGGTTAGAAAGGGTTACAGGGTTGGATTATTCGACCTGGATTTTACAAGCCCTTCTACGCACATTATTCTAGGTCTTAAGGAAGCCCACCCCGTGGAAGACAAGGGAATTATCCCGCCTATCGTCAACGGCTTAAGATACATGTCCATAATCTACTATTCAAGCAGCCGTGCAACACCTCTTAGGGGAACGGATTTTTCAAACGCGTTCATCGAGCTGCTCTCCATTACAAACTGGGGTGACTTGGATTTCCTATTGTTAGACATGCCGCCTGGAATCGGGGATGCTACGCTAGACGTCATACGTTTAATGAAGAGGCCGAGTTTTCTATTGGTTACGACCTCCTCTCCACTAGCTTTTGAAACAGTTAAGAAACTAGTAGGTATGCTGAAGGAACTTAACGTACCGATAGTGGGTATTGTCGAAAATATGAAAACAGGGCCAAGCGTTATTCAACAGGAATCTCTGAAGCTTAACGTCCAGTTTCTGGGGGAAATATTGTATGATCCGACTGTTGAGGAAGCCCTTGGGGATGCCGAGGGTCTGTTAAGAACAGTTTTCGCTAATGAAACCGCGAAACTATTAGAATACTTGATAAAAACATGTAAGTAATACTTGCCGTTTCAAATCCGATGATTCTATTCTTTCACACATAGGCAGTGACCTTTGTAACCGTGGCAGGTGGGACATGCGGGTACGTTTTGCCCACTCGGATACCCCCTAGCCTCCCCGGGTCCTAGGATTATAAATTGCGCCGCACTGTTTTCAAACTCGACGCTAAGCTTGTTAGTTTCTTCGACTCTAGACGCTTCAACCAGAAAACGCTTATGGCCAAATATGCTTTCTAACTCTAATACTCTCCAATCTGGCGGAACCCTCAGACTGACTTCCAAATCGACTTCCCTATTGTCCTTTAAAACTCTCACGCCCAAGGTTTTCCCAACACCTGGGTATATGACTGGCTCACCATTATAATGCAGCCAAACCTCATAGTCGCCAACACTTCTCACAGAGGATTGAACATCGTTTTTCAAGAGGCTCACTGCCAGCTCGTTTCTCATCAGCAACGTCACGCAGTTTTCAGGAATCACTGTATGCTCTCCAAATTTGACTCCTGGGTTTTCCTCCAGGACTTTTTCTGCAACAGTCATCACCCTATCCGTTAGCTCAGCTATTGTTTTAGGTGCATCATCCAGCCTAGTGTACTTGTGAAGAACTATCTTCTCGCCAACCCCCTTTTTCCACTCGTCTGGAATACCTTTCGTCCCAAGAAGCATTCCTAGAAGTGAGCCGAGGGTTGCTCCAGTGCAATCAGTATCGTAACCGCAGTTCACAGCCTTGCAAAGCTTGTCGCCGAAATCCCTACCGTATAGCAGGCCCAGTATAGTGAACCCATGGTTTTGGACGGCGTGGCAAGCACTATTATGCCCATACCACTGTACTATCCTTTCCCTGGCTTCAGCCCACCTCACGTTATTCTTATAACACCATAAAGCCTCCCTAATAACTCTCGAGATCTGAGAATGCAATGGAATCATGTTTAAACCTATCCTTATAAGTGTCTCGACATCACTTATAACGAAGGCTGCGCTCTCTACAGCTGCCCAAAACATCTCGCCATACATACCTTCACCGCCAGAGTGGTCCAAGCAGGAGTCCTTCCAAGCATACGAGGCTGCGAGCTGCGGGTTACCTGGGGCAATGCAGGCCCATATCTCGCTTCTTATAGGCGAACCCATCTCGTCGACATAATAGTTTTCAAAACATCCTGAAACTGGGGGTAGAAGACCCCTTCTAAGGTTCCTCTGGCAGAACCCGTACTCGTTCCAAGGGTATGCCGAGAGATGCTTAAGCCAATACTCTGCAAGCTTTTCAAGCTTAATATTAATCCCCCAGTCCTCAAGCATCTTCAGCCAGACCAGTTGAAAGTCAAGATCGTCGTTCGGAGCGGCCTCGCTCACAAGCGTTGCGTAGAAATCAAGGTCATTAACAAACTTCTTTCCTTCGAATGGTGCGCCCAGGGTTCCTCCAATATTCTTTCCGAGCCAGCAAGCATAGACCTTATCCCAATACTCAGATCTTGAAATTATTATCTGGTACTGTTTCATTTTCTGTCAGGTTTGGTTTACGACATTTAAGTTTAAAAGGTTTGTCGGTAAGAAACTGACGTTAAAGTAGCATGTACCTACTTTCGTGAACTGAGTTCATCAAGCAGTTTTGAAACCCTTCTTACTCTCTCAACATCTGCCGGAGGAGGAAGCTCATCAGATATGCCTAATACCAGTCTTGGAATAATGTTAACAATTTTCTTTACGAATTTCTCCAATGTTTCATATGGTATACTCGGTAAGAAAAATAGGAAAGGTATGCCATCCAGAACAACGATTTCATCTTTAAGCTGCATCACAATGTCTTCAATGCTCATATCTCCAACAGGTTCTGGTGTTAAGGCTTCAATCCCGTCCACCCCGGAAATACGTAAGAGTGGAAGCAGGGGTTTCGCATAACCATCCACATGTATGTGAACGTACTTTCCTCTTTTATGTAAGTATTCGCATCTCCTCTGGTAAACCGGCAAGCAGAATTTCTCGAATAATTTTGGCGATGTCATCCTCACGTCAATATTTTCGCCCAGATTGAATATTTTAATTGGAGAACTGCTCATAATCTCGAAAAACTTATCGTTATACCTTTCTATTGCATTCATGATTTCCTCAAGCCTATGCTGTCTCTCAATATAGAGGAATCTCATAGTTCTGGTGAAACCCATATAGTCCAGGATTAGAGCTTGGAGGGATGAGCGAGGAAAGAAAAACATAACTATTCCCTGTCCCTTCAATTCTCTCTCCAGTTCATCGTAAACTTGCTGGTTGAACCTGACTCTTGCACTATCCAGCATGTAGGAGAGAGCTTTGAAATCTTCAATACTTTTCAAAAAATATTCTTCTATCCTTGAAGAAAGGCCCCATTCATCGGTTTTAGCCACCTGCCGAAGCGAGCCCACCGGAGTATTAATTGTTGTCCTAATGAGGTTTCCACTTCTCTCCACATTGAATTTAACATCATTCTCATACGTAACCTCGACAGCGTTTTTCACAAAATACCCCGAGTAGCACCTCCAGCTTGCTCCTAGATCTTTACAAACTTCTGCAAGGCTCTTATCCTTATACTTCGGCGGCAGCCTTCCACTTGCCCTTGCCACATAATACCAAAATTCATGCCTTATATTCCAAGGAACTCTGTCAATCTGCTTGCCTTCAAAGACTGCTAGTATTCTTTTACTGTCGTTCAACGTAAACCATTAAATAAAAAGAGAATGAATATAAATCTTCTATTCTCTCCGATGAGCTTCAACACTGGCCTGTCTTCTTTAACCTGAACGTTTTTATTTCCCACGGGCCAAGTTGGACTTTGAACGTTTTGTCTTGAACATTAAGCTTCCTCAAGCTTCTTTCAAGCAAATCGCTTTCAACAGCCTCTGTAACCAGGAAACCAAAAGTGATATCCGCCTCGCCACCATCTCCAGTTGCATCATATATTCTAATTATAATGTCACTCGAGTCTTCGGCCAGTTTAAGACAGGACAACACTATGTTTTCAGGCTTTATTCTCAAGAACGATGCTTCCTCCGGAAGATCTCCTTGCGATACTTTGGCGGTGGTAACAAGTGCTTCAAGCGGATGATTAAGCTCGTATCCTTTTCTGAAGGAAAGGGCTTTTCTCCAATCACCTGTGTGAGGATACAACGAGTATTTAAGTTCGTGTCGGCCCTGATCCGGGTTTGGGTCTGGACTATAGCTTGTCCTAATTATCGTCATCCTCATAGTGTTACCGCACACGTCAAACCCGTATTTGCAATCGTTCAACAGGCTTACTCCATACTCTTTGTCTGAGAGGTCAATCCATCTTAAAGCGGGGAACTCCCTCCCGTCAGGGGTTCTCGAAATGCTTCCAAACGGTATTTCAAAAGTTGCGGTCGACGGGCCTAGGATCGGTGTAAAGGATACTTTCAACATGGGAGCATCAGTGAACGCGTCAGACACTTCCCTCCAGTCGATAATCGTGTTAAAATCAATCCTGGAAATTCCGGTGTACAACATTATTTCTTGGATTATCGTTGAATTCCTATATCTTCTTACGGTCCTAATCTTCGACACCACCGGGCCTTTCTCAACCGGCTTTACCTCTGCTCCGGTAAGCAGGTTCTCAACCCTAGTTATGGGGCCTATTATCCAAGCTGACATCTCGTGAGGAGCCTCGTGGAGAACTTGAAACAGGTTGCTGAACTCTGGCCGTGTAGCCTCATGTCTGAAAGCCTTTGCCACAAACCTGCCTGCTTTCTTATCGTAAACCGACCTTATTGCTCCAGAACTCTGGTCTAATTCAATCTTGAAAAACTCGTTTTCAAGCACTGCCTGCTGTGATCCTTGTTGATGAGGCTCTTCTTCTCCTTCGATAAGATAGTAGGTTGAGTAGCCTAAACTTGGTACTTCAGCGATGAAAACAAGCTCGTCGCCATCGATCTGAGCTGGGTGTCGATTTCCACGTACATCCATAACAACCGGGTTTCTCGGAACCATTTCTCTAGGTATTTTAACTCTTGCAACATCCTTTCTATCCCAAGCGAGAGTATTGAACACGACTATTGCTAACCCTTCTCGAGAAAACTCTATTCTTTCAACTATCTTCATCATGGATTTGTCTAAAGCTTCTCTTGCCGTTGCAAGCACCTCCTCAGCTAAGCGGCCGGAGTAGGAGTATGCCTCGTGGAACGCACTCCCATCCAGAATGTCGTGGAACTGGTTGAATAATGTTTTCTTCCATGCCTCTTCGAGTTTTTCTCGAGGATAGTCTCCGGATATTGCTGAAAGCTTTTCAGCGTCAACCAAATATCTTTCGCACAGCCTGTTGTAACGCTTAATGTCAGCGTGAGTCGTATAGCAGCCGTCGAAAGTAAAGTTAAGCTCATCCCTGACTACGGGTAATTCCGGTTTTTCTTTCGAAATCCTATCGAAAAACTGGTGCGTTGAACTGAAGACTAAATCGGGAAGAGCAGGTTTCTCCCTTATTTTCATCGCGGCCTTAATGTCCTCAATAGTTGCGCCACCACCATGATCACCAACCCCGTAGACGAACATACTCGTCTTTAACCCGTATTTCTCATGGAAGAGTTTCGCTGTTTCAACTATGTTCTTTGAAGTAACCATGTTGTTGTAAACACTGTTGAAAGCGAGCAACCTTGAGCCATCCGGCCCCTCCCAGTAGAACATCGGATACCCTCTTCCACACCTCATGAAATAATAGTAATCCACTCCAGCTTTCTTTAGCACCTGCGGCAGTGTCCAGACGTGGCCGAAGGTATCGGGTTCCCATCCTACTCTCGTTTCGAAGCCGAATTTCTCCATCACGTATCTCTTTGAATATAGTATTTGTCTTACTAGTGTCTCCTCCCCTATCATGTTCAGGTCCGCCTCAACCCACATCGAAGCAGTAACATCCCAGTTTCCAGAACGGATTTTCTCCCTCATTTTCTCGAATAGAGCAGGGTTTTTCTCCTCCATAGTTCTGTAGGTTGCTGCCTGACTCTGAGAAAAATGGAAATCCGTATATTGATTCATTAGAGACACCATCGTGGAGAAGTCTCTCTCTATAACTTTCACGGTGTCCTCCCAAGGCCAGAGCCAATTCATGTCTATATGGGCATGCGCCACAAGATGAACCTTAAACTCCTTAGCATGCTTAGACAGGGCCTTTAGTTTCTGCCGTGCCTTCTCTATTTCCATCAGGATGCTTTCAGCATCACGTGAAAAAACGCTGGAGTTGAATTCTTCAACAACCCTGTTTAATGTTTCAAGCCCACCGGGCAGGATTTGCGCAAAATTCAACTCTTGAATAAAAGACTCTATTTCAAATGCAAAATTGTCAACAACGTCATACCCGATGTGGAACAGGGGCACTCCTTTTTTCTCCCCCTTGGAAAACGGTCTTTTCTCATACGCGTGTATCGCCACCACGTGGACATTGCCGGGTCTCGCTTCCTCCGCAACAGTTATCCTAGGTCCCCGGAAGTCAGTCCAATAATCCTCCTTCAAGACGAGTTTAGAGTCTACATATACCTCGCCGCCGGTTATCATCGCTGAAGAATACATCTCAACCTTAGAGCCAGATACTTTAATCCCCTCTATCTCATTCGGGATCCTGATTTTACACCTCAGCCACACGTCGCCTTGAGAAGGATCCCATTGAAAAGGCAGTGAAACAGTCCCCCACGAGGAATCGTCAAAATCTATCCTATGGGCTTCTTTTACATCTCCTTGGAAGAACTTCCAAGATAGTTTAGACCGATAGTCAGTCAGTCTTCGATAAGTGTTCTCCAGCTTTAACTTTAGATCCTCAACCTTGCTTTGCCTGTCCATCGGCCTGCAAAAACGTGCTTACATATATAAAGTTTGAGTAAGAGGGTTTTGACCCGATTTTTATGTTAAATATTAATTGGATACTTGCCGTACTTCTCAGCAGCCCCGTACATCGCTAAAGCGTTTTCAGGCGGCACATATCTTGTCAACACATTAGTCGTGCTTAAAATATAGCCTCCACCAGGAGCCACCTCACGCATTAGCCTTTTAACCTCTGCCTCTACATCCTCAGGCTTACCGAGCGGCAGCAGATAGTCCAAGTCAACGTTTCCCATTAAACACAGCCTGCTTCCCCAACGCTTCTTAATCTCAACTATGTTAACGCCAGCGTTTGGTTGAAGACTCTGTAGACCATCGAAGCCAGCCTTAACAATGTCCTCCATTAATGGCGTGATATTACCGTCCGAATGTAGTATAACTGGAAGATTAAGCCGATGTGCAGCCTCAGCCTCGCCGGCCAAATATGGAAAAACGTATTTCCTGAGAAGACTCGGAGGTAGAAAGGGGCCGTTATCATATGCTATATCGTCGCCGACCAGTATTACGTGTGCCCCTGTTTCAGCAAACATTTTTATAACCTCCAAGTTAAACCTATAGACTTCTTCAATCACATGCTTCAAAGCATTGGGATATAGGTAGAGTGCTTTAACATAGTTCGTCAAACCCATGTAAGGGTAAATCGAGTCGAATACCCCGCCTACTTGAGCAAACACGCAGAAATCGGTCTGCTCAACCCACTTCCTTATTCTTGAAGCGTTGAATAGGCTTATGTCGGGCATGTGAAATTGTTCCATCTCCTCTACGGTGGAAAGAGCGTATTTCAAGTAGCGTTGCGTTTTTCCACTTTCAACCCATTCCGCTCCAAGCCAGTTCCTGTATATCGGATAACCCTCCTTCGTCACGCCTATGCACTCAGTCCTAGGCCCACCTTCCAACCCTAGGTTCACCAGATCCATGTTAAGCAATTCCCGAACCCTTACGTGAGCCTCAAACGAGCTCCCAACAGGTTCGCCTAAAAGCGCGGAGACAAGCTCGTCATGTATTCCCAGTTCTCCTTTAGGTACTTTATCAGCCTCCTCAATCTTTAAAGCGCGATAGACTCTTTCAACCCTATTCAAAGTCGCCACCTACTAGCAGGCTCGTCCTGTATTGTTGATCTTATTGGGCCTGCTAACCTTCTCCTAGCCGCACTTATCGTGGTAGGAATTTCCTCAAAGCATCTTTTCATTATGTTCTCATTCATGGTGCTTACTTCGAAAAACAGCCCTCGCTTATTTATTAACTTAATGGTAGCAAGCTTGTTTCAGTTTTAAATTAAGAGGATAGTTGAAAGTCGAGCTAAACCATGTGTTTCTACAAAACTCTATTGTTCGATCAGCTTTCCGATACGCACCGCCATCCTCTTCTCGATATGTTTCAAGAAGGTTTTTAGTAAACATTAGGCTTGCAGGAGCTATTGAGATCTGGCTTCCTTCTCGCCAGACCTGGCTGTGCAGCTTTTAAATCAACAGCCTAGGCTGGTTTTCACACGTGATCTAGAGACGGGACGTGTACCGGTAATGGAAGCAGCATACTCAATTCTCCTAATTTCTTGATGTTTGGCGGGGTGCCTCCTAGAAATATGCGTACAGCCTCGCGCTCATCAAGCTCAACATAGTTTTTCGAAAGCCTGCCTTTTTCAACATTAACTCTACCATTATTCACGAAGATCGTTGTAGTGTCAACATTATCGCCAAGCTTTAACCCGAGGGAGAGTTCGCAGTCCTTCAGCATCTCTGCCCTGCTTGACAGAACTTTTTCGAAAGCTTTAAGCAAGCTTGTTACATCAATAATCCTAAACAGTCCTTCGGGAACTATTTCCCAGTATGAGGCTGCGTTAAGCAAGCGTTCAAGCCGCTCCACATCAAACGCGTTAACCTCCACGGAGGCAGAATCTCCGAAACAGCGTTCCATAACACCCATAACTAGTTCCGGCTCTCTTCCTTCTTTCGAAACGACTTCAAGTATCTTGGGCGGGCCGATTTCTCCGGAGGAAATAACGTATCCCTCGTTTGCCAACCATATTCTTACCCCCTGTTTCTTCAAGGTTAGAATGTGGTTTTTCCGTTCAACCCTCATTTTAAGAGAACTGTGAATGCTCTCCACCTTGGAAATAGCATCCTCGGGAGAAACCTCCTCGACCGCAACAGGCTTCACCCCAGCCCGTTCAAGAGAGCGGGTGGTTATTGTCAACAAGTATTTTACTCCAGCGATATCCCATCCGAAAGGATAGTATCTCTGCCTATCCCCCCAGAGGACTGATAATGGCAAGCCCTTCCGCTTCATAACACTGCCCGCATGCTTTAACAGCATGGACATGTATCCCTTATTCCTCTCCTCCGGTAAGGTGGCAACGCCCCCAATCCCTCCAGCAGTTACACGGGTACCAAGGCTAACCAGCTCCAGAGGAAACAGCCCAACGTGGGAAACTATTTTCCCATCCTCTTCAGCAACAATGAATGAGGATAAGGCCTCCTCTTCCCGCCTGTAGAGCTGCGGATAATAGTGGGGGAAATAGTTTCTTGAATGTCCATAGCATCTTTCGAGAAACCTCATGAAGACATCCCATTCCTCAAGCTTCAAACATCTTATAATAGGAGCCATTTACGTTTTTTTCGCCAATACTTATTTATTAAGTTTATTCTAAGAACCAGCATAATATTAATTCTAAATAACCGCTGGCTTTCAAGCAGGGACGCGACATATGGTAGCAACTCGAGAGGAAAGCATAGTAGCATTTGTAGAGGCGTCTAAAAGCTTTATGAAAAAAGGCGAATCTTGTTTAAGCATCAAGATATTTAAGTTTGAAATTCGATTAAAACTTAATAGTAACCGGATAAACAATTGCCGGAAGCAATAGTTTGAAAATAGTAGTGATTGGAGGCGGGGCTGCCGGCATGGCTGCGGCGGCAAGCGCTAGGAGAGTTAATCCTACTGCAGACATAACCCTGTTAGAGGCTTCGAGACATGTTTCCTATGGTTCCTGCGGAATACCCTATTATCTAGGAGGTCTCGTCGAAGATGTTTCGAGACTAGTAACATATACTCCCGAGGAGTTTAGGAGAAGCAGAAAGGTGGAAGTCCTTACAAACTCTTACGTTAAGGACATTAACGTTTCTTCGAAAAGGGTGGTTTACGTTTCTGAAAAAGGCGAGGAAAGGGAGGTTGGGTTTGATACTCTTGTTCTAGCCACCGGGGCTAGGCCTGTTGTTCCTAAAATTGAGGGGTTGGGTCTTAACGGCGTTTACACTGTTCGCTTCCTGGATGGCGCAGTTAAGCTGAAGGAAGACCTTGCTCGCTCAAAGAGAGTGACGATAATTGGTGCTGGCTACATAGGGCTTGAGCTGGCCGAGAACTTTAAAAGAGCGGGCAGAGAGGTTACTGTCCTCGAGCTTCTGCCGCGTCCAATGCCCAATATCGACCCTGAGTTGGCCGAGATAGTAAGCCGGGAGCTTAAAAAGAATGGTGTCAGGCTTGAGTTGAATAAGAGGGTTGTCGGCTTAAAGGGGGACGGGAGGGTTGAAAAGGTTGTTACCGAGGATGTTGAATACGAAACGGATCTTGCAGTCATTGCTGTCGGCGTGAAGCCGAATGTTGCCTTAGCCAAGAGAATCGGTGTCGAGCTCGGTGAAAGCGGGGCGATAAAGACTAACAGCAGGATGGAGACCAGCGTGAAGGGAGTTTTCGCTGCGGGCGACAATAGTGAGGCGAACCATATAGTGTTAAACCAGCCTGTCTATATTCCTCTGGCTCAAACCGCTAACAAAATGGGGTATGTTGCGGGTGCTAACGCGGCGGGTGGAAGCGAGGAGTTCCCAGGCGTGGTTGGGAGCGCCATCACCAAAGTTTTCGACCTTGAAATAGGCAGAACAGGCTTGGGAGAGGAGGAGGCTAAGAAGTATGGTGTTGAAACAAAGAGTGTCTTAATTAAGGCGAGGTCAAGAGCCGGCTACTATCCGGGTGGCAGGGATCTATGGGTTAAGCTGATCCTTGAGAAGTCTAGCAATGTAATCATAGGCGGGCAGGTAGTTGGTTACGAGGGTGTTTGGGGAAGGATCGCGGCATTAACGCTGGCAATCATGAACAGGTTTACTCCGAAACAACTCGTCTTCTCAGACTTACCCTATGCTCCGCCTTTCAACCCTGTTTGGGATCCTTTAATAGTTGCTGCAAGAGTATCGTTGAAATAGACTCCGTTGAACACTATTCTTCTCACGGTAACATGGTGTTGAAGACCTCTTCAAACTCTTGTTTAAACTCGCTCCTCCTTTTAAGGTTAAAGAGGGACTCATTAAGCAGACGCATTGCAAAGACGGCAGTAATCCAGCTGCTCGTCCAGCCTGATTCAACGCTCCACGCGCCCCAGCCTGTGTCCGACGAGCTTCCCCAGTACTCCCATTTCTCGTAGTCGAAACTCCGCATCCAGCAGCCCTCTAAATAAGGGTGGTCTTCTGAACGAAGCTGTATCCTGCATAGGAATTCTGCCAACCGGTCTTCCGCCTGTTTAAACCTTAGGCTTTCGCATGCGGAAGCCAGCTCGTGTAAGCCGAGAAAAGCAAAGTTGGAGGTGTAAAGCAGGTCGCACGCCGGATCCCCGTTCTCCTGGATTACCGGAGCCTCCGTCGTGCCATACTGCTCGTTTGAGCTGGGCGGCGGGTACTGCCCCTTCCCCTCGGGGCCCAGCAGTTCTCTAATAGCGCCACAAGACTGCTGCTGGGAGACGAGTTCCCCGCCTATTTTATCAACCCACTCCCGGTGTTCAGGATTATCTTCAACCCGAATCAGGAATGCTAAAGGCAGAGTCATCCTGGCGAGTTCTTGGGTAAGCCCATTCGTCCACCTCCAATCCGGGTATTTCTCAACAGTCATCCGGATCGCGTTGACAGTTTTCTCAAGGAAACCCTGGCACCCGGTTAGTAGGAAACCCCATAGGAAACAAGCCCAGAGATAGGCCTGGTAGTGCGGAGAATAAGAGGTGATAGGGTTTTTCCAGTAGTATTCCCAACCGTTTCCAACCAGGTCCGGGAGGTCGATCCTGTTCCTTCTGAACCCCAGTGGGCCAGTCGTCCTAAGGTTTGCGAGAAGACAGAGGGCTAGGGGTCTATCCCACCTGTCCTCCCCTAGACTGTTGCTGGCTGAAAGCGTTGAAAGAATTACTCTCGCATTGTCATCCCCGTAGAAGACGGGGAGCCCCTCCATCCAGTTTACCAATCCGTATGCGGGACTGTTCTTTTCAGACTGTTGAAAGGACCATACGTAGTCGAGGATCCTGGTGGCAATCAGCCTGCTCCTCGGGTTTCCTGTTAGCCTCCAGTCGTAGGCGAACACCATGGCTGCCTCAGCCAAGCAGTCTGAACGTATCAGCACCCTCTTAAGCTGATGCCCCTCGTAATCTATATTGGATTGGTATCCCTCAATCACCCCCCTGTTTCTCTCAACGCTGAAGAGAACATGTTTACGGAACCATTCTACAGACCTCCTGTAAGCCTCTTTCTCAACATGCGCGGGCAACGGTTCGCTTTTTCCAAATGCTGTTCTAACCGTCGGGACCCAGGATAAATCATATGTTTCTCCAGTTAACCATTTCAACAGCTTGATCCACACCTGCTTCCAAGCCACGCTGGGGGCGTATCTTCCTGTTCTAAACTGGCTCAGCTTACTTGTTGAAACCATTATGTTTTTAGAATGCTCGAAGAGAACGGGATGCGAGTCCTCAGGAAGGCCGAAAACCGCTTTATCGTATCCTGCAACCTTCGCCAGCATTAGGTGAGAGTCCATTTCTTCAACAGGCAGGAACCAGCAGTCATGCATGTTCAATATGCTCATGCGAGGGAGCTCCGGTTCGAAAAACCTGGATGTGACAACCAGTCTTTCCCACTCCACAGTCCTCGGCTCACCGAACACAATACCAGGAAGAGCTAATGGATACTCTACGTAGAGCTTTAAATCCTTTTCTTCAATCTTTTCCAGCAGAGTTGGCTCCAACCTAAGCCTTGAAACAGGATACGAGTCGGATAGGGCAAGTACCCCGTCACCGTGAGAAGCATTGTCAACCGCCTTGTTTAAGCAGTCATGACGTGACAAGGGTTTTCCGGTTTCGCCGAGTATCATGTGCAGGTCGTTTTCAGGCGAACAACACAGTATTAGCCTTCCCATGGTTTTTCGCTTTTACAGTCTTATTTAAGCATATTTTCAGCCATCGGCGGAAGATTTTTTACTTGCCTTATGCCCGCCACAGTCATGGCGAGAGCCGGATCAAAAAAGATATGGGGGAAAGGAGACATAGTCTTAGTTATTCAAGCTCATCCTGACGATGCGGAGTACTATGTTGGCGGAACCATAGCGAGGATGGTTGAAGAAGGATGCGTTGTAAATTACGCTACTGTGACTGATGGAAGCAAGGGAACTTTCGACGTGAACGTAGATCCTAAGGTTTTAAGCGAGACTAGGAGGAGGGAGCAGAGGGCCGCGGCAGATGTGCTTGGCGTAAAGGACCTGTTCTTCCTAGGATATCCTGATGGCGACCTATATCCTTCTCTCGAATTAAGAGGGAGGCTTATTGAAATAATAAGAACGGTTAAGCCGAAAATTGTCATGACGCTGGACGCTTGGCTTCCTTACGAAATACATCCTGACCACAGGGTTACTGGACTTATGGCTTCGGAGGCGACGGTTTTCGCTGGCATGCCGAACTTCTACAAGGAGCAAATTCTTTCAGGAATTGAAGCTCATAAGCCTGATTTCATACTCTTGTTCGCTACGGATAGCCCAAATCTTTTCATCGACATCGCCAAACATGTAGATAAGAAAGCTGAGGCAATCATGAGACATGAGAGCCAACTGTCCTTATCGTTTCCGGTGGATCTTACGAAGAAGGGTTTAGAGGAAGTGAAAAAGGAGTTGGTTAGAAACTTGAGGAGAAAGAATAGGAAAAAAGGAAGATGCGTAGAACCCATGAGAATGTTTAGAGTGGGGGCAGGCCATTTCATAAGAGAATAATAAAGCAGCTAGCATGGGCTACTCTCAAAAGATTTATATAAATCCTGCAACTGAGGGGCCTCATGCGGACTATTCAAGAACTTGAAGCAAGACTCGCCCTCTTGCACGCCGCCTCCTTTAGGAACATCATAATGCTCGAATGGGATTCTTTCGATAATAACAGGGCGAAAATAGCTTTAAACGCCGCGGGGGAAAACTTTCAGCTCGTAGTGCTGGAGTACAAGGGTTCTGCATTGGTAAAACTGGATTCGAAACCATATTTCTCCCTCGACGGGTATCATTACGCCATACC
Source organism: uncultured archaeon (assembly GCA_938045545.1). Lineage (GTDB taxonomy): Archaea > Thermoproteota > EX4484-205 > EX4484-205 > JAAOZP01 > JAAOZP01. Next base: position 129,569 of record CALIBN010000007.1, on the reverse strand, counting down.
GATACCGGAGGGCAATCACCTGGTGGAAGCCGAGTTCTCACCTTTCCTCGCTTTCGGTGAAAAAGTGGATGTTCACCCGGGCAAGCCTGTTGGCGTAAACAGAAACATGGAGGCTTTAAGGCTCTGGGCTTATGGAAGATCCATTTTAGAGCTGATTCGCGCAACTAAGGATGAGGAGCTTAAGCAGGATCTTCTAAGGGTGTTGAGCAACGCTCTCAGAGAAGCACCTTTTGAAACTGTTTCTAAAGAGCAGGTTTCCTTAGCCACTGCTTTCAAGGCGATGATAGGAGGGCTCGATAGTGTTCCAAGATTATTGTCCGACGATATTGCCCCGATTTTCTTCGAGGAGCAGGGTCTGGAAAAATACGGGAGGGCTCTCAGCCTGCTTAAGAATAGTCTGAAAAATCTTGTTGAAAAATACGGTAAGAGGGGAGACATGGTTGCGCTTGCTCACGCACACATCGACACCGCGTGGCTCTGGCCCTTCGAGGAGACTAAGAGAAAGGTTTTCAGAACATTTTCCACATTGTTAACTCTGATGGAGCATTATGATTTTAAGTATATTCAGAGCGCTGCCATATATTACGACTGGATCAAGAGCGATGAGCCTTCGATCTTCGAGAGAGTCAGGGAGAAAATCACAGAGGGGAAGTGGATACTTGGAGCAGGCTGGGTGGAGTTCGACACTCAAATGATATCCGGCGAATCGCTTGCTAGACAACTCTTATATTCTCAAAGGTTTTACATTGAGAATTTCGGAAGGACCGCCGAGGTGCTCTGGCTTCCAGACACTTTCGGATTTTCACCTACACTTCCCCAGGCAGCCAGGCTTGGAGGCGTTAAGGTTTTCGCAACCCATAAGGTATTCTGGAATGATACGAATACTTTCCCCTACAACGTGTTCCTCTGGATCGGCCCAGACAACAGCAGGCTTAAGGCAGTTGCATTCGGCCACGGGAAGGGTGGCTACAATTCTGATTTCACAGCAGACAGTGTTTACGAGCAGTGGCAAAACTGGGTTAACAAGGATCACCCTATGCTTTACTCTTACGGCTATGGAGACGGTGGAGGCGGCCCTACTGAAGAAATGCTTTTGAGAGCGGAGGCGGTAGGCTCGCTCCCGATCTTACCTAGGGTGGAGCTTAAAGGATCATTGGAAGCAATAGTGCACGAACCTGTTTCTGAAGAATGGAGAGGGGAGCTCTATCTTGAGGATCACAGGGGTGTTTTCACTTCTCATTCTAAGATGAAGCTTTTAAACAGGAGGGCGGAGCTGTCTTTAAGGGAGGCGGAAACATGGGCAACTTTTGCCGGAACCTATGATAGGGAAAAGTTTTCAAGGCTTTGGAAAACCCTGCTTAAAAACCAGTTTCACGATGTCCTGCCGGGCTCCTCTATAAGGGAGGTTTATAGCGAGGCTTATCCTGAGCTTGAAAAAGTGGTCTCTGAGGCGGAGAGGATTGCTGGAGAAGCCTTGAGCAAAATAGCGGGAGAAGGACGCTCGAAACTGGTTTTCAACTCTCTGCCCTGGGACAGGGAGGACTACGTTATTCTAGAAGAGGAAGTTGAGGGCTCTCAGAAGATTCCCGAAGGCTTCTTGCTGAGGGTGAGAGCACCCTCACTCGGTTATGCCCCGCTCAACATGGCTCCAGCGTCTCACGTGGGGATTACGGAGGAAGATGATTCCTACTTGGTTGAGAACAAGTTTTTCACGATAAGGGTTTCGAAAAATGGAAGGCTTATTTCCATATTGGATAAGGAAGCCTGTAGAGAAGTTTTGAAAAACCCTGGGAACAAGCTTGTTGCTTACGAGAATATCCCGGGGTGGGCTGATGCTTGGAATATCGAAAAGGGTTATAAGGAAACCTCTTTCGAAATAACTGCCTCGAGGAGTTGGATTGCCTGCAAAGGCCCGTTAATGGTGTCCATATGCTTTATTTATCCGTTCAGAAGGTCTGAGATCAAACAGGAGGTTAGAATCTTCTCGGACTCTAGAAGGATTGATTTCAAAACCACTATTAACATGAGGGATAGGGAGCTGCTGGTTAAAACCTGGTTTGACTTCGACGTGAACACGGAGAAGGCTGTTTCAGACGTTCCATTCGGAGTTACTGAAAGACCTACAACTAGGAATACTTCGTGGGAGAAGGCGAAATACGAGGTGGCGATGCAGAAAATGGTTGATCTTTCTGAGCACAGCTATGGTGTAGCGTTGTTGAACGATGGGAAATACGGGGTCTCTATAGAAGGCTCTTCAATAGGGCTTTCGCTCACAAGAACACCTGTTTTTCCAGACCCCTCGACAGACCTTGAGGAAACAGTCTTCACCTACTCCATATACCCTCATGTTGGAGACTGGAAGGATGCAGGAGTATTAAGGAGGGCATACGAGCTCAATGTTCCATTGAGGGTGGTTACGGGGAAGAAAAACAGTAAAAGCTTCTTGAAAATAGGCTCTGACAACCTGATGCTGGAGGCTGTGAAAGCAGCAGAGGATGGGGACGGTATTGTTTTAAGGCTTTACGAGTTCTATAATGCGAGGGGTAGGACGCGTATCGACCTTTCCACCAAGGTGCGGAGCGTAGAATCCCTAGATCTGCTTGAATTAAACGAGGTTGACAGGGATGTTAAGGCATATAGAAATTGCTTAGAGTTTACTTATTGCAACAGGGAAATAATCACTTTAAAAATACTTTAGCAGCTATGCTTACAGGCTTTCAGTCCTCCAAACAGTGTAAAGCTCCCGTACAACATCTTTCTCAGCACCGTCAAAGTTCCAGTATACTAGCCCGTCGGCATGGCCGCGTACCGCCGACTTAACACTCTCCGCAAAGAACTCTCTAGTGGCCATAGAGATGTTTGAAATACGTTCACCAAGCAGATGATGCACGAAGTCAGTGCGGAGGATCAACACGACCGGCCATATTCTAGCTCCCCCAACATTCCAGCAGGAGATTTTCATAAGGCCTGCCTCTATTGAACTTGAAGGTAGTCCTGAGAGCCTTGTTTCATCGTAGTTACGTGGCTGAACTATGGTGCTCAACCCTGTAGCCACGTAGTAAAACTTGCTGAGAAGATCCTTGTCGACGCCGTAAGTATGGCTGAGCTCCTTGACCGCTGTCAACCCCTCCCACTGCATCCAGTCAAAATAGAGCATCGGCTCAACAATGTCGAGAATTCGGCTGAGAGCCCTATAGTTTTGGCCGGCCAGCAGGCTCCACCACGGTGATAAAAGATTGGCGCCGATGACTGTTCCACAACCACCTTCCTCCTTGACTGCTGAAGAGAAAATCTTAACAACGTTCTCAATATATTCGCTCCTATACTTGAACCATTCAAACACCCCTGGAAACTCATTGTAAAGGTCCAGAACATCCGGCGTGCTTAAGGTTCCCTGCCTAACTATCTCCTTAGGAAACTCTCCCTTGCCAAGGAAGTCTATCATGCCTAGCCAGTCTCTCTTGATGGAAACCGGGTCGTAACCTAGGCTCTTCATTTCTTCACAGCAACTAGGGCAGAAGCATGTTAGAAAATAGTCTAAGCCAGCCATTGGGCTTTCAAACCTGATGAAGTCGAGCACAACCCCATCCACCCCGTATAGTCTCACGAGGCTTCGAAGATCCGCGACTATTCTTCTTAAAACATCAGGGTTTGTCGGACAGGCTCTAGCATAATGAGGCTTTCCAAGCATGGTCCATGCGGAATACTCGGGTCCTCTTCTAGCTATCTCGGGCCTGCTGAAAACAGGATAGCTGGCGAAGAATTTCAAGCCTACTCCGCGTAACTCTTCGAGAAGCCTCTTAAGATCACTGTAGGATTCTTTCTCAAAGTTTTCCGGGAGACACCTCACACCGTTGTAGAGCTCTTTAACCTCGTCTGGGAAAACAGGCAGGTGCGTATGCGCATACTCTATCCCGTAATCCTCCAGAAGCCTGTTTCCACACTCTTTCAGAGTTTTAAGGCTGATGAAAGCACCTATGGGTTTCATTTCCCAATTGCCTCCGAAATCCTGCTAATCCTGTTTTTCTCCTCCTCTCGGAAGGAAAAGAAGTCGATCCCATCCAATCCTGTTTCTGTAGCGAGTTTAACAGCCTGTTCGATTTGCGGGTCGTCCAGCATTGTAATGGGGTGAAGCTCGCTCCTGCCCGCTATTAGCTTTTTAGCGGCTTGAAACTCGACTTTAAGCACAGATACGGGTAGGCAATCTTCAAACAGCCTATTGACGCTTAGAGGATACTCCTCTCCTCGGAAGCCGAAAATCCGGTAGAGCATGTCTATAAGCTCAGCCTCAGCCAGCCATGGATTCCAACGGAGCAAGTCTTCAGCGAGTTTAGCCAGTTCAAAGTTTAGGCAGGCGACACCACGCCCCTTCCTGTAAACCATGGGTTTAACGATATCCAGGTAGCGCCAAAACTTCCGGTAGTTCTGGCCGACCAGAAAGGCTAGTGAAGGAGTGAAAACGTAGGCACCAAGGCCAGTCTTCCTACTGTACGACTTGATCATGTTTCTAACTTATTATGAACTCCACAACACTGCGTTCTCGAAACTCAAGCCAATCAAACAGGCCACGCCCCTCTGTGACAAGATCCATGAAACCTACTGGGGAAGAACGGTATGCTTGCAAACCTCCCAAGCCTGTTTAAAATCGTGGAAAGCATTGAGCATTTTTTCAACCGACTGCTTCATCTCTTCAAAACGATAGCCGTATTCCTCAGCCTTATTCCTACAATTTTCACAGAAACACGTCGCGAAAGCCTCAATCCCACTGCCCACAGATGCAAATCGGATTCCGTCAAGCAAAATGCTGCTGACATCATGTTTCTCAAGGATCTCGGAAACCTGCTGGAGTGTCTTACGCCTTATGTCAGGATTATTAGGGCATCCAGATCCAAACCATATGTTCTTCCTACCATACGGGTCCTCCGCTAGAAACTTCGGATCTCGAAACTCGTTGTCAATCCGAAAAGCCCTTATCCCGTAATCCTTTGACCAGCCCCGGATCATAACTAACAACAATATCTTTAAAACCTTTTTCAAGAAGGAAGTCAGCGTATTCGAGCCTTGGAATTCCAAACATCCAGAGCCTCAAGCTCCATTACACCAGATTCTGATTCGTTAAACAATATTTAAGCATGACTGTTTTAAGTTGAAATGGAAAACAGGCTGCATTAAAGCACGATGTGTTGAGAACGCCAAATCGTAAGGATATGCAGGCTTGGCTTAAAATCTTCCCCAGTTTATGTTAAAGATTTACATGGAGGAAAGTAATTTTTAAATGTCTGTTTAACCTTTCAGTTAAGCATGACCGGCTTGCTTACGGGAAGCTGGGAAATGGGGAGTCGAGTCGAAGGCTTTGCGTCAAACGTTAAGCTTTCCGTTAAACATACTATTATTCTTAATGAAGACTGGATGTTCGCTGTTGACCCTGAGGGAAAGCTTACTCCGGAGAGTGTTCGCTCCGTCAGGGATGTGAGAAAAGCAAGGGCAGGCTTACCTTGGGAGGCACAGTTCCCAGACCTTATAAATTATGACGGGGTTGCATGGTATTGGCGTAGATTTAGAATTCCACGCATGCTGGCGGGTAAGAGGATCATCCTCCGATTTGACGCTGCTGATTACGAGGCTAAAGTATGGTTGAACAGCGTTGAGCTTGGCTCCCATGAGGGAGGCTATACTCCATTTGAATTCGACGTAACAGGCATCGTGAAATTCGACGAGGAGAACGAGCTTATGGTTAGGGTTTACGACCCTCAGGATTGCTCTGAAATCCCTAACGGTAAGCAGTCTCACTACTGCAATATTGGCGGCCTATGGCAGGGAGTCAGCCTCCTCGTCAGGGGAAGGATTTACGTGCATTCAGCGTTCATAGTGCCGGAGGTTGATAATTCAAGAATTAGGGTTCGCATAATTCTTTCCCACGTTGACGAGGCTCCTGAGGATGGTCTTAGATTAACTCTTAAGGTTTCTCCAAGCGGGGAAGAAAAAGTCTTCAAAGTGGTTAAAGGCGAGTCTGTTTACGACGTTGAAATACCTATTCGGGGGATGAGACTATGGTCTCCAGATTCTCCCTTCCTATACAGGCTTGAAATCGTTCTCTCCGGGGAAGGGGTTGAAGACGCCTGTTTCGTAGATTTCGGCATGAGAAAGGTTGAGGTGTGTGAGAACAGGATTCTCCTTAACGGCGAGCCCCTATACCTTATGGGGGCGCTCGACCAAGATTTCTACCCGGACGTAATATATGGCACGCCTTCAGAAGAGATGCTTCGCAACCAGTTTCTCAAAGCCAAGGAACTGGGGCTTAATTTTCTGAGGACCCATATCAAGATCCCTTGTCAGAATTATCTTGAATGGGCCGACAGGATTGGAATCATGCTTTGGATAGATTTTCCGAGCTTCTACAGGTTCACCTTTGAGGCGAGGGAAAGGATGAGGAGGGAGCTTGAAGAATGGGTTTGGAGGGATTTTAACCATCCGTCAGTCTTCTGCTGGTGTCTGGTGAATGAGGAGTGGGGTGTTCCGCTTGCCGAAGAGGAGGAGGCGAGAAGGTGGCTTAAGGAGATGTGGCACTTGGTTAAAAGGCTCGACCCCACCAGGCTTGTGGTTGACAATTCTCCTGCGAACGCGGGGCATGTTGTGAGCGATATTGAGGACCAGCATGTCTATAAGGCGATACCCGATCATGCTCGAGAGTTCGAAGACTGGGTGGAGGATTTTTCTAAACACCCCGCTTGGACTTTTAGGTTCCCAGAGTCTGAGAGAAGGGGTTTAGAACCCTTGATGGTTTCAGAGTTCGGCAACTGGGGGCTTCCTGATGTTGAGGAGGTTCTCCGCTACTATGATTGGAGGGACCCGTACTGGTTTAATCAGGCGAGCTACGGGGGGCCGGTTCGCACGGGTATTAACGAGTTCTTCAGGCTGGGGCTGGATGAGGCTTACGGCTCGTTGAAGAAGCTTGCAGAAGCCGCTCAAAAACATCAGCTTGACTCCCTAAAGTTCGAGGTTGAAACAATGAGGCTTCACCCAGAGATAGTTGGCTACGTCATAACGCAGTTTACAGACTTGAACAGTGAGAGCAATGGACTCATGGATATGTGTAGGGGGGAGAAGATTCTACACCGTTTCCTGAGATTCTTTCAAGCGCAGGATGTCGTCGTAATAAGGCCCGGAAAATGGAGCTATATTGAGGGCGAGGAAGCGAAGGTAAAAATCCACGTTTCTAGATTTTCAGCCATTGAGCCGAAAGCTGTCGAATGGTGGGTCGAAAACATTCCGGTTGGCGGAGTTTTGAAGCTGACGGGTGTTGAGAGGGCCTGCTGCGTTGAGGCGGGTGAGGCGTGTTTCAGGATTCCAGAAATAGGCGAGCCGGGAAAGCTGACAGTATGGGCTAGGCTGCTCGACAATGATGGGAGAGAGGTCTGTCGAAACTATCAGGAAGTTCTTGTACTTCCAGCTTGGTCCGTCAAGACTAGTAGGAGGATTATCGTGTTCGGGGCTGACGCAAGCATGTTGGAGAAGATTGGGGAAATAGGTTTAACCATTGTTGAGCCCGGTGAATCCAGTGTAGCCGTGTCTCTGGGAGTTAATGAGAATGCTTTAAAATTTGCTGAGAAAGGGGGTAGGGTGCTCTTTCTCCTTGAAGAGTCTGAAGCAGGCTCCATAATATTCGGTGGTTTACGCTTAGTTGAGAGAGGAGAAAAGGGTCGCTGGGGAGACTGGTGTACAGCATTCCTCTGGCTTAAGAAGGATGTTGCAAACAGGCTTTTCTACGAGGGTCACTTAGGAATGCCGTTTATAGAGTGCATCCCCAGCATGGTTTTAGAGGGGTTGAACCCTAGAAATTCTAGGAGCGCTTTCGGAGGAGTTTTCGTCGGCTGGATTCGGGAGCCCGCGGCCACAATACTTCCAGTGAAGATTGGAGCAGGGATTGCAGTCCTATGTACCTTCAGGCTCATGAAAAACCTGGTTAAAGACCCTGTTTCAACCGCGCTTTTCTGCTCGCTGGTTGACATGATGTTTTCAGAAAAACTTTACGCAGCGGTTAACCAATAGGAATCCGATGCTTAGAAGGACAACAACACTTGCCAGATGAACAGGTATCCGAGTGAGTCGATTTCCTCCCAGACTCTTTTTAATAGGTCCTCGTCTCCAGAAACCCTTTCGATCTCCTTGCGCTTCTCATCCCACGGAACGCAGGATCCCGGTTTAACTTTTAGATTCTTAAGGCCTGTTGCCGGCTTGCACTCGCCAGCTTCCCCCAAATCCTGACGGCGATTCTTTAAACCTTCAAAACCTCTCTCCCCATACTTCCCGTAGCTGCGGGTGAAATCAGTCATCGCCTTCACATTTTCGACCTTAGCATCGTTCTGAATTATGGCTGACGCATCCATGATATACCCTCCGTCCGAGGCAATACTGTCGATGATTTTCTTACAGTAGCGGCGCACCTCGTCTGGTGTTCCAAGGTTCAGCAGCCAGTTAGGCAGCCCCCCGCTTAGACAGAACTTGCGACCCAGCTTCCTATGGGCCTCGAAAACATCGCTCCTGTCAATATGGAAGACTATGCTGCCCTCAGGCAATTCGGCGAAACTGTCTAGATGCGGGGTCCAGTCCCCCTCCGCGTAGAAAAGCACTCTCAGCCTATGGGACCAGAGCTCCTCAATAATTGGTTTCAGCGTGCGCCAGTGAATATTCGAAAAATGGTTCATACTGATGAACGGCACCGCGCTGCGATGCATCCAGAAGCCTATTGGAACCTTTTTCTCCGGGTCGGCAGTCATCCGAGCAACCTGAGTCAAATGCGGGGCGAGGGCTTCACATGCTTCAAGCACTTTCTCAGGCTGCCTATGAAGATCCTTAGCTAAACCAACATATCCGCGGAGCTTGTCGGCGATAATGTCAAGCGGGGCCTTGAGAATGCCCGCTATGGCGGAAACAGTCCCAGCCTCCCTCCTCATTCTCTCAACCTGAGGCCCAAAAGCGTTAAAATAATCGCTCATCGCCATAGCCCCTTTCACGAGAGCAAGCATGGTTCGATACGGGGATTGAAACCCGTCTCTAGAAATCTCGCTGGAGACGCGGGGCAACCAGACGGTGTAAAGAAACGCTGTCGGATCATCTATCAGCATGTTATATTCTTCAGGCTTCATGAACGCTTTCTGCTCAGGCGGCTCAAGATACTGGAATGCCGTGTCAGGAGGGATGTGGATACCTGGTATAGCGTAGTATTTCAGGCCAAGGGCCTGAGTAAGGCCTGTCCAAACATATACCATGTTGGGGACCATCGCATCCCAGTCGAAATCCCTAGCACACTTCAAAACAGCGTCAAAAGCCTTCCTGTAGTCATGCGTCACCTCTTGACAAGTGTAGCCAGCGTACTTTGCAGTAAACTCAGCTACAAAAGGTCGAATTGGAATGCAATCAGGTTTCTCGTTACGCATAGCAGTCAAGTAGCGTTTTAACCGCTCCTGGTAAAGATACTCCTTTTCACTCATCCCCGCTTCCTCCGCCCTTCAATTTTAAGTAAGAGCATTATCCTTAAATGTTTATCTAAGCTTGGAAGAGCTGTATCACCCCCTTGTAATTTCCGTTGAAAAAATTAGCGGTTAGAAACTTGGGAAAGATTAATATCCTTTAAAAGCTAAGACGAGATGAACTATGGGGGGCTTGAAGATAGGTTTAGCATTATGGTCGTTAGGGCCAACTAGGAACGAGACCGAGTTTAAGAATGTTCTTGAAACAGCGAGAGAAATCGGGGTTCGGGGTGTTCAACTCTGGTGCGTAGACTACTCTCCCTCGGAACCCTGCTTCTTGGATCCAGATAGGCGCGTAGGCAGTGATAGAAGAAGGGTTAAGGAGATCGTGGAATCCTATGGGCTTAAGATAACCGGGTTCTGTGCTCAACTCACTGGACCTATGGAACCCGGCATGCCGTGGCCTGGTTCCGCTCTCAGCGATCCAAGGAGCCTTGAGAAGAGGATTGAAAAAACCATGAGGGTTGAGCTTGCCTCAGACACGGGCTCTGCAAATTTCAAGCGAAAAGTATGCAGTTATGCTTGACTCATGCAAGACACAATCGAGACACACTAAGCAGGTTGGAGCTGTGTTTTGCATAGAGACGGTGAGGAGACGGCTGAAGTCCTCACAAGTCTTCTGGAGGATGTTGGAAGGGAAGGGCTAAAGGTAAACTATGATCCGGCCAACATGCTTAAGTATGGCGTGGTTGAGGGTGTGAGAACCCTTGCCCCATGGATCGTGCATACTCATGCCAAGGACTATAACCCAGTTACGAAGCGTGCAACAGTCGGCGAAGGCCTTGTGCCCTGGGATGACTATATAAGCACGCTTAAATCAGTAAACTACTCAGGATGGTTTGCGATCAGGATGAAACAGGCATAGATGTTGTAGAGTCTATTAAACGGGGTAAAGCATTCTTAGAAAAATACTGAAAGCCAAATGTTACATCCTTTGACGCATACGCTTTTCACGCCGCATTCTGGTCTCACGTTTTTCAGAAGGTTGAGGAAACACTTAGGCGACTGCCTGTTCTCGAAGACTGTATCGACTTTATCATTATTTCGCTGACGTGCATGCCCCATTTTAAACTCGGCAGGGGCTCTTTATCGTTCAATATGCAGTCGAAAAAGTGTTCAGTGGAAGCCTTATAATAGTTCCAAGGCGGAAAATCCTGCTTAGGTATACAGTACCAGCCATCTGGCGAGTAGTACTTGCTTTCCTTGCGTTTCGTTATGATGGATATTGCCGCCGGCCCGCCTACGAGTATGGCACCCTCGCTGCCGTATATCTCTATGTCAGGCATGTTCCCAATACCTGTCCTGAGACCGTCGGGAGTTACGAAGTTCGCGATAACACACCCCAGGCTTCCGCTTTTCATGTTGAGCAGTGTGAACGTGTTATCCTCAGCCTCCATCCTTATCCGTCTAGCCGGCTTAACGGTTGCAAGCTTCGGCCAAAATGACTCGTAAGGCTTATGGGAGAGATGCTCGGTGAAAAACTCATCGGGAACAATGAACCTATCCGGTATAGATAGCTTTGCCATGCCTGCTACCGACGAGGCGGGGCCCAGGAGAAAGGTTAGTGCAGCTATCTGGTATACACCGAGGTCGAAAAGAGGGCCTCCGGCTTGCTTGGTGAAAAAAGTCTCCTCCCCCCAAATTGGTGCACCTCTTCCCAGTCCAGCTCTAAACCAGTAGACCTCGCCTATACTTCCCTCCTCCAGTACGCTTTTAACCCTTAAGTACAGCGGATTCATCTGAACATTTGGCTCGACAAGCGCCTTGACACGTGCTTTCTTAACCGCGTTGAAAACTTTCCTCAAATCCCTCATGTTAGTCGCTAACGGTTTCTGAACCAAAACGTGTTTTCCAGCTTTCGCCGCCCTTGCCGCATGATCCGCATGCATCCCCATGCCTGAAAGTATGAAAACAGCGTCTATGTCTGATTTCCTAAGCATCTCGTCAACATCCGTATAATATTCTTTAGCACCCCACAGCTCCATGCTTCTCCTAGCCCTCTTCTCAATCCTGTCGCATGTCGCAACCAGCTCGCCCTTCTCAATTATCGCTGGAAAATAGGCTTCGTTGGCGATAACTCCACATCCTACAACACCACACTTCACCTTCTTATCCCCCATTTTCTCACCTTTCACACGCTAGCATGAGGATTTATTTAAAGCTATATAGTTATTAGCGACAATGGTTTGGAACCCTTTACACCGCTTTAGAACAGTATTAAAAATTTAAGTCGAACCCTGAAATTAAAACCCCATGAAAATAAAGTATGAGGAAATGACTCCGAAAGAGTTTCTGGAAGCAATTGGAAAGATGCCTGTTTTCATAGTTCCAACAGGTCTTCTCGAATGGCACGGTGACCATCTTCCCCTTGGGCAGGATGCGTTGAAGGCCTACGGCATATGTCTACGGGTTGCTGAAAAGCTTGGGGGAGGAATAGTTCTTCCACCCAACTATTGGGGGAGACCCGGCTTTTCAACGTATGTTGGAACCCTAACCTTCAGCGACGGGTTGATTCGAACACTCTTCTGGGAGCTCTTTGAACAATTGAGGAAGGTTGGTGCAAAGCTAATACTTGTTGTTACGGGCCACTATGGTCCCTGCCAGGTCGACTGTCTTAAAGGGGTGGCGGAGGATTTCAACAGGTGCTATCCGGATGCCTGTGTTATCGTCCAACCCGAGTATGAGGGTGTCGAGATTGATGGAGAAGTGCCCGCGGACCACGCTGGCAAGTGGGAGACATCCATGTTCTGGTACATGTATCCTCAGCTTACAGCACTCGAGGAGTTCAAGCCTGGAAAGATTAAGGTGCACACTTACCCTGATGCACCGTACAACTACTATCGTGAAAACCCGGTTTGGGAGTGGAAAGAGGACATTAAGGCGGTTTCCTCAAGGGAGCTTGGAAGAAAGGCTGTAGACATAATTGTAGACCATCTGGTTAAACTGGTTGAACGGAAGCTAGAAGAGTTGAAATATACTTAGAATGTTAAGCTCTGCCCCGTATCCCGAAGATGATGATGAGGCACGCTAGGAGCATTAAGACGCCCATGGTGTTGAACATTAACCGATACCCGTAGGCTTGGCTAAGCATTCCGATCGACACTAGGGCGAGCATACTCGCTATGTTCCAAGAAGAGTTGAAAAGGCCTAGAGCAACACCCTTTTTATCTTCATTGACAAGTTCAGAGGCAAATGCTGAACTCGCTCCTGAAAAAGCACCCCAGACAAAGCCGTAGAAAGCCATGGTAAGCAGAGCCCCCTCAAAACCGCTGACCATGGAATTGATGAACATGTAGGCGCTGCACAGCACGTATGCAACCAGCACTACGGTTTTTCGACCAAGCATATCCGAGAGGTATCCGAAGATCACGTTGACCGGTATCTCAAGCCAGCTGGTGAGGCTCAGAAGCAGCGTGGCTGTTACCATGCCAAGCCCCAGCTCAAAAGCGTAGAACATCAGCACGTACACATTTTTCGCGAAATCAGCCATGAAGAAGATAATGCTTCCGGAGAGAAACGCTAGAAAAGGTGTTCCCAGTCTGAAGAGGGAGCTCAAAGAAACCCCTCTACTCCTCTTATCGTCTGAAGCATGCCTGTCTTCAATCCTTAAAAACAGGTGGACGAGGGCGAGTGAAGCAGAATAGAGGAGTGAACAGAGGCCGAAAAAGTATCCTCCACCCAACTCGTTTATTACGAATCCTGTGAACGCGACTGAAATGGCCCAACCCAGGGAGGCGGCTGACCAAAAAAACGCCCATCGACCTGCCACGGTTCTTGGTAGAAGAGGTTTCTGACAGGAGCGCCATTGCAGCCGGGTATGACGCTGAACCTACAAAGCTCGTTGCAACGAGTAGAATTGCGAGGGCAAGCCTATTCTTTAGCAAAACTATAGCCAAGTATCCGAGCGCGTAGCCCGCGGTTCCAAGCTTCAGGAAAAACAACCTGTCCATAGCCTTGTCAGACAAGTATCCCCATGCCACCTGCCCTATGAGGCTTGATACTGCTATGGAGGACAGTAGCAGGTTGACGGAGCCCCCGTCAAAACCGTTCGTAGAAAGATATAGTGGAGTACCCGGTACTAAAAGCCCGGATGCAGCCATGAACAGTATGTTGTAGGCGAATATGACGAGTAATGGTTTAATGCGAGTTTTTCCCGCAATATTTCCACTTTGGAGGTTCATAATGACTGGCTTCAGACTCCTCGCTAAACTAGTGGATATAAACTTTTGAAAAATCTAGAGTCTTCAGAGTCTAAAACTTTTTACATCAACATGCTATTCTTATGGCATTTACAGAGGAGCTGGACTAAATATTAATGGCTTAAGCCATTGATTTGTAGAGTTTGATTCTTTTTCTCTCCTCTCAGGATTGACATCACCCGAGAAATCTCGAATTTTGGAGTTCCATCGACATAACAGAGACCGAAACATGCGTGTACAGGGCTGTTCTCACTTTTTATTTTCCTGTGAAACGGGTTGTCCCTCCACTCATATATGAATATGCCATGTATTCTACCCGAGTAATCCCTGTTGACCCGACTTATTACTTCAGATAATTGTAAATAGACTCTCATAAAGTTATTCGTATCCTGAATAGGAATTATCTTCTTTCCATCCAGCGTCTCAATGCTATTAGTTTTCGCCTTTACCTTCGTCTTTACCACTCTAAAGCCAACTCCAGCGTGAAGACCTGTTTCGCTTATTATAAGGGGCTTATCGTACTTTTCAAGCTCGTTCAAAAGACTGCGAAGCATAAATTCAAACCTGGCTAGTCTTAAATTAGCTTCCCTAGCATCCGTAAGAAACCTCTTATTGTGTTCAAAAGCATCCAGCGTGAACCAGTCCTTTGCCTCCATAGGATAGCAGTTAACAGAATATATGTCGACAGCTTCGACAATCGGCACAACCCATTCTTTTATCTTCCCATCAAAATCTAAACCAAATCCTTCCATAGCGTAGGTAACTGGCGTATTGAATCCATATTCCTGAATAAGTTTCCTAGTCGCAGTGATTAAGTTCGAAAGCGCGAACGCTAATCTTCCCGTAAACTTCCAGTTGGGCGGTTCACCCTTCATGTATTCTCTAAGTTCATTTCCCAAACATATTGCAGTTAAAGGAATGCTCAATTTATGTGTTCCCAGAATATGTTCCTGCTTTATTTCATTATGCCAATCTTTCAGAAGATTTTCAGAATCTACATATATCCCTGCGTACAGGCTCATATTCAGCTTCTTAATGATTCCTGCAATTTTTTCAGAATGTTCGTAGTTATAGGTTCTGACGGCGTTAATACCAGTCTTCGCAGCCTCGCTAAAACCCGAGTTCTCAACCCTTCTGACACCGGAAGGGTGAAACCATGCACCGATAATCATGGTCTACACCACGAGCAGATGTATTCGATAAACTGGCTTAAAAGTATTTTCTGAAAGTTTTGGCTAGAAAAAAGATAGCTTGAAAACTAGTATGGAAGTATCCACATGTTTTTCAAAATCAGCCCTATAGCCACGCTAATCGTTATAATTAAGCCAACCCCCAGGGAAATCCCGGCGACTATCGCATTCCTGTAGCGCGACCAGAAGTCTCGTCCTATTCTTTTTTCAACCAGTTTTCCAATAATCATCCCTATCAGTAGGGAGACAGAGTAAGGTAATGGTTGCGCCGTGCCTGCAGACAAAGCTATGACAGGAATGCCTAGGCGCGTCGCCTCGGAGACGGCGAAAACAATTAGGCCAATCGTGAAGAAGCCGGCTACGAGAAGCGGGTTGAGCAGGCCAGCCGCACCCCCTGAAGCGAACAGGCGGAGCCATCGAGCCTGAATAGGCCAGTAAATATTCGTACCAGGGTAAACGTTGGATGGCATTGGCGCGATGTTCCAGAAGGCAGACACGTAGATGAAGCCAACCAGCCAGACGATTGGGAAAACCAGGAAGTATGTCTTATACATGGTCTTTGAAGGCGTGTTGCAAAGTTGACCGATCTTCATGAAGTAGCAAAAATCAGCCCCGAAAGTAGTGATAATAAGTGGGCCGAACCATATTCTGGTATCGTTAAAGCCTGTTGCACCCATGTATGCGAGGAATACTCCCTCCTTAAGATATGGAACATCCTGCTTAAAACCAACTATACCATAGGATCTTGTGCCCACTAAAGTGTATATGAATGACCATCCTGAGGAAAGAGCAAGAAGCAGCAGTATAAAAGTTACTGGGAGACCAGGTATCAGGTAGGTGAAAAGAGCAACCGACCCAACGGTTGAGCCGAAGAACAGTGCTAGAAGGAACCATAATGGGTAATTGTCAACACCCTTGCCGACCCTTATTCTCAAGAGACTTTTCAGAGAGTTAATGAAAATTTGAGGGTTCCTTAATATTGGGAGGACCCCCGCAGCTATGGCTAAGCCTATTATTGGGCTTACCCAGAGCTCGAAAAGCGAATGCTGGTATATTGTTGAAAGAGAGGAGCCTGGAGACCAATAGCTGAACAGCCCCCTAAGGGCTGGCAACGGTGATTCGGAACTGGTGAGGAAACATCCGAAGAAGTAGAAAGCCATTCCGCTTGCAAACAGGGTTAGGACTACTCTCACCGGAAGTATGAACCCTGTCACGATGCTTATGATATCAGTCGCTACGCCGAACGAGGCTCCAGGTAGAAACGGCTCTATTCTGCTAGTCAGGTCTATCCATGGGATTGGAATCGTCGTATAACCCAGCACTAGTGCCGGCAAATAGACTAGAAGACCGTAGACAAAGCCCAGTGCCGCCGACAGTGTAAAAATCCGGGTTCTCCTAGGATCCGTCCTCTCCGAAAGCGTCAGAATTGCATCAGCCCCGACCTGAGCGGTTGGAAACGGCAAATCTTCGACCTCGATGAACATGCTTTTCGCAATGAACGCCATAGACATGTCTGCAAGTTTCCAAAGTAGCCCTCCTACTAGAGATATGAAAATAGGTGTGATGAAGCTGGGTGAGAAAAATGTTCTGTAGATAAACAGGTTTGTCTCTGGAGCAGGAGCCCACCAATCCGGTATGTTCAACCCATAGGCATAGGGGCTGGTTCTAAACCAGGTTGCATATATCCACTGGATGCTTACAACCTCAAAGCAGATTTGATGCCCCATCATCCATATTAGGAATGCCTCTTGCCTGCTTAACGGGTGTCCAGCCAGAAACCCGAGTTCAACGGCAAACAATAGTAGCGTATACTGGATCCCAGAGCTAAGGTTACCGCCGCTGTAAAGTTGGTACCATATTGCCGCCGGCAAAAGAACCACTATGCCATAGAGTATCACTAGGAAGGACCTCCAGGTTAACCCTGAGACGCCTTTAACGCTACTCATGGTTCCTCGCCTCCTTAAATGTCTCTCGTATTTCGCAGGCTTTCTTAATCACTTCCAGCTTGTCTGCCGCGGGAAGGGTCCTCCAAATGAGTAGTTGTTTGCGGAGACTGTCTACAAACCTGTATCCTGCTTTCTGCCACATGTAAAGCGTACCGGATTTTCTATTTAGACGAAGAGCGTATTTGAAATTGGTTTCGCCAGCATCTTTACGAATCAGTATTTCAGCCCTCTGCGAGATCCCCATGTCGAAAGGAGGCAGAGTGGTGTCAACGATTATGATCTTCTCAACAGCCCCTTCTTCAACCTTTTCAGACAATGTGAGATTGTCCGTTCTAAAGGCGCCCACCTCAGCCGTTGTGAAAGCCTTGAAAAACTCGACTAAAAACATTATGATTCCGTCGGTTTCCTCAGGCGAGGAGGTGAAGGGTAACGGTATGTCCCAGACGTCGCCCTGAGGCTTGGTTTTAAGCCTCCAAACCCTTTCCACCGAGGGCGTGACCAGCCTTGAAGCCTTCATAACAGGATAGACGGAGGACGCTATCGTTGTTAATATCGATATTGAAACTGTTAAAATTACGATCGTTGAGGAGAAGTTAGGGTAAAAGTCCTTCGGCATTAATTGAAACATATAGAGGATATTAGTTCCCACAAGTCCTACAACATACCCTAGGACTGCAGCAACAACAGAATATACTAACGCTTCCGACAGAAAGAGACCGGCAACATGCAGGGGCGAGAGCCCCAGTGAGCTAAAAATACCGATCTCTCTAACACGTTCATACACGTTGGCCAGCATCGCATCCAAGATTGCCAGAGCTGCAATGACAATCGGGAAAACAAGGTGCTCTATTCCTCTGAGCGAGAACCATGCTTGCTGCTGGAAATTGGCCCTCTGGCCCCCGGCGCTAGCGTAAACGACAAACGGCAGCCTGTTAGACAGGCTTTGGGCAAATTCGAAAACCCTGCTTTGATTACGGAATTTAGCGACTATCTGCATCGGAGGATAGCCTAACCTTTCTGCAAGCGAGTACGGAACTATAAGCACGGATTGGGCGGGAATATGCTGAATGCCGCCTGCCCATTGGACACCCCAGTTGATGGGCGTCACCTTGTGCAGGTTTAAATCCACTAGGCTGTTGAGAATGGAAGAGTCGAATATTCCGACGATAGTCAGATTGGCTTCGCCAACATAAATTATATCGCCTATTCTCCAGCCGCAGGCATCTGCAGCCTCCCTCGGTATTATGGTCGTGTAAGAACCGAGTAGCCCATAGGAACCAGGAAGAGTAATGCCCTGCTCGAAGATAGGGTCCTCCGGCACGACTGCAAGCAAAGCGGAGAAGACGTATTGCGTTTCAGACAGGTTACCCGTGATCTTAGTAACCTTTATCTTCGCCCCCGGAACCTGCCCTCCCAAGACTGACACGTAGCCGCTGGAAGTATAGATCCAGCTTCTTGGACATATCACTGCTTCGTCTCCTATCTCCGTTTTGAGAAGGCCCTCCAGATATGATGGCAGGTACCTGAATTCACTTATTAGTATTCCGTCATAGTAGGTTTTCCCGGGTTTCGGAATGGTTCTGACTATTGATATCAAGTATATGGATGTTAGCGAAATAAGGGAGAACACTATCAACGTGATTGTTACAAGCGTAAGAGTAGTCCGCAGCCTTCTCTTCCTCATGTTAGATATGCCCATTGAGAAAGCTATGAGAACTGCACCGAACCGGCTTATCTCGGCGAAATGTTTGCCGATTATCTCTTCTCTAAACGCTTTGATAAAGCCTGATATTCTGCCCCACAGTATTCCTATGACGGGGGTGACGAAAACCAGGATCGCTATGCCAACCAGCATTATATAGATGTTTGTCGCCAAGTGGAAACCAGGGTGAAACCAGTAGAGCAGAAATGTAAAAAGCGCGAAGGCCCCGCACGCATATGATATTCTCTGCAGGCCGCTTCTCGGCGAGAACACGAGTTCGACAAAGAGTATTGAAAACGGAACTAAAAGTATGAAAAAGAACAGGGTTGACGAAATTATTTCAAAAATTAGGCCCCTAGTAAACATGTAAGCGTTTATCTCGCTCTGCCAAGCAGCATAAGTAGCGTAAACGAGGCGAGAATAATTAAACCTGGCTTCAGCCGAGAAACATCTTGAAGCCTCGTTTAACAGACTACCCGTATTTTTGGAGAACTCTAAGGCGGGAGCGCTCGCAGCCAAGTAGCTTGACGCCAAGTCAAGCCTATACTTGTTCAAAAGATGAAAATCCTTAACAAGCCTTAAAGGAGTGGCTAGGATGATTAACGTCTCACCCTGTTTAACCGAGAAGCCTCGCCCCTCGCGATTCTCTTCAGTAATACTTTTCAAAACTCCCTGGGGAAAAGGTATTCCCGGGCTGTAGGCTATAACCTCAATAGGCACGTCTTCGGGGACAAATATCATAGTTATGTCTTCGCCCTCAATGAAGCTGTCGCGAACATAGCCGTAGGAAGTAGGTGGAGTGTGACCACGCGAATCTAGAATAGAGATGCTCCCGAGCAGGTTTACCGGCGGAACAAGGTTGAATAAGACTATTGAGCCGCATGGGAAGACTGGAAAATAGCGGGGTGCATCCGGGGTCCCGATACGCCCACTGTCAACCTGGAAAGAAATAGGGTATACGTCGGATCTTTGCTGCCACAGCTCTGGGGCATACATAATGCTTCCATTATCGTTGAAGACGAATGCCTCAACAATAACTTTTGGAACCGCGACCTCAGCAACTCCCACGCCCAGCTGTTGCGCACCCGTATAGGTTGTCTCTGAAGGCAGTCCGTGAACCACAAAAACGCCGTTCTCATCCGTTTTACATAAAGAGTAGAAATGTGGAGAATACCCTCCTTCCATATAAGACAGGCGGACTGAAACCAGTGCGTGAGGCACCTCCTTAAACCATCCCTTCGCATAATCATATGTAACAACTTTCCCAGTTAAAGTAACGAACCCGCCTGCATTTGGCTGTAAAGCGTACCTCGTTGGCCCAATGCCCTTGCTTCCGAAGTCAGGACCGTTTATCAGGCTTGATGCTAAGGCTGCAATAAACCTAACCTGTTTCCTAGTGTTTTCAAACCTTCTCTGAGAGCCGAGACTATTCTCATAGGTGTCAGAAGGCGTGGAGCGGAAGGTTCTGAAAGAATTTGCGGTAGCTACTGTTATGCCGACTCCTCCCGCCACAACATACGGTTCATGGTCGAAAGCAAGGTTAGTTGGCAAGTATGTTCTCCATTCCCTCACGCGTAAACCGTCTTCAACATTTATGTCGAGGCCCAGGTTCTGCAGGATATTCTTCACCTCGGACCGCGACCCGAATAATCTATCACGGAGCCAAGTATACCTTAAGAGGGAGGCTTCGAAATAATAGTTGTACCCGCAGAAGAACACTCCTAGATCGCTCACGTCGGAAGCCAGATCGAAGTTTATCCACATGCTGATCTTCTTGCCCGTTTCCTCGAAGTGCCGTTCCACAAAATCTCTAGAGCCCTTTAACCCTCCGTAGTGAGAGCCTATAGCAAGAAACCATACGGTTCTCTCCGGGGGATTATCCTTAAAGCAGGAAGCCAGCTCCATGATCGTCGCAATGCCTATGGCCTCATCTGCTCCAGGAGCCATCCCAACTACGTATGATTGTGAATCATAGTATGCGCTTAAAATCACAACCTCTTCTCTCCTTCCAGGTATTACGCCTAAAATATTCCAAGCTGGCTTTTCCTCCCAGGAAGCATTCAGCCTAATTCTTACTTTAACCTCACCGCTTGCCTGAAGATCGATCAGATTCTCCGCATCCCTTCTTGAAACCACAAGCCTAGGAATATTTAGCGGGATGCCTAGGTAGTTGACTCCTCCCCTGAAAGCTAATCGAGGTGCATCCGGAAGCCTAGCGTTTAAAGAACTTTGAACGTTATTATAGGCTTCGGGTTCAACGAACAGCACTGCTTTAGCACCAAACATCACCGTGCGAATCCAATTCCCGCTGTTTTCATAGTCCACAAGCACTATCGTGTCATTAAGGTTTTTTCCATCAAGCTCCGACAGGGATGCTTTCCCAACGTAGACCAGCCTCCCCTCAATACCCTCCGGGGGAGTCACACCCGGGTTTAGACCCATCGGGTACATTGTTAAAACATTGTCAAGAGTAAACTGGAACGGGGATAATACTTGAACCCTTGCCTCGTGAACCACGGGGACTAGAACCGTGAAGTTTTCAAAGTAACCGTAAGGACCCGGTTTAAGACCAGTTTTCACGAAGTTTTCATAGATGTACTTCGCAGCGGCTTCATAGCCCGGGTGACCGGGAGTCCTGCATCCTAGGCCGGATAGATACTTTACGTGCCCGCGAATAGCGTCTACGTTAATGGTGTTTAAAATATCGCCATTTTTAAAGGCCTGCAGGCCGTCTGCCTCCACTTTATAAACAGCGTTAAAAACGATCGTTGAGCATAAGAAGAAGATAATCGGCAGCTGATTAAGCTTTACTCTCAATATTCTTCGAAGCAGGATTTTTCTCTGCAGAGGCATTCCCTACTCACCTTCATGCCTAATCCTGTTTAAAAAAGTATAGAAAAAAGGGGGAAATATCAACCTGGAACAGCAGGAGCCCATTCTATTCCTGCTTGTGCAACCGGCAGGAATATGTCGGTAATTATGGATACTATGAATGAGCCTAGGAATATCCCTATCGCCAGCGGCACGCCTTTTTCTTCATAGAGCTTTGAGCCGCCTATTCTAAACGTTATAAACTTCAAAACCCATGCGACAAGAAGGTAGCCCCAAAGCCAGTGTGCAGGCTGGCACAAGCCTATGATGAGACCCACCGGATTCAATGGAAACCGGGCGAATGCAACCCTAGCCCAGAGAAGAACTCCGGCGAGGAAGAAGCCTGCAGCCCAGTTCGCCAGCTCAAGTCCCAGCAGGTCCTTGTTCCAGTTAAACCAGGAACAGCCTTGAGCTTGGTTAAAAGCAGCGTTAAAAATGGCTTCTTGACTCCACCATGCTGGGCTGACCCACTGGCTGTAGAGGGTGCCGCCATGCCCGAAGCCCTTGTCAATCCCAATCATGTACGTGAAGACCAGCCACAGCGGGAGACATATGAGGACAGCGAGGACCATGGCCACAATGGTTGAAATAGCCATAGCCCTGTTATGTGTTTTGGTTAAAGTCGCCAATTTGAAGGCTTCAAGCTGAGCGCTCTGAGGCGTGCCCGCGCCGCCCCAGTACCACGTGTAGTGCCCAGTCACCACGTAACCCATGTTCCAAGCCGTGTAGGCACCTGGCCCGTATGCAGCTTGAGACGCTGCCGATGCTTGGGGTCCGACGAGCGAGTAGAGGCCTGCTTGAGACAATAGCGTGGCCAAAACCTCCTGTGATTCCCAGGGAATGTCACCCTTCGCTATGCTTTCACCACGGATCCTGGATGTCGCAACATACTGGAGACAAGTATATACTACGATTATACCTGCTGCCCAGACTGGAATGTAGACGGCGACCATGAGCACTATGAGCAGCACGATTGAAACTATGAAGGCCAGCCAGAGAGTTCTGTACGAGAACGGCTCGTTAGACTCGTCCAGCACCTTCTTGCCAAACGCGTTTTTAAGCGTGGAAACAATGTATTTCCTTGCGTAGACGAGAAGCCAGAGGCCTAAGCCGATCATCGCGCCCCATCCGATCATACCGCCGGAAACAGGTGCGATAGCGCCTGAAGCCATGTTGTGCCATGCTCCCCCGGAGCTTCCCCAAGGTGCCTGCAGCGCCGCGTATCCTGCCCAAGCTGATATGGCTGGAATAATGTCTGCGAATATAAACCAGGCGATTACGGCGGTGAAGAGAACATCCAGCGGTGCGAGATACCATAAGCTTAGCTGAGATGGTGAAACGCTGAAGAACCAGCTTGAATTGGGCAATGCGACCTCCAAGGCTTCAATGTGGTAGGTCTGCCACAGGTTCCATCCTCTCCCGGGTGCCAAGGCATCTATTAGGTTCCCGAGCATTAGTAGAAAGCCTATGAGTATGCCTATCAGTATCTTTTTCACGCGGGGCTTCTCGGTTACGCCAAGACCCAAATTGATAAGCTCATTAGTAATGTTCAAATATGGGAACGGAAGTTTCTCAATGTCTATCCATAGTTTCCGAAGTATCATCCCCATTGAAATCATGAATACTACCAAGACTATCGTGAAGACGATCCAGTAGCCTAACGCAGGCGCCCAAGCCGCCCAAGGAACAGAGGTTCCCCCGGTGAAAGCAGCTAAAGCCGCCTCTGCGTCCTTTACTCCGAAAAGGGGGCTCATCTCCAGGGCTCCCGGTATTGTGGACACCCAGTATCCCATGTACCACCATTGTTTTTCCCAAGCTGTGTTGAAAATCGATATTGAAAATGGTACGGCTACAGACCAGGCGAAGCCAAGGCTCACCGTCACCATGGCGAAAACGATAGCGTATTCGTCTGCCCTGAGCCTCAGGGAACTGAGAAAGTAGCCAAGTATTGCCAGCACAAATAGGACTAGAAATGCGCCAGCATTCATACCCCACAGCGTCAGATTAACGTTGGTCCAGTCTATTGAAAGCTGTATTAGCATCATCACTATGGAGATTACTAGGCCAACTATGAATCCTCGAGACTTCAAAAATTTGCCGAGGAGGAATTCTTTTTCCTCACTCATGCCTTTCACCATCTTTATCTATGTAAAAGTCATCTATTTAAGTTTTTCGACTATCCCTTTCTAACTAGAAGCAGAACTGCGATTAAAAACTCCAGGATCGAGGTAGCTGTTAAACAGATTATGCCTAGAACAAAGGAAGCTGTTAGAAGCAGTGTCATGAAGTATACTAGGGTTGGAACCATTGCAACCATGAAGCCCAGTATCAATGGGAGAATATAATAGTGGAATTTTGAATAAAGGTTTCCCGATGAGACGGTTTGCCCAAGTATTCTTGAGATCAGAAGGGTTTCAAACATTATTGAAGCAGCGGCGGAGAAGGTGGAAACACCTCCGAAAAGCGCGAATATGCGTATGAGTCCTGGTGCTCTTAACATAGTTATCGTCAACGATACGAGGAGCGAAAGCAGGTATACGATTGACGTTAGGATTGTCTTAGCAAGAATCAGCGTCCTGCTTCTTAAAGGCAGGCTTCCAACGTAGGAATAAGCAATGCTCTCAGTGTTTAGAAGCATGGGAGGAAGTAATAGTATTATAAGTAAAGAAACCATGAACATGAATAGGGGCAGAAGCATGGAAGATAGGAGCTCCGCTGGAGCGCCGCTCACATCTGAATATAGGGAGCTGAAGGAGAAGCTGAAAATTATGACCTGTATAACCGGCATTATAAGTATGCTGAAGTAGGAGGGAGACCTTGAAGCGATCCTAAGATCCTTCTTAAGAACCCCGAGCCAAGGTGGCCCAGGATTTATGGAGACTTCTTTAACCTCCACCCTACTGCCTGCGGCAACACTTCCAAAGCCTATCCCAACCACCCTCTTGACAAGCCATTTGAAAGAGTATGTTGCCAGGGCGAGGTAGAGAAGCGAGGAGCCTACTGATAGGGCAGCAATACTAGGGTCATCGATTTTAAAGAAGGTAGCTAATGAAGCTAAGAAGCCGAGTGAAAAAGGGTATAGCAATGTAAGCAGGTGAGAGAGGCTCCGAGTAAGGGTTTTCATCAGGTTAACCATCTGCATCGCGAAACTCGTGACCGCGTACATGAGAAACATCGGAATAATCCAGACCAGCATGTAGAAGAGCCTCATGAGGGTTCTCAACGCTGAGCCTCCTCCTCCCTTAACCACTTTAGAGTAGAAGGATAGGGCTAGGAAAACAGCTATAGTCAATGCGAATATCTCCGTAGTTACGACGCTAAGAAGGACGGTTAAAGCACCCGAGATAGAGCCGTATGAGACCCCGTATGCTATTGGGAGTATAAAGACCGCCGCTATTAATGGAATGTCGAAGATCCTTATGAAGCACATTAGGAGGATTTTTGAAACATCCCCGCTTGAAACTGGTAGGGGGATGAGGAACTCTGCAACCCTGGAGGAGACAAAGGATGTCGCAACCTGTAACCCCATGAAAACTATCATGAAGAGGACTATGCTGAGCATTGATGAAACACCGCATGCGGCAGCAAGCTCCCTGTCCATTTCAAGCAGAACGCCTGAGAAGAAAGTGAAAACACCTATTACACCTATGAAAAAAGCCATCATGAGCTTACTGAAGGTAGCGTTAACCTCGGCACTACTGACTAGTTTCGCAATGTTTTTCTCAACGTCACCCGTTTGAGGCAGGGTCCCGCCTACGCGGAGTGAGAAGAACGATTGGAAAACTATCTCCCTGTAAACCTTTTTCGACAGCTGTCAGAGTTCAGAAGTATTCATTAACCCTACGCCTCCAATGCTTTAACTATCTCCTGGACTCCAGCCTCCTGCTCAGTCACCTTCAAGAATATTTCCTCTAAGGAGCCTTCCGCGCTCTTAACCAGTTTTCGAAGACCATCGACTGTGCCCTCACCAACCATCCTCCCCCTGTTTATTATACCCACTCTCGTGCAGAGTCTTTCAGCAACCTCCATGATGTGTGTTGAAAAAATCACTGCACCACCCTTGCTCGCGTGGAAAGTCAACAGTTCCTTGAGTATTTTAGATGAGAACGCGTCAAGCCCTATCAGGGGCTCGTCTAGAATTAGGAGCTTTGGCTCGTGCATCAGAGCCGCTACTACCGCGACCTTCTGCTTATTCCCCTTGGAAAGGGCTGCGATAGGTGTGTCGAAATACTCTCTGAGTTGAAACGCTGAAACCAGTTTCTCAAGCCGCGTGTTAACCGTGTCTGCGTTTAGACGCCTAATGGAGGCGACGAATTCTAGGAATTCCCTTGGGGTTAGTGAATCCATCAGAATGACCTCCTCCGGAACATAGCCCATCATGCTTTTCACAGCAACCTCGTCTGAAAGAGGCCTGCCGAATATTTCAACTCTCCCGGAAGCAGGCTTTAAAAGCCCGGTTAACACTTTTCAAAGTGCTGGTTTTACCAGCCCCGTTGGGACCGAGAAGTCCGTATATTTCCCCGGGTTCAACGGTGAATGAAATACCGTCGACAGCAACGAAAGAACCATATTTAACCACGAGCTCTTTAACGAAAACTGGGGGTGAATACGTCATGTTTCAAGCACCCTATTTTTATCATTCTTTTCATGATCATGAATAAGGCTGCCTTCTTATATGTTTTTAAGATGTACACGCCTTTTGAAGAATGTCCAATAACTGTAGAATACTATCCATAATGTACTTGTAGCCAGTACTATTGAAGCTAACTTTATGTCTGTTAAAAAGACATATGAATTCATTAGAATATATATTAAAAGGTTTATGAAGAACACCCTTTTCTGCCAACCATATTTAGATATAATTTCAACCGCTTGTAATGCTGCAACCCCCTTCTCATTCAAGACGTAATGGCCTTCACCATCTACGCCTATCAGATTGTCAAGCTTCTTTAAATGAAAATCTAGGAGGCCGCTACTATTAATCCTGAGCTCCTTTTTATCTCAGCGAAACGCATAGAACCTTTGGCCAGTAGCTTAAGTATTTCAATCCGCAGGGGATGCGACAGAGTCTCAAAAAGGTCTTCATCCGGACTCATGCAACATCACCTGTTAAACAAATGCTAGAGTGGCAAATATAATTCTATCGACATTGACTGGCTGTCAAGAATATTGACAGCCCTTGATTCTATGCGTGTGGAACACCATCAGTATCTTAAGGACTATACTCAACTACGAATCCTCTTGGAAAGAAGCCATGCCCGTGTTTATGACCAGCTAACTCGAAAACAGCCCTAAGACCTTCATCCGGAATACCTTTTTGTTTAATTCTCTTTCCAGCTGATACCACGATAAAAGCTAATAATAAGCCAACATTTTATTTAGCGATTTGGATCGGAGAAGCCTCTTCCTCTCACTAGTGCGCGGTGAAAACATGGTGAGACCGATGGCAACTGCAATAACTAGCCCTTTAACTGAAGAGTTACTCAATATATGCGGCTCAACATGGCCATCAGTCCACAGGAGCCGTGAACACATGGTTAAAGCCGCCTTAGCAGCTAAGCAAGTAATTGGTTTTGAAACGATACGGGTCCCTTTCGACCAGTGTGTTGAAGCCGAAGCCCTCGGCGTTGAGCTAGACTTCGAGGGTCATTACCCTAAACCAAGGACACTCTTGGAGAAGATAAAAGAGTTCAACTTTATGGGGAGAGGTAGGACGAGTATGGTTTTAGACGTAATCGGAGACCTTAGGGAAGCGGTTGGACCGGGTTTTCCTATACTCGGCGGCGTCACGGGTCCTTTCACCCTTCTCAACTATCTGCTTGGCCCTGCTAAAACCATGTTGCTAAGTAGAAGGGATCCGGATCTCATTAAGGATTACACTTACCAGCTTTCAGCATCCATAGCGAATTACGCCATGGAAATTGTTTCCGCCGGGGCGGATGCTATCGTGATTGAGGACATGGCTTCATCACCGGACGTGCTTAACCCCATGATCTTCAGAACTGTCGAAGTAGAGCCTCTTAAACGGTTGACCTCAATGTTAAATGTCCCCTGTATACTACACATATGCGGAGACACTTTAAAGATTTTGAAAGACATACCTGAGACAGGTGTTAAAGTCTTCCACGTAGACCCTAAAACCAACCTCAGGGTTGCGAAAGACTTGATCCGAGGCGTAACGTTAGCAGGAGGAGTAAGTACATTTCTACTGCTGGAAGGTGATGAGAAGAGCATTGTTGAAGCCTCGCTCTCATGCCTAAACCTCGGAATCAGAATAGTGGCTCCAGCCTGTGCCCTGCATCCGAAAACTCCAGTAGAGAATGTTAAGACGATGATTAAAGCAGTAAAAAACAATCCACGCATCATTGGGAATACGTTTCGAAACAATGCAGGGCAACTGTTTTCGTGCTAAAGAGAATTGTTTTACATGTTTTCTTGTACTTCTTTTAAGAATTTTTCCAAGTCTACTCCGTTTACATTCAATGAGCTTTCTTTTGAATCCGGGTAAAGGGCACCCAAAGAATATACCTTGTTAGAAATTACAATGAACCTTCTCCATGGACCCAGAATTCTAAACCTTCCTTCAAGTTCTTTGACACGCTTCAGAAAATAATATGAGTTGCTCCCCAACTTTTGACAGAGGGTCTTCTTTTATAACCATCCTTGGCTTTCCATTAACTGTGCATCCAGAAAGAGCTAACTCTATGACTTCGCCAACATTAACTTCTCCTTTTTATTACCCGCTCGATCTTAGATTTATAGATTGTACTTATACATTTCATGCCCCATGGCTCATAAACAATCTCAGTTGTCGTTTTTGCATCAATAACCTTCTCAAGGATCATTACACTAGAATTCATTGCGGGCTCTTTCAGATTTGTCTATGATGATGGATATCATAGGAGTATACGCTTGACGGCAGAGGCCTATTGCATTCACCAAACATATGGCTTAATCTGGGGAATGACGTGAATCTAGCTGAGACCCAACCGTTTTCAATATAATCCTACAAGTGTATTAAAGCATCATTGAAAAGCGATTAAAAAATAATGGAAAAAGTTTCCAGTACACTATTCGTTCGTCTTAAGAAGCTCGTTTAACCCTAGACTATCAAGAGTTTCCTTTTTAGGCTCACCTTTCTCGTTCCAACCCCTGAGCCTATAGTATTCGGAAAGCATCTGTTCAAGCTCAACCACCTGTCCTTTTCCAGGTCCCTCGGGCATGGGTTCCTTTAAGAATCTGCTGGGCAGAGTGTCATCCTTCCTGGTTAACCCCTCCCTAATGTTGAAAAGCCTCGTCAAGTTGTAGATTCTCTCCCCTATCCTCATTAATTCATACCAGTCTTTATAGGGGAGCCCGGTGCAGGCAACAATCATGCGGTGCAGCTCTTTAAGAGTTATTGCGTAAAACGCGAAGAAGCATAGGCCTGAAGAGTCTATCACAGCCTTCTCGTCCTGCCTATCTATCACTAGCCTAGCCTTGCCCTCAATAGTGTACGGGTCTACGCCCCCACCGTACCCAAGCAGCTCCTGCCCAGCAGTGTATCCTCTAAGATGGCACGCCCCCCGGTCGCTGGTCGCGTAGCCAAGACCCATTCCTTTAGCGGCCCTCGGCTCGTAAGCAGGCATTTCCAATCCTTTCACGTGCATTG
This sequence comes from uncultured archaeon, assembly GCA_938045545.1. Lineage (GTDB taxonomy): Archaea > Thermoproteota > EX4484-205 > EX4484-205 > JAAOZP01 > JAAOZP01. The sequence continues at coordinate 100,480 of CALIBN010000007.1, read as the reverse complement.
CGAAGGCCTCGCTGCCCGGGAACTTTCCGCTCACCCTGGCTACACCCTGCTCAATCATTCTTCCACACCCCTCGCCCTTACACGCTTTCTCCACAAGCTTGAGAAAGACATCCTCGTCCCCCCACATGGGCTTCAACCCGTCCAAGTCTTGGATGAAGCCTTTCTCGTAGAGCTCCATTAGGAAGCTTATCGTGACGCCGGTGCTTATCGTGTCTAAGCCGTAGTCGTCGCAAAGATAGTTAGCCATAGCTATTGTTTTAGTATCTTTGATACCGCAGTTTGGACCGAACGCCCAGATGGTCTCGTAGTCCGGCCCGTCGACCCATGAGCCGTTTAAAACAGCGATTTTCCCGCACCTTATAGTGCAGCCGTAGCAACCCTTATCCCTCCTCCAAAGACCGGACCTCCATTTCTCCCCTGAAAGCTCGCCCGCGCCGTCGAACCTGCCTTTTTGAAAGTTTCTCGTTGGGAGAGCCCCCATCTCGTTGACAGCCTCTATTATGTTCACCGTCCCGTGTCTCGGAAGGCTTCTCGCAGTAACCTCATGCAGCCTGAGCATCCTCCTGACCACCCAGGCAGCCCTCTTCATCCCCTCAGCATCATAAACCTCTATTGGTCTCCTGCCTCCCGCTACTATTGCTTTAAGCCTTTTAGAGCCCATTACTGCACCAGAGCCGCCACGGCCTGCAGACCTCGCGTCGTCCGTCAACAATCCGGATATTGGAGCAAGCCTTTCACCCGCGGGCCCGATTACTAGGATGCCGCGGTTGGGAAACTCCTTCTTAAGCTCCGCGATTGTTTCAAACGTCGTCACGCCCCATAGCCTGCAGGGCCTAAGCTCAGCACCGTTTTCATCAACTATTAGCATGGAGGGTTCTTCAGCAGCCCCTTTGACAATAAGCATATCGTAGCCGGCTCTCTTAAGCTGCACTCCAAACATTCCTCCGCAGTTTGAATCGAGGAAAACACCTGTCTGTGGGCTTTTAGTTAGAACACTGAACTTAGTGCCTGTTGGAGCAATCGTCCCTGTCAAGGGCCCTGTTGAAACTATGAGAGGGTTTTCAGGGGAGAGAGGATCCTCTTTACCTCGCAGACTCCTGTAGAGGAGAAGGGCTCCAAGACCCTTTCCACCGAGCAGTAGGAAAGCCTCCTTCTCGTTCAAGTCCCCAACTTTAGCCTTTTCTAAGGAGAGGTCGAAGCTTAGAACCCTGCCCGTGTAGCCACCCTTCATTTTAAGCATCCTCCTCTACGATCCTTATGGCTGCTGTGCCGCACCACTCCGAGCACTGGGGAACCCCGCCGCAAAGGTCGCAAAACAGAGGAATATTCCTCTTCTCGTCGAACACGATGACCTTCTGCGGGCATGTTTCCACGCAAGCCATGCAGGATGTGCAAAGCTTCTCCTCAAGCTCAACATTACCTTTCGAGCCCCATTTTAAGGCTCCAGTTGGACAGACGGATATGCATTTCCCGCATTGAACACATACAACCGGCTTGGCTCCGCTTGGCCACTCCTGTAAAACTCTGAGCCTAGCACGCCCAATATCTATGCTCCCATCATGGTAGAGGCTGCAGACAGCGGCACACAGGCTGCAGCCGACGCAGAGGGCTGGCTCAACCCTGAGGGAAATCCTCCCCTTCTTGGCGGCTCCAACCACCTCCAAGGCGCTCCTACCCTCGTGCACTATGCTCCTTACGAGCCTTACCATCTCCCCGGGATCTTGGGCCTGCACTATGTTCCTTCCGTAGACGATTCCGGAACCACCCGCCTGCATGACCTCTTCAACAACCTCCAGCGAGTCTCTTACGGTGACTCCACTGTAGCCACCTAAGGCTAGCACCGGTATTCCACCGGCAGTTTTAACAACCTTTTCAAAAGTGTACGGGTCGCCTGTGTATGGGACTTTAAGCGCATCCGCACCAAGCTCAGCGGCGATCTTCACTGAAAGAGCTACGAGGTCGACGTAGTTCGCCTTCGTTACCCGTTCACCCATTGGGAGGGGCTCAACTATGAGGGGCATGCCTTGTTTCTCGCATTCGCGTGAAAACACCGATACCATTTCAATGTTTCTAGCCTCCTCGTCTTCGTCGCCCAAACCCATGAAAAGGTATACTACTATTCCGGTGGCTCCTAGGGCTAAAGCATCCTCCACCCTCACTGTGTCTACGTCGCGTATGACTCTGGCCGGGAGAGTGTAGGTCTTGTCCCTGAACGCGTTCGTCCAATCGGCTCTTACCAAGAGTGCAGGGGCATCCTTTCCGTAGAAAAGGTCTATTAGACTGGATGCTTGCCCAGGGGTTAGAAGAATGGCGTCTGGACCCCCTTGAATAACCCTGGTAAGTGTTTCCCTCAGGTTGACAACGCCCCTTATTGGTCCAAGCATAAGCCCATGGTCAGCGGCGACGACCACGGCTCTCCCGTCTTCGCCAAATATTCTTTTCAGCCTAAGCCTCTTGCCGATCTGCATTCTTAACACCCGTGGACTAGAAGCCTGGCTTCCGCAACAGTCTCCTCAACGTCGCCCGAGGCCAGTCTCTCCCTTAAAAGAAGGCCTAGGCATCCTGCTGAGAGAGCGTTCCTAAGCTCTGATAGAGGAGTCCCAGCATCGTCAACTGCGACAACCGGGGTTTGACCAGACACCTCGACTATGGAGCGCATAGACTTCTCGTCTCCAACATATGGTGCTGCAACCAGGTCGGCACCCGCTTCAATAGCCATCCTGACGGCAAGCTTTAAACAGTCTAGGCGGTTAGCCTGAGTGACACGCTCACCTAATGCTATTGTCTCCACGAGGAGTGGAAGCCCCAGCTTTCGGCAGCCCGAGACGAGTGTTGAAACAATTCTAATACTTCTAGCCTCCTCATCCTCATCCCCGACGAGAAGATAAGCGGCAACACCTTCAACACCCAATGTCAAAGCCTCTCTAGGGTTAACTAGTTTAACATGCTCGAGTTTTTTACGGGGCAGTGTCGAATAGCCCACCGCAGCATTCGTGAAATCAGACCTTATTATAACAGAGGGCCCTCTGCCTCCGATCAGGCTTTCCAGCCCGGTGACCTGTCCCTTGCTAAGGATGACGGCATCCGGATTAGACTTTAAAACGCTTGTCAGGATGCTTCGCGTTCTCCACAGGTTTTCAACCTGTCCGCCTGCGAAAGTAGAGTCAAGACCGATGATCAGCGTTTTCCCGTCTTTAGAGAAAATCCTGCTTAACCTAAGCCCTTTCCCTACCTGGCTGAACAAGGCGCTACGCCCTCCAAATTCTTTTTTATCACAGGCTTCAGCAAAGCCATGTTCAACCATCCGCCTTTTTACTCCTCATGCCTTGCTCAGAGGCTTAGCTATGATCTCTTTAATAATCATGTCGAATATCCTAGAAGAGTTAGCAGGCTGGACAACTATAGCGGTGTCAGCACCCCTACCGGTTCCAGCTATGCTCACCACATCCCTGTCCACAGGTATTAGGCCAGCGTCAGCAGCCATTGCTGCGATCTCGACAGCCACCTTCATGCCCTCGCAGAAAAGCCTAAGGGTCTGAGCCATTATCTCAGCAGGGTAAGCGGTGTTAAACTTGCTTCTTATCGCCCTCTCAACATTCATGAAGACATGCGTCCCGGTGTAAACCTTAGCGCCGTTTGCCTCTATTATTCTACGGTTCTCCTCAGTCAACTCCTGTTGCCCAAGCTCTTTGAAGCCCGTATGATGGGTTACGACAACCAGGTTGAAGCCCTTAAACAGCTGCGAGGCCTTAACTCCAGTTTCGCCCGTTGTAGACGCGACGACGATGCTTCTTATGCCGAGCTCCTCAGCCCTCTTTCTCGCTAAAACTAGAACAGTCTCAGTATTGATCCTCCCAGGCGTGCTAAAGTAGACTATGGTTTTCTCAATCATGCTCATGAAGACATCGTTTCAAAAATCCACGATAATCTTTTAAGCCTTTTGCTTAGAAATGCGTAAAGCAGAGGCTGAGCCGTTAACCGACGACAATATACAGCAACTCACCTCCTGCAGCACCGCAACGGGTAACTCCTCAATTTTAAAAAAGCCTTAACGTATTCCTCAGCGTTTTCAAGAGGCATGTTAACTATTACACCGTAGTATATGAAACCTCCGCCATGAGCCCCGGCGTGAAGCTGGTTTGCAACATATTTCTCTATCAGGCTTCTAGGCATCTTCTCCAATTTATAGGTAGACGGCTGAGGTATTAGGGTCACCTTGCTCCCGTATTTCTCCTTCACAGAAGCGAGAACCATGTTTTCAGCCTCATCCAAAGGGTTTAAGCCGTCAAACCCCGCGTCAACCAGCCTGTCAAGAATAAGGTTCAGATTACCATGACTGTGGATGAAAACATAGGTCCCCAGCTTATGGTAGATCCTGCAAAGCTCACGGTCAAATGGCTCTAGAATTTCCCTGTAGAGGTTTGGCGACACGAATGGGCCGTTGCGATCACCCAGGTCGCCTGAAAGCCAGACAGCATTAACACCTGTTTCCTCTATTATTTGCCTTGACATTTCCATAAGCACCTTAACTCCGAAACTGAGAATCTTTTTGGCGAAACCCGGGTTAACAACTATGTCTGTTAGAAACTGTTTGAAACCCCTTAAGGAGTATGCTGCTAAGCCGAAAGGGCTCTCGTGACTTATGAAGGTGAAGCGATCACTGTTTTTCTCAACATTCACCCTGATCCTCTTAACATTTTCTCTAGATAATTCGAACCGTAGTTCTTCAAGCCTATTAAGATCCTCCGGCTTTGAGACGGCTGGCTTAACTAACTCCCTGTAACCATAATACACTTTGTAAGAGACGCGATGCACGTCTCCGAAAACGGATTCTAAAAGCCTGTGTTCAGAACCCTGCTCTAAAACCCTTGTCTCCGGAATGCTTCCTACGCCCACAAGATCCTGGGGCATTTCTCTGGCCCTGAAAGCTTCTTGAAGCTGTTTGAGGCCGTCTGCAACAGCCCAGAGGCAGGGAACCATGTCGGGCTCCTCATGATTAAGCGTAGTGAGCACGCGATCAACAGGCTTCAACTCTTGTCTTACCTCTTAACCCGGATTACTTTATCAGAATGATTTAAGGAAGCTTAGCGTTCTTCTCAACTCCTCATCAGGCTCGCCGGGTACGCCGCACTCCAAGGTAAGATAATGCTTATAGCCTCCTTCTCTCAGAATCCTCAAAGAACTGAAATCAGTATGTCCTCTTCCTGGCGTCAACCTGTTGCTGTCAGCAAGGTGCACGTGAACAATCTTTTCAAGATGTTTCCTCAGGCTTGACCCGATGTCAACCTCCTCAATACTCATGTGGAAATAGTCAGCCATTATTCTCACCTCGTCTAAGCCGACTTCTTCACAGAGCGAGGCGGCTTGAGAAAGCGTCTTGAGGAAGTGAGTCTCATACCTGTTAAGCGGCTCCACAATCACTATGCTTCCAACATCCCTCGCATGCCTCCCAAGAATCCTGTATTCTTCTACAGCCAGCTTCCACTCCAGTTCAAACTTGTCTTTGAAAAGAGGAGAAAGGTCTGGAACAGTTGCCTCCCCAAAGACCGGTACCGTTATAACCCCTACCGCACCAAGCCTATTAGCCCACTCGAGCCTCTCCTTTATCCCTTTTAATGCCGCCTCCCTGTCTTCTCTTCTTGGAGAAAGCAGGCTTCCCGAGTATCCTGAACAAATAGTGCTCACCTTAACGCTAGTGGTGGATAACGCATCCAAAACATTCTTTAGAACCCCGCCGAGCTCCTGTCTCCCCCAAAGCTCAATACCGTCATAACCATAGTTTTCAAGCTTCCTAAGCTTCTCCTCTAAATTAGCACCGGGAACAAGATTCTCTTGGACTGAGAACTTCATTTCCCACTTAACTCTTTTCAGTCACTTTTTAACTTTACTTTCCATAGAAACACGAGGCTTATTCCGGCTAACATCCGTCAACAGGCTTAACTGTCACCCGCCACCCAGCTGCGGGAAAATTGCCAGAACATCGCCATCTTTAACTTCCGGATTATCCCTAACTATCTTCTGGTTTAAGACAATTATTGCCTCCTTATCAACCTCAACTCCAGGATGCTTCGAAACTATCTCTTCGAGAACCTCCTTAACGGTTGAGCCGGGTGTAAGCTCCAGTTCCTCCTCGTATTTTCCCACAGCCTCCCTGTAGGAGGCGAAATACTTAACCAGAATCTTCATTCCGTTTCTTCCAGCCTCCTCATGCTTATATGTTTTTACCGAGTATTCCTACAATACACTTATAAATACTTACAAGACATCTTTCCCGACACTTAACATGGCAGGCTGGATGGGATCAATCGCCGAGGTAGACCTGTCTAGTTCAAAGATAACTTTTCGCACGTGGAATGAGGATGAGAAGCTCAGGTTTATCGGTGGAAGAGGAATAGGAGCTAAAATCGTCTACGACAACGTTGGCCCTGAAGTTGACCCTTTAAGCAAGAATAACGTGCTGGTTTTCGCAGTCGGCCCGCTTACGGCAACGGCTGCGCCGACTTCAGGCAGGTTCTCCGTGTCAACCAAATCCCCGTTGACAGGCACGATATTCGACGCAAACTCGGGAGGATTTTTCGCAACCAGGTTCAAAGCATGCGGCATCGATGTGCTCGTAATCCGGGGAGCAGCTCAAAACCCGGTGATAATATACATGGATGATAAGGATATTCAGGTTCTAGACGGTGAAAAATACTGGGGTATGAGAGTGTTTGAAGCCACGAGCATGTTGACTGAAAAGTTCGGGAAGGAAGCCAGGGTAGCGTGCATAGGCCCTGCGGGGGAAAACCTTGTGAGAATAGCGGGAATAATGAACGACTACTACAGGGCTGCTGCGAGAGGCGGGGTCGGCGCAGTAATGGGTTCGAAGAAGCTGAAAGCAATCGTCGCAAAAGGAAGCAAGACAGTTGAAATCGCCGACAAGGAGAATTTTCTCTTCGTAGTCAGAGAATGCAACAGGGTTTTCGGCCAGAACCCTATTACGAGTAAAGCCCTACCCAGGTTTGGGACGGCTGTTTTAGTAAATCTTATGAACGAGCTTGGCGTGCTGCCGGCTAAAAACTTCCAGGCAACTTTCGTGCCTGAGGCAAGGAATATTGCTGGAGAGGAGATAACCAGGAGGCTGCTTGTTAAACCTAAGGCATGCTTCGGATGCGGGATCTCGTGCGGCAGGAGGACTCGTCTAGACAGTGCTGAGGGCGAGGGGCCGGAGTATGAGACAGTCTTCTCACTTGGCTCCTGCTGCCTGCTTTGGGACCTTGAGACGATTTGGAGGGCAAACAATTTGTGCAACGACCTTGGGCTGGACACTATTTCAACAGGCGTTACGATAGCCTGCGCGATGGAGCTTAGCGAGAAGGGTTTGACGCCTGAGGAAGTAAAGTGGGGCGACGGGGATAAAATCATGGAGCTGATTGAGGAAACCGCTTACAGGAAGGGCTTCGGAAACGATCTTGCAGAGGGCTCGCGTAGGCTCGCTGAGAAATACGGGGATCCAGATGCAGCCATGCATGTTAAAGGCTTGGAGCTGCCCGCCTACGACCCCCGGGGAGCGAAGGGGCAGGGGCTAGCATACGCCACAAGCAACAGGGGAGGCTGCCACCTAAGGTCGTATATGATAGGCTTGGAAATACTTGGGGTTCCGAAGAGGATAGACAGGTTTTCGACGGTCAACAAGGCCGGCCTAGTGATATACCAGCAGAACCTTTACGCAGCCATGGATACGCTCGTAGCATGCAGGTTCACAGGATACGGGCTTGACGAAGAATACTACTCAAGGATGCTTTCAGCTGCAACCGGCGTAAAGTATACGGCTGAAGACCTCATGCTCGTAGGCGAGAGAATATGGAACCTCGAGAGGCTTTTCAACATAAGAGAGGGGTTTAGCAGGAGGGATGATACTCTTCCTAAGAGGCTTCTAAGCGAGCCATTGGCTGATGGACCAACAAAGGGGCAGGTTGTTGAGCTCGACCTAATGCTTAACGAGTATTATAGGGCAAGAGGATGGGATAATGAGGGGCGCCCAACTAGGAGAACAATTGAGAAATTGGACTTGGATGGTTAGACAGAAGGGTTAAACTGGAAATCATGCTTACAGGGGCAACAAGCTTGCTTCCAGAAGCTGAGGTGATAGCTTCTTTTAAAAAAATGAATGAGCTTCCAATGCAACGTATACGATTCTTTATGTGAATTAAAAAATTAAAAAATAGCTATGCTTAAATCCATGGGAGTTGGGGAGTGTAAACCTTTAGTTGGTGCTGTTTGAAGATTATTGGAGCGCGCCCTAGCGTAACCCTCTCTTCCAGGATGATTTCCACGAATGCCGTTGTAAAGTCCTTCCAACAGCTCTTCCGAAGCTCTTAACTCGGCTCTCATGTATCGGATCTCGCTCCTTATGCTCCTAACCTCTTCCCAAAGCTTATTCTGATCCTCCCACGGCCTAACCTAGTTTTTCAAGCCTATCAAGCCTCTTTAAGATTTCAGATAACCCTAGTCTCCCAGCATAGCGAACTCCTCATCTTTATCGAGGAGGAGTAAGACTAGCTCAGGCAGATTATTGCAAACAAGATGGGGAAAGAGTTGCGTAATAACGCCCAGAGTCTTTAAATATTACTTTTAATGAGAAGGAAAATTGAGAGAATTGAACATTAGTGGTGTAAGCGAGGTTTGGAAGGAGATAAGCAAGTATGGCAAGAAGCTTTTCGACAAAGGCTACATGGTTAGCCATAGCGGAAACATAAGCGTTAGGGTTGGCGATAAGATGTATATTAAAAGGAGGGGTGCGGCTGCCGACGAGATAGGGCCTGAGGACATTGTTGAAGTAGACCTTTTCGAGGAGGATAGTTCCATACTATTAAGCTCTTCTGAAACCATGGTTCACAGGGCCATATATCTTAATACTTCAGCACTGGCCGTTGTACATGCTCACCCACCCTACTCGATAGTCTGCTCACTGATTTTCGACGAGATAATTCCGATGGATGCCGAGGGAGACTACGTGCTTAGAAAAGTACCTGTGCTTGTTGTTAAAGAAGTGAGCGGCTCCAAGGAGCTTGAGGAAAAGGTTTCGGAGGCGCTTAAACACTATAAGGGGGTTGTGGTGAGGGGTCACGGAACATTCGCCGCGGCTAAGCTCCTGGAAGAGGCTTACCACGTCACCTGTATGATCGAGGCTTCCTCACAGATCCGGTATCTTGTGCACACATCCGGCATCCCGCCTAAGAGAGATAAGACGGTTGAATTCACCAGATGGTAATGTAGGCAGATAATCCGCATAGACAGTATGCTGCTAACCGCTTATTGTGGAAGAGGTATTGTGGAAGGGCCGTCGGGGAGAAGAGTTATCCTCCCCAGAGGCTTGAGGCTAAGAGCGATTTCCAAACCCTCCTTCAGGCTTTTCGCATGCATCATATGCATGGATTCAACTGTTTTCGAATCCACGCCTCTTGAGACAACTATCACGCGAAACTTCTCTAAGACTCTCGCCAAAACCTGGGCCTCCCATTGCGCCTCCCTCCATATTTCTCCAGACCTAAGTCTCCTTAGAAACTCGCCTGGGCTGCTTGAGGAGGCAAGCATCTCGTAGAACCCTTGGTGCCCAACCCCGTCTACGCATTCGCCGCACGCCACGATTACACCGTCCTCCCTAGCCGTCAGGGCACCGTTTGAAATACCTTTAACAAGCTGGTAGAGGTTTCGGTCTAGAGGATAACCGCCGTTTGAAGTTATTACTATATCCCCTGGGACTGGCTTCACACCGCAGTATTTTAAAGTGAAGACACGGCCACTTCTATGCGCTTCAATCGGGTCTCCTGCGAAGGCTGAAAGCATCCGCTTCCTACCGTCTAACACGACGTTCAGAATGAAGCGGAGTCTTGCCATGTTTGCTGCCTCCAGCATCTCCTCGTATATAGGGTTTCCCTCAGCAACACCGCACCTGGCGTTCGGATGATCAATGTTTCTCGGAGAGTGATTGTTCATTATGGTCTCAACCCCTGAAACGCCGGGGAGAACACTCTTCGGCCCCCCGGTGAAGCCTGCGAAGAAGTGGCCCTCAATATATCCCTCAGAAACCACTAGGTCGGCCTCTTTTAAAAGAGTGTTTACGTAAAGCCTGTTGCCGGTTGACAACGAGCCGAGGTTAACCAGCGAACCAACGTTTTTAGCCGAGTGAATAACAAACTCATCTAAATAGTCCAGCGCCTGACCGAACTTCTCTTTCAACTCGCTTCCACTGGGAGACCATTCGTGTAGCCCGGTAGCCACTAGCAGCCGTATAGAAGCCTGTGGCGACGCCTTCTTCATTTTTGAGATAAGCCTTGGAAGAGTAGTTTTACTCGGGACGGGCCTAGTGTTATCACTAGTAATAATTAGTATCCTGCCCGCACTCTCGGCAAGCTCATCAAGGCTTTTAGACCCTATCGGATTCGATAAAGCGTTTTCAATGAAAAAATCAGGGTTACCAGGCGTGGGCCAAGATGGCTCGAGATGAGCATGGATCCTGGAATCCTCAATCTCACACTCTTCAAAGCCCTTTCCGAAAGGTATCTTAACTAGCATGGCGACTATTTGTTTTAAGGGTTTATATCTTTAGCGTGAGCCTACTCGTAAGAAATAAATTTGGAGAACAGTAAAGTTTATATATCGTTATCGATATCGACAGCGACATGTTTAGGCACTGGATGAGGCATATGGCTTACGCGCCAAAGGGTCTTCTAAGATACTTGGTTCTAGAAAAGCTGAGTGAGAAGCCCATGTCCGGCTCTGAAATAATGGATAGGATTGAGGAGGAAAGCCACGGGGCTTGGAGACCGAGCCCAGGCTCAATCTACCCCCTGCTCACATGGCTGCATGAAAAAGGGTTCATAAAGGCTCTTCCAAGGGATGAGACAGGGGTTAAACGCTACGAGTTGACTGACAAGGGTAGAAAACTCCTTGAGGAGAAGGGTAAGATAAGGGAAAGGCTCGTCGAAAGAATGGTTTCCTTCCCTCTCCTACTTCCACCGCCTCCTTTCGTCGGCAGGTTTCCAGAGGATAGACTTGGGGGGCTTCACGATCCTATTAAACGTCTTTTCTCCGCCTTCAGGGAATTCATGATTCTTTCAAGAGGCAGGGCGACTAAGGAGGATCTTGCAGAAGTAGTCAGGGTGCTTGAGGAAGCTGCAGGAAAAATAGAAGAGTTAAACAAGAGGATTAGGGGGTAGATTCAGAGTGTCTAAGGAAGTCATAGTTGCTACAGGCCTTACTAAGGTTTTCAACAAGAATCTGGTTGCAGTCGACCATGTGAGCTTCAGCGTTAAACACGGTGAAATCTTCGGTTTCCTCGGTCCCAATGGCGCCGGTAAGACAACCACCATAAATATGCTGATAACTGTTTTAAGGCCGACAGAAGGTACAGCCTCCATTCTAGGATACGACGTTGTGAAGCAGGCTAACGAGGTTAGGAAGGTTATAGGCGTTGTTCCACAAGAGTACACGGCAGACGAGGATTTAACAGGCTACGAGAACATCATTCTATGTGCAGACCTCTACGGCATTCCACGCGAAGTCTCGAAGAAGAGGGCTGTTGAGCTGCTGGAGCTCGTTGAACTCACCAGCTTCAAAGATAAGAAGGTTGAAACCTATTCCGGGGGGATGAGGCGAAGACTCGAGCTCGCAAGTGGCCTGATAAACCGGCCGAGGGTTCTTTTCCTAGACGAGCCGACGCTAGGTCTAGATGTCCAAACCAGGGCTGCAACATGGAACTACATTAAGCGTTTGAAAGAGGAATATGACATGACTATTTTCATGACGACGCACTACTTGGAGGAGGCTGACACCCTTTGCGACCGTATAGCAATAATCGACTATGGGAAAATCATCATAACCGGAGACCCCGAAGAATTGAAGCATAGTTTAGGCGGCGACATCATTACGATAAGCATAAAGGAGGATGTTGACATCAGTAGCATAATTCGCAGCGTTGAAAACGTTAAGGAGGTTAGAAACGAGAATGGTTCCTACAGGATCAAGGTGGAGTCGGGGGAGGAAACCGCTCCTCTGATAATCGAGGCTCTCAGAAGGAACGGCTATACTGTGACCAGGCTTTCGCTTACAGAACCAACTTTAAACGAGGTTTACCTGGAATACACGGGCAGGTCTATGCGAGACACGGAGGAGTCTAAAGAGGCTTTCCGAAGCCAGAGGATGACCATTAGGAGGGCGAGGGCAAGATGAGCAGAGTGAAAGAGTATCATCCGAGCCTTCTCCGCGGCCTGTGGGCTTTAACGGTCAGGGAGCTTAAAAAATGGTTAAACGACCCCATAATGCTTCTAATGCTCGTGATCCAGCCTTTAATCTGGATGGGGCTTCTAGGGAAGTCGATGAACCTGGCTGCAATGTTCTCAGCAGGCAACCTGGGCAACATAGAGGTTCCGGAGAAAATTCCGATACCGGGAAACTACGTGATTCCTCCGGCTAACGGAGTAATATATGTTAGCGGTACAATGGTTTCCCAGATAATCCAGCAGACGGTTTCAGATATTGGTGCTAACGTTATGAGGAACGTTTTCGGGGTAACGGATTACTTCAGCTACATGTCCATCGGCATGATTTCAATGATAGTTATGACCACGACTATGTTCAGCGGAATGTCTATAGTTTGGGATAGGCGTCTAGGGTTCCTAGATAAAGTTTTGAGCACGCCTGTGCCCCGCGGTGCCATAATCTTTTCGAAGGTTCTTAACGCGACTTTAAGAGCGATGCTTCAGGCCACGATAATCCTGACCCTTGCAACAATATTCGGGTTGCAGTTGAGCCCAAGCTTCACCCTGATTAACATGTTTGGGGTTTACGCTGCAATATTCCTTCTCAGCGTAGGGCTTTCATCGGTTTTCCTAGCATTCTCCCTAAGATCAACTAAGTTGGAGAGGCCCATGCAATTCATAAGCTTAATCACTATGCCGCTGATGTTTGCGAGCAACACTTTATTCCCAATCACTTTAATGCCGGACTGGTTGCAGGCAGTGGCTTATGTAAACCCGCTTAGCTATCTGACAGACGCTTTAAGGCAGTTGACAATCCTGACTTTAGACGTTTCTAAGCTTACCACTGACTTTATGTACCTAGGTTTCTTCGCCACCGTGCTTTCTTCAATAGGAATAGTGCTTTCCTGGAGATACCTGTCTAAGTAGGATGGTGTTGGAGAAATGGCTAAGACCATCATTAAAACTGTTGATCTCAGGAAAACCTACATGCAGGGCAGGATTCCGGTTGAGGCTCTTCGTGAAGTAAACCTTGAAGTGAGGGAGGGCGAGTTTCTCTCAGTACTAGGGCCCTCGGGAAGCGGAAAGTCGACTCTCCTAAACCTGATAGGAGCTTTAGACAAGCCTACGGGGGGAAAGCTTTTCATCGAAAACATTGATGTGTCAGCCCTGAATGATAACCAGCTTGCGGATTTAAGGATTAAAATAGGGTTTGTCTTCCAATTCTTCAACCTTATTCCGAGGTTCACAGCAAGGGAGAACGTTGAACTACCCATGTCGATTGCCGGCTTAAGCAAGGGCGAGAGGAGAAAACGTGCTGAGGAACTCTTGCAAATGGTTGGTTTAGCAAGCAGGATGAATCACAAGCCGACGGAGCTCAGTGGGGGCGAGCAGCAACGCGTCGCGATTGCCAGAGCCCTAGCCAACAACCCGAGATTCTTGCTTATGGATGAACCCACTGGAAACATAGATTCTAAAAACGCTTACGAAATAATAAGGCTCGTAAAAAGGCTTAATGAGGATAAGGGTGTAACAATAATAATGGTTACCCATGATCAGCAGCTGGCTGCGGAAGCTAAGAGAATAGTGTACATGCTTGACGGCATGATTGTCAGGGAGACGGTGAGTTGAAATGAGGATAATAGACTTGTTTTCATATGCTTTCAGCGCGATAAAGCTGCGTAAACTCAGAGCAGGTTTAACGACGCTAGGCGTAGTCATTGGAATAGCCGCAATAGTGGCACTGCTTTCAATAACTCAGGGGCTTCAAGTAGCAATATCCGCACAGCTTCAGAGAGGTTTCGCAACAGACACTCTAATCGTCGCCGCAGGCGGGGGTTTGGGTGGCGTAAACGAGTTCAACTTGTTGGTTAAGGATGCTCAAACAATAAAAGAGATGGATAACGTTACTGCCTCAATAGCAGTGATTCAAAGAATATGCTATATAAGAATGCCAAACGGGCAGACGCGTCGAGTTACGGTAACTGGCGTCGATTTTGCCGCCTACAGGGAGATTTACAGCAGCGCGTTCGCAGCCGAGGAGGGGGAAATCCCGTTAAACCCTGAAGACAACGCTATCGTAATAGGAAAGCAGGTGAGCGACCCTTGGGGTAATGGAACAATTCTCTGCAGGACTGGCGACACGTTAGAGATACTTTGGACCAACACGACCGCAAGACCACTTAGAAACGAAACGTATGTAGGCAGAGTTGCGGCTGTTCTCCGTGAGATCGGGGGATTCACCATCGGTGGCCCCTCAGACAACAGGATATATATTCCGATTTCGAAGGCTCAAAGCTTCTTCGGAACTGAAACCTGCGAGATGATAATCGTTAAGTTGAGGAATGACGATAGGGCTACAATCGACAGTGCGACGAAGGCCATAAGGGAAGCCTTAGGAGGCCGTGTATCAGTCACTTCTTCAACAGCCATCTTAAACATTATTTCAAGCGTATTCTCAACGGTTGAGCTCTTCCTAGCGGGGATCGCGGCAATCTCGCTTCTTGTAGCAGGAATAGGCATAATGAACATTATGATCGTATCTGTAATGGAGCGAACCAGGGAAATAGGCATACTGAAGGCTTTAGGTATGAAGAATCATCAAGTGCTACTGATATTCTTGTGCGAGGCAGCCATAATAGGTTTGCTAGGGACTTTAATCGGGATCGGCGCAGGATGGAGCTTAGCGCAAATTGTTTTAAGGATATTCGGCTCCTCGGATAGAGTGGGCATCATACGGCAGGGAAACCGGGCTGCAGTATCAAACGGCATCACGATAACACCGGTCTTAACTCCAACAGTTATACTTGGAGCCCTCGTCTTCGGTTTGACTGTCACCATGGTGTTCGCCCTCTACCCTGCTTGGAAAGCCTCAAAACTTAAACCTGTCGATGCACTGAGGTATGAGTAGGGAAATGGCTTCCGGCGGATTTAGAACGAGCTTCGGCATACCGATTGGTAGTCCAGCTGGTTTCAAAACCAAGCCGACGGTTACAATAATCATAATAATGGTTAATGTTTTAATATACGTCTTAACCTCCTACGAGAGTTTCTTCATAGAGACCAGTGAATACTGGGTGAGCATTGGTGGTTTCATCCCTTCGCTTATAGAAACCCCCTTCCAGTGGTATAGGGTTTTTACATCAATGTTTCTCCACGCCGATTTCTTCCACATACTCTTCAACATGTATTTCCTATATGTTTTCGGCAGGGCTGTTGAAAGCATCCTAGGCAAGTTAAGATTCCTACTTTTATACTTGACTGCAGGAGTTGCAGCATCCATATTCCACACCGCGTTTAGCTTTCTAGGCGGTTTTTCAGCATACACGGTTCCTGCAATCGGCGCGTCTGGAGCGATCAGCGGAATCCTGGGGGCGTACCTCATACTTTACCCGGGTACATATCTCGTAGTGGGCTGGAGCTTCATACTCTTCCCAATGTTTTTCAGGATCAAGGCCGCCTACTACATAATATTCTGGTTTGCAACACAGGTGATTTACGGCTTCACCAGGACCGCGGGAAGCACAGCGGTTTTTGCTCACGCAGGAGGGTTCGTAATGGGAATAGCGTTGCTTCCGCTCATTGTCGATAAAAGGAGGATTGCCATGTTTAGAATGCTGCGGCTATACAGCCTCTTCCCCTACTTGATGCCTATCAACCTGAAGACGAGGGGACTAGGCTTTTTCTCAAAAACCATTACCACAGTTTTCATGGTTTTGCTTTTAGCTGGAGCAGCCTACGCCTCCTCAGGGTTGGCTGTTCAAGACACTGTAAAGTCAACAACAATTCAATATACGTGTGAAGGAACCCCCTACGTTGACTACGTGGGCATACAGCTGCCAGACCTGGAGTCTCAGATTGCAAGGGTATCTTTGGACACTACGAGAATATTGCTAAACAGGTTGAACGCGGCTGGATTGCTTTACAATGCAGCCAATTCTAACAGACAGATAATTTTAAGCAGTAAGAGCATTAGACTCCCAGTAATGGTGAAAGCGGGTTCGACAGTCAGCGTTGTCAACGTGAATACGACTATACATTATTTTACTGGAGCCTATGATTCCGACGGGTTCCTGAGCAGTGGCGAGGGAAACCTGACAACGCGGGCAGTAAGCATCGTCCTATATGGACAGCTATACCGGATTGTGGAGAGCGAGCCGATCAACTACGTGTTCAAAGTAGTGTCTCAGACGGTTGATTTAACTGGCCTTACGCGATACATGGGAGCGCTATCGGCATCCACAGCTCTGGCAGCACTATTCGTGGTGATTAAAAAGGACGGAGAGTTAACACTCGTGGAAGAAAGGTAAAAGTTAGATCGAGGTAGATAATCGTCATTCATAATGCAGCACGCGCCGGGTGGGGTGGGCAAATACTTGGGTAAAAAGTTGCAAAATTCTTAAAAGCATTCATAGAGAAGCATTTCTGAAATGGCGGGAAACAACCCTAGAAGGCATTGGGCGACTCTCTTCAGACAATTACATTTAGAATTCACATTTCGCGAGTCATTTTTAAAAATAGTTTTATCGGTCTGGTGATGAAAACATGGGTGTTAAGGCAAGAGCCGCGGCAGAGACAACTACCATGGAAAAACCGGTTTTGAGAACCCTAGTTCAGGCTACGGGTCTTCGCAAGACATATAGGTCCGGTGGAAAGCAGACGGTTGCGCTTCAAGGCGTCAGCTTCAGTGTCAGACAGGGGGAAATAGTCTGTCTTCTCGGGCCTAATGGAGCCGGTAAGACTACTTTAGTAAAGATATTGAGCACCCTCCTGTTTCCAGACGAGGGGCAAGCATGGGTCGGCGGCTACGACGTGGTTTCTCAGGCCGACAGTGTTAGGAGAATAATTGGTTACGCTGGCCAAGATAGTGAGAGATCCGCTTTCTTCAGGTTGACCGCTAGGGAGAACCTGATTTTCTTCGCTACTGCTTTCCACGGGTTACACAGGTCTGAGGCTAACGAGAGGATTGAGGAGATGGCTAGGGAGTTCGATTTTAAAGATTGTCTAGACCAGTATTTCATTGCTCTTTCAGGAGGACAGAAGCAGACTTTCGTAATAATGAGGTCTCTAATAACCCGGCCGAGGATCGTGTTCATGGATGAGCCTTCTAAATCTCTTGATCCTCTTACTGCCTCTAAAGTTAGAAAATATTTGAAGGATTACGCTCAGAATAGAGGGGCAGCCATAATCGTCACAACCCACAACATGAAGGAGGCTGAAGAGCTAGGTGATAGGGTTATCATGATGAACAAGGGCAAGATTATGTTCGACGGGGCGCCGGAGAAAATGAGGGAATCAGTCACTAGAACTGAGGTCATTCAGATAAACGGGAACAATATTCACGAAGAGCTCGTGAAGAAGCTGACCCATGTCGAGGGAGTTATCAGTGTTCAACGGGAGAACTCTGATCTTAGGATTTACTGTAAGGATGCTTATGAAACCCTGCCGGTTGTGATCAAGCTTTTGAAAGACAAAGGGCAGAGGCCTGGAATAAGGATAGAGAATCTAACGCTTGAAGAAGCGTTTAAAATAATGGTTGAGGGTGGGGAAGGATGAGCAATATTCTGACAATGATCAGGATGACAGTCTGGAGGAGAATAAGGGAGATAACGCGTTACAAGCTGAATTTCACAGTCGAGTTGATAATGAGCTTCATATGGGGTCTTGGCCTCATGATCTTCGGGTTCGTAATAGACCCTGCTAAACTCGGCTCGATTGGAAGCACGAATTACGCCGTATTTCTATTAATCGGGGTTGCTTTCCAAAACTATCAGGGCGCTGCAACCTGGGGAGCCTGGGAGATAAGGGACGAGTTAACTAGGGGTCAGATCGAGTACACGTTTGCCTCGCCAGTCTCCAGATATGTCTACATGCTTTCCTCATCCGTCTCCCAAGCTGTTGTTGGAACATTGTTCGGCATAATACCTATGTTTGCGACAGCATTCATCCTCCTAGGCAGTTTTCCACCTCTACCTGCTTTCTTAATGACCTGCATCACGCTACTCCTAACCTTCCTAGCCCTATGCCAGATAGGTGTTATAATGTCCAGCGCCATACTGCTTTTCAAAGATGTTTCAGCAGTAATGTCCATCCTTAATTTCCTCTTTCAAATAGCCACGGGAATGTTCGTACCCCTCCAGTTTATGCCTGACCCGTTGAAAATCATCGCATTCTTCATACCTCTAACCCACGGGATTGATCTTTCACGCCACTTCATAATGGGAGCCAGCACCGTGTGGCCTGTGGAAGTTGAGATCGGAATGCTACTCGCCTTCACACTAGGTTTCGGCCTTCTAGCGAAAGCTGCAATATTCCATTTGGAGAGAAAGGCTAAGAAGGAGGGTCTTGCCCTAGCGTAGTTTACTCACTCATCCTGTAACGCTTCCCATCTTTTTCAATGTTAACTCTCCCGCCGAACCTTCTTTCAGTCAAAAAACGCTTGGACCACGCGGCAGAAAACACTTTAGCAAGCAAGGATTCACTTGAAATGTTTCGCCATCTCCAGGTTCTCCGGCATTGAAAGAACGTCGTCTATGACCCGGTTAACCTGCTCTGTAGACTTTGTCCTAGTGTCTGTCACCAGCCATTCGAAAAGAGTGTCACGACCACCATCTAAGAACGCTTCAAGAGCCCACTCCATCCTCATCATTCTTGGCCGGAGAACATAGTTTACTATTCGCCTAGGCAGTTTTTCAACCCTCATCCTGTGCACGCCTTTCCCGTCAACCTTAGCCGGAATCTCGACAGCAACGTCATCAGGCAAATCAGCAATCACACCCATGTTTAAAACGTTAACCTGGTAGACTCCCACCTTATCGTTCATCAACGAGTCTATTATTGGGACAACTGATTCCCGGCTAAGATTTGGGGGGAGCATTCTTGTCAAAGGCGCCGGATCCTTTATCGCCTCAGCTATCGTGTCAAAGTTGTACTGAAGCATATCTAAGTATACTTTCCAACCGGTTTCAGAATCCGGGCCCGCTAGAGAGCCGTACCATTTTCTCTTAGTCTCAAGGTTCCAATGATACTTCCACGTTCCACTCCTAACAGTGTCCCCTACCGGGAAAAGCCCGTAGGTCCTGTACATGTCGACGGCTGCTGGAGACATCTGTATGTCGAACGGGTTTACTTGATCCTCGCGCCATATCTTCCAGTATTCTTCAGCCTTGTTTCTAATCCAGTCGTCTATGAAACGGTAAGCATCCTCCCCATTATGTTTAAACCTGGTTAGCCAGATAACGTGGTTAAAGCCTATGGCCTCGAAATCAATATTCCTAGGGTTAAGCCCTAGGATACTGGATATCTCTAGATAACCCAGGTGGCCGTGGCAAAGTCCTATGACTCTTGTCTTAGTCTCCCTGCTTATTAGAGTGGTTAGCTCGAAAACAGGGTTGGCGAGCTGGAGAAGCCATGCTTCTGGGCTTAATTCCTCAATATCCCTCGCGATATCCAAGGCAAGTTTAAACTGGTAGTAGCCCCATATGGTATGGTAGTCTGAAACCATGTTCCACTCAACACTGTTTATTCCCCTATAGTAGCCATGCTTCTCTGAGATCCTTCTCATGTTTTCATAGTAAGAGTGGCCCCCAGCCATGGCTGTGTTTATCACCACGTCTGAATCCTTTAACGCAGCCCTCCTGTCGGTTGTTTTCTCAAAAACCAGGTTGGCTTCAACCTCAGAAGCATACCTCTTAGCGAAAGCGTCAATCAGGCTCAGCCTTTCCTTGTTTATATCCATGAACACTACTGTTGAACCTCTCAGGCTCGGAGTCAAACATAAGTCGCGAACCAGCGTCGCCGACCAAGCTAGGCTTCCTGCTCCAATAACAGTTATCTTAACCATGATTACTCGTTTTCAGATGAGGTTTCGATTATTATAAACTTATTTGTCAGCCAAGTTCAAAAACTAAACTAAAAATTAAAATACTTGAGGCTCAGCTTTTCCACCATGGATTGCAAAAGAGAAAAAAACTTGAAGAACTGTCCTTGCACATGGCCCGATTGCCCCAAGAAGGGGATATGCTGCGAATGCATAAGTTACCATAGGGCACGCGGAGAGCTTCCAGCATGCTTCTTCTCCAAGGGGGCTGAGAAAACATACGACAGGTCTTCTGAAAACTTCGTGAGAGACAGGTTTCCAAGTTTAAGGGTTAGATAGAAGTTTTAAAATTTAAAAAAGGATTAGACGGGATCTCCTCAATGGGTTTGAAAGAAGGGAGAAACAGGGATTTCAAAGGTGTTCTTGCAGGCGGCCTGCTCCATCAGGCAGCCTCCTCAATGCAGGGGGCTATAGCCTCCCCATTTTTCAACAGCAAGGGGGTCTCTCCGAGTCAAATAGGTGCATTAAACTCAGTCAGCTGGGGCATCATCAGTTTCACCTCCATGCCGTTCGGCAGACTCTCCGACTTCACCGGTAGACGTACCCCACTCATAGTTTCCAGTATTCTGGGCGCCGTAGCATGCATACTGGTGTATTTCGCAGCAAACATTTTCACAGCCTTATCACTCTATATTCTAATCGGTTTTTCGACAGCCTTATTCACGCCTAACAATAGTGCCCTAATATTTGAAAGCACGGAATCCTCTAAGGCTCCACTCTTCTTCGCAGTTTTCTATCTTGCAACCCTAGCCGGGTCGTCGCTAAGCTCATTTTTAGCAGGCTGGCTTTCAAAAATCTTTACAGTAGAACTCCCGTTTTTTACCGCCTCAATATTTTTTCTCTTATCCATCCCGATTTATTCTCTCTATATTGCTGGAGGAACAGGCAGATCCCCTGGAAACAGGCTGAAAGTTTTAGCGAGCTCAGTCGACATTAGAACAACGTTACACATGCTTAGGCAGAATCCACGGCTAATCTTCTACGGTTGCTCAATCTTCTTTCACGAACTGGGTTTCTTCATGATCTCCCCATACATCAGTCTTTTCGCCCAGAGAATCGTTGGGTTAGACATGGCGGGAGTCGGAATGGTCATCTCGATTTGGAACATTGGGCTGGCGGCCGGCTTCCTTCCCTGGGCATGGGTCACAACAAGAAAGGGAAGCTGGAGAATGATGTTGACGCATCTGGCAGCATCCTCGCCAACCTGGATTATTCTCGCTTTATCAGATAGTTTTACATCCATGGGGCTTTACGTTTTTGTTTTCGGTCTCGTAGGGGCTATGGACCTCCCCGCCAGGAGGACTCTCACAGCAGAGATTTGCCACGGTGAAAACCTTGGGGAAGCAATGGGATTCATAGAGTTAAGCAATGGTTTGGGTGGGGTTTTTGGAGGAATACTGGGAGGCCTTCTCTGGGAAAGCCTTGGGCCGGCATCCATATTTTACGCAGCCAGCTTTTTAACACTGCTCTCAACCCTATTGTTTTTACTAGTTAGAAAAGCCGCTTGAGAACATGTGGCTCATCCCTTTTTGTCTTAGGGGATAGATTTAAGTAATAAGTGGGATTTTTGAAAAACATGGATTCGAGGGAACGGGTGTTAAGAGTGTTAAACCACGAGGAGGCAGACAGGGTTCCCTTCATAGATTTCCCATGGGGCGAAACCCTGGAGAGATGGTATAGCGAGGGCCTGCCTAGAGGAGTTTCCTTACATGATTATTTTGGCTACGATATCTACCTAATAGGTCCGGATGTAAGTCCTAAGTATGACACCATCATACTCGAAGAGAATGATAAGTTTCGAACATACATAGATTCCTGGGGCGTGAGGGTGAAGGCTTGGATCGGTAGGAGCGGTACGCCTCATCCCGCTGGACCACCATCGGTCTCGACGATTGAGGATTTTAAAGAGAAGCTTGAGCCCCTGTTAGACCCTGAGCTGCCAATCAGGGTTTCAAGCAGCAGATACCCGTTTAAGAGGGAGCTTGAGGAAGGCATAAGGAGGTTGAAGGAGCATTACGCCGTATTCTGCTCGATAATAGGCCCTTTTGAAGCAACTAGACATATACTTGGGGAAAGCGTGGACAAGGTGTTAGTCGCGATCCACAGGGATCCGGACCTCGTTAAGTATATTTTCAGACATTTGGGCCAGTATTTCTCAAGGATCGTGGAAACCTATCTTAAGCTAGGAGTTGACGGACTGTGGGTTTGGGACGATATAGGTTACAACAAGGGGCCGTTCTTCTCCCCGAAGGTTTACGACGAGTTCGTGAAGCCGGCGCATGCTCAAATGACCTCTGCCTATAGGGTGAGGAATATGCCGACCATATTGCATACTGACGGCAACGTGAACCTGTTGATCCCGAAATTGATCGAAGCTGGTTTCACGGCCTTACAGCCGATGGAAGTTAAGGCGGGAATGGATGTTGTCGAGCTGAAAGAGAAATATGGGAAGACCCTTTCCTTCATTGGAAACCTCGATGCAAGGAAGATTGGCAACCCCAAGGAGATTGAGGTTGAAATATCCCGCAAGATACCCGTCGCAAAAAAAGGCGGGGGATACATAGCATGTTCAGACCACAGTGTGCCGCCTGATGTTTCTTTCAGCGCATTTCAAGAATACATAAAGCTGATCAGAAAATACGGAGAATATACGTAAAGACCTTCCTAAACCTCATGCCTTCATTTTTATTTCATCTGTCATTTTCCAATATTTGAATTTGTTTGTCCAGCATCATTCAAGCCTCATGTATTTAAGCCTCTCTCGAAGTTTTATGAGGCCTGTAACTTCATCAGCTAAATCTAAAATCCAGTAGGGAAGCGTTTAACTCATTCTTGATTTCAAAATTGCATTCAGTTTCCTCTGAAATTGGAAAGAAGTGAAATATTTCTGCCCTATTCATATTTTTGGCTTCAGTAAGAGGCCCCTGACTCTTCGCGGCAATAACTGTCTATGCAGATCGATGCCAAAGGTCATAGGAAACATCATGAACATTTCTCTCAAGAAGGGGCAGCAATCGTATAGGTGCGCTGCATCACTATTTAGCGCATATCGCCTGACAGAATATAAGGGATGACGCTGATACTTATTCCATAAACATGGTCTCAAATTTATTAAGAGAATGTCGTGTTTAAAACAGCGAAGCGGAAAAATAAGAGAGAGGAGATTGAGTATAGAGTTGGATTATGGCCAGATTAACTCGCCTGAATACGTTATAGTGACATCGTCATTTGGGTTCCCCACTACAACATAGTTGATTCCCGAGTCGAGTACCGTCAGGTTTCCGGTCCAGCTACCTCCAGTGATTTGATAGCCTTGCCCTCTTCTGGTTTCGGCGCAGTAGGTAGATACTATTATTGGCCTGTCCGCCGGTTCCCACGTGATTGTTACCCATATCGGTGCACCCGCCGGTTCATAGAAACCGCCATGTAGGCGGGCCTCTCGAGGAGAAAGCACTCCTCCGATTGGTTCGCCTATTGAAGATGGCTCCGGCCTCTCAAAGGTCAAGAATGTGAAATGAAGGGTGGCTTTCGCGGAGCTTGAACCTTTAGGGGATCCGGCAATATACATGAACTTCCAAGATGCGATCCAGAAATACCCCTCCTCTTTAATAAGTTGCCCTGTAGCCCTGAGGATGAAGCCCCAGAGGTTAACTTTCAATACTCTTCCGTCATCCAACATGATTTCCCTTACGAACGGAGGGGGCCATTTGTACGGATCGTTTGTAGGATTCTCGAGCTTTATTGCTTGAATATTGATCGGGATTAATTTTTCTGGACCGGCCGCTTGACTCCTCACCTTACCCTGTAACAGCACTATTGCCGCGAGAAAGGAAATTAGAGCAAAACTTAAGATAGTAGAACTTCTCCTAGACAGCACTTTTACTGTTCTCATCTTCTCACCTCCTTCCATTAAGGAGTATTTAGAAGTGCATATATAATGCCTCTCTTCTAGACCTAATCAGGTATCTATATTCCTGCTTGTCCAGAATTTTAGACTTGAAAAGCCTTAAATCATGTGTGAAACATTCGGAATCAATGGAGAGGGATGATTCTATAAGAAGGGCTGAGCTCTTCGACGTTCTCGCGCATCCCGTGAGGATAAGGATATTGAAGGTTCTTCGGCAGGAACCCATGGGCTTTTCGGAGCTTAAAAAGGCTCTGGGGATGGAGAGCAGTGGCCATCTTCAGTACCACTTAGAGAGGCTGAGAGACCTTGTGAAACAGGACGCCTATGGAAAGTATGTGATAAGTGACGATGGGAGGGAGGCTTTACGGTTTACACAGCTCGTTGAACAGATGAGTGTAAGAAAGAGTAGGATGCTTAATATTCTAAGTTTAGCTGTAATCGTTGTCCTGCTATCAGCGGTGACGATCCCTGAGATTCATCGGGTTGCGTCAAGGCAAATACCGCTTTACGAAAACCTGGATCTTTCAGAAGATTTTGTTACAGTGGGAGGCTTAAGGTTCAGATACCTGCTGGTAACGGCGAGCGAGCTGGAGAACGGTACGAAAATAGTCTTCAGAGGAGTAGTCTTCACCTACCTTGCGCCAACAATACTCCGCCTCCATGAATGTTTTTACGGTAATACACCCGTATCTGAGGTTGAGATGTTCTCCGCCGGGGTTAAAGTGGAGTATGAGGATGGATCGTTTGAGATAATCCCTATTCTGCCTTGGACCCGGGATGGTGGAGAATTCGCACAGTATGTTTTAAAGCAGGGAAACATGACGATAATTTATTCTCCGTTTTACTGTAGAGAAAAACTAAAGGCATTAGCACTCCAAATCGGGCCTCAAACCATAGTGTTATTGGTTAGGGCAGAATAAAACGTTTGATGCGTGTGAAAAACAACCTTAAATTCCTAGTTTCTTGCGTTAACATTCTGCGACTATAGTGAGGAAAAGCTCACCTACACAGCTAGCACGCGGATACGAATGGCAATGGTGATACTTATCCCGCAAGCATGAACATCAAAATTAATAAGAATGCCCGCATATGGAAAAACGGTGGGCCGTGGAAAAACATGAAAGCCGATGAGGAGTTCGAGTATGGAATGCAGTTTTGCGATGAGGCGATGGTTGGTTCCCTTAAGCGGGTTAGAAGATATCTTATAACTCCTATGGGTGGATATTTCCCGGTTTTGACTAAACTCCGTGACGGAAACCTAGCGGTTGTCTTCCGCATGGGGGATTACCATGTTGGTCAACGAGGCCGCTTGGAACTCTCGTTATCTAAAGACGGGGGTAAGACATGGACAATGCCAAGAATCGTAACTGTTTCTCAGACTGACGATAGGAATCCGGCGCTATGTCAATTGAAGGACGGTACTCTGCTGGTTGCCTTTGCAAGAGTCTGGGGTTATGAGAATGGGTTGTGGAAGAGGAATGGGATGAGGTGGCAAATGTTCGTAACGAGGTCGACCAACGGTGGTAGGGAGTGGAGTAAGCCAGAGCCGCTGGAGTTTCCGTTTAAAGGGGCGGTTTCACCCTATGGGAGAATGCTTCAGACGGATGATGGAACTATTCTTATGTCTGTTTACTCTCAAGAATATACTTTAGAAGGCTCGATAGAGACCAGCTATATTCTACGCTCCGAGGACAATGGTTTCACATGGAAGGATTTAACCATCGTCGCTAAAGGATATAATGAAACCGCTCTTCTACAATTACCCGATGGAGACTTGTTGGCAGCCCTCCGCGGACCCCATGCTCAGGGTGGCGGCGAATGCGTTGCCATCAGTCGCTCTCGAGACATGGGTTACACATGGTCTGAGCCTAAACAGGTGACTGGTGGCGGTGAACACCCCGGGGACCTTTGTTACCTTAAGAGCGGGAAGGTTTTGCTAACCTTTGGACACCGGAAGGTACCTTACGGGGTTCATGCGGTGATAAGCCTCGACGGCGGCCGATCATGGATGTTTAACAGGAGAGCCGCCTTAGTCTCTTATGCGACAGACGCTGACTGCGGATACCCAAGTAGTGTCCAGCTTGATGACGGAACCATCTATACGGCTTATTACTCAGCCACATGCTTAAAATATCGAGAATGGGGCATACATGCGGCAGGTGTAGCCTACGCGGAAGACATATTCTAAATCTGAGTTTAATACGGTGCTCCTTTTGAATACCCGTTAAAAGTTGATCAGGAACACGATTCAAAAACATATGTGTAAGCAAGTCGCTGGATGTAAATTAGGTAGAAATGGATGAACTCTCGTGAACGCGTGATAGTAGCTATGCGCCGAGGGGATGTGGACTATGTGTCGCTCTCAACTTTTTTCAGCGAGCCCCAGGTTGAGCCTGGTAAGTATAGGGACTGGCAACAGCAAGATCCCTATGGTGAGCAAGCACTCCGGTTACAAGCAGAGGAGCTAGGCATCGACCCTGTTATACCCTTGGATGTTCCAGCGGGCCAGCATCCTGAAGTATCTTTTAGGGTTTGGGAGACACCGGGTGAGCCCTATCCCATTCTTCACGAGGGATCACGACGCCCGCCGTGCCTCTTACCGCCGCTGTAAGGAGAACCCCTGATTGGCCACATGGCATGGAAATACCGCTACTCTCAGACTTACGTTTCCCGCTTCGTTAAGCCTTGGCTTGAAAACATGGAGGATGTTAAGCGCTGGGCTTATGTGCACATGCCTCCAGGAAGGCGGGAGGTTGAAGCCTTTCAGAAAAGAATGGTGAAGGCTAGAGCCTTGGTCGAAAATGGTGTGGACATTGTGCGCCGCAACGGCTTCTACGAGACCACGGATTTCTGGAGCCCTAGGCAGCTACAAACCTTTTTGGGGGAAAGGTTGCGAGAGGAGGCTGAGCTGGCACATTCCGCCGGCAGGGTTTGCAGCTACACGGTTTGCACAGGCGTGATGCCCATATTAGACTATTTGGCTGAACTCCCTTTCGACGCTTATGACGGCATCGAGCCGGCTCTTGGAAACCAAGACATGAGGATCGTGGCTTAGAAGCTTGGCGGTAGAAAGTGTATCTGGGGGGTGTTAGCGCACCCATCCAAATAGGCCAGGGGAAGCTGGAGACTGTGCGTAAAGCAGTTCAGAATGCTTTCCAAGTTTTCGGCCGAAGAGGCTTTATTCTTCACGCAGTACCCTCTATCCGCGAGCAGTGGCCATGGGAGAATGTTCAGGCTTTCATAGACGAGTGGAAAAGACTACGAGCCGCAATATAGAAAAGTGAAAACAATGGCGAAGCCTTAAATAACACTTCTTTTCTCAGTGTTGTTATGAGCTGGTATGGCCTATACCCGCCTCAAGCCATCTTCTCCAAAAGAAGGTTTAACAAGGTGCTCCTCGACCCTCCCAATTTCAACCCTGGCTCTTGGTGCGGCGCTGGAAAAATGTGGATCGATGAGGAGAATAGGGAATACTGGTTGACGAGTAGGCCCAGGGAGATGAGGGAAATGAAGAGAGGGTACGCTGTGGAAATATACAGGTCGAAGGACGGTGAGAATTATGGTCTGGTAACATGGATTACTAAGGAAGAGTTGAGCAAGATGACGGAAAACCAGATTCTAAGCATAGAGAACCAGCAGCTTTTAAAAGACCCTTTGACTGGGAGATACCATCTTTATCTTTCGCTGAATGTTTCAAGGGAGAACTTGGTTGTCGAGGGGAAGGCTTTCACAGAGAGCAGGTGGGAAACCTTCCTACTTACTTCGGAAGACCCTTCCGGCCCATGGGAGCCTGAAGGCTTCGTAATCAGAGGAAGCGAGGAATACGACAGTGGAGAATCGAGAGACGCCACTATAGACATAGTTGATGGCAGATACTTCTGCCTCTACAAGGCTAGGAGGGCGGGCACAAGCATCGTGAAGACGGCGTTGGCTGTCGGTAGCGATGGGAAGAACTGGGTTAAGCTTGGAGTACCTACTGTTGACGGCAAGAGTCAACCAGACTTCTTCCTGCTCAGCGGCTCAATAATCCCAGGCTCAACGGGTCTGATTTTCATCGGCACGAAAACGCTGGACGTGATAAGGGGAAACGCGCTTACCAAACATTTTGTCGCCTACAGTATTGATTTAGGAAGGCTTAATCTAGAAACTATTTTCGAAAAAGTTTGGACGCCGCTTTCACGTTTCGAACACGCCGAGTACCCGATTCACACCTATGCTCAAGCCTTATTCGACAAGATAAGGGGCGACAGGTGGCTAATATGGGTTGAGGCGGTGGATCCGAATCACACCAGGGAGCTTGGATGGAGCACGGAGGTAGACCGACTAATTCTCTATACTTCCGAGATAGGCGCGCTAAAAGGAAATAAGCACAGCCGCTAACTCTAGAAAGGTTTAGCTGTTATCGCTCTCCCCATTATAGTGACGGCGACAGCGGCTGCTACTGCAAGCGCGATCCCGCAGAATGTTCCGGCGATTATCACTCCTCTCCGCACCACCCATTTATCCTTACCCATTCTCCTCTCAAGCCATTTTCCGATCAGGGCTCCGATCAACGGTGGAAGCGTGTAAGCGGGAATGTTTTGAAAACCGTATAGGAAGCCTATTGGGGAGAAGTATTGCGTTGGGAAACGGGAGGAGACGACGACCATTATGAAGGATAAGACGCTTGAGATAGCTATCACGTCCACCTTGAAAATCTCGATCGACCTGGAGACCCATAGGGAGAAGTAGAGGGCTGAAATAGGCCAGGAGTAGCTGGCGTAGGGGTAGAAGGCAGAAGGTATGGGTGTCATCGCCCAGAATATTGAAACGTACAGCAGGGATAGGAGAATAGCTACTATGAAGAATATGAGGTAGGCCTTGTAGTAGTCCAGGGGCCTGACTTTCAGGAGCTTAGCCACGTAGACCCTGTGCGTAATTATCCCGGCGCTACTTGTCACATGAGTCGGAACCACCCACGGGACCACGTCTCCAGGCCTTGTGAAAGAAACGAAGAACGCCTCCCTAATGTAGGGTATGGTGACAGATAACCCGGTTTCAGCAGTGGCCCTGGCTGTCAGAATACCTTGAATAAACGGAACTATCGTCCAGGTCACCACCCAGACGAACCATAGTTCTGGGGCAAGGGAGACTGAAACAAGCAACCCGCCTATAGACCCGGCGGCGATTAAAGCAACTATCCAGCTGAAAGGCAAGTATGATGTTTTAAGCTGCTCTGCCGAAAGATGTCTGAGGGAGAGGATTGCTCGCGCAATGTTTTTGGCTCCTACAGCAAGTATTCCAAGCGCGATCCCGAGTGTTAAACCTACTTGTGGACTTGCCCACAGGTCGTAGATTGCTCTCTGCCACCACCATTGGATTGACGCGCCGTAAGTCCATTCTCTCTGCCACATGCTGAAGTAGGGATGGTCAATCCTGAGCGCTATAGAGTTTCCGAAAACCCAGACTGCCACCGACCCGATGAACATCCATACCGCGGCGTTAAACGGGATAAGCCAGCCCACCATGTATTGAGCAATATCAGTTCCGACTGCAAAAACGGCTCCTGGCAGGATTCTTTCAATCCCCGTGGTTAAGTCCACCCAGGGATACGGTATGACGGTTATAGCCCTGCCTAGGAAAATCGAGGTTATGTTTGGAATCCCATAGATGGCGAACTCGTAGATGAAGCTTATCACAGCGGCGAAAGAGAAGTACATTATTTTCTCAGGTGTTCTCTCAGTAAGGGTTGAAATCGCCTGGTAGTCTATGGGTGCGACGGGGAATGGGAGCTTCTCTATCTCTATGTAGAGCATGTTTGTTATGAAAGAAACACCGTAATCTATCATCAGCACGCAAACGTTAACAGCTAGAGAAATCGATATCGGAATCACCCAGTCTGGGGAGAGGAAAGTCCTGTGGAGTGGGCCGTAGCTCCCGAGCTCAGGGACATACCATGTGGGAAGCTTTTCAGCGATACCGTATAGGATAGTGTAAGGGGCGGACCTGTAGTAATACCTTATAAGGAAATCGCCGAACATTCCTCCGCCGACGAACCATAGGGCTATGGCTTGAAGCATGAAGTATATTATGTAAGCCTCCTGCGATGTTATATACCTCTTAACGAGCCTCCCCGCCTCGGTGAATAGGAGGATTGTGACGAAAACCGGGATGAACCTCTCGGTCCCACCTAAAGAGCCGACGGCCCAGCCTAAATAGATTATTGCGGGCACGATTACCACAAGCCCGAACAATACTGCGGAGACCGATACGATTGTCAGCCCAGGGATGAAAGCTTCTTTTTCACGTGCAGCCTCTTCCATTATTTCTCACCTACTAGGCTACGCTCCCTAGCCATACGTATGTATTTCTCCCGCTCCTCTGGATTGAGAACGTTCCATATCAGCATTTGCTTCCTTATCTCATCAATAAAGGGATAGTTGAACCTGACCCATGAGTCGTAGGGTCCGGACACCCTGGTTAGATTCATTAAAATAAGGAAATTCTGCTCTGTCTTGCTCTTCAATATCACTATGTTCATATCCTGCTTTATGTTCTGCTCGAATGGTGCCAGCCAGACTCTTGACTTAATACCAATCCCAGACTCTATCTTGCTGACCTCAACGTTTTCAATGGAGAAGACTCCTGCCCTCTCTATCCTCTTATTCCAGAGATACTCATGGAGGAAAACAGCCATTCCTGCGGCCCTATCATCCTCCTTTATACGGAAAGGTATCGGTATGTCCCACGAGTCTCCCTTCGGCTTAGTCTGGAGACGCCACTTCCTCTCTAGCGACGGGGTTACTGTGACGGAGACTCTGTAGAACGGGTAGAGCGACGCTGCCAGAACCAGCACTATCACCAGACCGACAGCTATCATGACGAATGACGACGTGTAGTTCACAGGGAGGTTTATCAAGCCTATTTTCCTCGTCAAGTATGAGGCTGAGATGCCGCCGAGATAGCCTGTCATCGAGCCTACGATAGCGTATATGATGTTCTCCCCGAAGAACATTAAGCCTACTTGAACCGGTGCTAGGCCTAGACTGCTATATATGTAGCCCTCACGTATTCTCTCCATGACTCCGCCTAGGATCGTCGACATAGTTATCAGCCCCGCGATGATCATGGGTATTAGAATGAACTGGAAGCCGAATAGCGAGATAACGTTCTCCTTGGAGAACCGGTAGACAGTGCCGTTATACGTCAGATAAATGTTTAAACCTTCGAAAGCGGAGAAAACCTCGCCGCACTTCTCGTAAAGTTCCTCGAACACCATCCCGTCTGCCGGTATGAAAACGCTTGTCAAGCATGCCTCCGGAATCAATTCAACCAGGCCGGCGGGCACGAATATTACGGATCCTGGGCTCAACGCTGCCTCAGCACGGGGAGGAGTTCTCTCGTTCGAAAGAATATACGTGTCCATGGGCAGGACGTCCACGAAACCATCTGAATCTTTCACATATGCTAGAATTGCGGTCGTGTTGAGTATGCCTGCTACTCTTAAGCGGAAGCCGTTAACCCAGACGTATTCGCCTGTCTTCACCTTAAGGCTTTCCGCAAGGCTGTTCGGCAATAATGCTGAGAAAACCTCTTCCTCTTTAAACATGGATCCTTCTAAAAGTATTTTTTCAACCTGCTTGAACGATGCTTTCAACTCTACAGGGCTTATTCCGACAGCCGCGTAGATCAAAGCCTTGCTTTTCTCAGAGGATATTACTATTGTGCCAGCAGTCCCCTCTCCAGGAGTGGAAGGAAGATAAACCCAGTACCTCGGAGCATAAAGTGTCTTGCCAGATATGTAGGTTGACACTAGGTCGATCAACTTCCTGTTTAAAGGGACGAAGTTGGCTGTTCTCAGCAGCACCCCGTTGTAAGTTACCTCGGTGGGCGTTGGGGTAACTCTTAAAGCCCTTATCTCCGTCACGGAAGTCAGAGACGAAAGCGAGAAGCTTATGATTACTATGCACAGCATCGTTAATACTGTTCTAAACTTACGCTTCTTCAAGTTGCCTATTCCTATGGATACGGCTGAAAACGAAACGTCGAATCCGCTTCTCTCAAGGAAGTGCGCACCAAGAACTTCTCTCCTCAGCCTGGAAAGCCCTGTAGAGAAGTTGGAGAACAGGAAGAACATCACTGGAATAACCAGGGCAACTATCAGCGTCCCTATGAATATTGCAGGCACGTTTACCGCTAGCCCGAAACCCGGGTGGAATACTGTTAAAAGCAACGCCACGGACAGCGCCACAGCAAGAGTAAGGGCGACGCTTCTAAAGCCGCTGCTCAAATTGTAAACCAGGGAGGAAAACAGAAGGATGAAGGGTATTGCTAAAGCGAATACGAGAATTATGCTCGTAACCGCGTCGCGTACAACGCTCAAAGAGCTTTGGTAAGCCTTGCTGGAGAACCCCCAAGCCATTAAAGCGCTCGTCAAGAACCCGCTGTAATCCTTTTTCGAAGCCGTCTGAAGAAGCGTCTGGTTAAACATTATCGCATAATTCAAATTCTCCATCGTCTTTGGGTCCAGAACTTGAATATCTGCTTGAGCCAAATACCTGCCATATGCTAATGTCAACATCTCCATGAACATGCCGGGTATTCCACCCTTTACGAGCAGCCTGTCCCCCTCTTTACCCAAATAATACCCGTACCCATCCTGGTTCTGCAGAGTCACATTCGTATAGACTGCAACCGTTTTAGCCATAGACGTGCTTTTAACAACGAAGCCGAACCTGATGCGGGGCGGGGCGTAAACCTGTGCAACCGACAGAATGGGGTCGAACTCGTAGCCGAACGAGTCTAGAATAGAGTATCCAGGTATCTGCATCATCATCACGCTTATCGTTAGCGGGGTCTCGTAGCCACCGTAATTCCTGAGCTGTGCCGAATAAGCATTCGTGGTTCCAAACATCGAGCTTGGAGAGACTGCAGCCTGCAGAGTGTCCGGGTCGGTTAAATCGAACATGACGGCGCTCCCGCATTTAAACACAACGTTCCTCGTGAATTGTTCAGGTGAGACTATCGTTACGCTTGAAGGATATGTTCCGGCACCATGCTGCCCCCTGTCTGGGGCGTAGATTATTCTCCCCTCCTCGTCGATCACGTAGCTCTGAATAGGGGTTTGCAACGCGGTCGTCGCCTCAGGATATGGCCTTAAACCCCTGAACACCGCGAAGCCTGAAGAATCTGATTTAGAAAACATCAGCGTGAATGGGTCCAACGTGCTCCCCACTGTGACGAAAGCTTTTGGAACCGGGCTGTATAGGCCTGGCGTAGTCGGGTCGTATTCAACCACTTCAACCTTTAATACAGTGAAACCAACTCCAGTGTAGGTTTCACCCATTCTTAACGGTCTTAAACCCTCCCAACTGCCTGGATACCATTCTTCAACCGGAGCCTTCAACAGGTCGAACAGGATCTGGAATGTTAGCTGTGCTTGAGGTATGACGTTCTGGAAATCGATGAACTCCAGCCTGTCAGACGGGGTGAAAACGCGATACCTGAAGTCGTCGAAAGTAATTATTCCGAGCCCAATGCTGTTAGCCAGCTCAAAAGGCTCCATTTCGAGAATATGCTTGAAGGCAAGGCCCTTCTGAAAACCGGGACTAGCCGAGTCGTATGCAATGCCGTATAGACCAGGATACAGGTTGCTCGTTAAAACCTTTTCGCTATAGCTTGGGAAAGATTGAATGAAAGATTTAATTGAATTTGCAAAAAATATTCGGAGGTCTCTGAACCTGCTTGCAATATACTGAGTATTGATGGAGTACATCATGCCGCTGTAAACAAGGTTTAAGTGCGGGCTTCCTGAGCTGATCTTAATGTCTATGACGAGATACGGGAAGACTTCCCTGCCTATCGCGGAATTGTTAAAGTAGAATTGTTCCACGAAGCTTCTAGCACCGGCTAGGGCCTGCCAATGTCCAGACATCGCTATAAAAAGAACTGTGTATCTCGGCGAGAGGCCCTGATGCTTCAAAGATCTGATGAATTCAAGCATGACAGAAATACCTATGGCTTCATCAGCCCCCGGAGCGACCCCTGGTACAATCGACCCGGAGTCATAGTTCGCCGTTATAATAATTACTTTAGACGGGTCTTCAACACCCTTCATTTCCCCAATCACGTTAACAGCCTCAACTTCTCTCCACTCCATACCGTTAACGAGCTCTGCAACCGGATTGTTTTTAGCGATTTCTCTGAGCTGAGACGCTTCCTGGCCTGCTACGTATATTCTTGGAGTATTCAGTGGGACAGAGGAGATTTTTCTCAATGCTTCGAAGCGATTCGTGTCACCGTCCTCTAGGAAAACGATGCCGGAGGCGCCCAGCTTAACCATGTCTACCCATGCAGACCCGGAGTTAAACTCAAGGAGGACTATGTTACCATTCACGTCAAGTCCCCTAAGCTCCTCCGGAGTACCGTGGCCCGCGTAGACAAGCTTTCCGGAAGCCTTTTTCAAACCCGTGGCTACAACATTAGGGTAGAGAGCATAAGCCTTAATCACTCTTCCACCCACCTTCATGTATGAGCCGGAGTCATACGGGACCAGCACCGTGTAGTTGAAAAGGCTAACATTCAGGTCAGATTCGTTAAACTTGTCCATTATGATTCTGGCTGCTTGGAGAGAGCCCGGGTAGCCTGTGAACCTTGACTGTATTGATGAAAACAACGCCACATAGTCTCTTATCCTGTCAGCTGAAACCAACGGGGCTTCCTGGTTTAACCAGGTTTTTTCTTCAACAGCCTCCCGACTCCCCCGTATTGCTAAGAGAGGGACAACAAGCATCGTTAAAAACACAGCAACAAGCAAATATTTTCTTTGGACTATTATCATTAACGTGGAACTCCACCGAGATTGATTTAAACTTTACGTCGTTAAAACCCCTCTTTAAAAGGAAGCTCATGTCCTCAAGGGTAACGATAAGGAGGCTTAAGCTGACATGGAAGCAACTAAGCCGTGGCTCAAAAAAAAGAGGGTTTGGATCTAATAGCCTGTCGGTCCT
This sequence comes from uncultured archaeon, assembly GCA_938045545.1. Taxonomy (GTDB): domain Archaea; phylum Thermoproteota; class EX4484-205; order EX4484-205; family JAAOZP01; genus JAAOZP01. The sequence continues at coordinate 65,467 of CALIBN010000007.1, read as the reverse complement.
ACTGATATTCCTCCGGTAGCAGAGTTCACTCCCATGATTATCGTAGCCATGAGAGTGACACCAACCATGAAGCCTATTGCTACGGGTACTCCAACCTCTTCGTAGGCCTTCGCTCCGAATACTTTAAGCGTTATGAGTTTAAGTATCCACGCTACCCCGGCGTTTATCAGCCACATTCCAGAGTAGAAGAATAACGCATACGGGCTGAAGAAGAACCATGCGAACCTAGCCCTCAGGAAGAACAAGATGCCGACCACGACTATAGCCAGTGGGAACATCCACCAGTGGAAGCCTGCAGGAGGCGCTGCATCAGCCACTACCCATGGCACTTGGAAGCCGGTGATGTTTGCACCGCTGCCGAGGCCCCAGGCCTTCAGCTGGCCTATTCCAGTCCCGTAGATTATGTAGACGGCAACTGGAACACCGATAAGCACCGTTATAAGTATTCCTAGGATGTGCGACTTTAGAATGTCTGTTTCCTTCACCTTAGCGGGTTCAACCATCGTGTAGGTTGACGTGTAGGCCCAAGCGGAATGCGTGTTCTGATGAATCACTCCACCCATGCTGGCAGTTATGCTGACGCCGGCCATCGTTGCCCACGCGGATTGAGTTTTAGCAGCCGCACCGCTTGCTGGGAACAGGCCTATTCCAGTGCCTACTCCCCACGCTAAGAATCTCGCCGGAACAGCGTCTCCTCCAGCTACCCAGGTACCTGTTGCCCCGCAGACAGCAACCATACCCGTCGTATACAGGAACCACACGATGAAGCCCACTAGCAACGGGAGAACGTTGGCTCCGAATATGACCCATAGGATGAGCCAGAGAAGCCATGTGGCTGCGAAGCCGTACCATACGAGTGAATTTGGGAGTTCGCCCGGGGCAAACTCCTTCTTCTTCAAGCTCTCAGCATAAGTCTTGTAGCCGAAGACTATTGTCCAGATGCCTATCGCCAACGGGGCCCAGTAGTAGCTGAAGTTTAGCCATGGGAACGGGCCTGTACCAGCCGGGTTAGTGTTGGGCGTTATCACCCCAGTGTTGACGAGGACCAGTGGGAACAGGATTTGGAAGATGAACAGCCAGATGACTATTGAGGAAAGAATGTCCAAGGGGGCAAGGTACATGATTGCAGCATCCGCGGGTATGAACATCCACCAGGATTGTATCGTGTTTTGAGAGATCGAGCTCATAAGGTCGGCGAACCATTGCTGGTAGAACTGTCCGAAGGCGAAGAACACCGTCGTGAATTTAATAATATAGTTTAAAGCCCCTAGTATACCTATTATGCATCCCAGTATTACCCCTGCTATGAATGGAAGCTTCTTCATGTATTGCGTAAAGGTTCCCTTCTGATGCTGTGAAAGCATCTCGTTAATCGGAATCATCATTGGGAATGGGAGCCTCTCTTTTTTAATCAGCTGCAGCCTGATTAACGCGGCCTGGAAAACCATCATTAGACACCAAATGATTATAATTATCATCCAGAACGCTAGGTATGGGAGCAACCTGCCCAATGGTACAGCTGCCCTTCCCGCCCAAGCGGGGGCGATCAGGTCATAGTCGCCCGGGGTCCACAGCGGCGGGTAATACTTTAGCAGGGCCTCTACGTTGGGGTTGGTCTTAACCAAGTAGGTTCCTGCAAATATGAATTGTAGGAAAGCGCCGATGACGAACGGGCTGTCTGCAGTTATGAACGCTATTGTAGTGATCACCGCGATCTCCTGGATCGTCAAAGCCTTTATGAACAGACTTACAAGAATAAGTATGAAAACGAGCCCGTATGGTGGGTATATTGGTGCCCCTACTCTGCCTGCAAAAACAGGTTCTAAGCTTATCCCTAGGCCCCACCAAGTAGCTATGTTTGCGAAGAGCCCTATTATTCCGAAGACTATTGCGAGGATTATTGCTTTAACGGTGAAACCTGCTTTTAACTCTTCTATGACGGAGACTGTTTTCGTCTCACTCAAACTCTTTTCACCATGTAAAATACTTTTTTTGAACTTATAAAGTTTTGGGGTATAAAAATCATTAGATCATGCTTTTTTTAAACTGAAAGACGTTTTCAGGAGGCGTTTTGTAAACGTTTAAACATCGACCATTCATAGTAACCAGTAAAATTTTTTATAACCGAGTTTTAGTATTTTCGCAATGTTTCAACAGGCCGAAGGGCCATTGAAAAACCTCAGGATATCCGTTACGGAGAACTGCAACCTTAATTGCTTCTTCTGCCACAGGGAATGGAACCCTCCTCCTAGGAGAAGCATGGCTTTAAACGAGGTTAGAAAAATCGTCGAGGTCGCTAGCAGCATAGGCGTTGAAACTGTTAAGATAACCGGTGGAGAACCACTGGTTAGAGAAGACGTTGTCGACATGGTGAAAGCGATCTCCCCGCTCGTCAGGGAGGTTTCGCTCGTTACAAACGGTGTCCTCCTTGAAAAATACGCTGGGGATCTTAAGGACGCGGGACTAGCAAGAGTTAACGTTAACCTTCCTAGTCTCGATTCTTCAAAGTACAGCCTGATAACTGGTGGCGGGGATGTTTCAAGGGTTTTCAAAGGGATAAATGCTGCATTAGAGAGTGGCCTAAACCCTGTTAAGATAAATATGGTTGTTCTGAAAGGGGTTAACGAAGAGGATGTTGAAAAGATGCTGGATTACGCTGGCTCCATTGGGGCTGTTCTCCAGCTCATAGAGCTCCAGCCGATTCCGGGTGGTGAGAAGGTTTTCCAAGAGTTTCACGTCAGCCTTAAGTATGTTGAAAAAACCATCTCCTCAAAATCAGCCGGGAAAACTGTCAACTACACTGGACAACGCCCCATCTACATGCTCCCCAGAAACGGAAGGACGGTTCTAGTCGAAATAGTCTCGCCCACTGGGAACCCTGACTTCTGCTCCCACTGCTCTAAGCTCAGGGTTACTTGCGACGGGAGGCTGAAGCCCTGCTTGTTGAGAAACGATAATTTGGTGGACATAGTGGGGTTAATGCGTTCAGGCGGCGGCGATGATGATTTAAAAAGGAGGTTTATTGAGGCAATTATGTTGAAAAAACCATATTGGGATAACCGGGTTAGCTAGGACACCGGTTCGAAAACTATGTTAAGCCTTCTCGCGTAATCATAGGCTTCCTGCATCTCTCTCGCACTAGGCCTTCTAGCGATATCTGGATACGCTCCAGGGTTTCTCGCCACCAAGTAATCCGGATGATACTGGCCCATTATGTTCACGAGAACGTTAGGAGTGTTTTCAGATATCCATTTTAAAACAGGCTTGGTGCAACACTCTAGATGGTTAGGAAGAACCAGGTGTCTTATTATCATATCGCCGTTCTCGTAGGCAATCCTGTGGTTTCTCGCCACCACTTCGAAATATTTTTCCACCTTTGAAAGCCTTCTGGCGCATTCGTCGCTGCCATACTTGAAGTCCGGTAGCCATATGTCTATGACTTCAGCGAGAAGCCTCATAGCCTCAGTGCTGCAATACATGTTGCTGTTCCAGAGCTGCGGAATGTTTACATCCAAATGTTTAAGGGATGAGAGTATTGTATGGAGATTCGGCGTCGGGTCTCCCCCCACGTAGTTTATGTTTGCAGCATTCTCGGCACTAAGCCTCCTGCTGATTAGCGCCAGTGTTCTCGGATTAACCTCGCCCCCGTTCCCAGGATCTGAAGAGATATCCCAGTTCTGACAGTAGACGCAAGGCCCGAGGTTGCAGCCTGCGAAGAATATTGTTCCAGAGCCTCCCTCGCCTATTAACGGTCCCTCCTCCCCGAAGTGGTGGAACCATGTTGAAACCCTGCTTACAAACCCTACTCTGCAGAACCCTTGCTCCCCCCTCCTCCGGTTCACTCTGCACCTTCTCTCGCAAAACTCGCAGTGTTCAACAAGTCTTTCAGAGAGCATTATCTTTACATCTAGGAAGCTTACTTCTGCAGGAGTGGTCTCACCAGCCTTACCTGTCTTCACAGACTCATGGATTCTCCTGAACTCTAAGCTAAGCTTTTCATGAAGCCTCCAGAGCTCCTCCTCCTTCATGTTCTCTAAATCCTTAACCCCGACCTGTGCCGGGATGCTTTTAGCTATTAGGAATTTGGCTGGTTTAAGGTTTTTCATAACAGCCCTATACCATGAGAGCCTTTTCTGAACATCCTTATTGTTCCACACGGTTACCGCATCGCTTCTGAGAACCCACATCCGACGAATCATAAAGCAGCCTCTCTTTTATAAGACTTTTGCGTTTAAGATTGTCTTCAACTTTAGTAGAGAAAAGATTAAAGAAAAGCCTGAACAGGATGCTATTCGTGAAAAACGTCAAGATACTATTGGACGAAATGTACTCCGGTTTAAAGCCGTTTCTTAAAACACTTGGGTGGGATGCTCAGACGGTTGACGACGTGGGTTTAAAGGGGGCGGAGGACGAGATAATAGTTGAACACGCGGCTAGAAACAGCCTCGTAATCATCACGCAGGACCAGATGACGGCTGACTTGGCTAGGCTTAGGGGAGTGCCCTGCATACTGGTTGGGCTAGTCGAGATAGCGAGAATAGTTGATAAAGCGCTTAGAGATATGATTGCAGACCCTTAGAACCTCTATTGCAGTTCTTCACCCCAACCTGAAACCTTTAGAATATGTTTTAGGACCCAGGGGCCGTGCAGCCGCCTGTAGTAAACCAAGTAGGCGAATAATCCCCCGATTCTGATAAAATGTTGAAAGCCGTTTCCCCTCCACGTTTTCACGTTGTGCCTCCAACACGTTGAGAAAACATCCCAGTGAAGCTCTGATAAACTATGCAAGTCGGCATGGTTCTCCCTGTTTAAAACGCAATCCTCCTCAGATGTGAATAGCAGGGGGACAAAGAAGACCCTATTATTCTTCAACCTGTCGAGCAGCTCAAGGGTTGCAGTAACGTCCTCCTCGTTTTCAGTGGGAAGACCCATTACGAGTGTCGCTAAAGGATATATCTGGTTGTCGTTAAGTATCCCAAGAGCTTGAACCACAATATCAGGCCACTTTTCAGGCGTGTATGGCAGCGCCTTCCCCCTCATGTATTTCTCCATCAGTCTGACACTCCCGGTTTCAATACCTATTTCGAAAGTCGCATACCTCTGATTGTTCAAGTAAGTCCATCTGGACTTCTCAACGAGCGTGGGCGCTATTTTTTCAACAAGCCCACGGTCATAGACTACAGGCGTAAGAGCCGCGTGCGCCACCTGAATATACTTTACTCCTTTAACTTTAGCTACTGAGTCAACCAGTTCAAACACCGCATCCCCGTTCGGCGTGAAACTAGAATCCGCCTTATACAGAAATATATCGTCAGTCTGAAGAGTTATCATCCTGGTTCCGCTTCTAGCGTTTATGTCAACCTCTTTCAATACGTGTTCCAGAGGAAATGAGTATCTCTGTCTAAGCGTGGGAGAGCAGAATTGACATCCTCTTCCGCATCCCCGCGTGACTTCAACAACACCGAACAGGGATGCTTTCTTAATGCACGGAACTTTTTCAAGCACGGGCCTACTACACACCAGCTGCTTCGGAAGCTCTTCACCGTTCAAGGCTTTTCTGAAGAGGTTTACAACATCCTCCTCAGCCTCGCCCATCACCACACTGTCTATCCCTAGCTTCTGCTGAACCCCTGTCTTGACAACTTGCCAAGCACCGCTTCCACCCAACACTACTTTAGGCCTGTACTTCTTGAAAACAGGGTTGGAAAGAAGTGTTTCAAACTCCACTCTTGTGACGGGCTTACCATCTATACCGATAAGGCTCGTGTAGGTCCTGCTTACAAACCCTATCCCCAACGGATCCATTGAAGAAATCCCTACAACCCTTGTTTCCTTTCCTACGAACATTTCAAGCATGGTCGGGTAAACGGTTGCAACGTTCTCCTCGCCAAACTCGTCTACAAGGAGAGACTCTATTTTTCTCAAGCCGTATGGGGCATGCTTAATGGTTCCATCATCGTTTAACGGTGGCGGAGGATAAAGCCTTTCCCTGAGGAGCCTCTTAGAAAATGGCAGGGGGAACCCTGCTGAAAAGGCTATGAACGGGTTTAGGTTGAAATCGCTCATTTCCACTGCAGACGCGGTTAACACTATTTTCTTTCCGCCATCCTGCCTTTTTGAAGAGGCTTCTCTGAGCAATTTCCCTTTCAGTTGGTTTCCCAACCCTCGTTGTTTGCAGTATATATGGTTTTCTCAACCGCCGATTTCGACTCAAGTTAAAATGGTTCGATAAGGGCTTGCAAACCTATTTATCTAAGTCTTAAACTGAAAGGCATAAAGTTTTATATTTGCGACGATATTGTGGAAACTCATGGAAACCATAAGTCTTAACGGGGAATGGTTTTTCAAAGAATGCGGGAGAGATGAGAAGACGCCGCCGAGCTCAGGCCCATGGTTTAAGGCAACCGTGCCGGGCGTTGTCCATCTTGACCTTTTTAGGAATAGAAAGATCCCCGACCCGTTCTTCAGAATGAACGAGCTTGAGGTAGCTTGGGTGGAGGATAAGGATTGGTGGTATATGAAAGAGTTTCACGTAGGCAAAGAGTTTCTCAACCATGACCATGTTGAGCTCAAGTTTCACGGCTTGGATACTTTTGCAACAATCTGGCTCAATGGGAAAGAGGTCGGCAGGACAGCTAACATGTTTCACGAGCATGAGTTTAATGTTAAAGATCTTTTAAAAGAAGGGAAAAACATACTAGTAGTTAGGCTTGATTCGCCTAAAAGGGTTCTTGAGGAAATGTATGACAAGAGCAGCGTTAAGCTGGGCGGAGCGTTCTATCCCCCGGTTGTTTACGGTAGGAAGGCGCAATACTCCTTCGGCTGGGATTGGGGCCCGAGACTGGGAACCTCAGGGATTTGGCGAAGCGTGGAGCTTAAAGCTTACGATGTGTGTAAGATTGAAAGCTTCCATTTTTCCAGCGAACTTAGCAGTGACCTTAAAAGCTCGAAGATAAGTGTAAGCGTCTCTATAGAGGCCTTCGAAACGGGAGGTGTAAAGCTGAGGACTCGGGTGAAGGGTTTCGGCGAAGATCAGGTTAGGGAGGAACATATGGATGTTTCACCCGGATTAAACGATGTTAAAATCGAGTTTAACATTCAGAATCCGAAACTATGGTGGCCAAACGGTTATGGTGAGCAGAACCTTTACGACTTGGAGATTGTTGTTGAGGGCTCGAAGGGTGTTTTAGATATGGTTAAAAAGAAAGTTGGAATAAGAAGGATCGAAGTAGTTCAGGAGAGGGATGAAGAGGGTAAAACGTTCTTCTTCAGAGTTAACAATGTTCCAGTTTTCTGCAAAGGGGTAAACTGGGTTCCTGCAGACTCCTTCCTACCTAGGGTCAGCAGGCAGGTTTACGATTATCTTCTAAGCAGGGCGAAGGAGGCGCATATGAACATGGTAAGAGTCTGGGGCGGCGGTGTGTATGAGGATGAGGCTTTCTATGAGCTTTGCGACGAGAAGGGGATACTTGTCTGGCAGGACTTCATGTTCGCATGCGCAGAGTACCCTGAGGAAGAATGGTTCTTCGAATTAGTTAGAAAGGAGGCTGAGAAAGTGGTGAAGAGGCTCAGGAATCACGCTTGCCTAGCAATATGGTGTGGTAACAACGAGAATCACTGGGGGTTCAAAGCGCATTGGTACGGCATCAAGGATAGGTTCTATGGCGAGACGATCTACCACAAAATACTTCCCGAGGTTTGCTCTAAACTTGACCCTACAACCTTCTACTGGCCGAGTAGCCCATATGGGGGTGACGATCCTAATTCGCAGAGCGAGGGAGACAGGCATAACTGGGAGGTTTGGTCTATGCTAAGAGATTACACGGAGTATCTTAATGATAAGGGCAGGTTCATAAGCGAATTCGGCTTCCAGTCGGCACCCTCGATGGAAACGATTAGAAGGTTTACTCTTCCCGGGGACAGGGATCCGCAGAGCAGAGTCATCGAATTCCATAATAAGCAGCATTTTGGGCAGGAGAGACTCTGGTTTTTCATTCTGTTGCATTTCAAGCTGGCTGTAAAAATGAGCAGGTTTGTCTTCTTGACTCAAATAAACCAAGGGGAAGCTATGAAGACGGGTGTAGAACACTGGAGGAGGAGAAAGTTTAAGACGGGGGGAGCTTTGATATGGCAGCTCAACGACTGTTGGCCAGTGTTCAGCTGGAGCCTGATCGACTATTACGGTAACCTTAAGGCTTCATACTACTACGTGAAGAGGGCATTCGACCCCGTTAACGTTAGCCTGCTTGTTAAACAGGATAAGGTGGAGGCCTGGGTTTGCAATGATCTTCTTAAACCGGTGAAGGGCAGGCTTAGGATCATGTCTTTCGACCTGAAGGGGAACAGGAAGGCGGGAGTAGAGATGGAGGTTGTTGTAGAGGCGAATTCTTCAAAGCCCTGTATGGAGCTAAGCCTAAGCGAGTTAAGCGTGAAAGACAGGTTCAGCAATTTTCTAGTATGCGTTTTCGAGCCTGAAGACTCTGAGCCAAGGTATGACGTGGTATTCCTTGAAAAAGTGAAGCATATTACGCTTCCCAAGCCTAGAATTAGAATGAAGCTTAGCAGAAAGGACAGTGCAACCTATGAGCTAACCCTGGTTTCGAACAATGTTGTAAAATCATGCGAAGTAAGGATTAGAGGGGTGAAAGCAGAGTTCAGCGATAACTTCTTCGACCTTCCCCCGCGTATTGAGAAAAGGATTCTGGTAAAGCTGTATAGGCCGCTCTCAAAACCAGAGCTCAGGAAGAGAATAACAGTATCGCACTACTAGAGCATGCTTAAACGCTTTTCTGTTAGAAACCTTTTATAGCCAGCTTTAAATCATTACGTTAGCCGGAGGAATAATGATGAGGATCGAAGTAAAATATTACGCTTGGATTAGGGAGAAAGTCGGCGAGAAGGAGACACTGGAGGTTGACGAGGGGACAACCGTTGGGAAAATCGTTGAAAAACTCAGGGGGAGGCATGCTGACCTGGCTGGGGAGAACTTCCTTATAGCTGTTAACGGGAGAACAGTGGATTTGAACACCTGTTTAAACGAGGGAGATGTAGTAGCCGTGTTCCCTCCAGCCGGAGGCGGTTAGAATGATCCGCGTTACCGAGGATGATTTCTCAATAGACGAGGTTGCTTCAACACTGAAGGGAATGGAAACCGGCGCAATAGTGTTTTTCCTAGGTGTTGTGAAGGGGTTTAGGGAAGGGGAGACTGTTAGCGAGATGATTGTCGAAGCATACAGGGAGGTTGCGGAGGCGGAGCTTGAAAAAATAAGGAGAAACGCTTTAGAAAAATTCAGAATAATTGATGCAGCCATTATTCATAGGGTTGGAAGACTGAAGCAGGCAGAAAACATAGTTCTGGTGGCCGCCTCAGCCGAAAGTCGGAGGGAGGCTTTCAAAGCCTGCAGCTGGATTATAGACGAGGTTAAGGCACGTGCACCAATATGGAAAAAAGAGGTTACACCCAGAGGGGAAAGATGGGTTAAGGAGGCTGTTTAAACCTTGAACTGGAACGAAAAGGGGCTGGAGATGGTCGACATAAGCGGCAAGGAGCCTTCACGCAGGATGGCTGTTGCAAAGGGATGGATAAGGCTTAGGCGCGAAACAGTGGATGCGTTGAAAACCGGTAGGATTGCGAAAGGCGATGTTCTTACTGTTGCAAAGGTTTCAGCAATCCTAGCTGTTAAGAAGACTCCTGAGCTGATACCCGGCTGCCACCCTATTCCTCTAACACATATAGCTGTCGAGTTTCAAACGGGGGAAGACAGGGTTTCAGTAGTATGTCGGGTTGTCTCAGAGTCTAAGACCGGTGTGGAGATGGAGGCTTTAACCGGGGTGGCTGCAGCTTTACTAACGGTCTGGGACATGGTTAAGGAGATTGAGAAGGATGAGAAAGGGCAGTATCCGTTCACAGCGATAGAAAGCATAGTTATCGAGGAGAAGGTTAAGGATTGGACTATTTAGAACATAGGAAGGCTTCTCCCAGAAGCCTCGTTTTCGCACTGGTTACTGTAAGCGACTCCAGAACGGTTGAAACAGACGAATCCGGTAGGATAGCGGAGGATATTTTGAAGAGCAGTGGGCACGAGGTGTGCAAGAGGATTATCGTGCGGAACGACGAGGGGGAGATAAGGAGGATCATTGAAGAGCTGCTTAGCAACGGGGGAATCGACGTTATACTGACTATGGGAGGAACCGGGTTGAGCAGGAGGGACGTTACGGTTGAAACAGTCTCTAAAACAGTTGAGAAGAGGATTGAGGGGTTCGGCGAGCTTTTCAGGTTCCTCAGCTACAGTGAAATAGGTACGGCTGCGATGCTTACAAGAGCGTTCGCAGGAGTTGTAAAGGGAAAGATACTTATATGTCTACCGGGTTCGAAGAATGCTGTGGAATTAGCGATTAGGAGGCTGATACTTCCTGAAATCGGCCACATGGTCAGAGAAGCGAGAAGATAGTTGATAACAGGATACCGATTGCTCGGCAGTTTAGAAACATGTTTTCCTTCCTGCAGGATGTCTGCCATACTCGTTGACAGTCTTATGGAATGCTAGATGCTTTCAAGGAGTGGAGCGGGCGCATCTCGTTAGAGAAACCGATGAAATGACCTCCATTTGGGAAGCCACTTTATAAGTCGTTTAGCCTCTTCAATCCAGTTTTCTTCCGAGTTATAGCAGGGGCCGAACCCTGCACAAATCAAAACCTAGGTCGTTCTAACCTTGAGCATTAAGCAAATCCTTATCCACCTGAGGGTGAAATAATCCCTAACTCGCAAATCGTAGTCCCATAAATTTTTGGCTCAAGTAGTCTGAACGTACGTTTAGGCATATACATGGGTTCCAGATTAAACAACCTGATATAGATTTCCATATGGCTTGCACATTAGGAAATATGAGCCTAATCTTTTAGGATAATAGATTAAGAATAAGACTTAAAGATAGTGATTGAAAAAATGTGATAGAATCATGGGGCAGGAAGTGGTTGCTGCTCAAGGGATTTCTAAATCATATAACAGTGTCGTCGCGCTGGACGCGGTCAGCTTCACGGTTAGGCCTAGCGAGGTATACGTTTTCATAGGGCCGAATGGTGCAGGCAAGTCAACGTTGTTCAACATTATAGCTGGCGTTATGAAGCCGACGTCTGGAAGCATTAGGGTTCTTGGGGGTAGTCCTTTCGATCCGTCAACGCGTTTAAAAATCTCCTATCTTCCAGCGACTCCACCATTATACCCTTGGCTAACAGTAATGGAGAATGTTGATTTCTACGCATCGTTATACGGTTTCAACAGGAATACTGTCCGGCAGGAGGCTAAGTGGCTTTTTGAAAAATTGGGTGTTCAGGAGTTAGCAACCAGGCTCTCTTCCAAACTGTCAACGGGGCAGATGAAACTCGCTTCAATCATACTATCCCTAGCCATTGAGGCTGAGCTGCTGATACTTGATGAGCCGACTACAGCTTTAGACCCGGCTATGCGCAGAAGCGTCCTAGAATTGCTACGCAAAAAAGTTTCAAACAGAGTTACCATCCTCATGGCGACTCATCTTGTTGACGAGGCAGAAGGACTTGCAAACAGGGTTGCAATAATAGACAAGGGTAAGTTAATCGCGGAGGGCAGTGCTGAGGAGCTTAAAAAACTCTATGCCCCGCCAGCTGTGCTAGTGATTAAGCCCGTTCCTGAACAAGTCGAGAATGCTTCTGCTGTTTTAAAGAGCCGTTGGGGAAACGTTTATAGTTGTAACGGCGAAGTACATGTTCATACTGACGACCCCGACGAGGATCTGCCTAAGACCATACTAATCCTCGGTGAGAAAAGAGTAAGGATGTTGAGTGTAAGCGTAGTCAAGCCTACGCTTGAAGATGTTTTTCTAAAGCTAACCGGAAGGAGGCTGGAGGAATGAGAATAAAACCAATGGTTTCATTCATCATTCGTGATTTAAAGCTGATGACTAGAGATAAGACGTTTGTTTTCTGGCTTGTAGCATGGCCGCTGATATGGATCTTCATGACTGCATACATTTTCGTGCCGCCGACCGGTGACGGGGGAACAATAGTGCTTAACCTTGGGATTGTAAACTTAGACAGCTCTCAAACACCGCTTAACGGCTCGTCTTTAATTAAGATCTTGGAGGAGGCAGAGTATAACGATTCAAAGCTGTTTAACGTAAAATTATATCAATCTGAGGAGGAAGCGTTACGGGCTTTGAGGAGAGGTGAGCTTGACGGCGTAATAGTTGTGCCTGAAGGATTCGGCTACGCTGTAATCAATCCGGTTGAGAAAGCGAGGCTTCACGCATACGTTGGTTCAAGAACCCCCGAGTCTGCACAAATATCTTCCTCAATAATAATAGGCTTTCTCGAAAGGTTCTCTGAAGGAGTCTCGTTTAAGATGGTTGAAAACGCGGTGAACATAATCAAATGGCTGCCTATCTCAGAGGAGGAGAAACTGTGGTTTAACGCTACTGTACAAGGCATCATGCGACCATTAGACTTAACTGTTGACCACGTATCGCCAGAGTTCTTTGAAGATCGTGTGAGAACACTGGGCTGGTATACGATTGAAGCAATAGGCATGATGTTCCTCTACTTCGGGTTTAACAGCGGCGCGATACTCGTAGTCTCCGAGAAGGAGAGGGGGACTCTTAGGAAGCTTTTCTCAACCCCGCTTACTGAAGGAGAGTTTCTGGTTGGAAGCTTCCTATCTCAACTAACGACTCTACTAATATCCGCATTGATACTGATACTTGTAGGAGTCTCTCCAGCTGTGGGGGCACGCATCGTTTTAGACCCGTTGAATCCGATACACCTTCTAGCTGTTGCCTTCATGGTCTGCGGAGCCCTGATGAGCATGAGCATCGGAGCACTAGTCTCACTGCTATCAAAAACGGTGAGAGGTGCTTCAGGCATGGGTACCGTCCTCGGCCTTCTTCTCAGTTTTACCACCGGGATCTGGTTTCCCTTGGAATGGATGCCTCAACCCGTAAGATTGCTGGCTGTAATCTTTCCCCCAGCCTGGAGTATTGAGACCAGCCGCAGGATACTCGTGTTCGAAACTTTTGCCGAGACCCTGATTCTCGACTCTGTTAAGATATTTTCCTCGACTGCTATACTCTTGGCTTTAGCTTTACTGACGTATCGAATCAGAATCAAGCAATACGCTGAGTCGTAATTTTTGCGCGTCTTGAAAAAGGAATATTTTAGTCATTTAAGCTAAAACGCTTCGCGGAAAGTCAACCTGTCTCTAAAAGATAGTCAGGAGACTGATAATACGTAAGGATTATTCAACTATCTTAAGATGAGGAGTTTATTGAGGATGCAGTAATATATTGCATACATGGCGAGAAACTGCCTTGTTTTTTAAAAATTTATATTTTAGCATTTCTAGTTCACAAGTATGCCGTTGACTGGCGGCTTCGACCGGAATGACAAGCTTCTGATTATCCATGCAGACGATGTCGGCATGTGTCACGCAGAGAATAAGGCAACCTTCCTAGGGTTTCAAAACGGCGTGGTTTCAAGCTGCAGCCTTATGATACCATGCCCATGGATACTAGAGGCGGTTGAGTTCTTCAAGGAGAACCCGGATTACGACTACGGGATACATTCGACGCTGACGAGCGAGTGGAGGCTCTACAGGTGGGGCCCGGTTAGTTCAACGAGTGAGGTTCCAACCCTCTTAGATGAGCAGGGATACCTTCACAAGGAGGCGAAGGATGCTGCAAAAGCCTCGCGGAAGGAGGTTGAGGCTGAGCTGAGGGCGCAGGTGAAAAAGGCTTTCGACCTTGGTCTACAGCCCTCTCATCTTGACACTCACATGGGCACGGTTTTCTTCAGGCCGGACCTCTTAGAGACCTATGTTAAGGTTGCCCTGGATAATGGCCTTATCCCAATGTTGATTAAACCCACTGAAAGCGCGTTCGAAGTGGCTAAGCAGATGGGCATAACGATATCCGAGGATCTTGTAAGCAGGATTCTTAAATCCGGTACGCCTATGCTTGATAATTTCATCGGCATTACATTCGGCTCCGACCTGCAGGAAAGAATAAAATGGTTTAGACATGTTTTGAAGGATATTAAGCCGGGAACCCTGACTCAGATAATAGTACACCTTGGCCTTCCCGAAGAGGAGATGAAGGCAATAATACCTAGCCATGGCGTGACGAGCAACGTAGACAGGTATCTGGATTACCAGCTGGTCACCTCTAAGGAGGCTCGACAAATAGTTGAGGAACTGGGTTTCACTCTGGTTGGCTGGAGGAACCTTAGATAGGGGTGAGCATAGGATGGCTAGGATTCCGTCCTACAGTATATCGCGCGAAGCGTGGTATGCGGTCTTCGTTTTCTTCCTATTCATGGTGCTCCATAATTCGGATAAGTTTCTAATCTCGCCGCTCCTTCCCTCGATAAAGGATGAGTTTACTCTCTCATATACCCAGCTGGGCGCCATACAGACTGGCGTCGCAGTAGTTGCAGTGGTTTTCATGCCCCTCTGGGGCTACCTTTTCGACAAGTACGCTAGACCCCACCTAGCCGCTTTAGCCAGCGCTATCTGGGGGGGAACAACCGTGTTCTCAACCTTCTCAAGGAATTTCGTAGAGCTAGCCTTTACCAGGGCCTTAACCGGTATTGACAATGAGGCAACCAGCGGGATAGTCTCGTTCATCGGCGACCATTTCCCCCCTGAGAAGAGGTCTACGGCTTTCGGCATACTGAATACTTCCGCTGCAATCGGGGCCCTACTGGGAACCATTATTGGAACCATCATGGGCAGCACCCTAGGGTGGCGCAGCGCCTTCATGATAACTGGGGTGCCCGGCTTGCTATTGGCAGTCCTAATAGCGGCCACGTTAAGAGACAAGCCGAGGGGTTCCACTGAGCCGGAACTGCTCGCTGTGAAGGATAAGCTGAAGGATACTTTTAGGAAGGAGTCGTTGATCGAAGTGCTGAGGAGAAAATCGATGATCTTCCTTTTTACGCAAGGCTTCTTCGGGGTTTTCCCTTGGCAGATAATAACCTATTGGCTTTTTGCCTACATGACTTATGAGAGGGGGTTCGACCCGGATTCACAGCTGTTCATCATGCTTGTTGCGATTGCAGCAATGGTTGCCGGTAACGTGGTTGCAGGAATAACGAGCGACTGGGCGTTCAGGAAGACCTTGAAAGGAAGGGCGATTTTCGCCGGGATATCGGTGGCCGTGGGCCTAGTCTTTTTCGACCTGACGCTTTTAACGAAGGGTGGCGTGGAGCTTTTCGCCGTGTTCGGAGCGCTTACCGGCTTCTTCATTCCTATGGCGGGCCCTGCCGTAACAGCTTCCCTTCAAGACATAGCTCTTCCCGAGGTCAGGAGCACCATTCAATCAGTACAGGTGTTCGTTGAAAACGCGGGCTCCGCTTTTGCGCCGCTTATTACCGGCTACTTGGCAGACATCATGGGATTGGAATGGGGAATGGTGGTAATAATAACCATAACCTGGTCGATATGCGCTGTGGTTCTCACCGCCGCCTCGTTAACCCTGCCGAAGGATATAATGTGGAAGCGTGGGGAACTCGCTGAAAGAGCTAGAAAGTTGGCTTCATAAGGCGGGTTTAAGCGCAGGATGCTTGATTCTAAAAGCATAAAATATTTTTAGACTCCCTTAATCCCAGCCGGCATGCAAAGATTCCAGTTTACAAAGGAGGAAATCGTTGGGGACTTAATAAAAATCGGGGTAGAAAAGGGGGACACGGTTCTTGTTCACAGCTCTTTAAGCAGCATCGGATACGTGCCTGGTGGTGCAGAAACACTGGTAGACGCTCTCCTTGAAAGCGTTGGGGAGGACGGTACGATAGTTGCCCCCACAATAACCGGCCGGATATCCGACTCTCCGGAGAACCCTCCAAGTTATTCTAAAGATAAACCTTGCTGGACCGGGGTGGTTCCCGAAACATTGAGGAAAAGAGGGGAAGCATATAGGAGCAGGCATCCGACTCATTCTGTTGCCGCCATAGGCGAAATGGCTAGAAGAATAATTGAAGGTCACGAGGAGGCTGAAACTCCATGCGGAAAAGGCACTCCATACTTTAAGATAGCTGAGCTAGGCGGCAAGATACTGTTTATCGGCGCCTCGTTGGAAAGCAATACGTGCTTCCACACAGTTGAGGAGCTGGCTAAGCTTTATTACCATTTGCAGCCGGAGCCCGCGTGCTGCAAGATCAAGATGGACGGGGATTTTGTTGAAAAAAGATTTTTTCTGCACGCTTACGGTACTCCGAGAGCCTTTGAAGAAAAAGAGAAGGAGCTGGTAGAGCAAGGAGTAGCTAGAATCAGTTCCATCGGCAGGGCGAGAAGCATACTTATTGACGCTAGGAAAATGATTGAGTTCACGCTGGGGAGAATCGAGGATGACCGGCTGTATTTGGTGAGTAAAGACCGTGTTGATCTATGGAGTGTCTCTTCAAGCATCAGCTTAATACGGGAAAACAAGTTTAGCTCGGTAAAAATAAGCCTGTACGTTCCCAAACGTGCTAGTGTAAAGTTTTTCGAAAAATACATGGTTATCAGAGGCGTGAGGATGGAAATATCCGGCTTAAACCTCACGGAGGGCGTTTTGGAAACCGGGTTGAAAACAGCTAGGGAACTGGAGCTTCAAGGAGGCTACAATTACTGGCTGAACCTTAAAAAAGCGGGGCAGGAGATTGGAATAGAGGTGCTCGATTTTAAAGAGTCTGGCTCCTTCTTCAAGTTTTAAAGGCCCGCTGGGTCCCTAGAAGGAAGGTTTAATAGTCAATTGTTTCAAGCAGATTTGAATGCTAATTAAAAACGCTAGGATAGTTAACCCTTGGGGGGAAACCTTTGGAGACGTTCTAATCGACCGCGGGAGGATAAGGAAGATCGGTAAACCAATCTACGGCTACACTGAGGGGGAGAGTATTGACCTGGAAGGTGACTTTTTGTTCCCAGGCTTTATCGATGTTCACATACAGGGTGCAGGAGGAGCTGACATTCTCGACGAGGATGAGGAAGCAGTCAGCACTATATCTGAAACATGCGCCAAGTTTGGGGTCACCGGTTTCCTTGCAACCACCGTCTATAAGCCGGGTTTTGAAAACAAGCATTTAGAGGCTGCGTTGAACGGGGTCTCGAGGGGCTTAAACGGAGCTAGGTTTCTAGGATTCCATTTGGAAGGCCCGTTTATCTCCATGGAGAGAAGAGGAATGATCCAAGAATCCTCGATCTGTAAGCCTTCGGTTAAAGTTCTGTCTGAGATAATGGATAAGTGTAAGGGTTGGCTCAGGATGATGACTGTGGCTCCTGAGCTTGAGGGCGCGGAGCAGGTTATAAGCCTTCTGCTTGAAAACAGGGTGATAGTGTCCCTCGGGCATTCTTCAGCAGACTACGAGGAGACCTTGAAGGCCATAAGAATGGGTGTTAAGCATGTTACTCATTTCTTCAACACTATGCCGCCTATTCACCATAGGGCTCCAGGTCCAGTGCTAGCCATATTCGAGTCTAAGGATGTGACTGTACAGATGATATCCGATGGGGTTCACATTCACCCATCCATGGTGAGATTCGCGGCAAGGATTTTGGGTGAAGACCGAATCGTATTGATAACAGATGGAGTGAGGTCGACGGGTTTACCTGACGGCAAGTATGTTTACAACGGTATTGAATTCATATCTTCAAACGGGACGGCGAGATACGTGGACGGCATATTGATTGGAACATCAGCAGGCATGAACGAGCTGGCTAGACGCTTCGTCAAGTTTACGGGTGTTCCTTTAAGCTCAGTAGCTAAAGTAGCCTCGCATAACCCGGCTAGGTTGCTCGGTGTTGAAGAGTGTAAAGGAAGCATAGAGGAAGGAAAGGATGCTGACATGGTTGTAATAAGGGAAGACTTCAGGGTTCGAATGACCTTCATAGGAGGAATCTTGTTCGAGTCGTAACAGTATTGTTTTAGGGCGAGTAACGTTACAGATCCATTATGAACGACCCTGAGAGGTTTTACATGCCTTCGTAGCAGTGCGCACGAATACTTATGCCCTCTTTTTCGCTCCCTGGGCAGATACGTTAAAGTATTTCTCCCAATCAATCTGCACTATCTCTAAAATGTTTCCATCAGAGTCTGTAAAAGTCGCTTGCTTCCCACCCCACGGCTCCTCATGCAACTCCCTAGTAAACTTTACACCCTTACCTTTTAACTCCTCATAAAACCTTTCTACATTTTCAACCAGAAACTCCACTGACGGCGATTTTGAAGTGTCATGTTTACACTCTTCAAGTTTCGGAATTAATCCTACCTCAACTCCACCGCATTCAAAACCCGCATAGCTAGAATACTCGTATTTCTTTTCCAGACCGAGTATCTCTTCATAGAATTTTACTGCCTTCTTTAAATCAGAAACATAGAATGCGATTTACGTTTCAAGAGGATACCTGTATCCTTCACGGAGGTTTAACCCTCTATGTTTGCTTTATTTTCACCTGTTAATTTCCTAAACCTCTAGCACCGTGGAAGGATTTAGAATATTATTCGGGTCAAAAAGCCTTTTAACCGCCTTCATAAGCTCGATTTTCTTCGGATGCGTGAACCGGTAAAGCTCCTTCACCCGTATTTTCCCGACACCGTGTTCACCGCTGATGGTTCCTCCAAGGCCTATCGTAGTCTCATATATTTCTCTCTTAATCAACTCATATTTCTCAGCATCCCTCTTCATTACGTGGGAGTGAACATTTCCATCTGCAGCATGACCGTAAACAGGAATGTGCGCGCCATATTTCTCGGCAATAGTGTCGATAGCGTCCGCCAGCTTTCCAATTGCAGATGGTGGAACCGTCGTGTCAAGAATATCCATGGAGTCGCGTTTAAGAGCGGTGTAAATATTGCTTCTTATTCTCAAAATGGATTCCTGCTCGTCCCTTCTCTCTGCAACTGAAGGCTCAAGCCCGTTGTTCTCAACGCATAGCTGGGAAAGCTTTTCAGCCTCAGAGTAGACAACGTTCTCCTCCCCAGCCAGTATTGCTATGAGAAAGACTTTTCCCTCGAAAACCCATTTCTCGCCCAAGTGTTCAGCAGACAGCTCCATCAACTCCTTCTCGACATACTCTAGAGCAAGGGGAGTCACCCCGGAGCGCAGTATTCTTGGGACAGTATTAAGCGCGTCATGCCTCGAGTTGAAAGGAAGCAGCAGGGTGAAGGAGTATGGCGCTTTAGGGTTAAGCCTTAAAACAACCTTAGTTATAATTCCAAGCGTGCCCTCGCTTCCTATGATCAAGTGCATCAAGCTGTAGCCCATGTTGTCTTTCAGAAGCCTACCGCCAAACGTTACGATTTCCCCGGTGGGCAGAACAACCTCCAAGCCCTTTACGAAGCCCCTCATGACACCATGCTTAACCGCCCTGGCCCCGCCAGCGTTGCAGGCCACGAGGCCGCCTATCTGAGCACCCTCGTCCCCGGGATGCGGCGGGAAAGAGAGGCCTGCTTCCTCAGCAGCCTTCAGGAGCTCCCCCAGTGTCGCCCCGGCTTCTGCGACAGCCATCAGGTTTTCCTCGTCCACTTCAATCCGATTCATCCTCTCCAGGGAAACGATTATCCCGCTTCTAGTCGGCACAGCCCCTCCCACAAGGCCTGTCCCGCCTCCCCTAGGGTATACTGGAATTCTTTTTTCGTTAGCCAGCCTAAGGATTCTCGAAACCTCGGCGCTGTTAGCAGGCTTAACCACTATGCAGTCTGATATGGCAGACGGTCTCACCGGAATGCACGTTTCATCGAACAAGTAGCTCTCAATCTTGTCTTTACCGCTTACCACCGCTTCCCTGCCTACGATTTCCTCAAGTCGCTCTGCTAAACCCTCCATCAACCTACGCCGCCCCTCCTGGCTTTTATCTCTTTTACCATAAGGGGTATGATCTGATAAAGGTCTCCCACAATACCGTAGTCAGCAACCCTGAATATGGGTGCCGAAGGGTCGCTGTTAATGGCTATTATTGTTTCGGCATCCTTCATGCCGAACAGGTGTTGCGGCGAGCCGGAGATTCCGCAAGCAATATACAGCCTAGGCTTAACTATGCTCCCGCTATAGCCGACTTGATGCTCCTTCCTTATCCACCCGTCGTCCACAGGCGGCCTGCTTGAGCCCACAACTCCTCCAAGCAGGCTGGCGAGCTCCCCCAGTAGCTTGAATCCTTCCGCAGACCCCAGCCCCCTGCCGCCTGCAACTATGATTTCAGCATCCGCTATGTTAAGCTTCTTGGGTATTGCCTCCCCAATAAGCCTGATCCTGTCTTGGAAAGGTTTCTCAGCCGTTTTTTCGATAATCAGGCCGCTTCTACTCTCATCCTTCTCCCTCGCCCTCATAACCTTGTACCGCACAGTAGACATCACGGGCTTAGTCTTAGTCTTAATGTACGCTAAGATGTTCCCCACGAATGCTGGCCTGATCTGTATCAGCTCACCGTTCTCGTCCATCCTTAAATCTATGCAGTCTGCTGTTAAACCCGTTTTAAGCGCTGCCGCAACCCTTGGACCCAGAGACCTTCCGAAGCATGTTGCCCCTATCAGGATTACGTCCGGCTTCTCCTCCCTACAAAGCCTAGTGAGATTGTGTGCGTAAACCATCGTGTTTAAACCGGAAAAAACAGGGTCGTTGAAGAGGAAAACCCGGTCTGCACCGTAATATATTAGCTCTGAAGCCTTAGCCTTATCCACGTTGCTGCCGAAAACCACGCTCCAGAGTTCCCCACCAGTATGCTCCACTATCTCCCTGCCTTTTCCGAGAAGCTCGAAAGTAACAGGGTGTATTGCCTCCCCCCTAAGCTCCGCGACCACGAGTACTTTTCCACCTGAGCCTCTACCCTCCATTTTAAATCAACCCTTTAGACTCTAAGAGGCGCATCAACTCTTGAATCCCCTCTTCAACCTGTCTGTATATCCTAACCTGCCTGGTTTTCTCCCTTTGAACAACAACCTTGTGAACCCATGTGGGAGAGCCAGCGTAACCAGCCTTATCCGGGTCTAGAAAACCGCTCAAGTCCTCAGCGTGCCATATTTTAACCTCGCTTTTCATAGCCTTCATCTTGCTCTTCAATGTTGGCAGCCTAGGCTTGTTGACATCCCTCGTGACGCTGACCAGAACCGGGAAACCAGATTCCAAAACGTAGGAAGCATCCTCCATCTCGGAGACGACGGTAATAGAGTTTTCAGAAACGTTAACAATCCTTGAAACATAGTAGACATGAGGGATTTCAAGAAGCTCCGCAACCTCTGCGCCAACCTGCCCGGTGTCACCGTCGACAGTCTTCTCCCCGCAGAGAATAATATCGTAGGACCCGATCTTTCTAATAGCAGCAGCGAGAGTGTTGGAAGTAGCCAAAGTATCGGCTCCGGCGAACCTCCTGTCTTCAAGAAGGATCGCGTCGTCAGCACCCCTAGCCATAGCGTCCCTCAGAGAGCTTAGGGCCTGCATCGGACCCATGCTTATGGCAGTGATGAAACCTCCAACCTTCTCCTTAATCTGTACAGCCGCCTCGAGAGCGTTCAGGTCAAACGGGTTTATCTCTGCCGGCGCTGAACTCCTATCTATTCTACCTGTTTCTACGTCGAACCTTACCCTCTCGATATCCGGAACCTGTTTTATGAGAACAATTATTTTCAGCAACCGTTTTTACTGAACGGAGGCTTTTAAAGAGGCTTTTAAACCTTCCATTTGAATCGCGTTAAAAAGGTCAGCAGAAATAAAAACGGTGTGAAAGATGTTTTGCTAAAGGCTTTTCTCGTAAATAACGATTTCCGCTTTCTCCAGCCCAAACGGTTTTAAAACGTACTCATCAGTCCAGTGTCTTTCATCCTCGAAAGTCTCCGGGCCTATGTAGAGCGGGTCTCCTCCCGCGTAGTGCAGCGGTCCGAAAGCATTTCTCAGCGTCCCAACGATCTTCACTTTAAGCTCGTTCACCCCTTTTCTAACAAGCCTTGTCACATCAAGAGTGAAAGGATGCATGAAGACCTTGCCAGCCTCCTGACCGTTAATATAGACTACGGCGAGCGCAGCCTTTAAGCCATCCAGCCTCAGGACAACCGTCTTACTGCTAGGGTCCTCACCATACTGAAACTCGTTGCGCAGTTCGAAGGAGCCGACGTAAAACGGGTAGCCCTGTTTAGCCAGATCCCTAGTTTCAACCTGAGCAAGCTCATCGACAATCACTGGATTTTTTCCAGGGGGAAGCTCAACCCCGAACTCGCCGATGAGGAAAATGTTCTCCATCTCAGGCTCGATTCCGACAAGTCCTTCAAGCTCAATCTCGTTCATACCTTCTCTCAAATATTCGGTTACACTCATCACCCTGAGGCAGTCGTCAACCCAGTTTCCTTCATCCTTCCAGAGAGCGTCTTTCCCGTTTATCCTAATCTTGAACAAGTGGGGTGTCTCCATGGCCAGCTTAATACTCTTACCTAGAGGAGTAGTTTTCAACTCGAAATCGAATTTTAAAGTAAACCTTGTTCCAACACCTTCTGCAACTATCTGTTTTCTAGCCTTGCAAAGAGGCATTTTTTCACTCCAATCACCACTCGTCCTGTACCTACAGTAATCTAAAACCAGCACGTTAGGATCAATCCGTTTAACACTCCAGTCTGAAGACAGTGGTATTTCTAAGGTTTTCCTAGGCTTGACGGACATGTTCTTCGGCTTTCCAGGCGAGAAAGCAAGGAGGAGTGAGGAAACAGGTTGGAAAACATGCTCCAGATACGTCCAACCGTTTTCCACATAGCCTTCAAACTCCGATGTTAAACCGCTTAGAGTATCTAACAGTTTAATGCTGAAAGAACCGTGAAGCCCGATTCTAGCGTTCACAGCCTTATCCCTGCTCGAGTTAAAAACGAACAGAAACATGTCGCCAGAATCGTCTCTCCTCAAATGGTATAGGAGATTACCCTCTTCATCGCCATCTATTTTCAAAATTTTACAGTGGTCCGGCAAAACGTCGCTCAAAGATCCTGTGTCATAATCCTCTTTAACTGTACACCTGTTGATGAGCTCCGCCAGTTCTACGCTCGGCTTCCCATCAACCAGGCTCGGAAGCGGTTTAACGAACACTAATTCTCCTCCTGAGTCTTTAAACTTCTTTAAGAGCCTAATCGTGCTTCCAGCAAGCGTTAGACAAGGCGGTACAACCACGACGTCGTAGAAAGCATTCCCAACCTTAAGCCTAGAGCCTTCGACACTAGCGTGTTTCTCCATAAGCATCTCGTCGCCAAGGTCGAAGTCAACATGTAGTTTCAGAAGGGACATTAGCAACCCTTTAAGCTGACTGTCCAGAACCCTTACAGTGGAATCGTTCAGCGGAGAATAGCTTGCCCAGGCGCTTCCAATCGAATGGATAACGAGCACGTTTACGATCCTCCTCCCGCTGGAAAGCACGTAGCACAGTCTTGAGAAATGATCCTCTATGTACTCGTTGTAATCCCACCATGGTTGACCCCAGTGGAAGTTCAACCCGTAGTCCCTTTTCCTCCTACCCCTCATCGAGTAGGGAACTAGGTGGTGGCACATCAGGTTCACGCCCATCGTTATAAGCCAGTCGCCAATCCACTTCCTGTCCTCGAAAGTCGGGTAGTTCCCGGTGCAGCCGTAGACTTCGCATAGAACCCTTTCTTTTCCAAGCTGGTTCGCCGCCGAGGAAACCTGTTTAGCGGTTAGCAGGCTCCTCCAGACATGCATACCCAGGTGATCTATTCCAGGAACATGCTGATACTCGTAATGAGGCATCGCTGCACCTATGCGGATTGTTTGACCAAGAAGGTCGTCCTCGCTCAAATAGTGGCCGGTAAACTTCAGATTATTCCTATCGCACCACTCGTATATCTGTTTCGAGAAAGACTCTAAGAAAAGAAGAGTAACAGTTCTCCAGAAATCATACCGCACCTTCATGTAGTCGCCGACGTCGAAGAAAAGCTTCGGAAGATGATCTATTAAATCATACCCGTTGACCTCCCTGAACCTCTCTGGAAGCCCGTCTGTCCATGGCACTGAGAAGGGTGGTATCCTCGGCCCTCTCGGGGGCATGGCTTGCCTAGGAGGCGGCCTGCTTGACGAGAAGTTGGGCTCATCCGTGAAAACCCCTGGAATAGTCCTTCCAATATCCTTCTTAAAAAGGTCGACGTAAGGCTTGTAGGCCAGGTTTAAGAATTGCTTGACTGTCCCGTAATCAAGAAGGTCGACGTAGCATGAGCTATTGTACCAGGCCTCCCCGACTGGCGCCACGTACCTCAGAAATGTCAGATAGAGCTTCTCTGAATCCGCCTTCTCTTCGAAAACCCTCTTAAATTCTGTCGGAAGACCGTTTCCATCTGTAACACATTCGAAGCTCGCTATGATGTCTTCCCCCTTGTAGCTTCTCGTGTCAACCATCATGACCAGCGCCTTAGCCCTGTGTTTAGAGCTTAAAAAAGGGACAAGCCCCCCTGCGAAGCCGGAGGGCCACCAGAGCTCGTCGTAAATCCAGATTAACATGTGGTTTTTCTCCGCTTCTTCAACCGCAACTCTGAAAGCATTAAACCATTCCTCACTTAGGAACGGTGTGACGAGGCCTTCTCTAGCGTGAAAGAACGCGCCTCCGTATCCAGCACTGCATAAGATCTGAACCTCTCTCCTAACTTTATCCTCAGTTAACAGGTCGTTTATCGACCAGAATGGAGCGCCCTTGAATATTGAAACAGGTTTTCTAAATTTATTTTCTTCTATCATTTTAAATTGACGAGCCATAAGGAGTTATTTAACTTTTTAAAGCACAGTCGCTTAATTATTATACGGGTTCTTAAGAAGTAGTGAAAAAGATGTTTAGAAGGAAAAAGGATGAGCCAAGATATTCGCTTTAACATGGAAACGTTTATATCCTAGGAAGCCGCTTTTAAGATGAAAAGAGTTGAATAAGTCAAGTCTAGTATTAGGCCTTTTAATAATCATAATAATCGTATGCTCGGAAACACCATGCATCGTTACGAGAGTAGCAGGTGACGAGGTTCCTCTGCTCGCCAGACGTTTCTCCCCTACAGGTGACGCGTTAGTTGCAGGAGGATCCTTTAGCAGTAACAATTACGGTGCTCTTACACATATAGGGGTTAGTGCTGGTTCCAGCGATTCTCAAGTTTGGCGCTCCTTCATAAAGTTTGATCTGAACACGATTCCTCCGGGCTCAGTAATCGTTTCAGCCAGCCTCAAGCTATTCATGTATAAAGCTCCTTCTTCAAGCAGAACGTTGGCGTGTCATCTTGTTAATGCAGATGGTTGGGATGAGGGAACAATCACGTGGAACAATCAGCCTCCAGCCATGGTTTCAGTATCATCCATAACAGTCGGCACTACTTCAAACGTTTGGCTTAGTGTTGATGTGAAGAGTTCAGTTGAAAAGTTTGCGTCGAAGGATATTGCTGGCGCGATGCCAAACTTCGGTTGGAGGCTTAAGGACAGCACTGAATCGGCCGCTACTCAAATTTATTGGTATATGTATTCTAAGGAACACGATGATTCAAGCCTGCGTCCCTACCTTGAGGTTAAGTATTATCCTCCTCACTTGGAGCTTAGTCTTGCAAGCACCACGCTTGAAGCTGGTAAATGGGTTAAGTTGACTGTCACCCGGAAAACCTATAACGGTGAGCCCGTGACCCGTGGAGATTTAAAGGTTAAGCTTAGCTCAACCTCAACCTCAGCCAACAAGAAGTTCTCTCTAACCCAAGGCGGGTCAGCGATAACGGAGCTGACAATATCTGAATCCGATGGAAACTCTAAAGAGTTCTGGTATTATGATGATAAGGCTGGGACATGGGATATTCATGTTTGGACAGACGATTACATGTATTTTACTTGGAGCGGCGGCTTCATAATTTTCGTGCCTAATTACGGTGACGATGCTAAACAGTTGACCGTTAAGCCGGGGCCGCTTGACCGTTTCGCATTCGACACCATAACTTCGCCGAAGCAGGTTGCAGTGCCATTCTCAATAACCATTACTGCCTATGATGCTTATGGCAATGTTAAGACCGACTACACTGGGACAAACACCCTTTCAGACACCACTGGAACCATAGAGCCTAGGTTAACAGGTGCGTTCGTAAACGGGAAGTGGACCGGCATGGTGACTATAAGCAGGATAGGGGACAGTGTTAAGATTTCTACTAGCGGCGCGGGTAAGACTGGTGAGAGCAACCCCTTCAACGTTAAGGCGGGTCCTCCAGAGAAGCTTGCTTTAACGCCTTCAAGCTTCACCATGGCTGCTGGAGTAACATACTCACATCTCAACATCTCTATCAGGGATGCTAACGGATATGAAACCACCAGCGCCACACCCATAATCGTAAGCCTTTCAACAACATCGCCTGAGGGGGAGTTCAGAAAATTCGGAACCACAACCAGGATAACGAGCATAACAATTCCAGCGGGCTCAAGTATGGTTAAGGTTGACTATTACGATGTGAAAGGGGGGACATGGATCTTAACGGCCTCAGCAACAGGCCTAACCCTCGGCACAGCAACAGTCACAGTCATCCCTGATACAAATCCCCCAGTAACAACAATAAGCTATGATCCGAAGCATTCGAGTGGTGCAACAATCTTTGTTTCAGGCTCAACGTTGTTCGAGCTTTCAGCGACAGACGATGCAAGCGGGGTTAAACAGACTAAGTATAGGATTGATGGCGGCTCTTGGAATATTTACACATCAGGCTTTACTCTCTCAGCCCTTTCAGACGGCCCCCATACGATAGGATACTACAGTATAGACAGGGCCGATAACAATGAGGCTGAGAAAACAGTATCCGTAATCCTTGATAGCACTCCTCCCGCCATAAGTGGGGCTTCACCCACCGGAAGCATAGTCATGGGCTCAACGTCCGTAAAGCTCACAGTCAGGGTTGAGGATGCCGGCTCAGGAGTTAAGGAGGTTAGGCTCACTGTCGACGGGATTCCGCAGGGAACCATGGCTGGCGGCAGCGAGTATTCTAAGACAATAACCCTTTCCGAGGGAAGCCACAATTGGAGTGTTGAAGCAGTTGACAACATGGATAATGCGGCGTCTTGGAGCGGCTCTTTCATGCTTAAGGTGGACAATTCTCCGCCCACGATCACAGGCTTGTCAGAGCCCTCAAACCCTGTCTTCGGAGAACAAACAACAATAATATGCCAGGTTTCAGACGCGGTTTCAGGAGTCAAGGAGGCCAGCCTTTACTACTCAACAGACGGAGGCTCCACCTGGACAAAGGTCACGATGGTTCTTGTAGAAGGGGTTTACAGGGGCTCCATACCTTCTCAAATGTTTTTCAAAGAGGTTCAGTACTATGTTGAGGCGGTTGATAACGTGGGCAATGAGGCCAGAACACCCGTGTCAAAATACACTGTCGGCATACCTATTTGGCTATACGCAGCCGTCTTAGCCCTAATTGTTGTCATCGTTGCCATACTCCTGCTGAGAAGAAGGAAGCCTTCCTACGCCCAACCATTCCCTCCGCCGCCTCCACCTCCTTCAGTGTAGCAGGAAAAAACAGGCAAGTAAGGCGAGAATCAGCATTCTCCAGGGTTAACCCCAGGGAATCTGAAAGGGAAGCTTAATATATGTTTTCAACAAGATAAAAATAATGTAAAGATGGATATGGACAGGATTGCCGGGATAACACTGGGCTTGGTGATGATTCTAGCAACATTCCTACTGCCTTTCGGCTCCTTTCTACTTCCCTCCGGCCAGCCAGGGCAAGCAACCTTATTCAGCATGGTGGTACAATTTATTGAAAACGTCGCGAGCGGCATACAGCAGCCCATGAACCTTTTAATCTACGAGATCATAATTCTAGCATCATTCATAATCCTGACCGCTGCCGGAGCCCTAGGGCTCTATCCGTTGCGCTCCGGCGTCATGGGTATTCTTGGAATGGTACTCGTAACCACAGTAACCGTCTTCAACCCTGTATTGGGCTTTAACGTTCCGAGCTACGGGGTAGGTTATTTCGTCGTCTGGGCAGCCTCAGCGGCTGCAATCATAATAGGCAAGTTTAGGCCTAACGCTAGGAGGAAGGTTGTTTCAGCAGTAACCCAGCCGCCTGTTGAGGAGGTTGTGGAAACATCCGGCCCACCTATAGATCTCTTTAAACCATTATCAGGCACAAAGGAGGAGGCTCAAATTTCTTCGGCTGAGCCTTCTCAAGTATCTGAGCCAACAGCACCAGCCCTGTCAACCAGCCTAAACGTTGTAGAAGAGGAGATGACGAGAATTAGGGCCTTTCTAATTGTTTTGGAGGATGAGAAGAAGGATAACATAATATCTGGAGAAGCATATGATAGGCTGAGCGCGAGGCTTAGAAAAATGCTGGATGAGCTGGAGGCTGAAAGGAAAATAATATTGAACAGGTTGGCTGAGAAAGATCTTTCTCAGCCGAGTTGAATCTAAACTATGACTGGAACCTTTACTGGAGGCAGTTAAGCGGAACAGGGAAAACCGGTGTCTGGAGTGATTAAGACTCTTAACTCGATACACGCGGCAGTGATCTTGCCCAGTGTCAGCCAGCAACCATTAATAATCCTCGCATCCTCCAAGTGACATGAGCATGAGATACGGGGAAGGCGCCAAGAAGGGGGTTTTAGTAATCTGCCAGTTAGCACTAGGCCTACTCATCCTGATTATCCTGCTTCAACAGGCAGATTTTGAAGAGACTTTTAAAGCCCTGCTTAAAGCCGATACCAAATACGTCCTAATCGGCTCTTCCCTGATAATAGCGGCTTCAACGATGATCGCGCTATCCTTCTTCTTTATCCTTTCATCATTAAAATACAAAGCAAGGCTGTCAAGCTGTATCCAAGCAAATTTTGCAGGCCAGTTGGCGAGTGACCTTACACCTGGACGTGCAGGATACTTCATAACCCCATTCGTAATGGAGGTGCTCAGCGAAACACCTTTTGAAGCATGCTTGGTGGCGACAGTCCTATCGGGAATGGTTGACTTCCTCATAAGGGCTTTACTGACTATAGTTTCAGTAGCATATCTAATAGGTCCTCTTGAATCGATTTCAGGAGTAAAGTTGATTGTTGTTTTAAGTGCCCTTATTCTGGCAGCCAGCGCCTTATTCTTCGCGGCACTCCTCTGGTCCGATAAGCCTAGGAAACTCGCGTTGAGGCTAAGCTCGTTCAGAATGGTAAGTAGAGTTCTAAACCCTTACTTGGAGAGAATTGAAAACTTTCAGAGGGAGAGTATTAGAGCCAAGAGGGCCCTGGGGCCGGTTGTCTTATCAATGCTGTCAACATCCATCTTGGACTCGATGGCCCTCTACTTTCTCTCCCTCTCCGTCGGCGTTGAGTTGAACCCTGTGTTATTCATCTTCATATACTCGCTTGTTTCAAGCTTCACCTACCTACCTTTAACCCTAGCTGGCCTAGGCGTGCAGGAGGGTGTTTTAGCAGCATTGCTACAGCTGTTCGGTACTTCTCTCCCAGAGGGCGTGTCCGTATCGCTCCTCTACCGGTTCTTCTACACAGCGACTGATCTAATAGGGCTACCGGCTCTTATGAAGATAGGCTTCACAAAGGTTTTCAATAAGAGATTAAAAGCTTAAAAACGGTTGATTAAAAAATATTTTAGCACATCATTTTCGGAAACAGAAACACCGGAAAACTTAAATTAAGCCCGTATGAGGAAGGAGGGCAAAATGATGCGGTTCAACCCGCGAGAATTCATCGATGAAAAAATAGGTTTTTTAAGAAGAGAGATCGGTGGAGAAATGGCTATTGTCGCCCTATCTGGCGGAGTCGACAGCTCCGTAACAGCCGTATTAGGGTTCAAGGCGGTTGGCAAAAACCTGAGGGCAGTTTTCCTCGAAGACGGCTTCATGCGGATAGGGGAGGCTGAGAAGATTAGCAGGGTTTTCAGAAACCTTGGAATCAACGTGGATGTGCATAATGTTCAAAGAGAGTTTTTAACGGCTTTAAAAGGCATTAGGGATGCCGAGGAGAAGAGGAAGGCCTTCAGAGACACCTTCTACAAGACGTTTTCAAGGATTGCTGGACAGGCGGGTGCAAAGATTATTCTGCAGGGAACGATAGCAGCGGACATAGTTGAGACCGCTGGAGGAGTGAAAACCCAGCATAACGTGCTGGAGCAGATAGGCATAAACCCGCTTGAGAAATACGGGTTTAAAATAGTTGAACCGTTGAAGGAGCTTTACAAGAGCCAGGTTAGGATGGTTGCGAGAGAACTCGGGCTTCCCGACGAGATAGTTAATCGAAGACCCTTCCCTGGGCCGGGGCTGGCAATCAGAATACTCGGCGAGGTCACTGAGGAGAAGCTTTCAATAATAAAGAAGGCAACAGCCATAGTTGACGATGAGCTTGAAGACTTAGAGTGTTTCCAGGCTTTCCCCGTTCTTCTCGAAGGTAGGGCTACAGGGTTAGACAGTGATTCGGCCAGAAAATACGGATACATGATTGCCCTGAGAATAGTTGAGTCCGAAGACGCTATTACTGCAAAATACGTTAGGTTAGACTGGGCCAGGCTTGATGGGGTAAGGGACATGATAATTAGGAATATCCCTGAAGTCTCCAGGGTGCTTTACGATATTTCTGACAAACCTCCTGCAACAATAGAGTTTGAGTAAACCCTCAAGGCTAAGGCTTTCCAGATGATTAACTTATAAATAGTGTTTACAACCTGATCCCACAGAAATGGAGGAGATACCGATATTTGTAAACGTTATGGGAGAGAGAATACATGGTGTCATACATGTTCCCAAAGTAACACCCGCGCCGACAGTCGTCTTCTGCCATGGTTTCACGGGAAACAGGATTGAGGCGCATAGGCTGTTTGTGCGTGCCGCTAGGAAAATGAGTAGAGAAGGAATCACTGCAGTTAGGTTCGACTTCAGAGGGTCCGGCGAGAGCGAGGGCGAGTTTGAAAAAATGACTGTCTCCTCAGAAATCAGTGATCTGAACGCTGTCTTAAGCTTCCTGCTTGAGAGGAGCGAGGTTGCTCGCGATAAAATTGGCGTCTTAGGGCTAAGCTTAGGCGGAGCAGTCTCCATCTTAACTGCTGTACGAAACCAGAGTGTGAAGGCCGTGTGCACATGGTCCTCCCCCGCTGAATTCAGGCTCCTCTCGGACGGTGAGAAGGCTTTCGGAATGGATTTGAAAAGCATTTTAGAAAAGGGTTACGCTGACCTGCCCAGTGGCTACAGGGTTGGCAGAGATTTCTTCACAGACGTTTTGAAGCACGACATATTGGATAGTTGTTCAAAGATTTCTCCAAGGCCCCTGCTTATTATACATGGCTCAGAAGACACTGTTGTCCCAGTTACACACGCGCATATGCTCTACGATAGGGCGGGGGAGCCTAAGAAGCTCGTAATAATAGAGGGGGCAGACCATACTTTCAGCCGGAGAGACTGGGAGGACAGGGTTATACAGGTTACGACAGAATGGTTCAAGGAAACCCTTTAACGATGAATGTTGACAGGAAGGACACAGCTATCGGCAGGAGCAGATTATCCTCCACCGTGTAAGCCTCAACCACTGCAGCCACTGTTGAGAGAATAAACGAGGCGAGTGGGGAAACACCCGTTAAAATTAAAACAGTGAAAAAGGTTGCGAAGCCTGAAACGCTTCCCTCAAAAGTCTTACTTGTTAAAGGAAGCCTGTGAGCACCCCTCAGCCCACCCACCAGGGTCGCTACAGCATCAGTAGTCGCTAGGGAAATAACCCCGTAGAACGCGTACTTTTCAAATAGGAAGTAGGACAGGGTTACGCCGAGGACCCCGTAGGTTAAACCTATGTATCCGCCTCTCTTCTCATAGTCTCTCTCAAGAGTCGTCAACTGGTGGTCTATAAGGTCCTCTACCCCGCGGATCTTCTCCTCAATCCTGTCTACAACCTGACTGGTAACCCTGCTTTTCAAAGGGATATAGTTTCTGATATCGTTGAAGAATTTCTCCCTCCTCTCCCTCATGAAGCTCTTAACCTCACTCCTTAAGAGAGGCCGTTTAATCTGGATTGCATTCAGAGTCAGGGCCACTATGCTTAAGATCGCGTAGAAAACCGAAGCGTTAAAAGTTATTTCGAAATGGCTCAGCGCGAACGGTAAAAGCAGTATCAGTGAAAGAACTAAGTGCAAACCCTTTCTGATGAACTCCCTGTAATTCAATGTCTCACGCATATTTTTCTGGTTTCCGGGTTAAAAGCTTTAAGACGGGACCTCAGAGTCTCCAAGGGTTCTAAAGGCCTTCTCACCCTTCTTGTAGGAGTATATGAATGGGATCGCGAAGTCCACCTTCTCATTCTTCTGGAACTCTTCGAATATCCTCCTGTTTATTTCGTGCGCTATCCTCGGGCGGTCAACAGCAAGAGTCATATACCTAAGCCTAAGGTATACGCCGTAATCGTAGAAATCAGATCTTACATAGGGCTCTACACCAGTCTCCTTTATTATGTCTGGAGTCACCTCTGTTGCAACCATCTTCATTATCCTCTCCGCCTCCTCCCAGTCTGAATCGTAGGTTATCCTCACAACGACCTCATCCAGTATGTATGGTTGAGTTGTCTTGATCTCGCTCGTATAGTTTATTATGACGTTTGAAAAGAGTATAGCGTTAGGTATTAGGATTCTCCTTCCAGACGGCTCCTCGCTTCCTATAGTGCCGCCGACCTGGTTCAGAGTCGTGTACATCATTCCAACGTCTAGAACATCGCCTATAAGGCCCCATGCTGGTAGGAAAATACGGTCGCCGACTTTAAACGGGCGCCTTATGTTTATCAGAAACCATGCTGCGAGCCCGGTGACCGGCTGCTGCAGCGACCATCCTAGGAACATTCCTCCGAATGCTCCGAGCGCGGTGGCGAAGGTCAAGCCGCCTCCGGTGAAAATGCTTGCGATCAACAGGATTCCGATGAAAAATATGATTGAACGCAGAAAATTCGTCAGCATTTTCACATCCCCGCGTTTCCCTCCCGCACGTATTATGGTGGAGGAAATCATGTAGGATAGTATAACGTAAGTTATGTAGACACCAGCTGCAACCAGCGCGGCTTGGATAATGGCTGCAGGCTCAACTTCTATGGTGAAAATAGGAGGCAGGAAAGGAATTACCGTCCTGCCGTAAATCACAAATAATAATAGAATTACAAGTATAGCTAAGACTAGTCCCATCGTCTTAAAGCTTCTCATGTAGCCAGTGGTTATCCATCAGCGTTATATAAAGATTCTATATGTAGTCCCCAAACAACTTTTTACATCAGTAAATCAAAAAGCCTTAAATAGAGAATCGTTCCGGTGCACGCTTCTGACGTTGGGGGATGACGAAGCCCATAGAATCCTGCTGGAAAAGCTGAGCGAGAAAGAAAGAATGCTGATTGAAAAATCGCTTAAGCCAGGGGAGATGGTTTTATCAGTTGCGAAAGGCGACCTTGGTGAAGACGGTAGTTTCTCAACATACCTCTTAATAGTTACGAACGAACGGGTGTTGAAGATAGACGTGGAATATGGGAATAAAATTGTAGAACTGGAAATCAAGAAGGCTACGCAGGTAGTCTTTAACGATTATCTTGGAAACAGCGAGCTCATCCTAATTGTTGATGGTAAAGAGTTTTCCTTGGCAAGGTTTTCAAGAGATAAAGTAGGCGAGTTCAGGCATGCGGCTGGCGTGATAAACGCGCTTCTCCAGTATAGGGACCCCCGGGAAATAGAATTCAAACTCTACCTTGAAAACAATGGGAAGAGTAAGAGGAACGCCATAATATGGCTCATGTCCTATCTCAAGCCTCACTGGTACCTGGTCTTAACTGGTTTAACCCTATCCGTCGTTATAACAGGCTTAAACCTAGTTCCTCCTTCCCTGCTTAGGACACTCATAGACCAGATAGCCGCTCAGAAACAGGAGGCCACGCTGCTAAACCTGACTATCCTCTTAATAACCATTTATGCGTTGAACACTCTGCTTGGAATACTTCAAAACTATTCGCTTTCACTGCTAAGCCAGAAACTGGTGTATGAAATGAGGAGAGACCTGTATAGCCACGTGCAGGAGCTCTCAATGTCTTTCTACGACAAGATGAGCACTGGCAGAGTTATTTCAAGGATTACTGATGATATTGGGAGAGTCCAATGGTTCTTAGTGTGGGGAATACCAAGCCTGATAATTAACGTTCTCTCAATAATTGGAATAGGCATCATAATATTCACAATGGACTATAGGTTGTCTCTTTTCGCACTATTGCCTCTACCGCTCATAATGCTTGGACTCCCACGATTCAGGTCTAAAGCTAGGCTTGTCTACCATAAAGCCTGGAGAAAATGGGCGGACGTTAGTTCTCTACTCGTAGACACGATACCTGGAATATCTGTTGTGAAGTCTTTTGCTAGGGAAAAAGGTGAAGTTAATAGGTTTACTGAAAGAATGAATGAAGTGGTGAGGGCGAATCTTGACATAACGAGGCTACATCTTGGCTTTTTCCCAATCTTGGGCTTCGTAAGCTCCGCAGGAGCTGCGATAGTTTGGTATGTCGGCGGATTACACGTCATCAGCGGAGACATATCTCCAGGCACGCTTGTAGCGTTCGTTAGCTACATGTGGATGTTCTACGGGCCGATTCAAACAGTGACAAACCTTGCCGAACCATTGCAGCAGGCAATAACTTCTGGAGAACGAATCCTTGAAATACTGAGGATTGACCCTGCTGTGAAAGACGCTCCTGACGCTAAGGATTTCGAGATAATGGGGGACATAAAGTTCGAAAATGTTACCTTCGGGTATGAACCCTTCATCCCTGTTTTGAAAAACATAAACCTTGAAATCAGGAAAGGAGAGATGGTTGGAATAGTCGGGCAAAGCGGCTCAGGGAAGACGACTCTGACTAAACTACTGTTAAGGTTTTACGACGTGAACGAGGGCAGGATTCTTATAGACGGTGTCGACATCAGGAAAATCAAGCTGGAAAGATTGAGGAAGAGCATAGGGATAGTCGCTCAAGACCCGTTTCTATTCGACAACTCCGTGTTGTTCAACATAACATACGGTCTTGAGAAGGTGGATTTGAAGAAGGTGATAGCGGCTGCGAAGGCTGCGAATATTCATGAGACAATAATGAACCTCCCCTTAGCGTATGATTCACCTGTTGGAGAGAGGGGATCTAGGCTTTCAGGAGGAGAGAGGCAGAGGATCGCTATAGCTAGGGCAATAATCCTTGAGCCCAAGATCCTAATAATGGACGAGGCGACTTCTTCGGTGGACACGTTGGCAGAGAGGCAGATACAGCAGGCCTTAGACAATATTTCTAAGGAGAGAACAACGATAGTGATTGCACATAGGCTCTCAACCCTTCAAAGATCGAATAAGATAGTGGTGATGGATAAGGGCAGGATCGTTGAAATCGGGACCCATGACGAGCTTTTAAGGCTGAACGGGTTATACGCTAAAATATATAGGGCGCAGTTTACGGAGGGTGAGAAACAGGTTGCCGTTGCTTGAAAGCTTTCTGAGCAAGACATGGGTCGTGAACGCGGAGCAGATAAGGGTCTTCAAGGGGGATAGGGCGAACACGGTGAAGATAGTGGGAAGCAACGGGGAATTTCTCGAGGTGATTCCTAAGAAGCCTTTCCCCATAAGCAACCCGTATTTCCTGATATTCACCGATGCTCAGGGAAACGAGATATGCGTAGTAGAGGACTACAGGAAGATGGACGGTTTTTCGCGGAGAACTCTTGAAGAAGTTTTAGGGAAGCTCTACTTCATGCCTGTGATCCGAAGAGTTAGGAAGTTGGAGACAAGTGGAGACGAGTTCATATGGCATGTTGAGACGGATAGAGGATTGAGGGAGTTCAGAACAAGGGGAAGGAGAAGCGTAAGCAGATCTGGGGAGAAGATCGTGATTATCGATATTAATGATAATGTTTACATAGTTGAGGACATTAATAAAGTCGATGAGCGGAGCAGGGTGCTTCTTGAAACGGTGACTTAAAATCCTTTAAAACCCTCGTCATGCGTCACTGGCACACCTTCAATCAAAACATAGTGCACGTAACCAGCGTCTCAGTAACTTTTAAATAGTTTTACACGAAGTGGTTTCAAAAATGCCCAGTAGTAGCCGACATCCCTTCCTGAGAATTCTCGGATACATTAGGCAGGAAAAAACCCTGCTACCATTAACATTAACCATGATCATACTAGGAGCCTTAGTGAACATAGTTAGCCCAATCATTGCAGGGAGGGTTATCGACA
Source organism: uncultured archaeon (assembly GCA_938045545.1). GTDB lineage: Archaea > Thermoproteota > EX4484-205 > EX4484-205 > JAAOZP01 > JAAOZP01. The sequence goes on along the minus strand of CALIBN010000007.1, from coordinate 29,264 downwards.
TAACTATCGTAAAAGCATTGTCAGAATTATGGTTTTACGCGGCGGCAATAATGGTCCTGACGCTTTTAGCCGGTGGGATATCTTTCCTGAACGAGTATTTAAGTGAATCCTTAGCTCAGAGAATAGTCTACAGGATTAGAATAAGCATTTACCGCCATCTTCAGGATTTATCGTACAGCTTCTACGACAGGGTTGACTCCGGGCAAATAATAACCAGGGTTACAAGGGACACGGAGAACATAGGTAGACTACTCGGTTTCGCGCTTCCAAACATCATAGGCTCCGTAGCCATTCTGATAATAGTCGTCACAATACTTTTAACAACCAACTTAAGCCTAGCATTAATAGCGCTGGCAATAACGCCTTTCATAGGCATTGTTTCCCTATCTTTCAACCGCTTTGTAAGACCCCTGTTCGAAAGGATTTGGATGGAGACAAGCGGGATGAGCGCGATGATTCAGGAAACCGTTTCAGGATTTAAGGTTTTGAAGACTCTGGGCGCAGAAGAAGAGATGTTTAAAAGGTTTGAGGTGAAAAACAAGGAAATATTCAGCATAGGCATGAGAAGCGTTCTCCTTAGCTCGCTAACATGGCCTTCGCTAGGGTTGATAATCGGAGTCGGCTCTGCAGTTGTATACTGGTATGGCGGCTTCCAGGCTATTATGGGCGAGATCAGCCTGGGGCAGCTCGTCACCTTCACGATGTACCTAGGCATGCTCGTCTGGCCGATAATGTCGATAGGATTCGTATTGTCGAGATACGCGGAGGCAATGGTGTCAGCGCGAAGAATATTTGAAGTCCTCGATACTGAGCCCGAGGTTAAGGAGAAGCCTGGTGCAATAGAGCTGAAAAACGTTAGAGGAGAAGTATGTTTTAAGGATGTGGTGTTCGGCTACGATAAGGATAAGCCGATACTTAAGGGGATGAGTTTTACAGTTAAGCCAGGGGAGAAAGTGGCTTTAGTGGGGGCAACCGGCTCCGGGAAAAGCACTGTGATCAAGCTGATTCCAAGGTTTTACGATCCTCAGGAGGGCTGCATCATGATAGATGGCGTGGATATTAGAGAAGTAAAGATAAGCTCGCTCAGGAAGAACATAGGCATAGTTCATCAAGACGTTTTCCTATTCCCCACAACTATTAGGGAGAACATTGCTTACGGTAAGCCTGACGCTACGCGGGACGAAATAGAGAGGGCGGCGAAGGCGGCGAGAATACACGACTTCATAACCAGCCTTCCGAAAGGATATGATACTGTTATAGGCGAGAGAGGAGTTACTCTTTCAGGAGGGCAGAGACAGAGGCTGGCTATTGCCCGAGCCCTCCTCGTAAACCCTTCAATACTGATTCTGGACGATTCAACTTCAAGCGTGGATGTTGAGACAGAAAAGGAAATATACGAATCGCTGAGGGAACTCGTTAAGAACAAGACCGTCTTCATAGTCACTCAGAGGCTTTCAACGCTTAAACTCAGCGAAAGAATAATTGTTATTGAAGACGGCAAGGTGGTTGAGGACGGGACTCATGAGGAACTCATGAGTAAAGGAGGAGTCTACGCTAAGCTGTATGTTTCACAGTACGCTTTTCAGGAGGTGAAGCCATAGGATGGGTTGGCATTTCCGTCAAGCTGCTGAGGCCGAGGGGAAGCCTAGGGAAATAGCGTCCAGAAAGCTCGTCGCGTGGCTCCTACGGTGGTTAACCCCTATGAAGCTCCAGGCAATCATGCTTGTGATCGTAGCACTGGCCTCAATAGGGGTTAATGTAGTGAGCCCATACGTTAGCAGGCTTCTGATAGACGAAGGCATTATGCAGGGTAATCCAGACGCCTTGATGAAATATGTCCTCGTGCTGGTGGGGATTGCTGCAGGAGGATGGTTTTTAGGTTTCGCCAGAGGCAACTTGACTGGCAGGATAAACCAGAGGCTTCTTTACAGCATGAGAAGCACCGTCTTTAAACACATGGAGGAAATGGATATCGCGCACGTTAACGTTGAGAGAACCGGTAAAATCATTTCACTTATAATAAACGACATAAGTTCTATCGGAGAAGTAACAACCTCGGGAACGATAGAAGCAATGATAGGCTCGGCAACACTCCTCGGCTCACTGTACGTCATGTTCACCCTACACGTGGGGCTAAGCCTAGCTACACTCACCGTAGTGCCTTTAATGCTGTTTCTCTCAAGGTATTTCGCAATCAAAACAAGACAGGCATACAGGCAAAGCAGGGAAAAGCTTAGCGAGTTGACTAGCAGCGTTGAGCAAAGCGTCTCGGGTTCAAGGGTCTCCCAATCATTCGCGGAGAGAAGAAACGTCGACATCGCTTCTTTCGACAAGCTTAGCGCTGAAACGATGAGGACAAACCTTAGGGCGAGGATAGTTTTCGCGATGATTAGGCCTTCGCTCGACGCTGTTAGAACTCTTTCCTATGTGATATTGATACTTTACGGGGGAAGCCTAGTGGTCTCCGGGGAAATCAGCATCGGCATTCTAATCGCATTCTACGGATATGCTGAAATGTTCTACAGGCCCATAATCACTCTAACAACCTTCTACAGCACGTTGCAGGCGGCCTTAGCGGCTGCTGAAAGAGTCTACCTTTTCCTACAGGTGAAGCCCAGTGTTGTAGAGTCTAAAGAAGCGAGATGGATCGAGATAAAAGCCGGTAGAATAGAGTTGAAGAATGTTCACTTCGACTACGATGGGAACACTGTTTTCCAAGGGTTGAGCCTACAAGTCGATCCGGGTGAGATAGTTGCTGTAGTTGGCCCAACAGGAGCAGGTAAAACAACCTTAACGAACCTCATACTGAGGCTTTATGACCCCAAGTCAGGCGAAGTTCTTATAGACGATTATAATGTTAAGGAATTCTCCTTTAAATCCCTCAGGAAACAGGTGGCTCTGGTGCCGCAGGAACCAGTCCTGTTTAACGGAACTATTCTGGAGAACATAAGGCTGGGCAACACGGAGGCTTCCGATGAAGATGTTAAGAGAGTGGCTTCGGAACTTGGCTTAGACGAATTGATAGACAGGATGCCGCAGAAGTATGAGACAGTAGTGTCCCCCGGAGGGGGAAACCTTTCGCTCGGGGAAAGACAGCTCATAAGCTTCGCAAGAGCCATGCTTAAGGATCCGAGGATCCTCATACTGGATGAGGCGACGAGCAGCTTGGACTCCTACACTGAGTCGCTCCTCCAGAAAGCCATGGTTAAGCTTATGAAGGGAAGAACATGCATAATAATTGCCCACAGGCTTTCCACAGTTAAGCTTGCACATAGAATATTGTTCTTAGAGAACGGAAGAATAGTTGAGGAGGGGACTCATGAGGAGCTTATGAAGAAGGGTGGTGCGTATGCTAAGCTATACGAGCTTCAGTTCGGCGCAGCTCCTGAAATAAAAGCAAAATAACCAAGCTTTGCTTCAAGCTTTTAAAATTCGAAGGAACCACTTACCGTGTGAAACATTTTTTCATGTCGGCCCACACGCTCACAGCGAGTTTTCAGCCTCAACCACCAGCTTTTTAGCTTCTGCTTCACTGATGCAGAAAGTCTGGATTAATACTTTCTTAGAGCCAAGCGCCTTAAGCATCGGAATCACCTTTTCCCTGGGCATGTACAACACAAGAAGCTTCCCGGCTTCCAAGATCTTCTTGTAAAGAGGCATCCATTTTGGGGATCCACAGTCGTTCCCCTGTTGCTCTTCCCCCGCACCCGGTACCCACTGGATGCCATCCAGCCTCTCAACTTTAAGCAGAGAGTCTAGATGCGGTATTTCCCCAGGGCCGTCGAGATGGTATATCGCCCGGTCAAGCCTTTCACACTGCTCTTTAACATGAGGCAGAACGAACTCGTCGAAAAGCCTCGGAGAAAGCATGAAGGCGAAATCACACTGTATCGGGTACCATCTTTCAGGACACCATATGCCCATCCAGGCGGAAGTACCCTCTATTCTCCTTCTTATAATCCTGTCCAACTCGTCGTAACAGGCGTGCCAGTAGTCTATGATTTTCGAAGATAGTGATTTAACATCTCGAGGATTCCTAGTAAGGTCGACAATAAGGTTTTCGGCGCCTCGCAGCGAGGCGGCGACGTCCAGTATTCCTCCCAGGTCGGTCATGCCGACAATGCTGTATCCCGCCAAGGTTTCAGAAGCAGCCTCAGTTATTCTCTTCGTAAATATCCACCACTCGTTACTGTGATCAAACTCTAATTGGCGCAACTCCTCCCAGCTTTTCCCAAGCGCATTATTTCTCTGCGCTCCAAACCATACTGTTTCACTCTCCAGGACCGGTTCTGCACCCAAGTATGCCCCGAGAACACCGGCGCCCAGGTTTACCCAAAGGTTCGGATAGGCTTCCCCCCCGTAATATGTTTCCGCGCACTGCCTACGAAAACCCTTTATGTTTCCACTTATAGCGGCAGGATCCTTAATGTTTCTGGGAAACCCCCAGTGATCATAGTTGAACTTCAAATCCTCTTCAGAAGCATACTTTGGGCTGCTTCGAGGAGCGTAAACTTGTATAATTGGTCTGTCTAAAGCATCTTTTTCCCACCAGGCTGAGAGCCGTTCCTTAGCCTCAGCCCAATCCTCTTTAAAGAACATTAGGACTGGTTTAAAGCGATTAAATAAAAATTTTTCGCCGAACAGTAAGCAGCGTTGTTAAAGGCTAAACTTTTTTTAAAGTTTATTTACTATTTGATTGGAGCTTCACCATGCCCCTGGTAACGATTCAGCCTGAAGGCGTTAGAGTTCAAGCTTCCTACGGGTCGAACCTGTTAACTGTGCTTAAGGAAGCGGGTGTTAACATTGAAAGCGTTTGTGGAGGGCGCGGGGTTTGTAAAAAATGCGTCGTCGAGGTTTTCAGCAGCGGGTTGACCGAGCCAACCTCGATGGAAGCAGAAGTAAGAAGCATGTCGAAATCGTTCAGACTGGCCTGTCAGGCGCGAATCATTGGTGACGTTGTCATTAAGGTTCCTCAGTCCTCAAGGCAGACCAGGGGCAAGATACTGGAATGGGGACGCGTCAAGGATTTCGGGTTTTACCCTGCAACGAGAAGTGTAAACGTTAAGATTTATGCTCCCTCGCTCACCGACCAGAGGTCGGATGCTGAACGCCTCCTACAAGCATTGAACGCGAAATCCATCGACGGCCTGCTTTTAAAGAAGCTACCCGGTAAACTGCGGGAATTAAAATGGGACTTGGAGGCGATTCTACATGATGGTGAAATCCTAGATGTTAGACCGCGGCGTGACCAGGATTTTTACGGTGTTGCTGTAGACGTAGGCACCACCACGGTTGTCGCCTACCTGATCAGCCTGAAAACCGGGCGAATCGTCTCCGTAAAATCGGATTACAACGGTCAGATAGCGTATGGTGACGACGTGATATCTAGAATAACCTACGCTGTGAAAGGAGGCAAGAACCTAGAGGAACTTCAAGGCAAAGTAGTGGCAACTATAAACAAATTGATTCAGGATGCGGCTGATGAAGCGAAATGCTCTCCATTCGACGTTTACGAATTATCCTTCGCCGGGAACACGGTTATGACCAGCCTCCTATATGGAGCGGAGGTTTCGGCGATAGCATCAGCACCATACGTGCCGCCTTTCAGGTCTAGCCTTCGCTTCAAGGCTAGAGAAATAGGCCTTAGAGTTAACGATTCTGCGATCGGCTACACTTTCCCCTTGATCAGCGGCTACGTTGGTGGAGACGTGGTTGCAGACATACTTGTTTCAGGAATGCATGAGCAGGATGAGAAGTCCCTGCTTATAGATCTTGGAACAAATGGTGAAGTCGTCTTGAAAGCGGGGGACCTGATGCTCGCGTCCTCCACGGCGGCGGGACCAGCTGTTGAAGGAGCTGGGCTTTCCAACGGTATGAGAGGGATGAATGGCGCGATAGAATCGGTTTCGATTAACGTGGAAAACTTTGACGTTTACTATAAGACGATAGGCGACGCGGATCCGAGGGGAATATGCGGCTCCGGAGTTGTCGACGCGATAGCATGGATGCTTATAGCCGGAGTTTTAGACCAGAAGGGAAGGATTGCCGACATAAATACTCCGAGGATTGTGAATATCGATGGGGATAAGGCCTTCGTGTTAGCGGTTAACAGGGAGGGCCGAAGAATCTGCATAACGCAGACAGACATTAGAAGATTTCAACTTGCTAAGGCAGCCATATTTACTGCATGCCTGCTTCTCCTAAGAATTGGAGGGGTAAGCTTGAGCGAGATATCCAAAGTATATATTGCAGGAGCCTTTGGAAACTATATTGACCCAAGGTCTGCGATGATAGTCGGCATGATCCCTGAGCTTCCTTTAAGCAAGATCGTACAGATAGGAAATGGTTCGGGCCAAGGTGCAGCAATGAGTCTTCTTTCCAGAAAGGTCAAGGAAGAGGCTGAAATCTTGGCCAGGAAAGTGAGGGCTATAGATTTAAATACGATCAACGGGTTTCAAAGCGAATTTATTGATGCAACACAATTCCCCCATAAGAAAACGGACATGTTCCCAAGAGTGATGAAAGCCATAGCTATGAAGGCTCCTTTATTGGATTAGGGCCAGTAATCCTTCTCCCGGAAGGTTGGCACCTTCCCGGTAAAAGTCTTACACATCTGCTCTCTAAACGTTTCCCCATCATCCGGAAGAGAATCAATAATGTTTTTAACATGAGACAGGAAGCGGGCCTCCGCGTGGCTTAGGCGTAGGGGCGACGAGCTCTCAAGTATCTCGACTATTTTCCGGCATGCAGACTTAACTCTCCTATAGTAGTCACCATACTCGGAGACTATCGCGTTTGCAACCTCGATAGCCACATCGGGGGAGAGAACCAAGGCCTGAGGGTCGTCATACTTATCCGACAAGACAAGCATGTCTCTGAGCTCTAAAGCTTTCCCAAGCATTATTGCCCTATTCATCAGCTTGCAATCGTAGTGAAGTATTTCCAGGAAAACCTGTGGAGCTGACCCTCCGAAAAGCATTAGGTTTTCAACCTGCTCGTTAGACCAGAGATCGCAGCATGCGGAAGCAATATTCCCCATTAGACTGGAGTGCGCGCAAGCACTACTCTTACCCTCCATCGACATTGGGAACCCGGTTATTGCTTTCAGAATCACGTTTTCATAGCCGCAGTCCTTCCCCGGGCCTGTTGCACCCTGCTCATAAGCGACGAGGGACCTGGCTGCCGACATGGCTCTCACTATTGCAGCGAGCGTGTGAGGCAAGGACATTGATTTCACACCGCCTGCAAGCTTCATCGCCGTGTTCGCAATAGCGCAAGCAGTATCCCCACCCGCTATACAGCCGTTTCTCCTTGCAACGTTAACAATGTCCTTCCAAATAAAACCCATGTCCAAAGATGCCAATAGGATTGAAAAGACTATTCCTTCAATATCCTGTCTAATTATGCTGTGGTTAAAAACGTCTTTACCGCCTTCAGACTCTATCGACAGAACGTCTGCACCGTTGGAAGAAACAGCGTCGAAAGTTTCCATCATGAGATTATAGTTTGCGGTTGTTCTCAAGCCCTCCCGGAAATCCCTTATATCGGCAACCGTAACCCTGAAGCCGAGTTTTATACCATGTTCGTCAAAATATTTTTCCATCAACCATTTTTGGAGACTTGCTATTTCAGCAGCGAGCCTAGGGTTCTTAGTCTCCATGAAGGTCAGCTCAGTCTCTATTTGAAGGGATGGAATGCCGAGCTCAACAGCCCTGTCAAGTATATCTCGCGTTATAGTCTGAACCTCAGTTTTAAACCCTTCAGGATCTTTATCCGAAAAAACCCTTGGGAAAAATTTTACTTCAGGAATTACTTCCCCTTTTCCAACATTAAGCCCGAAACCATAATTCAAAGGGTGTTTAGCCGACCCGAAGATTAATTCAGAAGGCTTTTCTATCTCTAGCTTACTGAATAAAACCATTACGCTTGCCCTCTGATTTAACAGTGCTTACTTTTTTTACTTCTTGCCTATCCAAGCCTTGCAAATATCTACACCGACTACAGCATCCTTACCATAGCCGTCGGCGCCTATCCTCTTGGCATACTCCTCTGTTATCGGAGCCCCGCCTATTATTACTTTAACCTTTTCCCGTAACCCGGCTTTCTTAAGCTCTTTTATCACGTTCTCCATCTCAACCATCGTAACAGTTAGAAGAGCTGACATGCCCATGATGTCAGGCTTATGGTTCTTCACAGCCTCTACGAAAGCTTCAGCCGGAACATCGTTACCCAAGTCTATGACTTCGAATCCCGCTGCTTCAAGCATCATTCCGAAAATATTCTTCCCGATGTCGTGAAGATCCCCCTTAACGGTTCCTATTACAACCTTGCCTATCTTCTTAATTTCCGCGTCCTTCATGTATGGTTGCAACATTTGCGATATTTCCTTTCCTATTTCACCTGCAACTATCAGCTCTGACAGAAAGTATTCTGAAGCCTCGAACTTTCTGCCAACCTCCTCCATGGCGGAGCTTATTGCTTTAGTGATGATCTCGTTGGGCGGTATTCCTTTCGCAAGGGCCTCCTGCGCTAGATGCTTAGAGCCGTCGAAATCCAGGTTAACTATAGCATCCTTAAGTTTCGTAAGTAGACTTACCTCAGACATGTTTCTTCAAGGCTGGCATAAGCCTCTTCTTGATAAATCTTTCGCTTAGAGGGCCTAACCTTTCCAAGTATCAATAAGTCGGCTTAAGCCCTACGAGTTCAGATGGGGGTGAACGGAGGGTTTGCAATCTTAGCACACGCTATGTAAGATTTTTATACTTGTTTGAAGCCCCCACAATGGTGCAATAAGTTGGAGAAAATGAACATTTCTTTAATTGGTTGTGGAGGCATGATGGGGGCACACGTAAACGGGCTTAGACAGTTGCATTCGAGAGGGCTAAGGGTTTTTGAAGTGAAGGCTGTTTGCGACGTGAAGGAGTCTCTCGCAAAGGAGAAGGCTAAGCTGGTTGCGGAGTTCCAAGACTCGGAGCCAAAGGTTTACACGAATGTTGAAGAAATGTTAAGGCACGAAAGCCTCGAAGCTGTAGACATAGCTCTGCCTCACAACGTGCACCACACGGTTGCAAACATCTGTCTTGAACAAGGGCTGGACGTCATCATAGAGAAGCCGCTGGGAATAACAATGAGGGCTGCTAGGATTATCTTGGAGAAGGCGAGAAAGAACAATAGGGTACTTGCTGTTGCCGAGAACTATAGGCGGAGCCCTGAGAACAGGGCGATTCGCTGGGCTCTGGAGCAGGGATTGATAGGTGAGCCGAGGATGATCGTCTGGTCCTCTGCTGGGTGGAGCCCCGGGGCCTGGGGCTGGAGGGAGGACAAGTATGCTGCAGGGGGAAGCTGGGTTTTCGACGGCGGAGTCCATCTGGCAGATTTAGATAGGTACCAGCTTAGAAAGGAAGCAACAGAAGTATATGCTGTTCAAAAGACCTTCGAACCAGTTCGAGAGGGTGTTAAAGTTACTGTTGACGACGTGACGATGGCGATAGTCATCTACGATGGAGATGTTTATGCACAGTGGCTATGGACAAGAGCGGCTCCAGGAAAGGATATAAACCTAAGATTGATATACGGTTCTAAAGGTGCAGTAGGAAACGACGGGCTTTTCATTCAGAGGGAAAACTTGATTGAAACCCAGAGCATGAACACGCTTATAAGTAGAATGTTCGAAAGCCTCCGGCCTGAAGAAAAAGCAAAATGGTTCCCGAAGGGTATTACTGACACTGTTGCCACGGAGCTCTATGATTTTTACGACTCCGTTGTGAACCATCGGCCCCCGGAGGTTAATGGCCTTGAGGCCTATAGGGATATGGCAATACCCCTAGGATTTTACGAATCGGCATTACTTAAAAAACCCGTTAGCATTAGAGACGTGGAGGAACTCCGGATTGAAGAATATCAGAAAGAAATAAATGAGAAGCTCGGAATCTCTTAGGCAATACGCGAACAACCGCCAAAACAGCGTTATGCGGTTGCTGTAAAAAGAATGCTCGCAACTAGAAAAGAAAATGTTTAATATGGCTTGCTATCCGACTCTTGCCATGACCAGGATGCGGGCTCAGAACCCTTTGAAAAACTACTGCCTAATCCCAGCGACTCTAACACCTATGACGAAGGATTTCGAGGTTGACTATGAGCAGCTTGAAGACTACGTAAGGTGGCTGGTGAAACATGGTATCGGTGGGGTTGCGGTCAATGTTGATACGGGAGAAGGGCCTCACCTTTACCCTGAGGAACGCGTAAAAATTCTGAAAGTCTTCTCTAAGATTATAGCTGGAAGGATGCCTGTAATCGCAGGGCTGCATGCTCGAAACACTATGGAGGCGGTGAGACTCGGGTTGGAAGCTAAGGAGGCGGGTGCAGACGGATTGCTGGTTTTCCCACATCCAGCCTTCGTAGGTGAGCCGAACGACAGCGTAATCTACAACTATCACTATGAGATATCTGAGAAAGTTGGTTTACCAATCATCCTGTTCCAACTGCAACAAGCTTTAGGCGGCGTAGTCTTCACGCCTGAAACACTGTTAAGACTCGCCAGTATTAAGAACGTTATAGCGATTAAGGAGGCTTCTTTCGACGCTAGGAGGTTCGTCAACGTCGCCCACACTTTGAAGAAAGCAGGCAGGAAGATAATGATTCTCACGGGGAATGATAACTTCATATACGAGTCCCTCGTGCTTGGCGCGGAAGGCGGGTTGCTGGGCTTCGGGACAATAGCTGTAGACCAGCAGGTTGAAATGTTCAACTTATTCGCTAAAGGCAGGGTAACTGAGGCTAGGGAAATATGGGAGGAGCTGATACCCTTGGAAGAAGCCATTTTCGCACAGCCAGTTAGAGACTATAGGGCGCGTCTCAAGGAGGCTCTTGTAATGATGGGAGTGTTGAAAACATCGTATGTTAGGCCACCTTTGCAGCCAGTGTCAGAGAAGGAGAAGGAAGCCATAAAACAGGCTTTGAAAAGCCTGAAGCTGCTATAGGGAAATGGCTGGAATAGACCTGTCCGTCAACATATCCGGGGTGGAGTTTAAGAATCCTCTGATCGTGGCCTCTGGGCCTCCAACGCTCTCACCGCAACACGTTTTGAAATGTATAAGAGCTGGTGCCGCGGGAGCTGTTACTAAAACCATAACTTACGACGTGACGCAGCAGGTTCAGCCTAAGCCGAGGATGCTCGTGGTCAACCCGGAGGATGCTTTAAGAAACAGGTTTTACTCTTTCTACTCTATAGACCTGATGTCAGAGTATAAGCCTGAACTCTGGCTCAGGCAAATCAGGGAAGTAAAGAAAGAGGTCAAGGCTTACATGGGCGTGATAATAGCAAGCATTGCTGGCAGAACTTTTGAGGAATGGGAGAAACTGGCCAGGCTTGTTGAGGAAGCCGGTGTAGACATGGTTGAGCTCAACCTTTCATGTCCACATTTGGAGAAGGGCGGGTTGATGGGGAGAGCCGTATCCTCCAGCCCTGAGAAAGTTTCAGAAGTAGTCAAGACGGTTAGGCGAGCCACGTCACTACCCATAATAGGCAAGTTGACACCCCAGGGTGCGAACCCGGTTGAATTAGCGAAGATCATGGTTTCATCCGGTGTTAGCGCTCTTGTTTCAACAGCCAGGTTTCAAGGCTTAATCGTCGACCTGGAGACAATGCAGCCAACCTCCTGGGGGGGCTTCGGGGGATACGGGGGCCCTTGGCAAACACCCATTAGTGTCGGCTGGACTGCACATATAGCCATGGAGAAGCTTGGCGTGCCCATAATAGGCTCTGGCGGAGTATCAAAGTGGGAGGACGCTGTGCAGCTTATTCTCGTAGGCGCGTCGGCAGTTCAGATGTGTACAGCAATCATGATAAACGGGTTGAAGATTATTCCGGAAATGCTGGGGGGCATTGAGAAGTGGATGACCAATAAAGGGTTTCGGAGCATAGTCGATTTTTCAGGCATCTCTCTGGACAAAATCGTGCCTTTAGCGAGGCTTGAAAGAAGAAAACGATTCCAGCTTTACATTGATGCTGAGAAATGCGTCAAGTGCGGTGTCTGCATAAGGGTTTGCCCCTACGATGCTTTAGGTGAAGGCCCCGCCAGCACACCGGAGCCGGATCAGGAGAAATGCGATAACTGTGGTCTCTGCCTATCCATATGCCCGAGAAGAGCAATCAGCTTCGAAAGGGGGTTTGATCGCAGATGAACAGTTCATCTGGAAACGGGCGGTGGGTGCATCCACTCTGCCACCCGCTTGAAGCAAGCAAAAACGGCCCCTTCATCATTCTTGACAATGACGTTTTAATGACCATAGACAGTGAAGGGGTTAAGATAAGCTGGGATGACGGGAAAAGCTGGTCGCCTCCAATATCTGTATTACCGGGCGTGAACGGTGAGGAGCCCGGCTCGTATCACATACTACAGACTAAGAGAAAGACGCTCGTAACAGTTTACGCGGATTTCTCAACCTACAAATTTAGTTGGGATGATGAAAAGGGCGAACCTAAGGATGACTGCCGGCTGGAATTGTGGGCAGCCCGCAGCCTGGACGGTGGCAAGACATGGGTTGACAGACAGAGGCTTCTAGACGGCTACAATGCGTGTTTCTTCGGATTCATCCAGACCAGGAGCGGGAGGATCGTCGCCACAGTTGAACACTTAACCAGAAACCCTGGCCGACTCATAGCCTGCTCCCTGATTTCGGATGATGAGGGTAAAACATGGAGGAGAAGCAACTTCATCGACCTTGGTGGACACGGACACCATGATGGAGCGTTGGAGCCCACTGTAGCGGAGTTGAGCGACGGACGCTTACTCATGCTTATAAGGACAACTCTTGACCGGTTTTGGCAGGCTTTCTCCGAAGATGGTGGAGAATACTGGCGGATAATTAAGCCAAGCCGGATAGACGCTAGCAATTCTCCAGGATACCTGTTAAGGTTGAAGAGCAACCGTCTAGTCCTCGTATGGAACCGTTTAAACCCTGAGGGAAGAGTATGGGAGAAAGCTAAACCAGGACCAGCTTCGGAAAGGCCCACATCCTGGCACAGGGAGGAGCTCTCAATAGCTTTTTCTGAGGACGATGGTGAAAACTGGACTAAGCCGGTGGTTATCGCTAGGCAGAGAGGTGGGCAGTTAAGCTACCCCTATGTGTTTGAGCGTCGCCCCGGTGAGCTCTGGATTACCGCGGGCTTTGCCTTCAAAAAAGAATGGCGGGAACCACTGCCGCTCAGGCTTAAGCTGTTCGAGGATGAATTTTTAAGATTTTTAAGAGAACAGTGTAAAAAACGCCTATAGCAAGCCTATCATTCAACCCGGCTAGCGTTGTCGTTCCATGGTTGGGCTGGCGGTCTCGAGAGAAAAAGTTAATAGAAGCAGAAATATGGATCTGTTCGATGGAAAAATGAAGAATACTAAAATAGGTTTGACGATGCTTCTCGACGAGAGGAAACATGTTTACCCGAACTACTATGAGAAATGTTACAGGGTTGTTGAAAACTGGAGCCGGTTCATCAGGGATTCTATAAGGTTTTCAGACGGCGGTTCCCCGGAGACAGTTGTATCATCGGAGCTCATAAACTCGATAAATTCCGCCAGGAGGGTTGGAGAGGAATTCCTGAGCAAGGGGGTTAGGCAGGTAATCCTAGTCTACAACGTCTGGGATTTTCCATACCTGGTTTGGCCCTTCGTTAATACCTTGGGGAAGGATAAGCCGATACTCAGCCTTTCGAACAACGAGGGCAAGTATCCGGGCAACGTTGGCCTGCTCGCTACGGATGGCGCGCTGAGGCAGGCGGGTTTCAGGACGCACAGGATTGTCGGAGACCCTGAAGACCCCGTGGTAAAGGAGAAGGTGAAGAAGTGGGTTATGGCGGCAATAGCTGCAACAAACATCAGGAATGAGGTTTACGGAATGTATGGCGGGCATTCTATGGGGATGGAGACGGGCTATTTCCATCTCGTCCCGGTACAGAGGTTTTTTGGAACCACTGTAAGCCAGGTCGACCAGCTGCTCCTCGTTAAGAAAATGAAGGAGATAAGCGATCAGGATGTTGAGAAAGGCTTAAGATGGATGGAGGAAAAGGTGGGAGAAATAAAATACGACGGTAAAATGCTTACGAGGGAAACGCTCGGGAAGCAGATAAGAATGTATCTTGCGGTCAGGAGGATAAACGAGGAGATGGGGTTCGACTTCTGCGGGATAAAAGGCCAGAGGGAGCTTTCCGAACACGTGGTAATACCTGATGTCGCCGAGATGTTGCTTAACGACCCGTATGACTGGAACGGTCCGAAGGAGCCGACTGTCTGCGCTACTGAAGCTGATGCTTTCGCAGCATTAACCATGCAGATACTGAAGTATATCAGCGGCGGGCTACCCGTCCTCTTCATGGATGTTCGGCTTTACCATCCTGACTTGGACGTGTGGGATTTCTGCAACTCGGGTAACCATGCAAGCTGGTATGCTTCGAGAAGCTTCGACCCTAAGGACAATCTGAGGAAGGTTACGCTCTACCCTGCTTTAGAACTCTACTTTAAGGCTGGAGGGGCCTCGGTCTCGTTCGACGCCGGCCCAGGAGAACTAACTTTCGCTAGACTAGGCTTGTTCGAAGATAAGATTTATATGATCATAGTGAAAGGGGAGAGCATTGAGCTTGACGAGGAAACTAGGAGAAGGATAAACTCGGAGACCGACCCCACGTGGCCGCACGTGCATGCCAGGTTAAAATGCTCGTATGAGGAGTTCATAGAAATGTTCCCGGCTAACCATATCCACGCCGTCGCCGGAGACCGCGTTCAAGAATTGAAGTACTTCTGTGAGATAACCGATGTGAAGCCCATCATCTTAGGCGAGAACAAGTACCCGAGGCCCATATGGGACATCCTCAAATAAAAAATACCAGTTATTTTTTCATAATTATCTTATTACTAGACTGATGTTATTTCTTTTTCGGTTTTCTGTAGGTTGTAAGACCCAGCAATCCAAGGTAGTATACCATTCCAAATACCATCATCCAAATGCAAAGTATGTATATTTCCAGACTTAGAAATGGATTATAGAGTGGATTTTCTGCCATTGGGTAGAACGGTTTTATGTCATTGTGGAATTGGGAATCGAAGAGGACATGAGGCCCCGCCCACTAAAGCACCAGCAACAATGAAGGACCTCAAGTCCTCATCTGTCTCCAGCAGGAGCATTTTGTAGAACGGATGTAGAAATTTTTCAAGGAGATACAGGACATAACCGAAAACTAAGCCCATTGAGATAGCCAGCGAGAAAGTGTGCAAGCATCCATGTAGAGAATATGTCAAATCTAAGAGGATTAAAAGGAATGGTTCTAAATCGATGAGGACATTTATCAAAATGAATGTCGGAACATGAAGATACTGCTCAGCGGTAAACCTAAACCCAAAGCGGGACCGAAATTAAAGGAGTAAGGGCATGGCGATCATGGCCTTAGATAGGTTTTAAAGTTTTTGTTGGCCTTAGACCTACCGGCCTCACATCACCTTTATTAATAGGTTAAAGCTCTTAAGAGGCATGAATGCGGACTACGATCCTTTAACGATATTTCTAGAAAAGTATGAGAAGGTTAAGAGGGTCTTCTCCTTCGATGCTAAAGATCTTTCGGAGTGGAAGGCTTGGCACCTAGGCTTCAGGGAAAAGCTTGCTGAGCTTATTGGGCTCGATTTCTTCGAACGTTCTGAGATTTCCCCTCAAACGGTAGATAGGAAGCAGTACCCCGGCTACGTTAGGGAAAAAGTAGTCCTGAGAAGCGATCCTTACACCTCAATACCTGCGTACGTTTTGATCCCGGAGAAGCGTGAAAAACCTCTCCCCGCCGCAGTGGCCATGCACGGCCACGGTTACGGCAAGGATGACTTAGTGGGCATTTGGGAGGATGGAACCGATCGTATTGATCCTTCATCCAGAGGATACCAGAAGGATTTCGCGCTGGAGCTAGTTAAACGCGGGCTTCTCGTAATAGTGCCTGAACAGAGCGGCTTCGGGGAGCGCAGGACCAAGGAGGATATCGCGAAGGGAAACGAGCAGAGCTCGTGTAAAATGCTTTCCCTATGGGCGTTGATGATGGGGACGACGACCATAGGCCGAAGGGTATGGGATGCTATGAGGGTGGTGGATTACCTTTTTACTAGAGACGATGTCGACCATTCAAGGATAGGCATGATGGGGATATCGGGAGGCGGTACCACGACGCTTTTCACTGCAGCGCTAGACGACAGGGTTAGGGTCGTAGTTATAAGCGGCTACATAAACACCTTCAGAAGTAGCATACTGGCGATGGACCACTGCATAGACAATTACGTACCGGGGATACTCAAATACGGCGAGATGTACGATGTGGCGGCCCTAATCGCGCCGAGGCCCCTGCTGATAGAGAGCGGTTCTAAGGACCCAATATTCCCAATCGAGGCCGCGAAGTACGCCTATGAGCGAATACGCAGGGCCTATGCCCTGCTGAAAGCCGAGGATAGACTGGACGCAGACTTCTTCGAGGGGAGACACGAGATAAGCGGGAGGAAATCGTATGAATTCATGGCGAAATGGTTGAGCGAAGGCCTTGAGCGCACGACGTAGGCCATCGGCTTTCAGCAAATTTTAATTGCTTCTTTTGAGCACTGGTAAGCGGTGAGGAATGAGATGAGATTATGGATCATGACGGATCTTGAGGGAGTTGCAGGGGTTTTCAGCTTCGACGAGCACGCTAGTCCCAAGGGCAGGTGGTACGACCTCTCGAGGAAGCTCTTGACCCAAGAGGTTAATGCTGCTATTGAGGGAGCGTTAGAGCAAGGGGCGAGGGAAGTGCTCGTAGTAGACGGCCACGGAGCCGGCGGGATAAACATAGAAGAGTTAAACCCCGAGGCTAAGCTTCTTGCAGGCAGGCCCCTCCTACTACCATGGGGCTTGGAGAAGGGTTTTGAAGCAGCCTTCATAATAGGGCAGCACGCCATGGCCGGCGTGAAGAATGCTCACTTGAGCCACACTGAGAGCCATATCGCTATTCAAAACGTTTGGATAAACGGGGTTAAAGCGGGCGAGATAGCGATATTTGCTGCCGTAGCAGGGCATTTCGACGTTCCGCTGGTCTTGGTCACGGGAGATAAGGCGGCATGCCAAGAGGCGGAATCACTGATACCCGGGTTGGAAACAGTAGCCGTTAAAGAGGGGTTAAGTCACGGGGCGGCGATAAGCGTAACGCCTGCTAAGGCGAGGGCGATGATCAAGGAGGGCGCGAAGAACGCGGTGACAAGGGTGAGCAGTATAAAGCCGTTTAAAGTGGGAAAGCCGGTGGAGTTGATAGTCGAGTTTACGGAGGAAAATAAGAGCTCCGCCGAAACGCTATCAGAAAGGCCGGGCGTGAAGAAGATCGATACTAGGACGATTAAGATCGAGGGCGACGATATACTCGAGGCTCTTAAAAGATGGTGGATGTAACTCATGAGAAAAAAAGACTTTTCACTTGGATTTCTAGCAAGCTCGCTACATCGATGTTAAAAACGGATTCGTCTTCTTTTCCCTTGCAATGGTTGAGGATGGGCCGTGGCCCGGATATATCTTGGTTTCATCGGGAAGGATCATTAGCCTTCTCCATATCGAGTCCATGAGTTTACCGAACGAGCCACCGGGCAGGTCAGTCCTTCCAACTGAACCCGCGAAAAGAGTATCTCCCGTAAAGATGGCGAGCTGGTTGAGCAGCGATATGCTCCCCTCGGTATGGCCGGGCGTGTGCACAACCCTAAGATCAATCTTCCCGAAAACTATAGTGCTTCCATCGGTTAAAGTAGCATCAGGCGTAATGGGTTGAACTCGAATGCCGAACAACGGCTCGACTTCCCGCGTGGCCACCAGCATGGGCACATCGTCCTTATGGATTAAAACTAACGCGCCGGTTTCCCTCTTCAACCATTCGTCTCCCGAAGTATGGTCAGGATGCCAATGCGTATTGACAATATACTTAATATCTGCATCATATTTCTCTGCTTCGCCAAGGATGATCTGAACCTCGGTCTCGAGAGCAAAACCTGGATCTATCACGATGGCTTGCCGTGTTTCCGGACAAACAAGCAAGTAACAATTGGTTTGCAACCGGCCTACTACAAACTTCCTAATTATCATCTTCTGAGAGAAGAGTCTTCCACTTTAAAAATCTACGGTTGGAATTTTTCAACATGAGAGAGTAATACTGCAGTTCCCGTGCGAAAAACCGGGTCCAAGAAGAGGGCTTCGGCTTAGTTTCATTCTAGGGTGAACCATCTAATCCTGAAAAACGTTTTCAACCTCCCTTTTCCTACATGTTTTCATGAGATGTTCGATCTCTGAAATGTCCTCTGGAACCTCCATGGGGCCCATTCTAGTAACTTTCAGTGCACCAGCGGCATTGGCGAATTCAAGAATTTCTCTAAGCCCCCATTTCTTTAAATAGCCGTATACTGCTGCAGCATCGAAAGCATCACCGGCCCCGGTGGGGTCAACCTCTGGAACGATGTAGGCCGGCACGAAAACAGTCTCCTGTCTACTTATACCTATGGAGCCTCTCTCACCGATTTTCACTATTAACAGTTTCACTCCATGCTTAAATATTTCCTTCGAAGCCTCCTCAAGATTTCTCTTTCCAGTTAGGTCATACAGCTCAGCCTTAGAAGGCATTACGATCTCAGCGACCTCCAAAATTTTTTTAGATATTTTGCTTATCATCCAAGGCTCTATCAGCTCAGCTCTAAGGTTTGGATCGTAAGTAACTATCATGCCCGTCCTATTAGCTATTTCAACAGCCCTATAGCAAGATTCCCTTATTTCCTCATGCATGGAGAGCGTGGAACCCATGATGTGTAGAACCTTAAACATTTTCACAAAATCCTCATCTACATCCTCCGGCTTGATTCTGGCGGCTGCGGAATGCCTCAGATTAAATACGAACCTCCTACTACCGTCTGAGAAGTATGTTACGAAAGCTATTCCAGTAGTGTATTCTTCACGAGTGAACACGTGCGTGATATCAACATTATCATTAGCCAGCCTTCTCTTTAAAAGACCCCCGAAATCATCGTTTCCAACAGCACCGATTATGGCTGATTTCAAGCCGAGCCTTGAGGCAGCATCTATGAATATCGCAGGAGCACCGCTTGGAAACGGACCAGCATACTCACCGGTCTCGTAGTGAGGCATGTCTCTCCCTTTCCTTATGAATTCAACAAGCATTTCGCCGATGGTTAGAACATCCATTTCAGTTCTCCTACTTAATAAAAAGCTATATATTTTTCCTTCAGATTTAAGATCATGGAAAATACGGTTTTTGGCTAGAAACAAAGGGCTGGCAAAAGGCTTAAATTATAGCATTAAGTAACGGTTTTTAAAATGTCTGGTTCGATTCAGGAGGAGAAGAAGACGGTTGAAAAGCGAATGTCATGGTGGCTTGAAGCAAGGTTCGGCATGTTCATCCACTGGGGGCTCTACGCTATTCCAGCTCGTGGAGAATGGGTAATGTATTGTGAGCGAATACCTAAGGACGAGTACGCTCGTCTAGCTCAAAAGTTTAACCCTAAAAGGTTTGACGCGGACAAATGGGTTGCGCTCGCTAAACAGGCTGGAGCCAAGTACATGGTTTTAACCACGAGGCATCACGATGGTTTCTGCCTGTGGGACAGCAGTGTCTCCGACTTCACTTCTGTCAAGACGGCTGCGAGAAGGGATTTCGTCGCAGAGTATGTTGAGGCCTGCCGGAAAGCAGGTATGCGCATCGGCTTCTACTATTCCTTGCTGGACTGGCGTTGGCCAGCGTATTGGGATGGGCCTGAAAAGAATCCAGACGGCTGGAAAGAGTTTCGGAACTATGTTCACACCCAGGTGAGAGAGCTTATGACTAATTATGGAAAAATAGACATACTTTGGTATGACGGCGGGTGGCCTCACGGTCCGGATGCATGGGGATCCGAACAGCTTAACGCGATGGTTCGCAGCCTCCAACCGGAAATCATAATAAACAACAGGTCTGGATTACCGGGGGATTTCGACACTCCTGAACAACGAATAGAAGGCTCCGACAGGCCTTGGGAAGCATGCATGACCATAGATGACCTCTGGTGGGGTTATCATCCTGGTGACCCGAATCTAAAATCGCCTATGCAGCTTGTGAGGAACCTGGTTAAATGCGTCTCGGGAAACGGGAATTTTCTGCTGAACGTTGGGCCGAAGGCAGACGGCACTATTCCGCTGGAGCAGGCGGCTAGAATGAGGGCTGTTGGAAGATGGCTGCGGCGAAACGGCGAGTCCATATATGGCGCTGGGGCTGCGCCCTTCCCCCAGCCTCATCTGGGCCAGGTGACTATGAAAGGTAGCAAGGTGTACGTGCACGTCATGTTCTGGCCTGGAAGAGAAATGTGCGTAGCCGGAATTAAGAACAGGGTTTTGAAGGCGTACATGCTGGCAAGCGGAAGAAAGCTCGGGTTTGAGCAGAAGGAAGACCGACTGTTCATACGTGGACTACCGTCACGCGCACCAGACCCGATAGACACCGTGGTCGTCTTAGAAATAGAAGGGGAGCCTGCGGTAGCCCCACCATCCTTCTGGAAGTAGAGAAGATAACTTCTTCAGAAAACTAGGCCCAGCCTTTTTCTTTCACCCGCTATATGCTCAGCAACCTCTACCACAGGAGCAACCCATATTTCGTCGCGATGCGTATGCAGGAATCTTAAAAAGCCTGATAGATCTTCACTTGAAACAGGCAGGTGCCCCTCGTTAATACCGTGGAAAGTGAATATGGCCCACCTGCCCTCGTAAACAGTTTTAACTGTTAAGCCTATCATCTCTTCGCATCTCATCCGGTCAGCAGACCATGACCATAGCTCGTGCAGGTCGCAGGCAAGCGGTGAATTAGGATAGCCCTTTTCGCCGGAAGCCCTAGCAGCCTGAAAGATCTCAGCCACGATCGGTACGTAGCTCTTCTTATTCAAGCCTCTGCCGACACTGGTTTGGTAACATGGGTATGCGAATGTCCGGCTACCATCAGGTATGAACCGTCTAATTCTTTCGTGAGCCTCAAATATGTCCAGGCGAATATCCTCCAGGGTCATGTTCTCCAGCCCTCTGCAACAAGGGTCTCCTGAAAAGTTGCAGGAACAGGGATGTGTAACACTGTGATTACCTATTTCATGGCCACGCTCAGCAACCTCTCTCCATTTTTTTAAAACATTCTCATAGTTGTCTCTCGGATTCACATAGAACGTGGCCTTAAAGCCGTATTCCTCCAGCAAAGGCACACCTAGATTCAATTGCGAAGGCAAACCATCGTCGAAAGTCAGTGAAACAGCTCCTTTAAAGCCATTCGGCCAATTAAACCTCATGTTAAAAATCTTCAAACACGCTTTAAAAACTTAACCCGAAGTGCCTCTGGAAACATTCCTGAGGCTTACGTTTTTTTAAAAAAAACGTTAGAAGGCTGCACGAATTCCAACGCTTCAACACTTATCGAAACCTCGGAGGTATTTAACAGGGGCTTGGGAAACTAATCATTTCAGCCCAAATGGGTTTTCAGGATAACAGTCATAACAGCCTTGAACGATTCAAGCCTATTTGGGTGAAAAGCCGCTTGGACAGTATTTCTTGGTGTTGCAGGAGAACATAGTATTTTAAGTAAAGTGCTCGCTAAACAAGTCCTAAATGGCTTTTTTACCTGTTCTTAGAGTTGTCTGATACGCGTTCCTTCGACAGGCAAAATAGACACTGGAGTTTTTCAACAACATTTATAACAAGGTTTTCCCTCCAACTCTCAGCAGCATGAGACATCGGGGAAACTGTAAAAAGATTTTAGTTATAATACTATTGGCACTAGCTTTCCTAACGCCGCCTCTTGAAACCAGTCTTACGAAGCAGCATACTCTAAATGCGGGCCAGACCTCCTTTCTAAAAGGCTCGCTGGTCGATGCCGCAGCCTTCCCTGTGGTCTCAATGCATATAAAAGTTTTTAATGCTTTAACTGGTGAAGCGATTCCGAACGCTACTTTAATAATTCTAGACTTAAGGGAACCCAGAAAGCCTGAGGTGGGGCATGGAATTTACTTTACTGATGCAAATGGAGAGTATAATGTTCCTGAGGAAGTGTTAAAACCCGGTAGAATCTACTGGGTTTACGCCTATAAGGGAAACCTTAAAGAAAAGAGGATGGATTTTGCACCTGTCAAGAAAGAGGTTCGCGTCGGAGAAACCGGGAGGATTAATGTGAACCTCTCACTTGTCCCCGGTGCACTAGTTGAATTAGAAAGCATCCCATATATCGTTCAAGCATCAAGCCTTCAGGAGGGCAACATGATAATCAGGGTCATAGTGAAACAGAAGGATTTTAACTTCTCGTTAATCACAGAGTACGGTGATGCAATAGACGTTTTCTATCTGGGACTAGACCGGAAAATGATCCCAGTTCCGTCTGAGACTCTTTTCGACCTTGAGGTTAGCATTTCGCTCGTACTAAGAGAGCGTGAGCGAGTATCAGAGGTTTTCTACATTATGAATGGGACTCGACCCTTCGTAATTCCCCAGGGAGGTTACGCGTCTGTTAAAATTTCAGAGTACAGCCTTAGGAGGGGTTTGGAGTATGTGAAATCAGCACTCGTAGGAGTTTCCTCGATAGTTGACGAGGCCCAGGAAATCGGGTTCACAGTCTTCGAAGAAAGGCGTATATTGCAGTATGTGAACCAGAAGTTGATAGAGGCCAACGTCCTGCTGTCAAACGCGCAAACAGAAGAAGACTTTGAAAAAACATGGTTCACGCTTCGCGAAATACTTGGAGAAATAAATTTTGTAGCTATGACGATAGAAAATAAGTATTTGGTTGGAAAGACTAACGCGATTTATCTTTCAGCAGTTATCGTAGTATTCAGCACTGTGCTCGCATTCTTCTTCTTTGAAAAACCCAAGAAAAAGGTTCTTTCATTACCCATCATCTACGTAGCATTATTGGGAATAATGTATTTCATAAACCCAGGTACTCACGTGGTAATCAATGAAAACCTTCCACTTTTCTCGTTGACGGCTGCTGTTTCCTTCATTATAACTTCGATTATCGTCTTCGGAATTCCACGCGTCTGGAAGGAAAGAAATATTGAAGGGGAGGTTCAATGGAGAAGCGCGATCTCAGTGATATTCTCAATGAGCAAACGTCAGATAAAACGCAAGAAGATACGTGGCTTTTTCACAATATTTTCAATATGCATGCTTATTTTAGCATTCACAGCACTCACCACTTTCGGAACAGCCTTCGGAATAATCTCTAGAAGAATAGACAGAACCCCTTCTTCAGAAGGATTACTCATAAAACGAACGGTCAACGGCTCATCCCTAATCTTCTCCCCCTTGGGGCCAGGGGATGCAGAAGTCCTTTTAAAGATAGTCCCTGCAATTAACGTCGCGCCAAGGATGAAAAACGTTCCACGATATGACCCTGTTGCCAGACTCGTAAACCCCGCCACCCGCAGCAGCCATCCGATTTACGGTGTGCTCGCCATATCACCTGGAAACGAATCCATCTACACTTTGCTCGACGAAGTGGTTGAGGGCAGTTATTTAAGCGACAAAGCGTATGGCGAAGCACTCTTAGGGTTTGGAACGTTAAGCAGACTAGGCTTGAAGATAGGAAGCAACATTACGTTAGAAATACCAGGTACAACGATAACAGAAACAATTGTGGTCAAGGGTTTCATTACAGACGAAGAATACGAGGGTCTCACGGATGTTGACGGCAGCCCTCTTGGCCCTGCACGCCTGCTTCAAGACGGTTCAGTAAGAAGATGCAATGGTTCCGAGATAATAGTTATTAATATTGAGACCGCGAAGAGGATTCAGGAGAAGATTAACAGGCTTTACGGTGCAAATGCTCCACAGCTCGTCGTCCCCTCCGAGATCCTTTTCAGGCTGGGGGATTCGGAAGACGTGGGAGCCGTTGTTAGAAGCATAATTTTCTTCTTCAACTACGATGTTTACGCATCGTCTAAAGGCATTGTAAGCTACTACTATATTGGTTCATACATAGAGTTCGGAGGGGCTGCGGAGCTTCTGATCCCACTGGTGATGGTCGTCTTAAGCATAGGCATGGTTATGGTTAACAGTGTTTATGAGCGTGAGAGAGAAATAAAGATTCTTTCAACGCTGGGGTTAAACCCTACGCACATAGGGTTAATGTTCGTAGCTGAAGCAATCATAATGGGAATGGTTGGTGGAAGCATCGGATACTTAACCGGACTGGGCTTCTACAGAACCATGGTTTTCATAGGGCAGAACCTTTTAGAAAACCTCATGGTTAGGGAAAAACTGGAATGGTGGTGGAGCGCACTTGGATTCGTCTTCGCAATAGCCGTCTCAGTATTCTCGGCCGCAAGGCCCGCGGCCCTAGCTATCCAAACGTACACTCCCTCCATGGTTAAGAGGGTTAGAAGAACCGAGGAGCAGCGGAGGGAGCGGAAGGAGAAAATATTCAAGGTTTACCAAGCTAGAAGCGTCAGCATGCCTGTGAAAATACTTGCTAACGAAAAGGATTTCTTCACGGGTTTCCTCATCGACCACTTAAACCAGTTGAGAACAGGCTATAGGGAGAGGATTGAAAACGTTGAGGATATTCCGGAAACGATGGATTCTAAGGGCGTTATAACGAAAACAATAAAGTTCAATTATTATTTTGGGCCGGTGGAGAGCAAGAATGGGACCAGGAACAGCCTAGTCTTAACCAAGACTCCCGGCGAAGACTATTACAGGGTTATACTTGTCACTGAGCCAACCGCCCCAAGTATCCCGGAGAACATGATAGACAGGACGGTGGACTACGTCCACTGGATTCTGATGCTCTGGGTTAAGGAAAAGAAGCGGATAATGGGCACGAGTTAAGCATAGGCCGCCTGAGGATGAAAACAGCCTTTTCGAAGCCGTTTAAAAAAAAGCGTGTGCTAGGTGCCCCTTAACCAGCTTCGCGGGCTTCCACAGCCAATCTGTGGGGCTCAAGGAATTAAGACATAAATTTGAGCAGGATAGTAGACTCATGTGAGCACTGGAGCTCCATTCATCCTTGGCGTCGACCTTGGGACCTCAGCCTGTAAGACGGTCGTCTTCACTTTAGACGGAAGGAAGGTTGCGTCAGCCTACAGGGAATACCCGGTTATTCAGCCCCAGCCAAGGTGGGCGGAGCAGAACCCACTCGAATGGTGGAGAGCAGTCGTCGAGACCATAAGGAAGAGCCTCGCGAAAGGAGGGATAGAGGGCAGCCAGATAGTTGGATTAGCCGTAGACTCTCAGCGGGAGGCTGTGGTGCCGGTCGGAGCCAACGGGGAAGTACTCTATAATAGCATAATATGGCTTGACAGGAGGACGGAGGAGCAGACTGAGAGGATAAGGAGCCTGCTGGATGAGGACACGGTCCTCCGCACAACGGGCGTTGGAATAAACCCCCTCTTCTCGGCGTCGAAAATCCTCTGGCTTAAGGAGAACTTTCCGAAAATATTTTCTAAGACTAAAGTCTTCCTTTTCGCGAAGGATTTCATCATTTACAAGCTGACCGGGGAGGAGGTGACCGATTACTCACTCGCCTCGAGGACGATGTTGTTCGACATAAGGAGGAAAAAGTGGTCCACTGAGATATGCTCAACCCTTGGCATACCTGTAGACAAGCTCCCAACACCTAAGGAATCCAGCATCGTCGTCGGAGAAGTCTCCTCCCAAGCCTCGGCTGAAACATCTCTACCTAGAGACTTGCCCGTTGTAAACGGGGGAGGCGACAGGCCATGTGAGTGTCTGGGAGCGGGAGTGATCAAGGAGGGAGAAGTCAACATAGGAACGGGGACGGGATCCACTTTCGAAGCCCCGCTGAATAAACCTAACCCTGATTTAAAGGGAAGGATCAGCTGTTGTTGTCATGTGATTCCGGATGCATGGGAGTACGAAGCATCCATCTTGACAACGGGTGCATCTCTACGCTGGTTCAGGGATGTCTTTGGGGAAAAGGAAATCGATGAGGCCAGGAGAACCGGCAGGGACCCCTATGATTTAATGACCCAAGCCGCTTCTGAAATAAGCCTAGGCGCAGACGGCCTCTTTTTCTATCCTTATCTAGCCGGTGCTTTTCCACCTAGAACGAACGGTAAGGCGCGCGCCGTTTTCTTCGGCATCAGCCTATCCCATTCGAAGGGACACTTCGTAAGGGCCATATTAGAAGGAGTGGCCTTCCACTATCTAGTGATGCTTGAACTCCTGAAGGACCTTGGCGTCGAGATAGCCGAAGTGAGCATGGTTGGAGGCGAGACGAAGAGCGATTTCTGGAACCAGCTTAAGGCAGACGTAATGGGTAGGAGAATAAGAATTCCGGAGGTTGAGGATGCAGCCGCCATGGGGGCAGCCATGCTGGCGGGAATCGGCACAGGCCAGTATACGAGCGTGCAGAAGGCTGTTGAATCAACTGTGAGAACAAGGAAAGTATACGTGCCTAAAGCTGAGAATCACTCAGCCTACTTGAAGCTTTATGAAAAGTACGAAGCACTGTACGCGTTAATTTCGAAAGGATACGGGATTTACTAGCAACCCGCCTTATCCGGAGAATTACTCTGAAGGCTGAAAGTAGTTTGCGAGTTCAACCCATGCTCCTGAAGAATCCAGGCAAACATCCGCGAAGACAAGGACCCCGGATGCTCCCCCTCTCATCGCCCCCTTAACTGATTCAACCCACTCCCAGCCCGGCATTTTACCAGTTGTAGACAACGAGCCGCCGACGCAAGGCATAACCAGGACGTTGCCATTAATCTTCTCAACCCGCTCAACTATACTCCTAACAGTATCTTCAACCCATTTAACAGGCATGTTGTTATCTCTGTGGTAAAGCATTGGGCAAACCACGTCGACAAGACCCTGCCGCACCCACTCGCTCCAATCAACACCCATAGCCTGCCTGCTCCAATCCGAATCGTGAGAAACATCCACAGACAAAACCACGTCCGGATTAATCTGTTTCACAGCATCCCTAATCTCTCTTAAAAAATCCGTTACAATCTTAGCTCTCCAATCAATCCACTCGCCCCTTAGGCTTCCCCCGACCAGCACGTCTCGAGGCCAGTTCTGCACCTTCCTGCCGAGGAACGATTCGAAAGACCTTCTCGCGTCCTCGCTGAAGTCAGCCTCAATGCCCGGTGGAAAACCGAAATCATCCTCTATGTTTATACCGTCAACACCATACTCCTCCACCAACTCAACGATGTAGGACTTTATATAGTTCCTGGCGCCCTCGCTTGCCGGCGACAAGTAGTACCATCCCCATTGATGGAAGGAACCGTGTGAAAGCTGGTCCTCACCACTCTCGTTAACTATCCCCCAGTCAGGATGTTGAAGCAGCACTGACCTGCTTGTCCTGAAGCCCACAACCCACGCCCAGACCTTCAGGCCGTTCCTGTGACTTTCCTCAACAACCATTTTCAAAGGATCCTCGTCGCTTTTAAAATTGCTAAGATAATCCGTGTCGACAGGTACTATTTTACTCCTGTAGTCAGCCAAGCCCCCCGCGTGGATGACGAAGGGCAGCACAATGTTGAACCCGCTATCCTTGATCTTGCTTACATAGGAGGTGAAATTCCTCGCGACAGACCTGTTGGGAAACTCGTACATATATAGGAATACGCCTCTCGCCTCCGGCTTCGGAGGCTCTTCCCTTGTCATCATCCTGTTCAACAGCAGTAATGATACAGCTGTCAGAAGCACTATCATAACTGGAAGAGCAAGCATTGTGCTTCTCTTAGACACATAAACAGAATTGGGAAAGCGCTTAAAAACCTTAATTGTTCATAAGTTGAAAACATTTTCTAGAAGAGTATTGAAGCTTGCCGTTACCGCTTTCACTTTCTAAACTGGCCTTGGGCCGACCCTCACAATATTGCTTCACAAGCTTCATATAGTGCACCCAATCCCAGTTCTCGCCAGCGTCATAGTGATGACTCTTGCCTCCACCGACACTAGGATCACCAGGTTCATGAACCTGGTCGTGACCTATTATTCTGCTCCCCCGGTTAAGGTCTGCGGAAGCCAGCCCTAAGGCCAGTTTAGTGAAACATTGTACTTCTTAATGAGATAGGCTACCAGCTTGGCTGAAGCCCTATACTCTTCCTCGGTAAACATCTTTCGATCGGCATAGCCGGCATGCTCAATACCGATAGAATGCTCGTTGTAAGCCCAGTTACCGGCGTGTCAAGCTATATCCTTCTTCTAAACCATCTGGTAGACAGTGCCATCGTAAGCAACAATGTAATGCGAGGAAGCCTTAGCCCTGAGATCTTTAAACCAGTTTATGGCAGGCTGAGCTTCACCCTCTACGTCGCGAATAATGAACCACCTAATCCTTAACCCATTAGCCTCCCTATCGTCTTCGGAAAATTTGACTTAAGAGCCGGCTTCCATACTGATTCAGGATAGTCTGGAGCCAGGTTCTTCAGAGCCTCGCCTGATAATAAAAACCGTTTCCAGAATCAGCAAGACGAGCGTAAGAAGCAGGGGGGAGGCTGTGCCTCATGTAGAACAAGGCTTTTCACACCGTGTTTAAGACTTCCGGTTAAAAATAGATTTTAAATAAGGCGGTCGCCACATGTTTCTCGAGTAAGGGTTGAGGAACAGTGTTCTCATACTCTTTCCGATACTGTTGGCCTCAGCAATGCGGAATACGCTAAACGCTCCAAGCTCTTCTGAAAAAAAGGATTTCACCGTAGGAGTCTGGTTGGGAATGTATAGCGACTACTGGCCTAGTGAAAGAACAGAATGGTTGAGAAAGGTTGACGAAGCCTTCAATTCTCTTAAAGAAGCGGGGATTGACGCCATCTTTTTTCTAGTTAAAGACCCCTTGGGATACGTTTACTATGAATCCAAGCATGCTCCACTATCCGGGAAATACAGCTGAGATCTTTTGAAGGATGTTGCGCAAAAGCGAGGGAATACGGACTTCAGATATACCCGTATGTAAACGCGCTGGCAGAGGGGGAGACGCAGCCAAACTTCTATCTGAAAAACCCCGAGTTAGCGGTTTCATCAGCAAGCGGCGAAAACGGTTGAGTCGACCCGTCTAGCGAGAAGTATGTTAATAGGCTGCTGTCGATCGTCGAGGAAATAGTTTCAAACTATGATGTAGACGGGCTGCAGCTGGACAGGATAAGAATGCCAAGGTCAGTAATCAGAGCAGAGGCTAGTGAAAGGCTCTACTTGGAGATGACCGGGCTCACCCCAATAGTGATGAAAAGAGATGGCAGGAGTTCGTTAGAAAC
>CALIBN010000006.1 GCA_938045545.1 uncultured archaeon | reverse complement strand
AGGTAGAACGCTATCATGTCTCCGCACGCCGGGCTTCCGGCTGTGGCTGAAACAGTAGCGTCCTCCATCCTTCCAAGGTTCTTGGGGTTCCTGAACAGTTCAAGGATTTTCTGGCTGTAGGGTAGTGGGGCTCTTGACATTCTAAATCCTCCTCGTCGGGCTCATGGCCCTTATTCTTTCGACAGCCGGCTTAAAAGCCTCTAAAACATACTCTATATCCTCGACACTATGATACCTTGAAACCTTCATGAGGATGCTTCCGTGAGCAGCCTCATACTCTCTCCCTATGGCTGTTAAAACGTGGCTTGGCTGGAGTATTCTTCTCGTGCACGCGCTTCCGCTTGAAACATAGACTCCTTTGAAGCTTAGCTCGATGGTTAGTGATTCGCCCTCGCAGTGTAGGAAGCTTATGTTAACGTTGTCCGGAGCCCTCTTCCCCCCAGCGGGGCCGTTTAGAAGAGTCTCCTCGATGCTCAGGAGGCCGTTAATCAGCATGTCTCTAAGCTTTCTCATCTTGCTGACGTTCCCTTCGAAGTCTTTAAACGCCAGCTCCGAAGCCTTTTTAAAACCTACTATCAGCGGCGTGTTTTCAACACCCGGCCAGAGGGGCTGGGTCCCGATGGGGCCTTCAATTATTCTTTCAACTTCAACCCCGCTCCTCACGTAGAGCGCAGCCACGCCCCTTGGCCCCATAATCTTATAGCTGCTGATGCTCAGCAGGTCCACATCCATGTCCTTAACGTTGAAGCCTATCCTCCCGTAGGCGTCGGAGGCATCCATGTGTATGGTCACATCCGGGTTCCCCTCCCTGGCTGTCTTCACGATCTCCCTGAACGGCTGTATGGTTCCAATCTCGTTGTTAACCATGCTCATGCTCACCAGTACGGTGTCTCTGTTAACAGCCTTGGATAAAGCCTCAAGATCCACGAAGCCCTCCGGGTCGACTGGAACCCTAACGACTTCAAAACCCTTTTTCTCAAGCCTTTCAACCGGCAGCAGGATGGTGAGAGGGTCTACGGATGAGACGACTATTCTACCGGTTTTTCCTACCGCGGTCCCGAAGATGGCTAGGCTGTTCACCTCCGCCTCGCCGCTTGCGAAGCACAGCTCCTCCGGCGAGGATCCTCCTATCAGTCTCGTAATGAATCCCGCTGCATCCATGATTGTTTCATAAGCCTCCCAGCCCTGCTTATGGGTTAGCGTTGGGTTCCCGTATGCTTTAGAAGAGAAGTAGGGCAGCATTTCTTGAAGAACCTCCAGTGGGACGGGTGTTGAGTTCTCCAAGTCGAGGTAGACCTCCTTCTCCACCGTGCTGTGATAACTTACGAGGTCCCTAATGTTTTCAAGATGTTTCAATCCTGAATAAGCATATATACGGGTTATATAAACATCTCTCGAATTTTAACACGGTGCCGCCGGCTATAAGGCTGAATGGGCTTTCAACAGAATTGTGAGGGTGGTGGCGGCGGCGGGGCTGAAGGCTTCCATGTTAAGCCAAGAATGCTTCCGACGACGCATAATAGGAGGCCTATTATGAAGCCTCCTCCGATGAAGAAGCTTATTACTGAAAAAACCAGGACTATGAGCGAACCGGTTGTAACCCTGCTCTTATCTTCAGAATTAATCATGAACGCTCCTGCTAGAACGATTACTCCAATAACCAGTCCCGCGATGCCTAATAGAAAAACCAGGCTGGCGAGCCTAGGTAGAAACACTCCTAAAGCCCTTCCGGAATCACTAAGAATTATGCCCGCCAAGGTTGTGAAAAAAGCAAGTATCAAAGCGTTCAGAATGATTAGGGCTGCTCCGATTAACGACAGTATGAAGGCCGCCGTGGGTTTCTCAGCCATTTTTCTAAAAGTCTTTAAAAAAGAAGCTTATAAGTCTTGCTTTAAAACCGCTTTTGCCTCAAGTTTTATTCCAAAATATTTCCTAATCCTCATGTAACAGGTTATAATGTTTCCAACGCGTCGAGATCCTATGGCTGCCCATGCTTCACCCGTCAAACTTGTGCTCAATAAGCCTCGTAACTCTACGCCCCATCCTTTAACGGTGTTCGCAGGCCCTAAAACGGCAGAATCGCTCCACTTCGAGAGTTCTGTAAGGCCGATGTAGCAGCTTACGGCGATAGGTTAAGCTTTCACTCTCGCTGTAGAGTTGAAAAGTAACCCTGATTCTGACAATCCCTCCCCGGCTGGGCTTATCCTTCTTCCAACCCGGATTGTTTCGCCGCCCCGCCTAAGTCTATGAAGGGCTTCATCATCCTGTTTTCGAAACGTCGGTTGAACGCGCTGTGTTACAGGCTACAGTGTGCCGGGATTACTCGGGTCAGGGGGAACATCGCTAAGAATCCATTGCCGAAAACTTTCTCAAACTCTCTTTAAACACTCTGGGCCTAGGGTGAAATACCGTATGCTGAAAACTGGGGCTGCTGATGCGAGGACGACTTGGGAAGCATCTGCTTTTCACTCTTCATTCTCATCCTCTGCGTCTTCGCTGACACGTGGATATCTAAGTTTCAGAAAAACCGGAAAACAATAATACGCCAGTTTTAGTGAGCACGTGTATGCCCAGCATGAGGTAGAATATTGCGGTAAGGGGTATGTGAAGGGTTTTCCAATATTCCCTTATCACCCTAGGCTTTTTCACGTATCTTCCAAGGATTCCCCCTAAAACTATTACGAACATAAGTCCGAATGTGAAGAAGCTCAGCAAGTGCCCCAGCCTTGCAAACCATATCTTGTTAATCAGGTGAACCCCAGCTAATGCTAGCGAGAGTAAACCAGGAATACAGTGGACAGCCACAGCCTTATTCTTCCCGGGAAGCCTCTTTTGAGCGCTGAATATGTTGCTGAGGCTCCCAGCATCACTCCGCTCGCCCACCCGAACCAGTGTGCCACGTCAACCGGGAAAACCCTCCAGGGACCCCTGTGGCGAACCGGGCTAACTCCGATTATGAGCAGTGTGAAAAATAGGATGGCGACTAGAGTTGCGACAAGTATTAGAATCTTCAGGCCTAATTTGCCCGCAACCAGTTCTTTTCCACGTCCCTTATATTCTTTTTAGGAAAGCGTCTTCTCCATAATCCAATAATGCCTGATCCTCGTTATCCCTGGGACCTGCGTGTAGAAGAACAGGTGGTTGGTCCAAGGGACTACCGCATGCCTCTGCCCCTCCTCTCTCATGCTTTTGAGACAGTTGAAAAGCAGGATGGAGCCAATCCCCTTGGACCTTGCTTCAGTCAAAACTCCGATCGGGCCGAACCAGTGGGGTTCGAGCGCACCATAGACAGAGAAGCCGATTATCCTATCGTTTTCCTCAGCCATCCAAAGCTTTGGACTATCATGTTTGAAGCTTGCATCCGCCTCATACGCCCAGAAAATCGAGAACTCCGTCTTAATCCATTTGAAAACATTCTCCCTATCCTCATGCCTGGCTCTCCTTATGGTGAGCGGGCTAACGCTCATGCTTGCGAGCCTCTTGGGAACGTGGAACTTAAGAAGGTCAATCTCGTAATCCACTGTTTCACCCGCCTTTCTGAATCCTCTTCTGGATAGAAAGTCGATCGCATCCTCGTATTTCAGGTCTACGCCGCTGAACAAATACCAGAACGGATAGTCGGAGATCCGGATTCTTTTAACACCGTCTTCCTTCAACCTGTTTTCAAGCTCGTTGAAAAGCGCTGTAGCAATACCCCTCCTCCTGCAATCCTCCCTCACGGCGAAAAGCTTGATCCATGCGAGATCCTTTTGAGCCTCAACTACTTCCGGAGGCTCCTTCAGCCTCCTAACAGCGAGGAGAAACCCGGCTACTTCACCATTCTTCACAGCGACAAGGCTGTACTTGCTGCTGTAATTCGGGTCTCCGAAGGTTATTCTCCTTAAGCTTCCATCGGTAATAGTGTCTTCGTGAAGGCTCAGGTTTGCAACGCACCTTACTTGGCTGAAGAACTCCTCGGCAAACTCAACTATCCTCATTTTTCAAATAGGGAGCGTTCCATTGTTAAAAAGGTTTTCCGAGAAACCGGACGGCCGATTCTCCGATTCGAGTTCGCGAAAGTTTTTAAACGTGTCCGTGTTAAAACCCAGCATGGGACTTAAGCTTCAAATGGTTAAGCGGTTTAAGCTCTTGAAAAAAATATGTGGGTTTTACGCGTGTTTTAAGGTCGGCTGTTTAATAGGGCAGCCGGGTGAGTGGAAAGATGTGTTCTCTTCAGGATGAGGTTTTCGAGCTCTCTAAAACCGCTTCGGAAACAATGGGTTCTTTCATTCATAAAACTCCCTTTACAAGAAGCGAGTCTATAAGCAGCATCGTGGGGGCTGAGGTTCTCCTTAAGCTTGAAAACCTTCAGAAAACAGGCTCCTTCAAGGTTAGGGGGGCGCTTAACGCTTGCATCGCCGCTAAAAAAGAGGGGGTTAAGGAGGTTGTGGCTGCTTCCGCCGGTAATCATGCTCAGGGAGTGGCATTCGCCGCAAGGATGCTGGGGATGAGGTGCACGATATTTATGCCAGAGTTTTCATATCCGAATAAGATTGAGGCTACGAGGAACTATGGTGCAAACGTGATTCTGGCTGGGGAGACTTATGATGATGCTAACGCATATGCGCTGGAGTATGCTAGAACCAGGGGGGTGAGGATGGTTCACGCTTTCGACGACAAGCATGTTGTAAGCGGCCAGGGGACGATCGGTTTCGAAATCCTCAGCGAAACCAGAGGGCTGGATTATCTTTTCATTCCAGTTGGAGGTGGGGGCTTGATATCTGGAATCGGGACGGTTTTTAAAAAACTGTCTCCGGAAACAAAGATAATCGGTGTCCAGACAAACAGTTATCCTGCTTTCGCCGAGTCGTTCAAACAGGGAAGGATAATAGACGTGGTGAGGAGCTACTCGATAGCTGACGGCATATCGGTGAAGAAGCCCGGCGACCTGACTTTTAAAATAGCCTCTGAAGTTGTAGACGACTTCGTGACGGTGAGCGATGAAGAAATAATGCGCGCAATGTTTCTCCTGCTTGAGAGGGCTAAGATGGTTGCGGAGCCCGCGGGGGCTGCGAGTCTTGCTGCAGTCCTATCCAACAAGGTGGATTTGAAGCAAGGGAGGGTTGGCGTTGTGATTAGTGGCGGAAACATCAACCCGCTTCTGCTAGCCCGGGTTATTACTCAAAGCCTCAGGCAGGAAGGCAGGATAGTGAGGCTTATAGTGACAATCCCAGACAGGTCTGGAAGCCTTAGGACGGTGCTTGAATGCATCTCCAGAGTTAAGGCTAACATAGTTGACCTGATACATTTGAGAAACGAGCCCTGGATTCCTCCGGCGATGGCGACCGTGGAAATAGTCGTCGAGGTCGTGACCGGGGAAACATTAGAGGAATTGGGAAGATGCATGGAAAACAGGGGTTTCAACTATAGGATACTCTAGCCTAGAGTCATCCGGTTTCCGCGATGAAATCCATTTCCAAGTCAACGTCCCTTGGCAATGCTGCTACCTGAACCGTTGTCCTCGCAGGATATGGCTTCTTAAACCATTTAGAGTAGACGTCGTTCATTTCGTTGAAAAACGTTAAATCTTTCATGAATACTGTGACCTTCACCACATCCTCCAGGGAAACGCCTGCCGCCTTAAGTATCGAGGAAGCGTTTTTAAACACTTGCTCAGTAGCTCTTCTTATGTCGCCTCTTACTATTTCTCCAGTAGCGGGGTCTAAAGGTATTATCCCTGAAAGGAACACGAGGCTTCCGGAACGTATGGCTTGAGAATAAGGGCCTATCGGCTTTGGAGCGTCTTCTGTAAATACTTCTTGCTTCATCGGTATTACAGCCGGAGCAGGAGAGTTAAATTTTTCGTGAAAAACATTAAGCTTTATATGTCTCCGCCCGTTGAAGAAGCGTGGAAAATGGTTAAGAAGATTGAAATAGTTCCCGAGCCGAAGAAACTGGTCTTCACGGGGAAATGGTTTGAGTTCGACGGTTTAAACCTTCCAGAGTTTCTAAGCAGGGAATTCAATATTCCTCGAGGCTCCTGGAAGATAGTTAAGACTGAAAGAAGCTGGAATGGCTTAGAGGTGAATGGTGAAAGCAGGGAAATCGCCATATGGGGGGATGAGAAAATCTGTCACGCGACGATAATCCAGCTTCTAAGACAGAAACCTGGTCATATTCCTGAGGTGAGCGTTGAGGAGAATCTTAAATTCTCCTTCCGGGGCTACCACTTGGATATTGCACGCGGCGGGGTCCCTACTGTGGAGACTTTCAAAAAGATTCTAAGATGGCTTTTCCTCCTGAAATACAACTACTTCGCCATTTACTTCGAAGACCTTTTCCCCTGGGAGAAGCATCCTAGCATAGGAGTACACAGAGGAAGGCTTTCCAGGGAAGAGTATTCCGAAGTGGTTAACTATGGGAAGCAGCTTGGAATAGAGGTTTTCCCGTCACTAGAGCTGGCTGGCCACATGGAGCATATTCTTTCACTCCCGGAATACTGGAGTTTCAGCGAGTGGCATCGCCCGGGGGAAGGATGCTTGGACGTCAGCAATGAGAAGGCCAGAGAGTTCGCGTATGAACTCCTAAGGGAAGCGGTTGAAGCCTCGCCTTCTAAACATATTCACATAGGTGGAGACGAGACTTGGGCGATGGGGAGAGGGAGAAGCCTTGATAAAACCGGAGTCTTCGAGGGACCCATGCTCTACGAGGCTCATCACAGAAACATGGTTAACATCGTTAAAGAAAAGGGTAAGACCCCGATACTATGGGGAGACATGCTTACTGGAATGTATTTGAGAGAGGAGGAGAGGGCTAAATGGTCAGGGGTTGTCAAGAGCCCCATCTGGCAGGATGTTGTGATTGCAAACTGGGACTACAGTCCTGGTGATGAGAAGTATTTCAGGGGTAAGATAAACATGTTCGGCGAAAAGAAGATGCAGCAGATCGTATGCCCGGGGCTCTCGAATTGGAACAGGTATTATCCCAACTTTAAAACAGCCTTGGAAAACATGAAGGGCTTCCTGCTGGCGGCTAGGGCAGAGGGCCTTCCAGGATTCCTATTAACGGCTTGGGGTGACGACGGTGAGGAATGCCTCTTCTCGTTCCTAGAGCCGCTTATCCTAGCATGCATGGAGTACGCTGAGGGAGATGGCAGGTGGGAGGAGAAGTGGAGTGCTTTAACAGGAGAACCAATGGAGATTGTTGAGATTAGGAAGGCCTTTGGGCAACCTGATGTTTCAGAAACTTTGAAACACGTGTTGTTCGCGGACTTCTGGTACTACAGAATGTCTGAAGCGGAAGTGTACTCGTTGAAACTTTCCATGGAAAAGCTTTTGGAGGAGAAAAGCGGGGTGAATCTGCCGGAGGACCTTGGCTTCATCAGAAGCTGCATAGAAGTATGCTTGAAGAGGCTGAAGAACGAGGTTAAACCGTCAGACTTCATCTATCTTGCAAACAAGTACAGTAAGCTCTGGCTCTCCGAGCGGAAGCCTCATGGTCTAGAGAGGATTATTGAAAGATTCTGGGGAGCCGCGGGAAGAGTAGACTCTAAGCTAAGGTAGTTCGTTAAATCCAGAAGCCTGTGCTTCATACTCCTCCACACGTTTTTTCTTCGCAATAAGCTTATGAGGCTTAATCTCATCATGGTTCCGCCAAAGTTTAACTTTGGGTTAATCCTTTTTAAAAACTGTTCAGAGGCATGGATAGACTTTTCTTCATACGCGCCTCGCATCAAGCCCGTGTGTCTTAACGATTGGGAAGACGAAACTATTCTACCACCTGCTCACAATCACTTAGCCAACCGCTAAGCCAAAATTTCCTGCCCATGTTGCAAGAGTATTTTCAACACCTTTTTCTCCCAATGCCTTACCGACATCCTGAAGAACTCTCTCAATCCCAGTTTTCCCATAAGCCTCAGTCATCCTCTTTCTCCGCAATCCTAACCGCCGTTTAAGCCGTGAAAGTTTAGGCATTCTCCTAAACTCCTCACTACGGAAAGACTTTTACGCTCAAAAGTCTTTTAAAAACTGTTGAAGCAGGGGGTTGAGCTTACACGGTTTCCAACGGTTAGAGAAGCAAGGTTCTACGAGAAGACAGGGGTTGACGAGACAGTATGCCTAGCCTGCGAGCGTCGGTGCAGGATTAAAGAGGGCGCTAGAGGATTCTGCGGCACTAGGGTGAACGTTGAGGGAAAACTGTACACGATTGTCTACGGAGACATATCCTCTATTTCGGCAAACCCTATTGAGAAGAAGCCGTTTTTCCATTTCCACCCTGGCAGCTACGCGCTTACAGTTGGAACCTGGAGCTGCAACTTTTCCTGCCCGTGGTGTCTAGATCCTAATACGGAGGTGCTATTGAGCGATGGCTACACTATTCCGATTGGCAGGCTTGAAAAATGTTGGAAGCATTATGAAATCATCACTTACGATCTTGAAAGGAAAACCTTAGCCGCATCCAAAATAGCAAGATATTTCAAAATTAACCCTCGCTCAAAAGGACTTAGAGCCTTCAAGATTGTGACGAAAGAAACTGGGCGAGAAGTCATTGCTACCGAGGAACACCCTTTCTATACTCCAAACGGCTACTCGCCATTGAAGGATTTAAAGATGGGAGATAGGGTCGCCGTTTACCCGAAGTTTAAAGAATGGCTTAAGGAGTCTAAACTTGGGGATGAAGTTTTAGTCTGGGAAACTATTGAGAGTATGGAAAAAGTGGAGATTTCAGACGTAAGGGATCTGACGACGGTAAAGCCGACGCACAATTTCTTCGCCAACGGTTTCCTCGTGTCCAATTGCCAAAATTATGATATATCTAAGAACCAGCCTGACCCTGGAAGGGCCCATTACATAGGCCCACAGCAGTTTGTGGACATAGCGTGGATGAATGGTTGCGAGGGAACGTCGATATCCTTCAACGAACCAACCCTCCTGCTAGAATACAGCCTGGACCTGTTCCCCTTGGCCAGGAAGAAGGGGCTCTACAACACTTTCGTTTCAAACGGGTACATGACGCTTAAAGCCTTGGATGCTCTGGCCGAAGCAGGTTTAGACGCGATAAAGTTCGACGTCAAGGGTGATGAGGAGGCTTACGAGAAGTATTGCGGCGGGGTTAAAGCAGGCGTTGTATGGAGGAATGCGCGGAGAGCCAGAGAGCTCGGCCTTCACGTGGAGATGGTTAACCTGGTGATCCCTGGGGTTAATGACGACGACGATTGCCTCAGACAATTGGTGGAGACCCATCTTAAGGAGCTTGGACCCGATACTCCGCTCCACTTCACCCGGTACCATCCGGAGTATAAG
This sequence comes from uncultured archaeon, assembly GCA_938045545.1. Taxonomy (GTDB): domain Archaea; phylum Thermoproteota; class EX4484-205; order EX4484-205; family JAAOZP01; genus JAAOZP01. The sequence goes on along the minus strand of CALIBN010000006.1, from coordinate 116,964 downwards.
TTTAAGGCCCCATCCACCCCTATTAAAACCCTTGAGAAAGCTAGGGAACTTGCCAGATCCCTAGGCGTTTTGTTCCCATACGTTGGAAACGTCCCGGGCCATAAATACGAGAACACTTGGTGTCCCGGATGCGGCGAACTTTTGATTAAACGCTTAGGCTTCAACATTCTAAGCATGAGATTGACTTCTGAAGGCAAGTGTCCCAGATGCGGGTTTCAAGTTCCGTTGATCAGGTAGCGCGCTATAAGAGCATTAGCTTAACAGGATGAGCTTATTTTAAGCTGGCGCTGGAGTAAAGATTTAAAATTCGGTGGTGTACAAGCGGAAGGATGCAGAAAAAATACAGTTCGAGAGAAAGATGTTATAGGGCCGTGAAAAGGGAGGAAGTAGACTGCATCCCGATCAACATTTGGATAGACTCTCCGGAGCCATTGAGGAGCTTAATGAGCCATCTTAACTTGAAGGACACGGAGGAGCTATACGAGTTTTTCAAAATAGATTACCGTGGCAACGTTGGAATCGACGCGATAGGGATTGGTTTGAAAGGCGGTTTTAAGGAGGAGAATATTAAGGACTCTCAAGGCAGGGTTCTTCGCAGAAACCACTGGGGTGTTGTTTCAATGGTTTCGAGAAACGGGTTGACCAGTTTTTACGTAGACCATCCTTTAAAACACATGGAGGTGGAGGACTATCCTTTCCCGGAAATAATAGAACAGGATTTTGAGAAGGTTGAAAAGTTTAGAAGAAGACACGAGGATTATTGCGTCGTAGGGTTTACTCTACAGGCTTTTGAAACGGCTTGCGCACTATTCGGGTATAACGAGATTTTTAAACTAATGGTTAACGAGCCTAGAAAGGTGGAGCTCGCCCTAGATAGGCTTTTCGAAATATCCTGTAAGCAGGCTAAGCTTCTCGTTGAAGCAGGCGTCGACCAGGTTTACAATGGTGACGATGTTGGGGCGCAGACAACCATGCTGGTTTCCCCTTCCCAGTGGAGAAGGTTCTTGAAGCCAAGGTATGAGAGGCTTGCAGACGTAATACATAAGGGGGATGCTTTCTTTCATTTTCACAGCGACGGCTGGGTTGAACCGATTATTCAGGACCTGATTGAGGTAGGCGTAGACGTTTTAGAACCGCTTCAGCCGGAGAGCATGGATATTGCGAAAATAAAGGAGAAGTATGGTGAAAAACTGAGTTTCGAAGGTGGAATAGGCGTTCAAACTCTTCCTTTTAAAAACAGGGTTGAGATAGAGCAGGAAGTTAAGGAGGCCATAAGGGTTCTTGGCCCAACCGGCTACACGCTGAGGCCGAGTCACACAATTCTCAGAAACACGCCGATTGAAAACATTCTGACCCTATACGAGGCGGCAAACAAGTACAGGCTGAATAAAATTTAATAGCCTGAACATTGTTGAACGTTCTAATGTCCAACGTATTAAGCGAGTATGTTTGGAGAGGAGACGAATGCTACTCGTGGAAGATTGAAAGTTTTCGCGAGGAACGGGGCTTCGACACATATGCTGTTAATCTCCAATCTCAAAAATGGAAGGAATACCTGTGGTCTCATAGGGTGAGCATAGTAATTCCTAAAGGAGTTGAGCACAATTACGCCGTCCTGCTGATAACCGGAAGCGGCTCCGGTTTAGGGGAGCTAGCCTTCTGCAAGGCTTTATCCCGTATGCTGCCCCTGCCCTGTATAATTCTTCACGACGTCCCTAACCAGCCCTTGTTCAACGGGCTATACGAGGATGGATTGGTTTCATATACTTTCCTTAGATTTTTGGAAACCCGGGATGAAGAATGGCCCCTGCTCCTTCCGATGGTGAAATCTGCTAAGAAAGCGATGGATATGGCGGAGGCTTTTCTTGAAGCGAAGCTTGGGGAGTTAAAAGGTTTCATAGTTACAGGGGCCTCGAAAAGAGGATGGACCACTTGGCTCTTAGCTGCAGTAGATAAAAGAGTTTCCGGAATAATCCCACTGGTATTCGACAATCTCAACTTTAACGAGCAGATGAAGCATCAGCTCGAATGCTACGGGGGCTACAGTGAACTCATTCAGGATTACACTAGGTTGGGGCTTCAGGAGCGCATGTACTCTGAAACCGGCCAAAGACTGGTGCAAATAATAGATCCGTTTAATTACTTGGAGTATTTGAAAGCTCCGAAGCTGATCGTAAATGGGACTAACGATAGGTATTGGACGGTCGATTCTTCAAACCTTTACTTTGACGCTTTATTGGGTGAAAAGTACCTCTTATACGTGCCGAATTCCGGCCATGCTTTAGAAGATAGTAGGAGGGTTATTAACTCGATTACAGCATTCGCACACTCTATTGTGTCGAATAAGAGCTTGCCGAAGGTAAGGGTTGAAAGGGATGGAAACGGGCGGGTCGCCTTTACTGTAAACTCCAGCGAAGAACCTCTGTATGTTGACGGGTGGCTTGCCTCTTCGAAAAGCATGGATTTTAGGGATTCCGTTTGGTTCTCTCTACCTCTGCTTAAGCAGGATGGCGACTATGCTTACAGTATTGAAAAAGGAAAAGAGTATGTCGCATTCTTCGGAGAACTATCTTTCCTCCACTCCGACAAGTATGTTTTCAGCCTATCTACGAGGATGAACGTAATTCCCCCTGTCGCCTAAGCCCCTAGAGTATAACCTTGAGCTCGCCACATTCCAATTCAGTTTCAAGGCTATCCAAGTATTCTCGGCTCCGCTAGCTTTGACATGTCGCGGATTTAGAATTCTGAATGTTATTTTTTAAAGTAACGTTTAAAAACTTATAAACTCTTCGACTCGGATGAACGCCATATGGGAACATACAGCGGTGTTTCTCGCGATTATGCGGCGGAGGTCATATTAAGTTCTCGCCCGTCGCCGTTAAACCTGCCCGTTCCATTCCGTTTAGACCATGTGGACCATGTGATTAAGACTGCTTTAGATGGGCATACTAAACTCGCGTCGGACCATCTTCTGCATCCTGAGCTCAGGGGAATGCTTGTAGAAACGGCGAGTTTACTAGTGGAGAGGCTTGAGACAGTCTTAACTAGAGCGGGTTCTGGCGTGCGGTCTGATGAGAAGAAACTTGGGGAGACCATTGTCGCCAGAAACAGGATTTACGACGTGCTGCTTGAAACAATTTGGAGCCTTACGGGTGTTGAAAAAACATGGGTCGGCTTTTCCGACGAGGAAGCGTCAAAGACGATTGGGTTCATCACGGGTTTTTTGAAGAAGTGTGAGGAGCTGGAGAAAGAGGAGCTTGGCGAACCCGTTGTTTTCAGATGCACAATAGCAAGCCAGCTCGAGAGGATGAGGCTCGTGAACAAGGGTAACAGCCTTGTCGCATGGATGGCTAGAGAAATGGAGAGTGAGCTTGAAACTGAGCCCTTGGCGGAGAGCTATGTTCGAGCCGTCGAAAAAACTTTGAATAATAATTTTTACTACTCTGCGTATAGGAGTGGCTTATGCAAGTTTGGAAACGATTATGCCCTTGGCCTAAGATGGTTGAGACACTTAGGATACGTACAGGTTTCGACGAACCCGGTGCTTGCAGCACTAGCGTATGAGGATGACCCTTATCTCTGGGAGTCTTTTAAAAAGCATGTTGAGGAAAACCTAAGGAGACAGTATCCGGAATGGTTCTCGGAGCCAGAGAAACATGCTGACGAAATAGTGATGGAAGCGACGAGGTTCGCCCTGCTTGACAATTTCTACGTCTTCAGGGTGCCTTTCGCATTGTCAAAGTATCAGGATGGTCTTGTAAGCTACCAGTTAAACCCGTTGATTGCAGACGATGTTGATAAAAGTGTGGAGGCTGCAAGAAGTTTCGCTGAGAAACTGGAGAACGATTTAAGGGTTTACGATGAATATCTGTTCTGGGGTTATAGGGAGCCTCGGGAAAAAGGAAGGCCGAATCTTGTCGTAAAGGTTGCAGCAGCCTATCCTTCTTCAGTAGAGATAGTTAGGAAAATCAACGAGATGGGGATAGGGCAGAACGTTACGCTTAGCTTCACCGTGTCGCAGGAAGTGATCCTAGGGGTGGCCGCTATGGAGGGAATGGCAGTAGCCGTGGGAAAAGGCATCATGCCGACGCAAACATATGACACCAACATGGGTGGAAGACTAGAGGATCATCTGAGGGAAAGCGTCGCCGCAAGCCTCTTGCTTAAAGCGGTTGAAAAGCTGGGCGTTGGCGGTGGGGAGGTCCTTTTAGAGAAAATGGCTGATAGGCTTGGAATTAAAGGTGAAGAGGTTTCGATATTCAGGGCGAAAGACATCAGAGGAAAGGTGGAGCTACTTACGAGTAGGAGGCTCCTCGGAAGCCTGGTTAACGAGGCTTTCATTGAAGCCCTGGTTTCAACAGGGGCCTACGGCGGGAGAGAGCAGGTCCTCAACATGCTGAAAACCTTTGAAGACGCGGTGAGAATGTCTGGAACATATGTTGCTAGAAGAGTCTACGAGATAATGTTCTCGCCGTCGAACAGGTTTAAATGGGTGGATTACTTGATGAGGAAGCATAGGATTCCGGGTGAGAGCGCGGAATTAATAATTAACAGGATAGACCTGCTGCCCGCTTCTAAACGTAAGCCTGAAGACACTTTTCTAACTCTTTCCAGGAGGAACGTGACGAACACGGAGTTTCCGAACCATCAGCTGGCTGTGGTTAAGGAGGCTCTTAGAGAGGGGTTTAACATGGGAGACTACGAGGATTCGATCAGCAGAAGAATAGGCCCGGATGTTCTTGAGATTCTCATGGGCATTGAAGACTTTGTGAAAGCATACGAGGCCTCTCCAGAGTTGAACGGCCTTTTGAAAGAGGTTGGGATAGTGGAGGACTACGGCGATAGAGGAGTAAAAATAGCAGATTGGCCTAGCTATGGTCCTTGCATAAAGACCCTGCAGGAGTTTACGAGAGCCTACTTAACGTTTAGGAAAAGGGTGCTGGATCTTGCGAAGGAAAGCTAACCCTGTCTCCACGGAACCAGATGGCTCAAGTATGCTCGGAGGCCTCGATTACTTTTGAACTGGACGCTTAGCGTCTGCATGCAGGCTACTGAGGAGAACTTGAAAATTCTCTCTGAGCTTGGGTTTAAAGCCATAGAGATCCCAGGCTGGCTGCAGCTTAACCCTTTTAATTTTTCCAAGACGGATTTAAAGAGAATAAGGGAGCTCTCTAGCTCATATGGCGTGAGCATAGTTGCTTCAAACATTATTTATCCGCCGGGTTTCTCGCATACATCTGAGTCAGAACACTTGAGGAGGAGAAGCATTGAATATACTTACAAGCTTGCTGAGGCCGCTTCAGAGGTCACGTGTCCAGTTTTAGTATGGGGCTCCGGAAAGGCTAGAAGCATACCTTTTGAAACCGTTCGTGAAAAGGGTTGTGAGAGAAACCTGGAGGTTTTGAAGACTGCGGCTAAAGCAGGAGAGGAGTTTAACGTTAGGTTCGGAATAGAGCCGCTGCCGAAGAACGAGACTAATTTCGTGAACACGATTGAAGAAGCGTTGGAACTCGTCGAAAAAGTCAACTCTGATTTCGTAAAGATAACGGCGGACGTTAGACACATGATAAGAGAGGAATACGACTTAGTGGAATCTTTGAAAAAGGCCGGGGGAGAAATCGTTCACGTGCATCTTGCAGATAATAATAGTAGGGTTCCGGGACGGGGCATTATAGATTTCAATAGGCTTTTAAAATGCTTCGGGGAAATAGGCTACCGGGGTGCGATGTCTATTGAGGCAAGGCTTGGGGAGAACCCGGGGGAAGAGCTGAGGTTCGCGTTAGAGGTTCTGAAACAGTCGGTTTCAAGCGTTTAGCGAAGCATACGTCTCGCAGGATTACTCGTGCTAAGAAAGCTTATAAACAACGTGGAGTTATGCTTTATTGTGAAGCCTAGAGACAGGTTCCTGAAGGCTTTAAACAGGCGTGAGCCTGACAGAGTTCCTCTCTGGGAGCTCATAATAAACGAGCCTGTGATTAGAAGCCTGCTTCCAGGCGGTACCTATGCTGACTTTGTAGAGTGGGCAGGGTTAGACGGGATATGTGTGAGCGAGGATCAAAGATTTGAAAGGAATGGGGAATACCTTGTGGACGAATGGGGAATAAGGTGGAAGCCTATTGATGCTGGAATAAACTACCCTGTTGGGGGCCCGATAAAGGAGCCGGGCGACTTGAGCAAGTATTCTCCCCCAGATCCGGATGCAGACTGGAGGCTGAAAACACTAGAGGCATATGTTGACAGGTTTAAGGGGGAGAGGGCAATAGTATTGCTCAGCCATGAAACGTTCGAGTTCTCACACTACTTAGTCGGCAGCTTACAGAACCTTTTCCTTTACTACCATAGGAACAAGGATTTCGTCCACAGGCTGAGCGAAACCATTTCAGAGTATAAGTGTAGGGTTATTGAGAGGGCTGTTAGGATGGGGGCTGATGTCGTTTTAACCGGGGACGATTATGCTGACAGAAAGGGCCCGCTCATGTCGGTGAAACAGTTTGAGGAGTTTGTCCTTCCATATTTGAAGAGGGTTGTTCAAAAAGTTAAGAAGCTTGAAGCCCCCTTCATAAAGCATACTGACGGAAACCTTTGGCCGATAATCGACATGATCATCGACTCAGGAATAGATGCTCTCGACCCGATTGAGCCGATTGCAGGAATGGATATAGGGGAGATTAAGAAAAAATACGGGAAGAGAATTGCTGTCATCGGAAATGTTGACTGCTCCTATGTTCTCCCGCTGGGTAGTGAGAAGGAGGTTGAGGAGGCGGTTAAGGAGACTATTGCGAAGGCTTCTCCAGGGGGAGGACACATTATGGCTTCAAGCAACAGTATCCATCCGGCGGTAAAGCCTTCCAACTACATGCTTATGTTAGAGTTGACGAAGAAATACGGCACGTATCCGATAGACGAGAAGCTGATCGAAGAATACGCGGGGAGAAAATATATTTCTAAATACGTTGTTTAAAGACACCTTGGTTTAGGAGCATCGTTACATTAGCGCGTCACTGCTAGTGTACTATTGCTAGGGTGAAATCGTTTACGTTAGTGCCTGTTGGGCCGGTGAAGATCAGGTCACCCGTCTGCTTGAAGAAATTGTAGGAATCATTATCCTGGAGAAACACCTCTGGATTCAATCCTTTCTTACAAGTGTTTTCCAGCGTGGAAAAATCGGCAACGGCGCCCGCGGCGTCAGTATAGCCGTCGATGCCGTCGCTCCCAATCGATGCGAATACAAAGTTCTTTAAACCGCCGCAATTAGTTAAGACGGATAAGGCGAGCTCCTGGTTTCTACCCCCCTTTCCTCTGCCCTTAACGGTTACGGTGGTCTCCCCGCCTACTATCAAGCAGGCTGGCTTTTTAACGGGCGAGTCATACGTGGCTATTTGCTTAATGATTCCGCACAGGAACCTTCCGACTTCACGGGCCTCGCCTTCCGCGAACGATGTTAAGACAAGCGTGTTGTAGCCGAGTTCAACAGCCTTTTTCTCCATCGCGGCCAGAGACTTCATGTTGTTTGAAACAATAATGTTCTTAACATTTTTGAAAACCTTGTCTCCAGGCTTAGGGGTTTCAGGAACCTCACCCCTTATCCCCCTCTCTATTCTTTCAACGATGCTTCCAGGCAGCTTTCCCATCAAATCGTACTTCAAAATAATGTCGTAAGCGTCTTTGAAGGTCGACGGGTCTGGGGAAGTCGGCCCTGAAGCTATGTGTTCAACGGGGTCTCCCACTATGTCTGACAGGATGAGTGAAAATACTTTCGCCGGCTTAAGGAAGTTTATCAACTGCCCACCTTTAACACTCGATAAGTGTTTCCTGACAGTATTGATCTCCTTTATCTCCGCACCGGATTTCAGGAGAATATCCGTAGTCATCCTCTTCTCCTCCAGCGTCACGCCTTCAGCCGGAAGGGTCAATAGGGATGATCCTCCTCCGGAGACTAGGCATATTACAAGGTCTCTTCGGGTTAAACCCTGACATATGGAAATCAGTCTTCTGGTTGACTCGACGCTGGCTTCAGAAGGAGTCGGATGCGTCCCTTTAAAAACCCTTACTCTCCTAAGCCTCTTCGCGTCAACGTTCTCAGGGATTATTATGGCGCCGCCTACAATCCTTCCCCCGATTTTTTCTTCGCATGCTTCAGCCATTGATGCAGAGGCTTTTCCAAACCCGATTACGAAGACTCTTTCCGCAGCCTTAATCTCCCTGCTTATTCCTTCAAGAGCCTCCTCCACCGATTTCTTCGGGTCAGAAGCCCTTAACCCTTCTTCAAGTATTTTCAAAACATCTTTCCTCCACCTGCTTTTTGAAAGCATTTTTTTATTCAGTATTTTCAACAATAATTCTGGGGAGAACGGTTGAAACGCTTTTAAGTTTTACTTGGCTCCGTGGGAAAGAGGATATTGGAATGAGCATGTGGCTTAGCCTTTCGAGGGGGAAAGCTTTTATACCCTTCAAATGGTTTGAGGACGGGTGGAAGAAATATGCCTTTGGTGAATGAGCGGGATTTGCTTCTACCTGCCTTGAAGGAGGGCAGGGCTGTAGGAGCCTTCAACGCGAACAACATGGAGATGATACAGGCATTCATATGGGCTGCTGAAGAAGTATCAAAAGAGGTCGGTGAACCGATGGACCTGATAATCCAGCTGAGCCCAGGGGCAAGCAAGTATGCAGGATGGTCTCTTGGGGCTGGAATGGTTAAGATCGCCGCCTCTGAGACAGATATACGTATAGCTCTCAACCTTGACCACGCGACTGAAATAGACCAGGTTAAAAAAGCCCTTAACGCGGGTTTCACGGCAGTTCTTTTCGACGGCTCTTCTCTGCCACTGGAGGAGAACATCAGGCTTACCCGGCAGGTTGTTGAAATGTGCCGTGAGAAAGGAGTGCCGGTTGAGGCTGAGCTGGGGAAGATCCCGAAGATTGAAGACTATTTTTCCCAAGCCGAGATAGCCCGTTTAAGATCGCTTCCGCCGGCTGAAGCCGTTGCGATTATCCGGGAGAAAGCAGGGAGGTCTGTGGAGGAGCTCATGGCTAAGCCGGAAGACGTTGAATACTTTGTGAAGAAGACTGGCTGCGACTTTCTGGCTGCCGCCTTCGGTTCAATACACGGGATTTGGGACGACATATGGCCGGTCCGCATAGATAGGCTTATCGCCATACAGGAGCGGATGCGTATACCCATCGTGTCCCACGGCTCCTCCGGAATACTTATGACTCCAAAGGATGCGCGTGAAAAAGGGATTGTTCTGCAGAAGGGCGAGGGCACTCTTCTAGACGCTATCAAGACAGGTGGCGTGACGAAGGTGAATGTTGCTACCGCGCTGTCGATAGCCTTCATCGAAGGCTTCATAAAGGCCTACCAGGCTAATCCGAGTGAGAAGGACTTCAGGAGATTCGGCACCGCGGCCCGGGACATGGTTAAGGAGAAGGCTAAAGAATACATAAGGCTTTTCGCCGGCCGGGTCCAGGTTTAACCTTTTCAAATTCGCTTTAATGCACACCTCTTTTTTACACACCGAGTTTTTGCTTAAAGATTTGAAAAATGCCTATCCGGCTTTATGTTAGACCTCTATTCCGAAAAGGGTTCTTGCAAACCATCCTATTATGAAGGATACTGCAGCCACTCCAAGGCTTATGAGGATCATTTCTAGAAACATCCTTCTGAAAGAGGTCTCCTTAGTTATCGAGATGAAGAAGGTGAAGACGGACACGATTAGGCTTATGCTGAGGAACATGATCGATAGTGAGAGACGATAATCTGGTAGGATGAGAAACGGGGCTGACAATATGAGGACGGTTGCCAAATAAGCAATGCCGGTGTATAAAGATGCTCTCAAAGGGTTTTTCTCAGACTTCTCCGATCTCTGGGACAAGTATTCTGAGGCGGACATGGAGAGGGAGGCGGCTATGCCGGTTACCAGCCCCGCTACTCCAACCAGCCTACTGTTTTGAAGAGTGAAGGTCAGGCCGACTAGAGCCCCGGTGAGCTCGACAAGAGCATCGTTCAAACCCAGCACCAGTGAGCCGACATAATTCACCATCTCCTCGTCAATCATGCCTATTAGCATCTCTTCATGCTCCTTCTCATCCCTCATTATCTCCTTAGCCTTTGGAAAGACACAGGATATTTTCTCATAAACCCCCTCAGCCTCCTTTTCACCTTTCTCCATTAGTTTAACCGCGAAGGTTAAGCCGAAGAGCCTGGCGACGAATAGGATTTTGAACAGCATCAGCCTGCTCGGGGCGATGTCTCTACCCGTGTATTCTCTCCACTCGCCGTAGTGGCGTAACTCGTCTTCAGACATCTTTTTCAAAATCTGTGAATTACTTCCCTTAGCTCTCTTGGAGAGAGCATTGTAAATCATGTGTTCAGTTATCTCGTTCCTCTGGAAAGCCAAAACCCTGTTTGCAACATCTTTGTCAGGCTTTTCAACCATCTCTTTCTCAGCCAATGGTCTCCGCGGTATATAGATTTTTAAAACGTAAAAAACTTTATCTCCATCGTTAACAATATTCTTTTCATGAAGGATCCGGGTCATGGAGGAAACTCGTCCTTCAGGTTCGGCGCCGACTATTACCCGGAGCACTGGCCTAGGGAAAGATGGGCTACGGACGCTAAGATGATGGCTGAGCTGGGTTTTAACACGGTTAGGCTGGCTGAGTTCGCTTGGAGCATGATGGAGCCTGCTGAAGGAAAGTTCGAATTCAGCTGGCTTGACGATGCTCTTGAAACTCTCTCCAAGCACGGCATAAAGGCGGTGCTCGGAACACCTACTGCAGCCCCACCCCCCTGGCTGGTGAAGGCTCATCCCGACATCCTGCAGGTTGACGCTCAGGGTAGACGTAAGCCTGAGGGCACTAGGAAGAACTGTTGCGCAGTAAACCCGAACTACATTGAGCATACGAAAAGGATAGTTGAAGCAATGGTTCTCCACTACAAGGATAACCCTAGCGTTATAGGTTGGCAAATAGACAACGAGTTTGACGTGAACCTCTGTTATTGCGAAAACTCGATAAGGGCTTTCAGAAGCTGGTTAAAGGAGAAATATGGCAGTGTTGAAAGGCTGAACTCCGCGTGCGGCCTCGTCTTCTGGGGCCAGGAGTACGGTTCTTGGGACGAAGTGTTCCCCCCTAGGCCGCCGTTCGACATGCAGAACCCTGCGCTCTGCCTGGAGTGGCACCGCTTTTCGAGCGACGCTTGGATTAATTACCAGAGGCTGCAGGTGGAAATAATACGTAGACACGCACCCCACCACATGGTAACTCATAACTTCATGGGGCTCTACAAGGAGCTTGACTACTTTAAGCTTGCAAGGGACCTGGATTTCGTCTCCTTCGACTATTACCCCAGGTGGTCCTCAAAAGTCGACTATGCTGCTTCAGCAATGGCTCACGACTTGATGAGGAGTCTTAAGATGAAACCCTACTGGATAATGGAGCTGCAGAGCGGTGCTGTTAAGACCCGTCTCGCTCCAATACCAAGGCCGGGTGAAATACGGCTCTGGACTGTTCAATCAGTCGCCAGGGGTGCTGACGGCATCCTGTACTTTAGGTGGAGGTCCTGCAGGTTTGGTGCTGAGGAGTATTGGCACGGCATCTTGGACCATGACGGCACGCCCAGGAGGAGGTTTTTCGAGGTCAAGAAGGTTTCCGGGGAGCTCTTCAGGATCGCCCCGTTTTTCGAGAACACTTTTTTCGACGCGAATACCGGCATCCTGCTGGTTTACGATAATCTCTGGGCGTGGGACCTTGAGGTTGGCTACGGCGGGGAGAACTATTACGGGATGGCTGCGTGGGAGCCTGTTTTAGACGTTTACAGAGCGCTATACAAGAGAAACATTCCGGTGGACTTTGTAAATCCTCTCTCGGATGGCTTAAACAAGTATCGCGCTTTATTCGCACCATCCCTAATGCTGTTGAACGATAGACTGGAGGATTCGCTGAGATCCTACGTGAGTAGGGGCGGGGTGCTTATCGCCACGCCTAGGACTGGAGCAAAGGATTGGAACAATAATATTGTTGACAAGCCTCTTCCCGGGAGGTTGTCAGACTTGTTCGGCGTCACTGTTGAGGAGTATACTGGTCTGCCTGAGGGTGAAGGGTGTGAGGCAGTGTTCCTAGGGAAGAAGGCTTTCTTCAAAGCTAGGAACTGGATGGAGAAACTGGCGGTTGAGGATGCTGAGGTTATTGCTGAATACGGCTCAGGCATGTACGCTGGAAAACCGGTTGCAACAATGAAAAGCCTCGGCAAGGGTACTGCCATTTACCTCGGGACATTCGCCTCCGCAGAGTTCTACGATGAACTGGTTAACTGGCTTCTGGGGAGAAGTATTGTTGAGGAAGTGCTTCCAAACGTTCAAGGAGTTGAGGCAACCAGGAGGAAGGGAAACGGGAAGGAAATCCTGTTCTTTTTAAACCATGGGGACAAGGATGTGGAGATAAACCTTGGCGGAAGGATTTTCAGGGACCTTCTATCAGGGGAGAGGCTGAGCGGCCTAGTTAGGATTGAGAGGCTTGGCTTTAAAGCGGCGACACCCAGCTGAGTGTTAAACAGGGTCTGAAGTCTCAAAGAGCATCTAAGCCTGCTGGTAAAGGTTAAAAGGGCAACGTGCCTTTTAATCCCTAATGTTTAAGGCAAGGATTATTGACATTGAGCAAGGCGCCTACGAGGTCCTGCTGAACGTTGACGACGCCGGGGAGCTCGGGGTCCACCCGCTTGACCATGTTAGGATATATTGCGAGAAGGGTTCGCTGACCGCCGTGGCGAACATTACTTCAACACTGTTGGGCAGAGGGGAGATAGGGGTTTTCACGGAGGCGGCTAGGTCCTTAGCGTTAAAGGACGGGGAGCTGGTTAACCTGGTTCCCAGCGAGAGGCCGCAGTCAATCGCCTACATCAGAAAGAAGATGAAAGGACAGAAGCTGGCTGGAGAGGAAATACGCGTGATAATTAGAGACATCGTGGAGAACAATCTTTCAGACATAGAGCTCTCCGCGTACGTGAGCGCTGTCGAGATGCGTGGCATGGATATGGATGAGGTGACAGACATGGTTAAAGCGATGGTCGAGACCGGTGAGACCATAGTTTTCGACAAGTCGCCCATTGTCGACGTTCACAGCATCGGAGGGGTTCCCGGCAACAAGTATGCCCTCCTAACTGTTCCGATAGTCGCCGCAAACGGTGTGACGATTCCGAAGACATCCTCAAGAGCCATAACCAGCCCGTCGGGGATAGCTGACACTATGGAGGTGCTCGCCCCAGTATCTCTCACAGCCCAGAAGATAAAGTTCATCGCTGAAAGCACCGGGGGAACCCTTGCCTGGGGCGGAAGCGTTAACCTTGCGCCTGCCGACGACAAGATAATAAGGGCTGAGTACCCTCTCTCCCTAGACCCCCGGCCGCAGGTTCTCGCTTCAGTAATGTCTAAGAAGAAGGCTGCCGGCGTGGAGCTTCTCCTCATAGACATTCCGACTGGGAAGGGGGCGAAGGTTGAGACTGAAGACGAGGCTAGGAGCCTAGCTCAAGACTTCATAGAGCTCGGGAGAAGAGTAGGGATAAGGGTTGAATGCGCAATAACCTACGGTTCACAGCCATTGGGCAGAGCTGTTGGCCCAGCTCTGGAGGCCAGGGAGGCCCTAATGGCTTTAGAGGGAAAGTATGCGCCTAGAAGCCTGGTTGAGAAGTCCTGCGTCCTTGCCGGAATCCTCCTGGAGATGGCTGGTGTGGCTGAGAGGGGTAAGGGTAGAGAACTGGCTGAGGAGACTCTGAAAAGTGGGAAAGCCCTCTCGAAGCTTAAGGAGATTATCGCTGCTCAAGGCGGCAACCCTCATGTGACTTCCGAGGATATTAAGGTGGGAAAGTATACTTACGACTTTACTGCTTGGGAGGACGGTTACGTTCAAATAGTTAACAATGCTGCCGTAATCCAGATATGCCGTGCAGCCGGGGCCCCCAGGGATAAGGGGGCTGGAATGGTGGTCTGGCAGAAAATGGGCAGCCAGGTTAAGAAGGGCGACAGGCTTTTCACGATTTACGCTGACAGCATGGTTAAGCTGGAGAGGGCTAAGGCTTTAGCTCAGAAACTCACGCCTATACCAATAGGTGGAATGCTGCTGAAGAGGGTTCCAGACTATAGGGTTGCCTAAGCCTGTAGGAGTCTTTCGAACATAAATCATCCAAGGTTTATAATGATAGTATGAAGAGCATTCTATCTTATATTCCGAGTCTCCTCTGAACTTGCTGAAAAAGGTTATCGACTACTCAGCATATGCTGCATTATCCTGTTTATAACAGGGTGACCTATTCCGCTTAATCTGAATATTAGATAATAGAATTATTGGATGAAATGTTAGAGGGACATCTATTTATCGGCTTTAACTTTCTGAAGGTCTTCCAGAACAGTAATCATTAGGGTTGACCAACCGAAATCCACGGTTCCAAGAGGCTCTCCTGTAGAGCTGTCGTAATTCTCGTTACAAGTAGGTCCGGCTGACATAATGTCCAGAGCTTTTTCGGAAAGGCATCTGGCTTCATCCTGAAAACCATAGTTCTTCAGTCCATAATATGTGAACCAGAGTATGTTTATCCACGAACGGCCTCTCCAGTACCCCTTGGGATCATACTCTTTATCATCAGCGCTGACGGTTGGGAGTGGGAATCTAGTCCAAAATTCTCTTGGGTTGAATAGGTGTTCTACCAGTTTTTCTGCTTGCTCCTGCGAAGCAATACCGGTGTAAAGGGTTAAGAAGGCCGCCGGGCTCTTAACCTGAACCTGCTTATGATTTTCTTCTAATATATCATAAAAGAACCCTGTTTCGGCATCCCACATATACCTCTTTATTCCTTCAGCCGTTTCTTCGGCAAGTCTATTATACTCCTCAGCCTTATCGTACAAACCCAGCCTCTCTGCTAGCTCCGCCAGAATTTTCCTCTGAAGATAAATAAGGCAATTAAGGTCTATTGCTTCTACTGGAGCCATCCTGACATCGCTATACCCAATTTTATACTTAGCAGGGTTTTTATTGAATAGCCTTACGGCTTCATCCCACCTGACGGCATTATCCCATCCTGACTCTAAGTAATCTACGTAAGCCATGAGTTGATCCCTATCGGCATCCCTAAAATATCTAAACCATTTATCATATCGATCTAAAGCGTTAAAAGCTTTAACTAAGAACTCCCTATATCCACCGGCATCCATTATATGTTTAACAGCTATAGCTAATACCGGTGGTTGAGTAGTCCATGGAGAATAGTCGTACACATTCCAGAATAGCTTGCAAAACTCTTTAGATATGAAGATCTCATGAGGTATTCGCCCATCTGGCTTCTGAGCTTCAAATAAGTTTAGGAGCTCTTCTTCAGCCATCTTAACATCGTATAGAGATAGTACTATAGCATGAAAAGCAGAGTCCCAGAGCCACTGATGCCTAAACGTAAATTTGCTAGGCATGTTGAACGGATTCTTAAGTACAGGATGGCCCCATACCGTAGCTCTATTGGACAGTATGACATACCACATATATTTCCATAGAAACCCGTATTCAGGTTTAATACCACTTAGCACAGGTATCCTATTCATAATGGTGTTTATCCATATCCGCTTTTCTTCTTCAACCTTAGATGGGTTAACTAAAGCTGCTCTAGCCAGCCTAATAGCTTCATCCTTTGAGCTAGCCCCCACCGCCGTAAAGGCCAGCATCCCTCCAGCGTTAAGCTCTGAACTCACCTCATAGGTTGCAATACTCCTCCCGATATTAGCTACCATAGAACCATTTGAAGCTATACAGATAAAGTATGCATCTCTATAGGATCCTAATAGATGCTTATCCGAGACTTCTAAACGTACAGAAGCCATTTCAGCTATTTTATCTCGATAATTAGGGTTAAACCAGCTGAAAACCTCTATGCTTCCCTTAAGCTTAATCTTCAATTTCAACGGTGAGTGGTTCGAAACAGTATAGACTAACGTATTGTTATATGCCATTAACCGCGCCTCCAACTCTATTCCTTCAGCCATTAACAAATTGTAAGCCGTACCATCACGCCAAACCTGCTGTCTGACTGATACCGTCGGCTCTATTATTTCTACTAGAGACTCGGCTTCGAAGAATTCGCCGAATGAAAAAGACTTGACGCTTCCACCAGATAAGCTAGCCGCCACAAGGTTACCTACTACCTCACGCTTCTCCCCCACGATCATCTCCTTATTCATGGATTTTATAGACGGTCAATAAAAACATTATTGGAGATAAGTATAAACGGCGAAACTATACAAAATGAAACTATTACCAGAGTAATTGAGCAAGGCTTCAAATCCTGTGTTCCGATAAAAAGTATAAATTAGGCTTCCTAAATTTTTTTCAAGACAATAAGTTATAACACGCCAAACAACTATACAAAATCTATGATTCTTCCTTCTTCCGATGATCTCCGAGCAGCCTCCATGAGCTCCACCAAGTATTTGCCCTCCTCAACCGTACCGATTGGCACCGCGTCTTCAATAATGCATTTTACAAAGTGACGGTGGGTATGCTGAGGTTCCTTTTCCCTTGAAAGAGAGGGGATCTTCCAAGATGAACTTGAAGAATCATAGTGTTTAACAATCGGATTCCCAAAAAAATCCTCCCACACCAACATGCCCTTGACACCATAAATAATTATCTCATTGGCTCCCCTTGCTTGTGTCCAAGCAGTCTCAGCCACGACTATGCTTCCCGTTTCCATGTTCATTATAGTCGCGGCAGAATCTTCGACGCTAGCCTTCTTGTCAAGCGTATCCATAATGGATATCAATCGCCTAGCTTTCCCGAAGAGTAAATTAGCCATTGTGAAAGAGTATACACCCATGTCGAACAGTGCACCGCCATCAGCCCGTTGTTTATCAAAGAACCAACAATCCCCTCCTTCTTCACCAAACATCTTGGCCACATCATCCTGATATTTCTCAGGACCTGAATGGGCCACCCTAATTCTCGCCATGCATACTTTACCAAGATGCTCGTTACAGATCAACTCCTTTACATAGTCAAAATAAGGATTATCAAAATACACAAAAGGTAGCACCATTACCTTAAGTTCTTTATGCTTTTTAGCATATTCAACAACTATCTCGGCATCCTTTACCTTAGTAGCCATCGGCTTCTGTATGATTACATGCTTCCCGGCTTTGATGGCATCTACGGCTATAGGCGAGTGTGTCGGGTGAGGAGTCGCTACGACCACCGCTTCCACGTCCTCTCTTTCAAGCAGCTTCCAATAATCAGTATACCAGTTTGGCACCTTAAACTTGCCCGCGGTAATCCTGGCCCTTTTTTCCTTTATATCTGCCACTGCAACCACATTCACTTCCTCTATGTTACAAAGCTCTGGCAGATGGAAATAGTTTGCAATACCGCCGCATCCAATCACGCCAAAACCAATCTTTCTCAAGTTTCTCACCCATTCTCTCTTACTGGATTGGAAGAGCTATTCTCCTCCCCTCCTTTGCCGATGTTAGCCCAGCCTCTAAGACCTCCTGTACCGCAAGATTGAACTTTGCATCAACAGGTGGTTCAAGAGGTTTGTCGTCAAGAATGCATCTTACGAAATACTCTGGGCCGTTTCTCAGGCCCAAGGGAAGCTGTGGGGGATCTATCACTTCTTCCGCCACGTTCCTAAAATTCCCTTCCTCTCTTACTCTTGCAAAGCGCACTTTTCCATCCTCCTCTACGACTATTGTTCCATGCAAACCGTTCAAAATCGGACCATGTATAGGATACTTGCCGACTTGGGACCATGAAGCCTCCGCTACTCCGAAGGCATCAGCATACTCCATTAGAAGGATAGCGTTATCATCAACCGTAAGGTAATGCCTTGCCAGCGTTCCGAAAATGGCAACTACGCTCCTAGGCATTCCTAGAAACCAAAGAGCCAAGTTAACCCCGTAACAACAGTAGTCCATGAATGCGCCAGCTCCATTCAGCTCTCTATCGTACAGCCAACTGTAGAAGTACTCGGAACATCCTATTTCCTTCGGTCCAGAATGAGCCGCCCTGAACCTTATGTGATGCACTCTTCCTATGTCACCATTCTTCACCATTCTATGTGCCAGTTGGACTCCTGGGCTCCAAGTGGTCGGATAATTCACCATAACCTTCGTATCATGTTTCTCAGAAGCCGAAACTATCCTCTTAGCTTGCGCGAAATCAGCGGACATGGGTTTCTCCATCATAACATGTAAACCTCTTTCAGAGGCAGACTCTACCACATCGGCATGTTTACTATTTTCTGTGCAAACAAGAACTGCATCGAGTTTTTCTTTCGTAAACATCGTTTCATAGTCTTCATAAGTGGATAAGTTAAAGAGGTCTCCTACTTTCTGCAAGAGAGGTTTATTTCTGTCCGCGGCTGCTATAATCTCAACCTCTTCTAAGTCACTGAATTCTTTAAGTAGACCCCAAACATGATCATGTACTAATCCAACTATGCCTAATCTTATTTTCTTCATATGGACGAGAGTCCATATGCTAAAAGCCTATATAAAAAGCTTTAGGTATTACAAGAAGCATTATCCATTGGCCTGAATCAATTGCTGGCTAGTTAAGTCCTTCAGCGGAAAAAAAGAAAACATTAATAAATCACATACATTGAGAACAAACCGCATGTCCGTACAATTAAGAAAGTACATGGGTTCGATGTGGGTCTTTAAAGACGGCGTGCCCATGTCAAAAGTTATATGTTATGCAAGCCCCAAATACTATTCCGATTTTAGGGAAGCTGGAATAAATACTGTTACTTGGAATATTCCCTTGGGATGGGTGGGACCAAAAAAATTTAATTTTGATGCCACGGATAAAGTCATTGAAGATTATTTATCTATAGATCCAAACGTTATGATCCTGCCAAGGATAAGCTTTCCCGGAAATAACCAAGATTGGTGGTGCAAAGAACATCCCGAAGAACTAGTCGTTCTTTCTAATGGAGAGCTTGGCTCTGGTCATTCGAGTGCTTCACTTGTTTGGTTTGAGGAAGCATCTTATGCATTGTCAAATTTCATAAGGCATATTGAAAACTCGCAATATTCTTCTAACATAATTGGATATCATATTTGCGATGGCCATTTTTCCGAATGGTTTGCTTGGGATTCGGCTAATTTCGAGAAGGATGTCCATGCGTTACGATGGGTTTGTCAACCAGGCAAGACTCCGGTGGAATGTTCTACTCCATGGCCGGACTATTCTAAGCCTATGCTAAACGCTTTTAGAGAATGGGTAAGGAGAAAATACAAAGATGATTTAGAAGCATTAAGAAGGTCATGGAAAAAAAGAGATGTAGATTTTTCCACCATCACGATTCCAACCAAACTCGAGAGGCTTTCGGCTGAAATATTAACTATCAGAGATCCTGCGAAGCAGATGAATGTGATTGACTATGAAATATGTTTTCAAGACACGCATTCGGATCTAATTTTAAACTTATGTAAAGTTGCTAAGAGCGAAACCAGAAAATTAGTTGGTGTTTTTTATGGATATATATGGCTCAACTTTTTCAGAGGATTCTATATGCAAAACGCTGGACATTTAGCGCTTTCAAAGATTTTGAAATCGCCTTATGTTGATTTTCTGGCTGCCCCTTACGATTACGAGAATCGTGTTTTAGGAGGAGCATGCTATTCCCAATCTCTGCCGGAGAGCGTTTTTTTGCAGGGGAAAATGTTTTTCACGGAAGTTGATCCTAAAACATTCCTTACAGATCCTGCGTTGAAGTGGCATCATTTAGAGCATTTTGCACCTAGAACTGCGGAAGGAACCGTAGAGCTTCTAAAACGCGATTATTCCTATGTACAATCTATGGGCATGGGAATGTGGTGGACAGACCTCTTCAATCAAGGCTGGTATCATCATGAAACTATTATTGAGGCTCTCAGAAAGCTAAGGAAGATTGAAGAAAGGCTCAGCTCATTCAGCCAAGAATCTAACAGAGAAATTGCAGTGATTTTAGACGAGAGAAGCCTCCTCTATATGAGACCCTGCCAGAATATGGCAATGGCTCTCAGAAATGTTCAGCGGCAATGGGAGCTTGCCTTTATAGGTGCACCCTTTGATACCTATCTTCAAAGCGACCTATCCAATCCCAGATTTGATGCTGAAAGGTATAAACTGTTCATCTTTATGAACAATGTCTTTATCGACATGAATGAGCGCAGAAGCATAGATCAATTAATAAAAAAAGATGGAAAAGTCGCGATATGGCAATGGGCTCCTGGATTGATATCTGATGAAGGAATTGATATTGAGAACATGCGACAAATTACCGGAATGATAATAAATTATGAGAAAAAGAAAGGTCATACTCATATTGATATTACTAATTATCAGCATCCGATAACTCATGATTTGCCTGCTGGTCACTCTTTCGGACCAGAATTAAGTAGGTGGCACATGGTTTTGTTTAAAGAATCAGGGTTTATAGAGGATGATCCAACGTTTGTCTCTTCCCCGCTTTTCTACTGCTCTGACGCTGAGGCAACGATTCTAGGTAGACTCAATCCAAGCGATAAGCCAGGTTTTTGCATAAGAGAGTTTAACAACTGGACGTCAATATATGTTGCAGTACCCTATATATCTAAGCAGGTTTTGCGGAATATTGCTAGATTCGCTGGCGTACATCTATATAGTGAGGGAGGGAACCTTGTTTACGCTAATAAGCATTTCCTTTCTATAACTCCTCGGTTAACTGGAAGACAAACTATAAAACTACCCAAATCCATGACGGTAACTGATCTTTGGAACGATAAGAAAGTAGCTGAAGAAGCAAGCAGTTTTGACATAGATATGAGAGCAAACGTAACCTATATGTACCTTTTGGAATAAGTTTCCCGCCAATAGCAACTTATAAATTTTAGCTTTGAGAACAGCACATGCTAAGCAGCATTTACCAAAAATTTATAAAGCAGTTTTCAACGAATGGAACCAGAGCAAGTCTTGGATAAAATACTGGAAGTCAAGGATTTAAAAATATATTATAGAAGCATATATGGCGACTATAAATCTGTTGACGGGGTGTCTTTAGAAGTGGTTCGCGATGAAGTTTTCAGCATAGCTGGAGAATCGGGATGTGGTAAATCAACCCTCGTAGATGGAATGCTTAGACTAGTTAAAACTCCGGGCTACATTCCCAGCGGTAAAGTCATATTTGAAGGAGTAGATTTATTGAAACTTCCTGAGAAAGAATTAAACAGAATTAGGTGGACTAAGTTAGCTTACGTTCCGCAAGGTGCTATGAATTCTTTGAACCCCTTCTTAAAAGTCAAAGAACAGATGATGGATGCTATACTAGATCATTCTGATATGAAAAAGAAAGAGGCTATGCAACTTATAATGCAGTTGCTTCAGGAAGTGGGCCTATCTACCAAGGTGGCTGAAATGTATCCTCACGAGCTTAGTGGTGGTATGAAACAGAGAGTCATAATAGCGATGGCCATAGCTTTGAAGCCTACTCTAATTATAGCCGATGAACCAACCACTGCTTTGGATGTAGTTGTTCAGAAGGGAATCCTGCAGCTTTTAAGGACCCTCAAGGATAAGTACGGCATGTCTATCGTTTTAGTATCTCACAGCATGGCTGCTCACGCGCAGGTTGGTGATAGGGTGGCCGTAATGTATGCGGGGAAAGTTGTAGAAGTCAGTCCTGTCTACGAACTATTTGAGGACCCTTTACATCCCTACAGTAAAGGACTGATAGCGGCCGTGCCGTCACTTGAAAAGAAAATAATCAAGGGTATACCTGGGTTGGCACCAAGCCCCTTGGATTGGCCTAAAGGCTGTCGGTTCCATCCGAGATGCCCCTTTGTCATGAATATCTGTAGGGAAATCGAACCTCCTGTTAAATCAATTCAACAAGGTAGATTTGTAGCATGTCATCTTTACGGTGATTAAAATGAAGAGTGAACCGCTTCTTGAATTGAAGGATGTCACGCATGAATATAGGGTAGGCGGTGGTTTAGGAATAGTAGGTAGATCGACTATTAAAGCATTAGTTTCCGTTTCATTTTCAGTGCCTTCTGAGAAGCCTGTATCTATAGGTCTTATAGGTGAAAGTGGCAGTGGAAAAACTACAATAGCCAGACTGATCTTGGGGTTGCTAGAGCCTACTTATGGAAAGGTATTATATAAAGGAAAGTCTGTATCGGAGTGGCTCAGAAAAAATAAGTTAGCTTATTTAAAAGAGGTTCAACCCATTTTTCAAGACCCTTACAGCATCTATAATCCTTTCTATAGAGTCGAGCGAATACTCAAAGCGCCCTTAAAAAAGTTGAAAATAGTTAACGACGGTAAAGCTATCGAAGATATGATTATTTCTGCTATGAAAGACATGGGGCTCAGGCCTGAAGATATATTAGGAAGATATCCTCATCAACTGAGTGGAGGAGAAAGACAAAGGCTAATGCTAGCCAGGATACTTCTAATAAAACCTAGACTCATAGTGGCGGATGAACCTGTCTCCATGATAGATGCTTCTTTAAGAGCGATATTCCTAGATCAGTTACGCGTATTAAAAGATAAGATAGGGGCCTCATGCTTATACATAACTCATGACCTGGATATAGCTAACTGCGTGGCAGATAGTTTAATCGTATTGTGTCAAGGCAATGTTGTTGAGGAGGGTAGTACCAACGAAATTATAAATGAACCATTGCATCCATATACAAAGCTCTTACTATCCTCAATACCTGCTCCCAGCCCGAAGGCTAGATGGAAAGATCGGATGCAGTTGGCAGAAGCGACTTCCCTCTCGGAGCAGGCTAGGGTAGAGAAGGGCTGCATATTCTGGCCAAGATGTCCCTACGCTATGGACGTGTGTAAAAAAGAAAGGCCCCCTATGATAGAGGTGGAGCCAGGTAGAAGGGTCCTGTGCTTTCTCTATGTTAAATAACCATTTTCTAAAGCCCTGTAATTTTTTTAAGCCTTGGATTAAATATTTCCTCCAGACCTATGTTAATTAAGTTTAACGATATGAAAACCAGGACGAGAGCCCCTGCCGGAGCTACTAATAAGTTATAACGCCCTATGGAGATAGCTCCGAAAGTAAGTGCCCAGCTTATCATAAGGCCGAGAGACGGTATTTCACCAGGCCCTAAACCCAGAACCCTTAATCCGGTTTCAGCAAACATCGCACCCATTATGCTATTTATTAAACCCATAATTATAAAGGGAGCCATGTTCGGCAGTATTTCTAGAAACATTATTTCGAAACTGTGGAAGCCAGAGACTTTAGCTAGTTCTATATAGGGTCTTTCCTTCATGCTTAAAATCTGGGCTCTTACCAAGCGTGCAGACCAAGCCCAGCTGAATATCGCTAGGACCAAGCACATTGTAATAAGATCGAGTCGTATATACGCAGCAATAGCTATCAGAATCGGAAAACTTGGAATAACCAGCATCCCGTTTGTGACACTGTTTAATATAAGGTCAACCTTGCCACCAAAATAGCCGGATAAACTAGCTATCGTGGTTCCGATCAAAGTGGCGATCAATCCTGCGAAGGCTCCTATTAGCAAAGAATACTTAAGGCTAGCTAGTAAGAGAGCAAGCACATCCCTTCCATAGTGGTCTGTTCCTAACGGATGCTCTAAAGAAGGAGGTAAATATTTGTCAAAAACCCCGGTCTTGAGAGGACCTTTTCCTTTAAGAATGTATCCGTTTATGACTGGTTCTAATAAAGCTAGAAGCAGGATCAGACTAAGCATGATAATTCCCACTCTAAAGGCAGTCGATCTCGCAAAAAATGATGCTGCGCTTTTTAATCCTTTTTTTAACTTAAGAGTATTCATCATCTCTCACCAGACCTTATTCTTGGGTCTATCAACGGGTAAATCAGATCCATTATAAGGTTGGCTGTGAGAACAGTAAAGATTGACATCAATATGATTCCTTGGATAGTATTATAGTCAACAAGATTTATAGCATACTGTAATAGTCCTCCTATGCCTGGGTAAGAAAACACCCACTCCACTAAGTAAGCACCATTTACTATGAAGCCCAGTGACATGGCGAGTCCTGTGGCTTGCGGTAATAAGGCATTTCTTAGAATGTACCTATTTAAGACTCTGTTTGCCTTTAGACCTTTGGCTTGGGCAAAGAGAAGATAATCCTCACCTATTATACTAATGGTAAGGAACCTTGCGGAAATTAGCCAACCAAAAGCAGAAGTTAGTACTATGGATAATGCGGGAAGAAAAGAATGGTATAAAACACTTGATATAAAGTCGAGACTGAGCTTTATTTGAACTCCAGGTGAAAAAGCATATCTGGATGGAAAAACAGGGAAAACATAGGCTAAAAGTAGAACTAAAAAAATTGCGGCGATATAATATGGTACTTGAGACATACAGAGAGCTATTGTAAAAAGCGTGGAGTCAAATTTAGTGCCTCTCTTCCAACCTAATATTACCCCTGCTAAAGTACCGATACTCCAAGAAATTAAAGTTGCCACTCCTAGGAGTGCTATCGTCCACGGCAGCCTCGTCAGTATGAGATCCTGAACCGGAGTTGGGAAAGCCACGAATGATGGGCCCAAATCTAAACGTAAGAATAAATTTT
Organism: uncultured archaeon; assembly: GCA_938045545.1. GTDB lineage: Archaea > Thermoproteota > EX4484-205 > EX4484-205 > JAAOZP01 > JAAOZP01. Next base: position 92,382 of record CALIBN010000006.1, on the reverse strand, counting down.
GTATATAACGCGAGTATTGTGTAAATAGATCTCCTTCTAGACCAAGCTCAGCCTTCCATTTTACCACAATATCCAGCATTTCCATTGAATAAGAGTATCTCTGCTCAAGCATTCTCAAGTATCGTGTTATAGGGTCTCCCGGTATCAAACGTAGGAATAAGAACACGATTGAGAATGATATGAATAACGTGATCACGTAGACGATTACACGCTTCGTCATATAGCGCAGAATGCGTTTTTTACTAGTCATTCACTCTACCTTCTTTGAAAGATAAAGATCTAAAATAAAAAGCTTTCTGTCGCCGGCCGTCGAGTTTACTTTTTTAACCATAAGATTTATATGTACCTGAATTAATAATGCTTTGAGTGAAAATGTTGTTAAAAAGGATGGCTAAATCGATTTTCATATCAATAATTGTATTTGCCTTCTTGATGCCCTTAGCAATGCCAGTTAAGGCTCAACCGGCTCTGCCTGTCCCCCGGGATCAAACAGTAATTACCGAGATAATGCTTTCACCTTACTTCACGGTATTTGACAAAGCGAATCCCTTCATACCTCAAGGTTCGCAGTGGGGTTCTGGATGGCACCAAATAGCACAAGAATGGGACTGGTACATTAACTATGCTACTGGCGAAATCATATACTGGAGAGTAACTGGGTGGAAATATAGCGATGATTACAGAACCTTTACCCTGTACATCAGGAGGGGTGTTACTTGGAATGACGGCCATCCATATACTGCAAGAGATATTGCATTCACTATGAACATGCTGAAACAGAATCCTGACTTTGGAGGTTCAAGTTATGTTAACGAATGGGTTGAATCGGTTGAAATGCCTGACGACTATACACTGGTTGTACACTTGAAGAAGCCTAACCCAAGGTTCCATCATACATTCAGGATGTGGAGCTATTTCCCCATAGTCCCGGAGCACATATGGAAGAATGTTGATCCGAAAACCTTTGCGAATTGGCCACCCGTAGACACGGGCCCCTACAAGCTTTATGCAGTTTATCCAGAAATACCGATGTTCATATGGGAGAGGAGAGATGATTACTGGGGTAAAAATATGGGGGTTTTCCCAACTCCCAAATACGTGATATGGCGTGGCATTCCTGCAGCCGACGTGGATCTTGAGGACTTCGTTAGGGGTGATGTCGATGTCGTGCTTCCCCACATATTTACTTGGGAGATGATCAGTACTGCTATGAGGAGGACAATTGATATTGTTATAGCTCCATATACCGACCCATGTCCCTATGGGATTAACTCGTTTAACGTGGCCAAGTATCCGTTTAGCATAAGGGAGTTCAGATGGGCCATAGCTTATTTAGTGAACCGTCCTGCCTTAGCTAGGGCTTATGCGTTATCGAATGGCACTCCGACGACAGATTGGCTTCTTCCGATGCCATACTCTTGGGCTGTTTTCGATCCGTATAAACCCATGATTAACAGGGGGCTAGAAAGAATCAAGAATGAACTTGGTTTCGAATTGAAATACGACCCTGAAAAGGCGAAACAAATATTGGACTCCCTAGGGTTCCGGGACATAGATAAAGACGGGTTTAGAGAGCTGCCTAACGGGACAAAGTTCACTGTAGAGCTTCTGCTGGGTGAAGACGCTGCCCACTACATAGGTTATGACCTAGTGGAGGAACTAAAGGCAGTCGGAATAGACGCCACTACTAAAATAGGAGGTGCGCTGCTGGGTGATCTCTCAGCGCTTGGCCAATACGACATAAGGATATGTACTCACTGCACCCCGGGATGGATCATGGGTGACCCTGTGTCAACCCTAGACGTATTTCACAGCAAATGGTACGCTCCTATCGGTAGTACTTCCAACTCTCCCGGTATCCAGGGTGCTAATCCAAGGTACAGAAACCCGGAGCTAGATGCCATAATAGATGAGCTTTGGACAATACCATTAGACCATCCGCGTACCGCCTCGTTACTGGAAGAAGCCTTTTACATAGTGCAGAGGGACTGCATAACTGTTCCCGCGGTTGAGAAGACGTTCGTACAGACTTTCTCAACCAAATACTGGGTTGGCTGGCCTTCTCAAGACAATATGTACATAGTGCCTTACAACTGGTGGCCTACGTTCTTCTTCGTACTAGCTAGGATACAGCCGAAGTCGCCGCCTACTGCTGTAACTGTAACAATCACTGTTACTACTACAGTTGCCGGAGCACCAGGTTTCGATGTGGTTAGTGCCGGGGGCATTGGCATAGTAGCGCTTATAATAGGCGTTGCAATCGGCTGGCTCGTGGCATCCAGAAAGAAGTAACTATAATACCCTGTTATCTTTTTCAATAAAAATTAAGTACCACCTTATATGAGATTGCTAGGTGATGCAAAAAAGTTTTGTTATTAATCTTGACCATAATATGTCTAAACAGACACCATGATTTTTAAAATTCTCATCTGCCTCGTCATATTTTGCACCGTCTTCTTTCAATACGAGTGGGAGTCGAGTCGAGATCGGTTTCTTTAAACTGGCAATCCCAAAGATGCTAAGATATCAATAAGAAGCTTTGGTTTAACCGGAAACCATAAGACGAACCAAAAAGCTTGCAAAATTACAGTGGAAGCCATAACTAGTTTTGAATACTTGCATCTATTCAAGTAGCTGGATAGACCGATATATAGCGCCGGCAATGTCAAGTAGAAGTAAAATGGGTAAACCCATCTAGACATTAGGTATGCTAGAAAAACATAAGGCAAGAAGTTCGCAAGGATCCAAGTAAGGATGAAAAGCCGGGTTCTCTCAAAACTTCTATTTCTTGCTTCTCTTAAGATGTAGAATAGGCTTAGAGACATGACTATCCATATGCTCCACCATAGAGGGCTGTAGATACCGTAATAGGCAACAGGATGGTATACTTTAAGGGTTCCTCCCACTGTTTCCATAGTCGTTATAACGTAGAACGGCATGGGGGTGAACGGGTCGAGTGGATTTATCCATTGTAATGGAAGAATTACTTCTTTCGAATCCTGATATTTCAGGCTGCTGTGGTATGTTAGCATGTAGCTAATGTGACTTAGAGGGTTTTTAGCGAAGGCGGAATATAATGAGTCGTAGACCCATAATCCGGCTAAGAAGACAACAAGGGCTGTGACGCCAATCCTTAAACAGGATTCTATAGTCTTTCGGAACGACTTTACCTCAGATAGAACTAGAAAGGCTGTGATGCCTAAATATAAAAACACGGAAGTAAGCTTACACAATGAGGCTAAGCCTAGAAAAAACCCGCCAAGATCATGCCTCTTCTTCAAAAATAATACGCTTGCAGCAAGCATAAACGTTATTGCTGGAGCATCTAGAATGGCGATCTGTCCTATGTTGAACACCATTATGTCTAAGGCAAAGAGTATCGCTGAGCAAAGAGAAACCTCTCTACTACCATTGAGAAGCAAAGAAAGTGCGTACACCAATAATACTGAAGCCGTTGCAGCTGAGATTGTGAAGACACGCCAACCTGCCGGGTTATCTCCCAAGAACATTATGCCCAAAGCAATGAAAACCTTCACTAGAGGTGGATGTTCATTGTTCGTTGCCTTGTCTGCCAACATGTCTCTAGCTGCACTAACGTAATACTTCTCATCAAATATAAAGTCCCAGCTTACTATCCCTCCGTAGGTTTCACGCTTCGGATATTCGAGAATGGACAGCCTTAAGATTAACGTGAGGACAACTACAGCTAGCAAAGCCAGCTCAGGGATTGCTTTTTTAACAACATTTAAAGCCAGCATTCTTTTCTTTATTGTCACGCAGGCTCTAGGGACTAGCATTATGAGGCTCGGCCGATATTTCTTGCAGGTAGACGAAACTGTCTTGATCATGCTTCTAATGTTCAAAAGCACCAACAGGGTTAAGGTTAGTACTGTCAAGACCATGGATACTACTTCGCTGAACACGCTTAGAAATGACAGGTTTGGAAGTAAAACTGCAATTAGTCTATTGGTGTACAGATAGTAATTGAAGTACCAGTGAATTAGTAGGGAAGCATAGATACCATAAAAGACGTATGACAGCGCCATAGTAAATCCTTGTATGAACGCTAAGGTAAGTTTTCCAATACCCCAAGCGTTTGGCACCGCGTAGTGGGAAAAAGCAAAGAGGGCAGAGGAGAAAATGATGATCATCCATTCGTCATTTTCGATTTTAAAAGATATGGATGAGCCCCATGATCTTAAAAGCCTCTTCGCGCTTTCCGGGCTTAAGAATGAAAGCAGAGAAACATTGAGCTTTTTGCGAACTGAAAGGGTGCCGATGCCTCTGTTCAGGTAGAAAGAGTAGAAAAAACCCAGCAAGAGCATTCTAAACACAATCTCTTCAAGTATGGGGGACCAGGCTGATTCAAAGTAGGCCGATATCGGGTCCGAGCTTAGGGGTGGGAGGCCTGTTGATATCTGTAGATGTTTTTGGATCGATTCGATAAGGCTCAGGGCCATATGGGTTAAGCACGTGATAACAGGCATAAGTAGCAAGAAATTATCGCTTGGAAATGCAATGGGCTCGTTAAGAAATTTACGTATAGATTTTCTGAGGCTTTCTCTCGACCTGAAAGCAAAAACGAAGCATAAAGAATAAATAATCTCAGCTAATGCGAAGTAAAAGTACCACGATGTTTGGATTTTCGAGGCTGCATTCGAGAGGCCTTCAACTAAGATTATGCTAATGCCTAGAGGAATCGAGAGAAGGCTGAGTGCAAGCAAGACGACAATAAGGATGAGTGTAAATGTTTTCAAACACGAATGTGCGGCTTTCAAAGGCATGCTCATCTTAGCTTATTATCAGGCAAATTATTGATAAGAAGCCAAAGTTTAAAAGCATTACGGCAACGCTACCAGCTCGGAATTAATCGAACTGGATTAACGCTCAATACTGCTCTCAACCCAGTATCTCGGAATATGAGACTCGTGTTCAACATCTTCAAAAAACACCCTAGCTTACTCAAAGAATAACTGGCATGGCCTAACTCTTCCATACAATTGAGATGCTGGTTGAATAACCCCAAGCCAAGCTTAAAGCAATACCCACAAGGTTTGCAAGAAGATAGTGTAGTCCCGCGAAAATGGTTAAAACATGCAATGTGAACAGCTCTATGCATATCCCCACTATTCTTGTCCAGTTGTATTCAAAGACTCTTCTAAACACCGATCTTAAAGAGGAATCTGCTACCAGGTCCCTGAACGTGAAAACCTCGTTCAGAGCGAAGTTTGATAAAACAGATACTTCTGCGCTGATCGAAGCGGAAAACACATAATGCAGATATAAGTGTTCAGTCAAAAACCATAAGATGGTCTCATTAACTAGGATTCCCGCCAACCCAACCAGCACGAAGTTTATAAGCCTCCTATGTTCGCTTGCCTCCTTTGTCAATGAGTATAAGTGTTTCAAATAAAGCAAAATCTCGCGTAAACCGAGTTTACTTCTACCCCCAGCCCTATGCTGAAGGTTGTAAGGTATTTCGCAGACCCTTCCGTATTTTCCTTTCACAAGGATTTCGAGCAGGATCTTGTAACCGATCGGGTTCAGCTTAATTCCATGAATCACTTTCTTGTTGAGCGCGAAATATCCAGATAGCGGGTCTGAAACGCGGCTCGTCTTCGGCAGGGAAACGTGCGCAAGGACGGTGGCTCCTTTAGATATAAATCGCCTCCACACGCTGAGGCCCTGGGCTCCACCACCCTTAACATACCTTGAGGCGATGACAACATCACAACCTTTTCCTAACTCCTCCAACATATGTTTTAGGACTTCCGGAGGATGCTGCAAATCGGCGTCCATAACAGCGATCAGCTGTGATCTCGCCAACTTTAGTCCATCCATCACTGCAGAGCCCAACCCCAGCTTTCCAGGCCTTCTTATCACCCTGATATTTCCAAACTTCATGCCAAGCCCCTCAGCGATGTCAGCTGTCCCATCGGGACTATTATCGTCGACAATGATGATCTCGAAATCTGTTTCCACCAAAGTCTTCTCTACTCTTTCTACAAGCTTAGAAAGGGTTTCTGCTTCCATGTAAGTGGGGATTATAATCGACATTTGTACACCGTGTACCTTCTGTTCCCTCGTTGCATCTTCGACCAATATTTTTCCTCCGTGCTTTCTAACTAGTCTACTGTATTAGTTCCAAGCTATAAACTTAAACTAGGTAAAAATACTTTAAATCCGGAAATGGGCTCATCGCAATGCTGGAGAAACCGTCTCCATTGTTGCGTCAGCAAGTAGATGAATCGCTTGAAGCTTTCTGAAGAGATGCGGGAGTATTGCAGACAATTCTCTGTTTAACTTGCCGCATCACGAGATGGTAGTGCTCTAAGCTTCATGACTGTGGTTTGCATGAGGCATAAATGTTTTAAAATAGCTTTTCAACATCTCGTCGCATAAACGGCGATAGGCTTGGAGTGGTGGCGGAAACCCGTTAGGATGATGAGGCTCGACTACTTGGATGCTCTGGGCAGGATGGCTGAATCAGACATGGATAAGCTGGCCGGGTGGAAGAAGGAGGAGTGGAATATTAACTGCGAATGGGTGATAGGTACGCCGGGGACAGCCCCGGGGCTGGGCTACTTAACCACTTTCAACACGCCGAAGTTCGAAAAGTATCCTGGGCTGGGTGATTTCGACCTGGTGAGGGAATACTTGCCTCATGCCAGGAAGCATGGGATCAGGGTCTTAGCATACTTGAACATGCACTGGTATTCGTATGAGTTTGGACGTAGGCATGCTGATTGGGAGCAACGCATAGAAGACGGTAGAAGCTATGGTAGCGTGCATCCCCTATATGGATCCGGGACGACTTTCTGCGTGAACACAGGGTGGAGAAACTGGGCTTTCGAACTCATAGAGGAGGCTATGAAAACAGGGATTGACGGTGTTTTCCTGGATGGGCCGGTTGTTTTCCCAGGGTGCTGCTACTGCAAGTCATGCCGGGAAAAGTTTTCGGAAAAGCATGGCAGCGAGCCTCCCAGCTGGGAAGACTGGTCGAACCCTCTCTGGAAGAGATTCATAGAGTTCAGAGAAGAGTCTATGGTTGAGTTTCTCAGGGATGCTCGTCAAGCTGTTAAGAGGGTTAACGAGGAGGGTGTAATATTTCTTAACGGTGGGGCCTGGTGGCCCGGCAGCTGGAGGGTTGCCCGCAACATTGAAAAGCTAAGCGAATACGAGGATTTTAACGGCGCAGAGGCGTTCTTCCATCCTGGTTCTCAAAACGTGCCTCTAATCTTCTGGACGCTTGAGGCTAAGCACCTCGCCGCCAAAGGTAAGCCGGCGGTTGTCTTCAGCCATCACGCGCTGGGCAGCTGGCACTACGTTCCCCTGCCACGTTTCGAGGCTGAGGTCTCGGTTGCGCAAACCGTTTCCTGCGGTGCAAACCCTTGGTTCGCAGTATTCGACTACGCTTTAGACACTAGGCTGGAGGATGCCTTAACCCCTATGAGAAACATTCTCGGCTTCCTGTCGAGAAACGAAGAATACTATGCTGACACTGTCTCGAAGGCTGAAGTAGCCCTGCTGGTCTCAACGCAAACATCCACGTTCTACTTGTCTGAGCTCAGGGAACTATACTTGGATCCGGGGACTGGTGTTGAGAGGGACCTTAGGATAGAGGGGAGTACTGGCAGGAGGAAAACAGACCTTAAGGCGAGAAAGGAAATATGCGACGAGATCTACACTAACTCTATACTGGGCGCTGCAACCATTTTAAGCCGAAGCCATATTCCGTACGACGTGATTCTGGATGACGCTCTTGCCAAAGGCGAGCTTGAAAAATACTCTCTGCTTATTCTTCCAAACTCTGCCTGCTTGAGCGATGAACAGATCCGCAGCGTTAGAAGCTTCATTGGAAAGGGTGGAAGCTTGGTCTGCTCCTTTGAAACCGGTTGTTATGACGAGTATGGGGACCATAGGCTTGAAAACCCGCTCTGGAGTATTCTAGGCGTAGAAAGATGCGACGGCATGATGCTTCCCAGGGTCGGGGAGGAATACATGAAGCTTGCAGAGCCTGAAAAGAAAATCTTCTCAATGCCTGTTGGCGCGTTAATCCCTAGACCAGTGTATAGCCTTAAGGCTTTCAGCAGGCGGGATGCTGAGGCGATATGCTTTTTCATGAATCCGATAGGCGCCTACTACGCGGCTCCCAGAGGGGTTTCGAACTATGCTGCAATCATCTGCAGTAGCCACGGCGAGAGCAGGACGATCTACTTCTCCTCGCTTATTGAAGACTTCTACTCCAGGTACAGGATGCCGGATATCTCGCAGGTTTATGCCGGCTGCATTAGGTTTGCGATGCGTAAGCCTCCTGTCGTGGAGGTTGACGCTCCCGAGACGGTGCTGTTCGAAGTCAGGGAGCAGAGAAGCACGGGCAGAATTCTTGTCCACCTTGTTAATACTACTGGAGACATGCAGAGGCCTATTTCAAGCATAACCAGTGTGCACAATATTAAAGTCAGAATCAGGGGTAGCCGGCCCAGGAGGGTGTTTAAGCTTAGCGATAGAGGCATGCTCCCCGTCCGGGAGCTCCCCGACTGTTTTGAATTCACTCTGGACAGCCTGATGGTTTACGACGTTGTTGTTTTCGAGTTTTAAACCTGGGTCTCGTGCTTTCTTCCTGAATCAGCCTTATAGCCCTCCAGACTAGGCCCTGGCTTTTCCTCAAAGCTTTTCTTGCCTGGCCTGCCTCAACCCTCGCTAAAGCCATGACTAGAGCAACCTTCAAATCATACCTGCTCTCCCTGTATATTTCCTCTGCCTCTTCGCTTGAGACTCCTGCGAAAAAGCGTAGCAGCCTCCTAGCCCGTGACCTAAGCTTCACGCTTAAAGGCTTAATGTCTATCATCAGGTTCGTATACACCTTTCCAATCCTGACCATCGAGACTGTTGAAATCATGTTTAGCACCATCTTCTCAGCAGTACCCGCCTTCATCCTAGTAGACCCCGCTATCGCTTCTGGACCAACTATTGGCGTTATCAGTATGTTGGCGTAGACCCCGATCTTAGGGTTAGGCACTGTTGCGACGGCAATGGTTTCAGCACCTCTTCGCCTAGCCTCCTTAAGAGCCCCTGCCACGTAGGGTGCCCTGCCCGAGGCGCTCAGCCCTATGACGACATCCCTCTCGGAAACCTTAAGACGCTTGATATCGTTAACCCCGGCCTTCATGTTGTCCTCAGCCCCTTCAACAGCCCTGAACATGGCTCTTCTTCCACCCGCTATCAGAGCCTGAACCATGCTTGGGCTTGTGCCGAAGGTAGGTGGACACTCGGCCGCGTCTATGACTCCTATCCTGCCGCTCGTGCCGGCGCCAACGTAAATCAGCCTACCGCCTTTCTTAAAGGCTTTGACGACGCTTTCAACAGCCCTGGCGATCCTCGGTATCTCTAGTTCAACAGCCCTAGCCACCTTCTTGTCCTCCCTGTTTATCATCTTCAAGGCCTCAACCACCTCAACCCTGTCTATCCTAACCGTCCTAGGGTTTCTATGCTCCGTCAACAGTTTTTCAAACTCCGCGTCTATCCTCTCCAGTCTTGAAACCATGTTAAGCCGTTATACGTTAACCCGGTGGGTGATAAACCTTGGGTTTGAAAAACACTTATATGTAGCAGTTCAAACAGATTTTCGTTGAACCTGGAGGAAAGAAGTTTTAAAGGCCGGGATCTCAGGCCTGTTCTAGAAATCATCAATGACGCGATGCCTCTCGACAGGCTTAACGAGGAGTCCTTCAGGTACAGGGTTCTCCTGCAGGAGAATTATGATCCTGATCTCTGCATCGTGTCAGAGTCCGAGGGCAGGGTGGTCGGCTTCATCTACTCCGTAACAAGGGGTGAAACAGGATACATAAACATACTTGCTGTGAAAAACGGGTTTAGAGGCATGGGCGTCGGGTCGAGAATGCTTGCAACGGTTGAGGAAAAACTCAGAGGGAAAGGGGTTAAGAGAGTAGTCTTCTCAGGCGGGCCGAGATACCTTGTTCCAGGGGTTGACGTTAAGGCTTACCCGGGGGCGATAGGCTTCTTCACCAAGAACGGCTACAGTGAGTCAAGCAGGGAATCGGTTTCAATGAGCATGTCGCTTATGGGATACGCGACACCAAGAGAGGTTTTAGAACTTGAGAGAAGGCTTTCTGGAGAAGGCTACTTATTCCGGCAGCTTGACGATGAACACGTGTTGGAGCTTCTTCTCTTCCTTAAAGCCAGGTTCCCATGGTGGTACGAGGACGCTAGGAGGACGATGGAGAAATATCCTAGGTGTCTCGACTGGTTTACTCTTGCTTTCCACGGCGGGGAGATAGTTGGCTATTGTCAAATAGCTACCGACGGGCTGATAGAGCATTTCGGCCCTTTCGGGGTTGCTGAGGAGCATAGGAACAAGGGGGTTGGGACGGTCCTGTTCCACAGGTGTCTAAGGCTGATCCAGTCTCTCGGCGGTAAGAATGCTTGGTTGGCCTGGGGCGGGGGTAGAAACTACAGTTTCTACGTGAGGAACGGCATGTCTGAAGCCCGTAGGTTCGCGGTTTTCACCAAGAGTATTGAAAGAGGGTGACCAACGTTGGGCATTAAAATACTAGCGTTTAGCGCCCACACTGGGGATGTTGAAATCACAGCGGGCGGGTCGATTCTGAGAAACGCTGAGGAGGGGGGAAGATGTCTAATACTCCACATGTTTAAGCCTTCTGGAAAATGGGCTCGTCCGCCAGGGTTATCTGCTGAGGAGTATGCTGAAACAAGGGTTAAGCAGGCTTTAGAAGCGTCTAGGAAGCTGGATGCTGAAGTGGGTTTCCTGGGTTGCGTGGAGGGCGTTCCCTACGATGCGGAGGAGGTTAAGCAGAAAATGTATAAGGCTCTTTCAGAGTTCATGCCTGACGCGGTTCTGATTCACTGGAAGGGAAGCTATCATCCTGATCATCTTGCGTGCCACCTTCTAGCCATACAGGCTTTCGAAAGCTTCACGGGAGAGCAGAGGGCGGAGGGGAGGCACAGTAGGTCGGTTGAGCTTTACTATCCTGAGAACTGGGAGGACCCGCAGGGCTTCCAGCCGGAGGTGTACGTTGACGTCGGCAGTGTTTTCGAAAAATATTTGGATGTGATTAAGACTTACGATTTTACATCTGGAAAGTACAGCGGGTTCAACTACGTTGATTACTATTCCTGCTTAAAAAGGATCAGAGGGCTTGAAGTCGGTTTCCAATACGCTGAAGCGTTCATGACCTTCGGAGACTGGGGTGTTAAGAGGATAAGGAGGAAAAGCCTCCTGGGCGAGTAGTTTGGCAAGCAGGGTTAAGCCGGGGCTGGACGTCCTTCTCGAGAGGAGAAAACTGCTTGAAAGGCTTTCCCGTCTAAACATAGGGCTTATCGTAAACCATACTTCGGTGACGAGAAGATTAGACCCGTCTTACATACGGCTCTTAGAAAAAGGGATACGTGTTAAAACCATCTTTACTCCTGAACACGGGCTTTGGGGAGCCTACGGTGCCGGTGAGCCAGTGGAGTCTGAAAAACTTTCTTTAAACGGGGTTAGTGTTCAAAGCCTATACGGCACGCGGAGAAAGCCCAGTGTCGAGACGCTTAAGGAGCTAGACCTGCTGATCTACGATATTCAAGACGTTGGATGCAGAACATACACTTACATATCCACGATGCTAAACTGTTTAGAGGAGGCGTCGAAGAACAGCGTCGGCTTCATGATTCTCGACAGGCCTAACCCACTGGGTGGTCTCACCGTGGAGGGCCCTGTTTTAAAAAAGGGGCTTGAATCCTTCGTTGGACCGTATTACGTTCCCCTTAGATACGGCATGACTCCCGGCGAGCTGGCTCTCCTCTATGCTTTCGAAAAGGGCTTGAAACCCCCCTTGGTGGTGAGGCTTTCAGGATGGAGCAGGATGATGTACTTCTGCGACACGGGCCTGCCCTGGGTTTATCCTTCGCCCGCAATACCGACGCCGGTTGCCGCGCTACTCTATTCCGGGATGGTTCTTCTGGAGGCTACAAACCTTTCTGAAGGCAGGGGAACATACAAGCCTTTTGAAGTCTTCGGTGCTCCATGGTTTAAATCAGCGGAGGTCGCCCCCGTGTTGAGACGTAAGCTGGGTAAAGATTGCCTCCTCATGGAGACCAGGTTCATCCCTTCCTCTTCCAAACACGAGGGAAAGGTTTGCAGAGGGATCCACCTTGTGGTGGAAGACCAGAGGAAGATTAAGCCTTTCCAGGTTGGGGTCAACATCCTTCAAACTGTGCTAGAGGTTCACCCGAGGGAGTTAGAAGTTGAACACGGGAAGATGGATAGGCTGCTCGGCGACAGCAAGGTCAGGAGAAACATCTTAAACGGCGTTAGCGTCGAAGAGATTGTTTTGAGACTGAGAGACGAGCAGAAAAGGTTTAAAGCTAGGGTCAGAAGGGTTCTTCTCTACGGTTGAAACGCATTGTTGTAGCCGGTGTAGACGGGGGTGCGAGCTCAACAAGGTGTCTGGCCGTTGAAACCGGCAGTTGGCGTGTTGCCGCATGCAAATCCGGGCCGTCAAACATTCTTTCAGCAGGCCCTGAAACAACTCTGCTTTCAGTGGTGAGAGCGTTTAACGGAGCCCTGGGGAAACTCGGGTGCGTCGAGGCTGAAGTTGTAGCACTATGTCTTTCGGGAGCCTGGACAGCAAGGAGAATGCTTGAAAAACTGTTTCGAAACAGGATTAGGGCTGGTAAAATCCTGGTCAAAAGCGATGTTGAGGCTGCTGCAGCAGCCTGCTTAGGGTTGGGGGAGCAGGGTATTATAGTCGTGGTTGGAACAGGCTCGGTTGTTGTAGGAGTGTCGGGAGGCTCATTTTTCAGAGCAGGAGGATGGGGCCACGTTTTCAACGATGAGGGTGGGGCATACTCTGTTTCCATCGAGGCTTTGAGAGCAGCATTCCAGTCTTACGATGGAAGGGGAAGTAGGACGAGCCTTGAGGAGGAGGCTAAAAGTTTCTTTAAAGCCAGGAGTATGGAGGAATTGGCTAGGCGTGTCCACGAGATGAGGAAGGAGCGTATAGCGCTCTTCGCGAAAATAGTTAAGGCTGAGGCTGAGAAAGGCGATGTGGTTGCCAGGTGCATAATTGAGGATGCTGCGAAATCCCTCTCGAGAGGCGTGTTGGCTGTGGCTAGAAAGATGAAGCTGACCCGTGGAGACGAGTTGAACATTTACCTTGTAGGGGGAATGTTTAACCATCATTCGGACATCCTGGCTAGAAGAATTAGGAAGCACCTTTCATTAGAATACGGTAAGATTAATGTTAAAAGACCGGCATACCCTCCTGCCGTGGGCGCACTTTTAATAGCTTTTAGAGAGGCAGGGTTAAACCCTCCAGCCGGGGTCTTAAAGGAGGCTGCTTTAAAAGGCTGGTGAGTATTTTCGAGCTTTCCAGACATCAAGCATAAAAACGCCATTACGCTTGACATACTTCCTATGCGCGCTCAGTCATTTTCTGAAATACTTTGAAACAACTTCTACAGCTTTCAAGCTGTGGTTGAACTTTTCTGTGAAGCTTACAAATGCTTCCTCTCGCTCTTTCCTAAATGCACTTTAAGCACACTTCTTCTATGAAACTGCTTGGCGTAAGCTCGTTTTTCAATATTCTCTCGGCAAAGCTTCTCGAGAACGAATCTAAACTTATGCTATAATAACCGCTTGATGTCGCTATTATCCTCTTGTACTTTGCGGCTGCAGTCGAGGAGATCCCTATTGCCTTAACTGCACTCGTTATACTCCAACCGTGAGACTCGATGAGCTCTCTAACTATCCTCGCTCTCAACTGAGGCAAGTAGCTTTTTATAACGTACTCGTAAGCGTTTTCATAAAAAATACGTTGCCAACATGTTTATAAACATGTTTACTTCGGCTTGCATAAGAGATGAAGGCTAAGAGGATTCCTGTTGCTATGACTATAGCTGGAAGCGATTCTGGTGGGGGGGCAGGAATAGAGGCTGACCTTAAAACATTCTCTGTTATGGGGGTACATGGAACCGTGGCATTAACGGCAATAACTGCACAGAATACTGTTGGCGTCTTTGCCATACAGGATGTGGAGCTAAGCATTGTGGAAAAACAGATAGATGTCGTCTTCGAAGACATCGGTATAGATGCTGCTAAGACAGGCATGCTTCATAGAAAAGAGGTAATAGAACTAGTTGCGAAAAAGGTCCGAGAATACGGTTTTCCGTTGGTTGTGGATCCGGTAATGGTTGCTAAAAGCGGGGCCCGCTTGCTCAAGCCTGAGGCTGAGGAATCTGTGAAGAAGACGCTTTTACCCGTGGCAACAGTAGTTACTCCAAACATATTCGAGGCCGAGGTTTTAAGCGGGTTGAAAATTTCAAAACTGGACGATATGCAGGCTGCTGCTGAAAGGATCGCCGAATTAGGTCCTAGGGCAGTCGTCGTTAAAGGAGGCCATTTGGAGAAAAACAAAGAAGCTGTTGACATAGTTTACAGTGGCGGAGAGTTTCATGAACTGCATGGCAGCAGGATTGATACGAGGAATACGCATGGAACAGGATGTAGCTTCTCTGCAGCAATTGCCGCAGGGCTTGCTAAAGGCAAGAACATTATGGAAGCCTTAGAAGAGGCTAAAAAATTCATCCAGCTCGCCATAGAATATGGTTTAAACATTGGCAAGGGACATGGGCCAGTTAATCCGACAGCATGGATGGAGAGGGATGCCGAAAAATACAGAGTCATTGAGAATTTGTCTAAGGCTGTAAAGATGCTGGAGTCATCAGAAATTGCGAAGCTGATTCCTGAGGTTGGAAGCAACATAGTCATGGCCTTACCCAAGCGGTATGCCAATTCCGTATCAGATGTGGCTGGAATACCTGGGAGACTTATTAAATTAGGGGACAGGATACTTGCTATTAGAGGCCCCGAGTTCGGTGCTTCTTCACACGTAGCCAGAGTAGTTTTGAAGGTGATGGAGTATGAAGAGGAGTGGAGAGCAGCCATGAATATAAAATACTCTAGTGAGATAGTTGAAGCATGTAAATCATTGAAGTTAACAGTTTCATCTTTTGACAGAAGAAAAGAGCCTGAAGAAGTTAAAGCTAAGGAGGGGGAAAGCCTACCATGGGGTGTTGGAAAAGCCATTGAAAATGCTGGAAAAATACCGGACGTAATATACGACCTGGGGGATGTTGGCAAAGAACCAATGGTAAGAATACTTGGCAGAAACGCTGTTGAAGTAGCTACTAAAGTATTAATGATAGCTTCCGAATTGGGTGATTAAAACGATTAAAGGCAAGTCTTTAAGGAAGCTCGTGCTCTCAGCATTGTTTTCAGCTATTGCTTTAGCTGTTTCTCCAGTAGCATGGTTCCAATGGGGTCCAACAAAGGCTTTTCCAGGTCAACATGTGATCAATGTTTTAGCCGGGATAATGGTTGGCCCATTGTGGGCTTCTCTCTGTGCAATTATTGTCGGTACTTTACGAATAATGCTTGGATTGGGAACGGTTTTTGCTTATCCCGGCGGGATCCCAGGAGGACTGGTCGTTGGATTTTTATACATCCTACTTAAGAAGAGGTTTGAAATTAGAAGGGCAATTGTTCTTGCGTCATTAGGAGAGCCGGTAGGGACAGTTTTCATAGGTGGTACTGTTTCATGGTATATAGTTGATCCTTTCTTCGGAGCAGTTTTGCAATCAAGGTTTGGTGCACTGCTGCCTCTGTATCTGGGATGGGCGTTAAGCTCTGTGAGTGGATGCATTATTGGAATATTATTAGCCTTGGCTTTAGATAAAGTAGGTGCTCTTAAGGACATTGAATAATATTATTCAAGACGTTTTAGGAAGAAAGATATTGATACTTGGAAAGATGGGTAGTGGTAAAACAAAAATTACTGCAGAAATACTAGATAGGCTTCTTGAAAAAGTTTCACCTAGCGATATAACAGTAATAGACATGTCGCCCACAACCGTGCCAGGAGTAGGAGGCAGGATTTCTTCCTATACTCCTAAAGTTTTCAAAGTCAGATATTTGATACCGCAGATAATAAGAGCTCCGAGAATAGAAGGCAAAAGTAAAGAGGAAGTTCTCAGTCTTGCAGAGTTTAACAGAATGATGATTGAACCCCTGATTGAAGAATTTTTAATGAAACTTACGCCAATTCTCTTAATTAATGATCTCTCAATCTATTTGCACTCTGGCAACGTTTTTAAAATAATCGAATGCCTAGAATTATCCAACACTGTTGTCGCAAACTCATATTACAATAAATCTCTAATGGACGATAAAGGCTCAGGGATTTCTGAAAAAGAGAAAAGGCTACTGGATATGTTGATGAGTAGATTTAACCATGTCTTGAGAATTGATTAGGTAAAACACTTATTGAGCTTCGCGTAACTACTCTGGAGAAATATGGGGAACAGTATTTGAGATTTGTATAAAAGATGAATATTGGATTGTGACTTTATGATTCGGAAAGCTTGGAATAAACCTTTGATTGCGTGAAAAATTATTTTTGATGTCCTTGCGAAATTACCATTACGCTTACAGAAATAGGATTTTTCACGGGGTCTCTGGCGCTCTGGCATAGATGATGGGAAACTGATAAACCGCACTCAGGGAAGAGGCCCTTCTCACTAAAGTAAATTAGGAAGAATATGAATTGTTAGAAGCTTTTCGATGTGAATGGGAGGAATGCTCCTGGAAAAATATCTATCAACTGGATTGCCTAGAATAAGTATCGCAGATTCGAAATTTTGGAAAAACTTATATATCGGCAAAACAAGGCATTGTTGAATGGAAGAAAAAACTATGGAGATTAAAAGAAGGAGCATGCCTCTCCTAGGGGACGATTTTCCAGAAATAAAGGTTCAAACGACGCACGGAGTTATAGAGCTACCTAAGGCTTTTGCAGGGAAATGGTTCGTGCTGTTCAGCCATCCTGCAGACTTCACTCCAGTCTGCACAACGGAGTTTGTAGCCTTCCAGAAAAGGTATGACAAGTTTAAAGCGTTAAACTGCGAGTTAATCGGCCTAAGCGTAGACCAGGTTTTCTCACACATAAAATGGATGGAGTGGATAAGGGAGAAACTGGGCGTAGAGATAAGGTTTCCGATAATAGCTGACACCGGCGAGGTTGCTGAGAAGCTGGGTCTTATCCACCCTGGGAAAGGGACGAATACCGTTAGAGCCGTATTCGTGGTCGACGACAGGGGAAAGATACGCATAATCCTCTACTATCCTCAGGAGCTGGGGAGGAATATGGATGAGATTGTTAGGATCGTTGAGGCGATGCAGATATCGGACAAGAATGGTGTAGCGATGCCGGCGGACTGGCCTAACAACGAGCTGATTAAGGATCATGTGATAATCCCACCTGCCAGAGACGTGGAAACGGCGAAAACCCGTCTCGAGAAGGCGAAAGCAGGTGAATTCGAGTGCTTCGACTGGTGGTTCTGCCACAGGAAGCTCGGGTAAAATAATCCCTTATTTTTTATCCTTCAAACCATTTATCTTTTTTTCCAGAGCATCAAGTCTACGCTCAATGTTTTCAACAAGCCTCTTCTCTTTAAGCCTGCTTTTAACAAGCATTGCTCTAAGCCTAAGTTGGCTGAAGCTCTGCCTGTCCGAAGGCCTGAAAATACTCATGCTGGAAACCATTCTGCCAAGCTCCTCTTCTGAAACATTCAGCCTTCCCGAGGCTTCAGTAAAGCTGTTTGAACGAGCAACGGCCTCAACTATTTTCTCCTCTTCACTACTGATTTCTTGAACCTCCGCTGAGAAGTAAAGCGTTAACAAGTCATGTATAATCTCTCTGGAAACCTCTTTGAAATCTTCAAACGTGAGAAGATAGTACTCTGGTAGAAGGATATATCTGACTCCCAGCTCGCTGGCGAGGCTGAGCGCTGAAGCGTCTGAAAAGCCTTTGCAGACTAGCAGCGGCTTGACCTTTAAAAGCTTGGAGTTGCTGAAAACCTGTCTAACATCCGTGACTGAGGCCTTTCCAGACTTAACCTCAACCGCTAAAACATCCCCCTCCTGGTCTCTTGCCATCAGATCTATCTCGGCAACCTTCACTCCTCCAACTACTATAGGCTTCCTTTTTTCTAAAACCGTGTAGCCGAGCTTCTCCAAGATTGAGGTCGCAACGTCTTCTGCATCCAATCCTTTTCTCATTAACTGGTTTACAGTTTGTTTATCCTGTTTTCTTATTTAAGTGTTTATTTTTTCTATGAGGAATAATATGCTTGCATAAAATGACGCTGTCGAATGTTTCACTCGGTTCAAAAACCTCAGGCAAGAACTTTAAGCCTCTCGTATAGCACTGTGTTGACAGGCTTCTCTCCTGAAAAGAATCTTTTAAAATCCTCGACGATAGTGCCGAACAAATTTCTCATACTCTCATCAGACCCTCCTGCCACATGGGGTGTTAAAAACACGTTCTCCAAGTCGTACAGTGGACTACTGGTTTCCAAAGGCTCCTGTTCAAAAACATCCAGAGCAGCCCCCGCAATCCATTTCTCCTTTAAAGCTTTAACCAGGGCGTTCTCATCTATGAGGGCACCTCTGGACGTGTTTATCAGGTAGGCTGTAGGCTTCATCAGTCTCAACTCTTTCTCGCCAATCATGTGACGGGTCTCCGGGGTTGAAGCAGCATGGAGAGTAACCACGTCTGAACGTGAAAGCAGCCCGTTTAAATCAGCCTTCCTAACACCGCATGCAGCAGCTTGGCTGGGCTCCACATATGGGTCGTGTACAATCACGTCGACTTCGAACGGTTTAAGCAGTTTCACCAATTCACTGGCAACAGCGCCAAACCCTATTATTCCCACCGTCTTCCCTCTCAAATCATAAGTCGTAAAGCTCTTCTGATCCCTATAGCTCCAGGCTCTTCTACTCATTGCTTCAACATACTTCGGTATTCCCCTTAAACAGTTCAGAATCATCGCGAGGGTAAACTCCGCCACGGGTTTGGCTATTGTTGAAGCAGCGTTAACAACCACTATTCCTTTCTTGAAAACCTCGTCTGTCACGTAGGGTTTAACGCTTCCAGCAGCGTGGCCAATGATTTTAAGCCTGTTAGCGTTATTCAAAACTGCTTCGGTGAACCTTGGAGAGCCCCAGCTTGTAATACACCCGTCTACGTCAACTATGAGCTGTGACAGCTCCTCCTCGGTAAGATTCCTGTCCAATGGGTTGAAAACGCATTCTGAAAAAGACTTAAGCGTCTCCTCGTCTTCAACCCTTGAGACCTTCTTGTAGAGGGCTCTAGGTATCGTTATTAGAACCCTGATTTTCTCATCCTTTCTACTCATAGCCTTGTTTCTGAAAAACGTGAGCAATATTTAAATCGTGAGACGGGTGTTTAGAAACAAGTTGGCCAAGAATGTTCGCGTAGCCACTGTAACTTTTAGAGGAATCAGGGGTGAAACAGTCAGCGAAACGATAGAGGACAATGTTAAGGAAATACTGAGGCTTTTAAACAGAGCCGTTTTCGATAAGCCTGATGTAATTTGCCTTCCTGAGTGCTCGCCTTTTCTAGGGTTAAGCTTGGAGGAGATGGTGAGGAACGCTGAGGAAATCCCGGGAGCAATCTTCACAAGAGTATCGTCCTTCGCCAGGCGGAACAGGGTTCACATAGTCTTCCCCATGATGCGGAGGGATGGCAGTAAAGTTTACAACTCGGCTGTTTTAATAGGCAGAGACGGGGAGTATGTTGGAAGCTATGATAAGATTCACCCTACGATATGGGAGATTGAAGCGGGCGTTACGCCGGGGGTTGAGGCTAAGGTGTTCGATCTGGAGCTTGGGAAAATCGGCGTGGCAATATGTTTCGACCTGAATTTCGAAGACGTTATTAAAGGCTTGGCCGACAACCGGGTTAAGATCGTTTTCTTCCCATCCATGTATCCTGGTGGACTACAGTTGAAGACATGGGCTTTTAACCATGGTGTCTACATGGTTTCCTCAATAGCTGACGACAGAGGAAGCATGATTATAAACCCCTTGGGCAGGGTTCTAGCTGTTTCCAGCAGCTACCAGCCGGTTATATCCTGCGAGATAAACCTGGATTACGAGGTTCTGCATCTGGACTACAACTGGGAAAAAATGGATCGGATAAAAGAGAAGTATGGTTCAAAGATCCGTTTCGAAGTGGCTCGTCCGGAAGCAGTGTTCCTCATGTCTTGCGAAGCCGAGGAGACTACCGTGGGAAACGTTATCGAAGAGTTCAGCCTGGAAACCAGGGAGGAATATTTTAAGCGGGCTTCTGAAGCGAGACAAGCAGCGTTGAAAAAACAGTGTTCACAAGCTTCAGCGAAAGGTTAAAGAGTTAGAGAATATTGTCGCCTTAGCAATGGGTAAGGATTCTGACATTCGGCCGGTTGAAATAGGTTTTGAATACAGTGGCTTTTCCCTACTTAACCTCCACTGCAAAAACGTTTCCATCAGAATCCTTGGCAACGATGTCTATCTCCGCTATTTTTGATTCCTCCAACAACCACAGGTTTCCTCTTCTCAAGATCGAATGGCCGAGGCTCTCCAACAGGGAGGCTGCGATATATTCCTATGATTCTAAGCCTTCCCCTTCAGGTTGTTGAGGCTCCTCCTCAAAGATGGAAGGCATTTCTTCCTCTTCTGACGGAGCTTCCCCAGGCGATGGTTCGTACGATTCCTCATGCGGAGCCTCTTCCTCTTCGGAAGGAAGTTTAGTCTCTTCTCTCGATGAAACTGGTTCTTGAAGCTCTAGCGGAGCTTCCTCTGCAGGAGGGGGAACAGGGGGCTCCTCCGGTTTAGGCTCTGGGGCCTTTGGAGTTGGGCTGGGCCTTGGCCTTTTCCTTCTCCTTAATAAGAATATAGATGAAATTGCTAAAACTGCGATCAGTACAATTAAGATATATAACCACGTTGGAAGCCCTACCGTATATTCAAAAATGCTCGTCTGGGAGATGTTTCCAACGTTATCCGAGGCTTCTACGTAATACCGAACTTTTGTAAATGGCGGCTGAGACGGTATTGAGGCATAATATCTGTTTCCTATGAGGTTCATGGCTATTCGAGACCAAGATGTCCCATCCGTTGAATGATAGAGGAAAACTTCTTTAACGCCTGACTCCTCATCAGAAACTTGGCATGATACTATAGTTGATTCTCCCCACGCAGGCGAAGACTCGTATAACCCGGATATTGTCGGCAGGGTGTTGTCGACAATTAATTCTAGTGAATAATTTTGAATCCCTGAATTGCCCAAGTTATCTACTACTTCAACCATCCATGAATGGTCTCCCTCGTCCAAGCTCACTGTCCTAGTGTAGTTATTCCCACGCTTAGTCATCAATCCCTGATAAATACCATCTATAGTTAACCTGACCTCTTTAACTCCCGAACCAGGGTCTTCTACGGTAACGGTGAAGGTAACTCTATTCGTTTTCTGAATTAGACTTCCTGTAGGAGACGGGTCTCCAATGGAAGGAGGAGTATTATCCAGTATGACAGTCAACGTTTTCTCAGCCTCACTGTTACCGGCTTTATCAATGCTGTAATACCTTATTTCATGAGCGCCATCAGAATATCCTGAAAGATTAAATTTACTGGTGTATTCTTTCCATGGATCCTCATCAACCCTGTACTTCGTCTTTTCCACTCCACTCATGTCATCTGAAGTCGATAAAGAGAAACTCGTTGAAGAATTGACGTAAATATAGTTTCCAGCATAATGCTTTGGTAAGCCAATCGTTATCGTCGTTACAGGAGGAATTGTATCAGCTATTACTGTCACCGTCGCTGTCCCACTGGTTAAACCTGTGGCTGAGGCCGATATCACCCAGGTTCCGCGCTTCGTATCGTTATAACACACCTTATTCCAACCGTGGCCAGCGAATACGTATATCTTCGTTATTTTCTCTCCTGTTTCACAATCCCTAAACTCCCCCTTGGGCGATGATGTTGAAAGACTTACGGTGATGGTTGAAGGAGTAATCGTCTCGAAACCATATGCATCCCTGAGGGAAATGTTAAGGTAGGATTACAATTCTCCGGCATTCATCGTAAAGCTCGAAGGCGTTATGACGAGCTTATCAGGGGGACCGGCTTCAACGTCGAAACTATTGCTTATGCCAGACTTGCCTGAGCCACGGGTAGTAATCCTAACATTCTTAGCAACTTTTTTTATAACAACGTCGCCGGTCCATTTGCCGTTTACAAAAGCACCCGTCATTATTGGCTCTATTGTTCCGGTGGTGTCAGAGAGGGAATTCGTCCCCGTATAATCGTTTTTAACGTTACCATACGGTCGTAAGCAGTAATCGTTATAGTGAATGGTTTCATGACGGTCTTCGGAGATGTAATAGTGTTGAAGGTGAGTGGTCTAGCGGACCAGGGTTTACAGTGATAAGCTTCTCATCTCCATAGTAAGGCGAGTATTGTTCAGTCCAGACACTAATTTTCCATGTTCCTACTTTCTCATCGTAGTAGTAGAAATCCTTATGATCTGAGCCATCGGGTATTACGAGCTCAGTTATCGCAGATCCTCCGGGAGTTAAAGCAAATTTCTTATTGGAAGAAGTAGATGTTGAATCAAGCTTAACCTTAAGGTTTCCACAAGTTATTGATTCCCCATTAGCAGTCTTGCGAAATACTGACATTTTGATCCAGCTGCCCGCTTCCATGTCCCCTTTTGAAATCTGAAGCTCCAAATGAGGAGGATAATATTTAACATTCAGTCTAGGTTTATAGTCTGCGGGAGGAATGAAAATCGCCTCTTTAGAGAACATGAGATAAAATATTGGCGATGTTTCTTTTCCATCTTTAAGCATCCAACCATAGTTTGGAGCATATCCAGGGGCATCCTTCGAGACGAATTTTTCTACAGATGCTTTGACATTTATTTCAAGCCAAGAAGGTTGGTCCGGTACTGTGATTGAATTTACAAATTCAGTAGCGGCATGATTTTTGAGGCATGATTTTTCGACAGCTACGAACCTGCTGGACGTTTTGAAGAGCCTTTTGGAAAAATTCGGAAGCATAGACGGGGTTCATGAAAAAGCTGGGTCTCCCGAGCATCTGGAGGAACTACTCGCAGAGTTTCGAGGCATCGGCCCTGCGGGAGTCAATATTTTTCTGAGAGAGCTGAGAGGCGTCTGGAGCAAGGCGGATCCTGAGCCTTCTAAACTGGCTGTTGAAACCGCCCGGAGGCTCAGGGTGAAGAGGATTAAAGAAGTGGAGTCTCAGCTAGTCAGGCTGAACCTAGAGTACTGTAAGAGAAAAGCCTGCAGCACTTGCCCTATGAGCCAAGCTTGTTCAAAGAAACTCTCCTGACCAGTGTTTTTAACCCCGTTAGTAATCCTTATATGGAGTGATGATCATAAAAGACTTGCTTGATCTCTATTATAATGATGATGCTGACAGGGTGACTGGTTATCTCGTGCTTTTAAGGAAAAAGCCCTTTAAAGGTCGAAATCTTTATAAGCTCTATATGTGGCTTTTTTCCAAATGAAACCGTTAGGTAGTTCGGAAAAGCGGAAAAGTGCGTTCTGCCTCGCCCTCCTGATGATGCTTTTGTTGGTTCAAAATCCGCTAATGGTGTCTTACGCTCAGGAATCTACGTATGAGGATGTGAAGATCATACTGAACAACGTTAAGTCGGTCAGGTACCGTTACTCGGATGAAGAAGGAGTCGCTGGAGAAGTAGGCTTCCGGGTTCTTGGAGAGGAAACCGTGAGCGGGGAGGCCGCGTGGAAAGTTGAATGGGAGTATAAGAGTAACGGGGAGACTAATGCTGTACCTCTGTGGATCTCAAAGTCGACAGGCAAATGCCTACAGGTGGAGATTAACGGAGAAATCTACACGGGGCAATATGCTGAGATTATTGGAGACTCCATGATGCGTTACTGGGTTATTTGGGTCGGCATCCTGTGGAAAGCATGGAACCTAACCACGGTATATGGATACTGGGAGCTCGGGTATGGAAGAATTATTTACTTAGGTCCAGAAACTAGGACATTCGGCCCAAGCCAGCTTCTAGTATACAAATGGAGGTGGGAAGGATTCGCGAATGCACCGGTAGTTTACCGTACTATCGTGGAAATGTGGTTCGCCCCTGTCAGCTTCGGCACCCTTTTAGTATACGTGTACTCTGAGTCGCCTGAGACGCGCGAATGGGTCAAGACAGAGCTTTTATCGATTGAGCTGGTTAGCCCGCAGCCGACGCCTAACGTAGTGATTAACGCTAACCTTGATAAGACACGGTTAAAGCCTAACGAGGAAATCACTATCACGATTACTGCTTCCAATACCGGCAACGCCATGGGTGTTCATAATCTGACTATAACCGTGGACGGAGAGGTTAAGAAGAGTTGGCTGATTGTTCTGAATCCTGGTGAGAGTAAGAGTCTAATCTACAAATTACCCTTTACCGCAGAGGGGTCGTACGTTGTCAGGATTGGCGACCAGACAGTCACAATAACTGTTTCGGCAACTCTTCCAGCAAGGTTTGAGGTTAGCGGACTGAATATAAGCCCGATTTCTATCAAGGTTGGACAGTCTTCAACGATCTCCGTCACTGTTAAGAACACTGGGGGGGAATCAGGCACATACGAGGTCACGCTTAAGATTAACAACCAGGTTGTAGATACTAAAACAGGCACATTAGGCCCAGACCAGTCTACAACGGTCAGCTTCACCTTCACGCCGACTGGCGAGGGAACGTATAGTATTAACGTTAACGGTTTAACAGGGAGCCTGACCGTTAGCAAGGAGGAAGGAGCTGTAGCCGCCCCAGAAATCCCCTGGCTCATGATCATAGGGGCTGTTGTAGTAGTAGTCGTTGTGGTTTTGGTGTTGCTGCTTTTAAGGAGAAAGCCTAAAGCAGAGTTTCCACCACCCCCGCCTCCGCCGCCTCCATCCAGATAATAGACAACCCTTTCTTTTTTAATTCCTTTCGCTCGTTAGCCCGTTGCTAAAACTTTTATTCATCTTTTTGCGAAGCTAATTGGGTGTAGGAAGATGGACTTCTACGAGGTGGTGAGAACTAGGAGGAGCATAAGGTCTTACAAGCCGGATCCCATACCCGACGACGTGTTAACCAGGGTTCTGGATGCTGCGAGAATAGCTCCTTCTGGTTCAAACCGTCAGCCTTGGAGGTTCATAGTGGTGAAGAACGAGGCTTTGAAGAGGAAGCTCGTACCTGCGTGCGGCAACCAGGGTTTCATAGCTGAGGCCCCCGTGGTCATTGTTGCGTGCGGCCGCGACATAGGGTGGAATAGGGGTGGGTACATGGGCTCTATGAGCATGCTCGTAGACGTTTCAATAGCCTTCACACATCTCATCCTTGCGGCTAGGGCTGAGGGCCTCGGAACATGCTGGATAGGCTCATTCGACAACGGGAAGGTTAAAGAGGTGCTCGAAATACCTGAGGAGTACAATGTTGTCGCCATAACCCCTTTAGGGTATCCTGCTGGCGAGCAGTTTAAAGAATCCGACGCTAGGAAGCCTTTGAGCGAAATAGTTTCTTTCGACGGCTTTAAACAATAATGGAGCCGCGCTCAACCGGGCTATGTTTAAAAGAGCCCTTCGGCTGAAACATTGTTGATGCGCTTACGCCTGCCGAGCATGGTTGAAGTCCAATTCCCGTTTATCCTAGTCAAGACGAGGGTTGGATTGGAGCTGATGGATAGGCTTGGGGGAACAGGGTTTTCCAGGAAGATGGGGCTCGTCTCGCTAGTAGTAATGCCGTTCCTAGGGGCGGTAATGGTTTACCTGCTGCTTAACGCGATAAGCAATATGCTGAGCAACCCCAGCGTCAGCAGAGTTTTAAGGGAACTCGGGCCCGCATCCAACATACTTCTTCCAGGCGTAAACCCTTACCTGCCTGTTTTCTACGGTTGGGTGGCGCTGATCATAGCTATGGTAATACACGAGTATTCCCACGGGACTCAGGCAAAGGCTAACGGCATGAATGTTAAGTCCACTGGCTTAGTGCTGTTTCTAATAATACCTGTAGGCGCTTTCGCCGAGGTTGACGAGAAGCAGCTTGAAGACGCTGGGCTTGAGAAAGCAGGGCGAGTCTTATCAGCAGGGCCTGTTTCCAACGTTATTGCAGCTTTAGCAGCGCTGGCCATCTTCATACTTCTAATGCTTACTTTAAAGCCGGTTGTTGACGGGATACTGGTGGTTGGGCTCTCCGCCAACGGGACTGCTTATCAGAAAGGAATGAGGCCTGGAGACATAATAATAGGTGTGAACGGTGAGCCGACGCCTGACTGGCATAGTTTCGCCGAAGCTGTCAGAAAAGTTTACAAGCTTGAGGGAAACATAACATTCAGGGTTTCGCGCAACGGTTTTTCAAACTATACTTTCACGCTGGGAAAGAACATTAGTTCCAGCGGGATACTCAGCTTGGTTCCGCTTAAAGACGTTCTTGAAAACTATTCTACGGCTTTCGCACGCTCGCCTCTCGAAGGTTTTGTAACATACCTCATG
Organism: uncultured archaeon; assembly: GCA_938045545.1. Classification (GTDB taxonomy): domain Archaea; phylum Thermoproteota; class EX4484-205; order EX4484-205; family JAAOZP01; genus JAAOZP01. The sequence goes on along the minus strand of CALIBN010000006.1, from coordinate 65,939 downwards.
ATTCCCACCGTCCCGTTTCCATGGGTTTACGAGACAATACCTTTTTCAAGTCTTCTTCAAAAATATTATGTCTCGCTCCTCCTAGGTGAGGATTATCATTATCCTGTGAACTTTTTCTTCTGGGTCTGGTTTGTAAACTTGAACTTGGGAGTGTTTAATGCGCTTCCCCTTTACCCGATGGACGGCGGAGTTGTCTTCAAACTGTTCTGTAGGAGAAAGCTCGGCGGCAGGATGAGCATTAGCACTATTGATAAAATGGTTTACGCTGTAAGCCTAGCCCTCTTGGGGCTTATAGTAGGGTTAATATTTTTACCATATGTATTCTGATGAAAACTATTTTTACTCTGGTTTAAAACGTTTGTGACATTAGAACCGGGGAAACTAGGCTAATCTTTTCAAAGCTGAAAAGCTTTTCACAAACGAGCGTACCTGTTCCCCCTATAGACGGGTTTTATCACCACTCTCCCCGGGTTGTCTAGTCTCGAGATAAATATGGATGGCTAATGCCAGCGGCAGGATGGCGATCATGCTTAAGACCAGTATTGCGACTGTGAAGCCGAATTTCTGGCCGATAAGGCTGACTGTTAAAGTGGATGGTGAGGAGGATATGAAGCCAAGGAAAAACCAGACGCTGTAACTGTATGCTCTTAACTCCTCCGTGCTCTTTTTTCCTAAGAGCGAGTTTGCAGCCGGCTGGTGGGAGTAGAATGCAAACCCGAGAAGAGCAGTTGAAAGCATAACTAGCATGGGGCTGGAAACTGTTTGAAGCAGTATGAGTGAACCTAATTCTAATGCTGATGCTAAGAGGAGGACTGTCTCCTCGTTCAACCTTTCCCCCACCACTCCCCCCAAGTACTGGCCGAGTGCGCCTGCAAGCAACAATATTGATAGAGCAGTGCTGCCCGCTTCCCCGCTAAACCCCTTCTCCGAATTCAAGTAGGTTGGCAGAAACACTTCTATCCCCCTATAATATAGGCCGAAGAGGAGCGAGAAAAATATTAGAATAATGAGCGACTTCTGTGAAACAACTTTGATGAATCCTCGTAGGTCTCCTCCCATCTCAGAAACGTTTTTCTCAACACGGGGTGTTGCGAGATAAGGTATTGAAGAGAGGGAAACCATGAAACCGGTTGAGATGAGCGCCATCCTCCAGCCGAGGCTCACCGCCATCAGGAAAGAAAACAATGGGAATATGAATTGAGCTATGTTTCCACCTGTGCCGTGCAGCCCCATTGCAAAATTAACGTTTTCCCTGAACCTGTTAAATATGAAAACGTTTGAAACAGGATGGTAAAGACTTGCGAAGACTCCTGAGAATAGTATGAAGAGGCTTAAGCCAGTTAAACCGGGCATGAGCAGGAAAAATGTGGACAAGCCTTGGAGCATGAGAGACGTGAACAGGATTCTACTGTCTTCCACGCGCCTTAGAAGAGGTGCTGAGAGCAGAGAACCGAAGCTGTATAAAAGAAGGTAGACGGATAGGAGAAGACCTATGCTAAGGTAGTCGAATCCCTCTGAAGCAATCATCGGGATCAATGGTGCTATCGATACGAATAGGCCGTGGTTTAGAGAATGGGTCCACCCCATATATATCAAAACCCGTAGCCTTCCATGCTTCATGCTTCGATTGTCTCTCCCCGTATTGTTAAAAGCTTAAAAATTCTATGCTTGTTTCAAAACTGTTCAGCAGTCTTGCTCCAGGCGTGCGACGAATACGTGGAAAACGACGTTCTGCTCGATGTTGAGAACCTCTGGAAGAGCTATGGGGAAACAGTGGGCGTAGCAGGCTTATTTATGAGGGTTAACGCAGGAGCTATACATGGCCTAATAGGCCCAAACGGCGCCGGTAAGACGACCACTGTGAAATGCATCGTCGGCCTTCTTAAACCGGATAAAGGGAGGATACTCGTGATGCGGAGGAACGTTAACAGTGACGAGGGTTTTAAAAGGCTGGTTGGATACTTGCCTGAAGCCCCTTCCCTCCCAGACTATCTTACTCCCAAGGAGTTTCTAGGGTATATTGCAAGGATCAGGGGGGTTGAACCAGGGGAGGAGACTAGGAAGAGGGTCCAGGAGTTTCTAAGCATGTTTGACCTTAAAGGTTATGAAAACAGGTTTATCCTTGAGCTTTCGAAAGGCTTGAAGCAGAGGCTAGCTTTGGCAACAGTATTCATACATCAGCCTAAGCTCATAATAATGGATGAGCCTTTCATCGGCCTGGATCCAGAGGGCCAGCGTCTCGTGAAAAACCTTGTTAAAAACATTGTCGGCGACGGTGGAGCGGCACTCGTGTGCACGCATATGCTCGACATGGCTGAGAGATTCTGCACCAGCGCCACAATAATAAACAGGGGGAGAAGCATCGCCGACGGTTCCATAGACGGGCTTAAGAAAACCGTGGGGCTTGAATCCACGGCGACGTTGGAGGAAGCCTTCTTCAGAATAGTCGGGGGAATAGAGGGTGGGAGGCTCTAGGGTTCTGCAAATATTCTTTTTCAAGCTTCTCCAGTATTATGGACCGTTAAGGAGAAGTCCCTCAGTAAAGTTCTCCACAGTCATGTTTTACTTCGTCATTGTTTTCTCGTCTCTTTTCAGCGGGTTTTTCATAAGAGGGGTCTATGGTTTCTCCGAGATGAGCGAGAGGGAGCTTGTCAACGTAATATCGATAACTTTTTCAAGCGTGATCGCCATGGGCGTCTTCTTAGGTCTTAAAGGAGGAATAACGGCACTTGAACCGGAAATAGACTTTGTCTTAACATCACCCATAAGGCCTTCAACATATCTTGTGGCAGACCTGCTTTTCCAATTCTTCTTCCTAAACTTCGCCGTCACTCCGCCGTTAATTTCCTTCATGGCCGTGATGCTCTATCCTCGTTTAAACGCTCTGCCCGCTGTCTTTCTATCCTATGAGATGATGCTTTTTTCCTCTTCAACAATAGCCCAGATACTGGGGGTTCTGAAGAGTATCGTGAAAGAAGTTGGCGTCGAGGCAGCTGGATGGGTTATCCTTCTCACACTCTTCATGCCTCTGGTAAGCATGGCAATGGGACTGGATGTGAACTACTCCGACCTGCCTTATCCTTCAACCCTGCTGGCCAAATTCTCTTTAGGCTCTTTAGGAACCCTGGAAACAGCCATATGGTTTGCCTACTTGATTTTGATTTTGGGCTCCTACTCCGCTGTGATGAGGATCAATTTCCTTCCTAATGTTACTCCTCTTCTCACAACGGCGTTAATGGAGATGCCTTCGAGCAACCGTAGAATACTTAGATGGGTTCCAAGGACTTTCACACAGATACTTTCGCCTAAAATGAGTGAGAAGCCGACGGCTTTAGTCGTTAAGCTGAACCTCCTGAGGATATTGAGGGATGGCAGTCTTTTCACGGCCATTATGCTCTTCGCAATCGCTACACTCGCCAATTTAAGCTTCCCGATTCTAGTTAGGCAGTTTAGATTCTTCGCGCTGGCAGCCTTAACCTTCAGCATACTCTACACCCCTTTAATCCCGGCGATCTTCTCGATAAACTGGGGAATAATTGAGCGTGAAACACTCTGGACGGTAGCGGTCTCGGAAAAAGGGTTTCGGAGATACGTGAAAGGCATGCTCGTAGCCTACTTTATAGCGACCTTCAGCTTCGCCGTTGTTTTCTACTCTGTTTTCAGCATCCTTTTAGCTGGAACACCTTTCCTAGTGCTTGATTTCCTGCTCATATTATCTGTGACGCTCTTCTCATCCATCCTGTCAGTAGCCTCAGCACTAGTGTTGAGCAAGCCTTCAAACGCTCTTTCACTCAGCGCCCTACTATACGTGTTCATACCGCTTTTCGGAGCCGTATTTCTCTCCATGCCTGTAATACTTGCCAGAACCACGATCAGCATCGCAGACACACCCCCGCCCATGATTATCCTCATACTAGTATCCTACACAAGCCTAATCGCCTTCCTGTTATCCAAGTATACGCTGGCAAGGTCGGAAACGTTTTTCTGCCAGCCTCCTGTTGAGGAGCCTTTTCCCACAGCCAGTCAGAGGCTTGAAACACAGAATCCAATAGACTACAGGAGTTATATTCTGAACTTTTCAACGCTGGCTTCTTCAATACTTCTAGTTGTAAGCCTAGTCGGGATTTCTCTCGGAAAACCTGAAGCTGTTTCACTAGGCCGGTCAGAATCAGAGAGGTGGGTTTATGGTCTGCCTTTAGCAGGTTTAACAAGCCTAGTGCTTGCAGCATCCATACTGCTCCAGAGGAAAGCCGTGAAACAATGCGGTGAGAAAGCCGTGTTCGAGGCTCCTGGCAAAGTGCCGTGGAAGGCTTCTCAATCATTCCTAATGCTTGTCCTAGCAATGTTTCTCCCCACCGTCTTAGAACTACCCTTTTTAGCATTCTCTTTTTCAACAGGCTTGACTATTGATAGCTTAGCACTGCTCATCACGGGGGAGTTTGCGATGGTCATCCCAGTCTTGCTCTACATGGTTGGTAAGAAGATCAGCTTAAGGTTCCTTGGATTAGACTCTCAGAGCGCACTGCAGGAGTATAGAATAGCGCTGCTTGTTCTTCCTTTAACCGTCTTAACGGGTTTTTCAGCCGGAGTGATCGTTGAAAAACTCATACCTGTTCCGCCATGGTTTGAAGAAGTTTTTAAAATGCTATCGCCCTCTTCATTCGTAGATCTAGTTGCTCTTTCTCTAATAACGATTCTCGTCGTCGCTCCTTGCGAAGAAGTTTTATTCAGAGGGTTCATGCAGCGGGGCTTAGAGTCAAGCTTTGGGAGCAAGTGGGGAATACTATTATCGTCAATCCTTTTCGGGGCTTTCCACCTTAACCCTTGGCAATTTCTCCCCGCTTTCCTAGTCGGCATCATACTCGGATACGTTTTCAAGAAACGAGGCTACAGACTGTGGTGCCCAATAGCACTGCACGCTGCCTACAACGTTACGCTGTTCGTCTTAAACTACGTTTTACGCGTCTAGCCTTAAGCTTTAAACCGGAAATCATCCCGGCTAACGCCATCTGGCTATGAGGCTTTTTACGCCGCAGTTCCGTCTAGCTCACCCTAGGGACTTTTAAAGGCGTTGGAGCGCAGTTTTGACCTTTGTTTAATGTTGCGAGACATGATTGAAATGTTCGCAAAACTGTCGACCCATGTGGCGGGGTGTTTTTCTCAAGATATATTTTTATACTGCTAGAAGAGGGTTGAAGACATGGTTCAACTAGCTTTAAAAGGAGGTAAGCCGGTTAGGGATAAACCGTTTCCAAAGTGGCCTGTCTTCGACGGCAGCGAGCTTGAAGCTTTGAAAAAAGTCTTGGAGAGTGGCGTGTGGGGTATAGGCGGGCAATATGTTAAGCAGCTCGAGGAGAAGTTCGCAGCATACCAGCATGCCAAGTATGGTGTTGCCGTAACCAGTGGCACAACCGCGCTCGAAATATCTCTCCGCGCATGTGGAGTAGGCTGTGGGAGCGAGGTTATAACAACCCCCTACACGTTTATGGCTACGGCCACAGCAATCCTTTATGTTAACGCTATACCCGTCTTCGTCGACATTGAGCCTGATACTTTCAATATTGACCCCCGCAGAATAGAGGAGGCTATTACTGAAAAAACAAGGGCGATCCTTCCTGTCCACATAGGGGGCAGGCCGGCGAACATGGATGAGGTCATGAGGATAGCGGAGAAGCATGATCTCTGCGTTGTTGAGGACGCGTGTCAAGCCTGGGGTGCAGAGTGGAAGGGGAGGAGGACAGGGAGCTTCGGAGACTTCGGGTGCTTCAGCTTCCAGTCGAGCAAGAACATCACCAGCGGGGAGGGGGGAATCATAGTAACCAGCAACCAGGAGCTGTACGTTAAGGCTTGGAGCCTGCATAACTGCGGCCGCCTCCCGCAGGGAGCATGGTACGAGCATTATCTTCCCGGGGTCAACTACCGTATGACTGAGTTTCAGGCTGCACTCTTGCTAGCTCAACTTGAGAGGCTGGACGAGCATACTAGGAGACGCATGGAGAACGCGAGCTATCTTAACGGCAAGCTTTCTAAAATAGATGGTTTAAAGCCTCTGAAGGATGACGAGAGGATTACTAGGCATGCTTGGCACCTCTACATATTCAGGTATGACCCAGAAGCCTTTGGAGGAGCATCCAAGGCTGTTTTCTCCGAGGCGATGAAGGCTGAGGGTATACCTGTAAGCGTAGGTTACTCGAGGCCGCTTTACAAGGAGCCGTACCTCGAATATTTTAAAAAATGCCCATTGTCGTGCCCGTATTACGGCAGTTCAATGGATTACTCTAAGCTAAGCCTGCCTGTGGCTGAGAAAGCCTGTTACGCGGAGGGCTTATGGCTTCCTCAGAACGTGCTACTCGGCTCCAAGGAGGATATGGATGACATAATAGCGGCATTCGAGAAGGTTAAGAGGAATGTGGAGGAGCTCAGTTCCAAATCTCTATGACGTATGCTCCTCGACCGGCTGCTCTTTTTAAAAGAGTTTTCCACCGAGGCGTATCGGGGAAAAACTGACCCCAGCCGGAAACGCTTTTGACGGTGTTAAAAATGGTTGCACAGTCTCAACAATGTTTATCTGCCGGGAAAAGTCTTATCTGGATGAAAAACGTGAAAGTTAATATATGACCCTCAGCGCTTTTTAGCGGCGATGAGTGGAAAAGGTATTCCCCAGTCGAAACTAATAGGCATGCAGGTTTACGATCCCGACTGCCTTTTCGTAGGGACGGTTAAGGAAATAGGGCTTGTTCCAGGCGAGGGAGGCATAACGCTTTATATTTCGACGAAAGCCGGCAGCACGGTTGAGATAGAGTGGGGAGACGTGAAGACTGTTGGCGACATTATCCTGCTTTCTAAAAAGATTGAAATACCCCAAGTGGCTGTGGCTGCTGCACCCGCTGTGCAGCAGGCTCCGGCCGCCGCAGCCCCCGCTGCTCAACCGGCAGCACCACTCTGCCCCAAGTGCGGCAAGCCTGGAACATGGATACCTCAGTATAAGAGATACTACTGTTACAACTGTAAACAATACATCTAAACTAAATATTCTCCGCTTTTTTTGATTAAAAACTCTAGTCGAATTGCCCGCATCCATATTCTTAGAAATAGTCAGCGTTATGGCTCCGGCTCGATAGGAATCGGCAGGATATTCCCCATAGGAGTGTGAACCGAAACCCTGCTTTAGCCGTGGTGTGGCGACATGAATGAGTCGACCACTTGTTTCAAAACCCTGTAGCAGAAGTCCAGGTTCTCTATCGAGATCCTCTCGTTGTCCCCGTGCACCATTCTTGACCATTCGTAATAGTTTCCCTCAACCATTAAAGGCTGAAAGCCGTATGCAGGTATGCCCATTCTCCTGAAGTATCTTGAATCTGTTCCACCCGTCTTAGTAGTGGGTTCAAGCTTAGCTCCGGGAACCTGCTTCAAGAGAGAACTCTCAATCACCCTGTACAGAGGCGTGTCGACAGGTGAGACGGTTGGCTCCGACTCCTGTATGAACTCTAACTCGTATTCAAGGCCATGGAACAGGCCGGTAATCATGCTTTTCGCGCGCTCCTTAGAGTATCCGGGGGGGACTCTGCAGTCAACGGTTAGGTTACACTCGTATGGGACAACATTCTCCTTAACACCCCCCTGAATCATTGTGGGCGTCATCGTAACCTGAAGCATGGCTTTCGCAGACTCTCCCAAACCCCTATCGGTTTCCGCCAGCTTATTCAGGAGAATCTCAATATTGTTGACATCCACTTCCTCGACTGCAAGCCCCATCATTTTCAACAGGGATTCAACGTATCTCCAAGACGGGTCGACCCGTTCGCAAGCCCCCTTGAATTCTGAAACCCTGTTCAGCAATGGTCGCATCCTTTCTATAGCGTTCACGCCAAGCCCAGGTACTGAGCCGTGTGCCGGAGAACCCCTTGTTTGAACACGAAACCAAAAGACTCCTCTTTCAGCGGTCTGAATATCGAACAGCCAGCCCTTCTTGGTGAGCACCCCCTCTCCCCCGCCCTCGTTTATAACGTAGTCGGCAATAATTTTTCCCATAGAGTTTTCAAGCATTTTTTTCACTCCTAAGCCTCCCTTCTCTTCATCGGCCGCCGCTAAGAGAACTAGGTCGCCCTTCAACCGCTTATCCGCCATTTCGCTGAAAACCATGGTTTCCACGGCAACCATGCTCTTCATGTCTAACGCTCCCCTCCCCCAGATATATCCGTCTTTAACAGCGCCGGAGAAAGGAGGAATCTTCCACCTCGCTGGATCAGCAGGAACAACATCGGTGTGTGAAAGCAGGAGTAATGATGGTCCTTCACCGGAGCCCTTTATCCTGGAAAACAGGTTAGCCCTCCCCTTCTCGAACTCCACGATTTCAGATTCCACACCCCTCTCCGAAAGCCAGTCTCTTAGAAAGCCGGCAGCATTACTCTCATTCCCAGGCGGATTACTCGTATCTATCTGCAGCAGGTTTGAAAGCAGCTTCGCAAGGTCATCCCTATTGCTCATGCATTAGGCGAGAAAACCGTATGGATAAATTTTTCTATTTTAAACAGCCAAGCATGTTGAGCAGGTTTAAACAAGCTGTTTGAGGCTTATGCCGAATATTCATTTTCTCAGAAAGGCTTGCTCTGAAGCTCTAACTATAACCCAGCTTCCAATCAGGGTTAAGACGGAGAAGAAGATTTTAAGGGGCTGCATTTCTTCACGGAACACTATCATGGACATCGCGCCGGTGAAAACCGGGAGGAGAATCTGAAGGTTTGCAGGCAGGGATGCGCCCAACCTCTGTATAGCGTAATAGTTGAGAAAGTTTGCTAAGCCTATCGCGAGAATCCCTGAGACGGCCAGCAGCAGGTTCACAGCCGGCTCTGCTTTCAAGACCTCGTATATTCCCCCGGTTAGCGTTGAGAAGGGGAGATAAATTATTCCTGAGAACAGGAATATGTTGGCCGTCGCTGAAAGCGGGTCTGAATCCCTGAGCGCAATCTTCATGGAAACCGTGTAAACCGCCCAGAGTATTGAGGCCAGCAGCAGGAAGACGACGCCGGCGAGAAACATTCCTCCAGGCTCGGAAAAACCTGATCCTGTTAAGACAACCCCTGTAACCCCTATGAAAGACATTACAGTGCCTGCTGCAAAACTCTTCTTCGAAAGGGCTGCTCTCTCCTCCGGGAATAGGAGGAAGGCAAGTATGTCGACGAAGACGATGCTGAGGCGCGTTATCAACATTGCTACAGTTGGCGTTGTAAACACTATCCCGTACACGATGAATATTTGGAAGGCGAAGACGGTGGCAATGGGGATTGAAAATGTCTTCAGCCTTCTCAAAGAGTTTAAATAAGCCTCCTTTTTAAATAATAATGAGAAAACCAGTAGCGCCACGCCGGCTGAGACAAACCTGAAAAAGTTCTGCGTATAGTTGTCGAAGAACATGCTTAAATATGCTACGAATATGTTCCCCAGGGCCCAGAAGAATACTGCAAGCAGCTCCGCTAAGACCGCGATCTTCATTCGGTCATCCCGCGCTATCCACATACATTTAACAATTTATGTTCCATGGAGTGTTTCGTACACTCGTTATTTTATTAGGGCGTTAACTATTTTAAGCCAGACTTCCGCCGTGTTACTCGGATTATATCCTCCGCCGCCCAGCACGATCAGGGGGCACATGCTTGATTTACTGGATAGGTCTTTAAGAAGAGAAACAATTTGAAGGTGCGCCTGAGCACTTAGCTTCAGGTGTGTAATAGGGTCGCCTGCAATACTGTCAGCACCAGCTTGAAAAACCATCAATTCAAAGGAGGCTTTAGACACGAACTGCTTAGCCCTCTCCATCTTATCCTCGAAATCCCGGTCGGTCGCCCACGGTTTTAAAGGAAGGTTCAGCTTAGTCCCGGCAGCTTCCCCGCCGCCGGTTTCCCCTTCGAAACCCGTTCCCGGGTAGAGGTACCGGCCGTTCTCATGGAAGTCAACGATGAAAAGATCCGGGTCATAATAGTAGTCGTACATCACGCCGTCGCCATGGTGAGCATCCAAGTCAACGTACAGTATTTTCCTAACACCGTATTTTCTCCTGGCTTTTTCGATTAAAACACCAACATCGTTGAAAACGCAGAATCCAGCGGCCCTGCCGCGCCTCGCGTGGTGTAATCCTCCCATCGGGTTCATGGAGTATGAAACGTCCCGCCTCATGACTGCGTCCAGCGCTTCAAGCGTGGAGCCGACTACTAGAGAAGCGGCCTCGAAAACACCTGGGAAGGCGGGAGTATCACCATGGTCTAGCAGGCCCTTTCCCTCTGCAGACATGTGCTTCACGAATTCGATATACTTCTCGTCATGGTATAGAGCTAACTCCTCCATGGTTGCCATCCTAGGCTTAATCAGAATAATCCTGCTGTCTGAAACCAGCCCAGACGACTCTAAGGCTTTGAAAAAGGACTCAAGCCTAGCTGAATTCATCACGTGGCCTGGGCCGAAATCATAGGATAGCAGCTCCCTCCCGTAGACTAAGCCTAGGATCCTTCGCAACCCCTTTGTAGCCATGCTTCTATAGCAACGCTTCAAAATATTAATTTTTAGACTGGAAGACTATCTTCCCTTCCAGAGCCCGGATGGTGCAAGGTTCACGGAAACCGTTTTTATAACCGTCAACTCATCAATACTGTATCCAAGCCCCTCCCTCCCTATTCCTGAATCCTTCACACCGCCGAACGGGAAGTTTCCAACCCCGTGCGCTGGAGCATCGTTAACGCTCACACTGCCGACTTGCAGAGTCTTAGCAACCCTCCACATGCTGTACAGCGAGTTCGTGAAAACCGCGGAGTCTAAACCCAGGTTGGACCTGTTCGCAACCTCTACAGCTTCATGCTCGTCCCTAACCCTTATCACTGGCAGGACTGGGCCGAACGTCTCCTCCCAGGCAATCCTGGCTTCAAGCGGCACGTGGTCGAGAAGAGTAGGCTCATAGATCAAACCGTGGTTTTTCCCTCCCACCAGCAGGACGGCGTTCCTGCTGACAGCGTCTTCGACGAGGCTTGCAACATGGTTTAAAGCCCTCTCGTTTATTAAGGGTCCGACTTGAACACCCTCCTCCCAAGGATAGCCGAACTTGACGCTTCTGAACCTGTCCTCAAGCTTGCTGACGAGCTCGTCGGCAACCTCCTTAACAACCAGCGCCCGGCTTATGGCGTCGCACCGTTGGCCAGAGTTCTTCACGACGCCTAACGTGATCTTCTCCGCAGCAAGGTCAAGGTCAGCATCCTTAAGAACTATTGCCGCAGCCTTCCCCCCGAGCTCTAGATGAAGCTTCTTCAAGCCTGCTTTAACAGGTATCTTGGAGCCGACTTCCGTGCTTCCGGTGAAGCTTACGGCCCTCACCCTTGGGTCTGAAATAAAAGTGTCTCCAACCTCGCCTCCCGGCCCAGTTACGACGTTTAAAACACCGTCTGGAAGCCCAGCGGCCTGCAGTATCCTGGCTAGGACGAGCCCCATTATTGGAGTGTCGCTGGCGGGCTTATGGACCACGCAGTTCCCGGAGGCAAGCGCGGGAGCAATCTTCGCTATCGGTGAGAAAAGAGGGTAGTTGAACGGCGTGATGGCGGCAATCACTCCAACAGGCTCCCTTAGAACTATTGCGAACTTGTTCTTAGTATCGTCGACCCAGTCCCCAGGAATGTATTCCCCATATATCTTTCTCGCCTCCTCCAGCGTGAGCCTCAACCTCTCCCTGGCGGCCTTAACCTCTCCCTCAGCGTATGCTAAAGGTTTACCAGCCTCAGACACTAGAATACTGATCAAGCAGTCCTCATATTTGGCGATTAGGCTGGACGCCTCCTCCAGTATCTCTATCCTGTCTATTGCCGCGAGGTTCCTTATTTTACTCCTTGAAGAATCCGCCTCCGAAATAGCTTGGAGAGCATCATTCCTGCTTCCCAGCGGGGCCTCTGCCAGAACCCTCCTGGTTGAAGGCGATTTTACACTGAAGTATCTTCCGTTTCCAGGCCTAACCCATCTCCCCCCTATGAAAAGCCTGAACCTCTTCAAACCATCCTCCTCGTCATAAAAATCTTTGAACTCGTCTGGAAGAGTTATTTCGTCAAGCTTATTCGAAGCCATGGGGAGCCGGCTCCATGACACGTTTATAAGTTTTCCCCGCATTCTGCTCGCAGCCTAAACGGAAAAGAATATTTACCGGGAGACAGTGTTTAAGACGAGTTGAACAACCCTACGGTAGTGTTTCCCAAGCCTAAAACCGTTATCGTTGAAGACAAGGAGATTCCACGGATCAAGGGGGACGAGGTTCTCATAAGAACCGAGCGGAGCCTGGTCAGCATAGGAACAGAGCTCACTATTTTAAGCGGCGAGTTCCCTCCCCAGTCGTACTGGGCAAACTACGGCAAATACCCGTTTACCCCAGGTTACGACAACATAGGCATGGTTGTCGACGCTGGCCCTGATGCTGACCGGAGCCTAATAGGTAAAACCGTTGCCTCATACTCGCCCCACGCTATGTATGTTTCAGCCTCCCAGAAGGACATCATGCTCGTCCCCCAGGGTGTTTCTATGGACGAGGCTTCGTTCTTCACGATAGCTGAAATCGTTATGAACGGCGTCAGGAGAAGCCAGCTTTCATTCGGAGAATCGGTCGTAATCTACGGCGCCGGGATACTCGGCCAGTTGACCGCGAGGATTTGCAAGATGGCGGGCGCTATGCCCGTTATAGTCGTCGACGTCTCAGATAACAGGCTTGAATACCTTCCCGGGAACATCGTCAAGATAAACCCGTTGAAGCAGGATGTTGCCTCAGAGGTTGAAAGACTGACCAAGGGGAGGATGGCAGATATAGTCTTCGAAGTCACTGGAAACCAAAACCTGATTGTTGAAGAGTTTAAATGCTTGAGAAGGCTCGGAAGATTCGTCGTGTTAAGCAGCCCGAGAGGCCCAACGTATATTGACCTCCACGACTACTGTAACGCTCCCAGCTTCACCATAATAGGTGCACACAACATGTCGCATCCGCCGGTTGAAACCCTGAACAACCCTTGGAGCAGGAGGAGACATGTCGAACTCTTCTTCGATATGCTTCAAAACGGGGAGCTGGATGTTTCAAAACTCATAACTCATAAAGTGCCCTACAAGGATGCGCCAGAAATCTACGGGCAACTGTTGAAAGACAGGACGAAGGCTTTAGGAGTCATACTCGTCTGGGAAAGCCACTAATTACTTTTGACGCTGCCTGCCAATGTTTGAAAGGAAGGAAAACCTTTTAAACCCTTGTTTCAAGACAGTGGAAGATGATTGGGTACGAACCTTTGTTAAGTATTGCAAACATGGTTTTTTCTCTGATACTGGTAGTAATAGGTAGCCATTTAGCCATTAGGAACATCGTGAAAGTGTCGGAGATAACCGGCTTAGGGAAGTCGAGGATAGGTTTCACCCTAGTGGCAACATCAACAACCCTGCCAGAGCTTGCAGTAGCCTTTTTCGCGGCAATATCGGGAGAAGCACCAGTATCTATAGGAAACATATTAGGCTCTAATGTTGCTAACGTTTGCCTGGTTATAGGATTAGGTCTAGTCTTATATTCTTTCAGAACAAGATCCAAGAAACTTCCCTCCGTCGGGTTTAAACCTGAAGAGCTTGACCTGCTATACCTTGGAATATTCACGGCATCCGTTATCCCTATTCTCCTGATAAGCTTCCTGCCCGCTAGCAAAATCGTCGGGTTAGTACTGATAATTATATACGCCTTCAACACTTTTCAAATAATTCTAAAGAGAGAACTTCCTCTAGGGGAAAACGCTGAGACCGTTATCGCGAAGAATCGTGAGGGAAGCAAGTTAATACTTTACTTGGTGTTGGCATTAATGGGTATAATCGGGGTTATTGTAGGTGCAGACCTTCTAGTTAATTCAACGGTAAAAATCGCCCTCATAATCGGAGTGCCGGCATCCATAATATCTGCAACCATCATTGCTGTAGGAACAAACGCCCCAGAGTTGTCATTGTCCATTCAAGCCATGTTGAAGGGACATGTTGATCTCGCCTTCGGCAATGCTATAGGAAGTTGCTTCACGAACATTACGCTTATACTGGGGGCAACGCTTTTACTCTCCACAGTAAGGTTCAACATCCAGGTTTTCTCCGACCTAGTGGCTTTTTCAACGCTTGCAAACATACTCTTATGGTATTTAATGCACAAGGGCAACCTTGGCTTAAGAGAAGGCTTCTACCTATTAGTTCTCTATATGATATTCCTATCGTCAATCATGGGGATTTTAATATTGCCAGAGTGATTTCAAAGCGTTTTTAAATCCGTACCAGCGATTCTCTAACCATTAACACGCCCTTCTTCCCTGTGATACTTCTAATCAGGCTCTGAACATCTTTAAAGCTTCCTTTTACGAATATCGTTAGCATGCATCTATGCTCATCTAAATGAATATGAATGTTTGAAATAATGAAGTTGACGAACCTATGTTGAATATCTGTCAGCTCTTCCTCTAAACCGCGTTCATCATGGCTATAGACTATCATCAGGGAACCTGAAACCACATCACCCTCTTTGTGCGGTATGCTCAGAAAATTCCTTATCGCCTGCTGAACAACCTTAGACCTGTCGGATTTAATCGAATCCACAAACCTATCCAGCTCTTTTATCAGGTCCCTAGGCAAAGAGACCGATGTCCTAACAATCCTGCTCCTCATAGTTAAACCCGCGCAGACGAATATTATAAACATTTTAGCTGATATTGTGAAACTCGTATTTTCATCATAAATTTTTAACCATTACCAATGCGTCGCTTCCATCCGGATAGTATTTCCTCCTCAACCCGGCAGTCTCATAGCCCAAAGACTCGTAAAGCCGAATAGCTGCATCATTATCAACACCCACCTCTAAACGAACAGTTTTAACATGGTTTTCCCTAAACCTTGATTCAAGCTCAAGCATCAAAATCCTGCCGATTCCCCTCCTCCTCAACTCTGGTTCAACAGCTATAGACACGACTACCCCCAGGCTTTTTCCAACAAGCCTTCCACAAACATAGCCTGAAATCCTCCCCTTGTATTCTACTATTAAAAAATACTTCGGGCAGCGCATCAATAGTTCTTCAAAAACCTTAAAGGGGTAAGGATACTCAGGAAAGGAGGCTTTTTCAAGCCTCACTATTGTCTCTAAATCTTCTTCTTTAGCCTCCCTTACTATGTACTCTTTCTCAAACATTCCCTTGTTGCTAAGATGATGGTTTGATTCATTAATCTTATGTGTTTCGATCAGGAAAATAAGAATGGTTTGTCTCTATCTCTTTGAAAACCTAACTAGACGTTGTCTTGCAAGAGTTTTAGCCTTCGTTCAGTGAGAAACGATTTATCCTCCTAAAAAGCATAATTCCATAAGGTAACATTTTTATAACCATTTAGAAATTGCAACTATCTCCTCTACTAAACAATTCGGCGCGTGCCGCGGCGGGTTTAAACGGGTTATTATTTTTACTTAACAGTTATTAATTAATAGGGATAGACGGGCTTTTGATTTAATCTGCACCAAAGGCCATGAGCCCCCTCTTAGACTCATGCAGTAGATTCTGCTCGTCTACTCCAAACACTTTAAGTATTCTCATGGCTGCCGGAACTATCTGGTTCTTAACATAATACTCGTAGTCAACATCCCTCTTTTCAACCAGCTGGCATGGTTTGGCTCTCTCACCTATTTTCGAAGAACCCTTTACAATAACGTAGCCAACCTTGTCACCCACATCTATCCTCCAGCCTCTTTTAGAGAGCTCGAGAGCAGCCAACACGTGCGGTGCTCTGACTTCATAGGCCTCCGGAGGCTTAGTCATTCTCTTCCATATGATCATCTTCTCCATCTCAACCCTGCCGCTTCTGGTTTCTGCTATAATGTTTCTCACGTAGGATACTGCCTTGCCGACATCCATTGTTTCAAGCATTGTTTTCAAAACCCCCAGCTGAGTCTCCTTAGCGATTTCCGCCCAGTCCCCCCTGACAACCTCTAAGCCTACAACCTCGAGACCACCATCCTCTAAAAGACCGCCATACCTTTTCTTCGCCTCAGTGAAAAGTATTCTCCTGTATTTCTTATCGACACGCGCCTCCATTTCAAGCTCACTTTCAATCCAGCCTACCAGCTCCTTAAGCTTCTCACCGTCCATAACAAAGATGCTGTCAGTGTCCCCATAGACTATCTTCATCCCCATCTGCCCGGCTTTCTGAATAGCCATTGTAATCATGTATCTTCCCCATTCTGCAACGGATTCAGCAACCTGCCTCAGATACCAGCGTGCACCAATCCAGCCGGCGTAACCGTAAAGCGTGTTCGCAAGAATCTTGAGGGCTTTCTGCCTAGCGTCGAGAATCCTGTGTTCAACACTCCCCTCCTCCACGCTTTCAAGCCTCTTTCTCACACTCCTCCGAGCCTCCAGAAGCTTCTGAAGCATTCTAGTGTAGACTCCTCTATAGTCTTTCCTAAACCTGTGTTTCGACTCAGGCGAGACGTAACAATCCTTGCATTCCTCGCCTTCAGGGACATATGTGTCTGGAGAAACATTGTATTTCAGCATAATGTTTGGATACATCGATGAGAAATCGATCACGCTGACGTTTTCATAAACGCCTTCCTGCGGCTGTAGAACCAGGCCGCCTGCGTAAGGAACATATGGTTTTTCAACCCTTGGGGGTATTAACTCTCCCAAAGAATAGGCCTCCCTGATCAAGTATGCCTCAGCCCTATGCCCCGAGGAGGCTGTGAAAACATGGTCCATAGGCAGCCCGGTGATCTGGGAAAGCTGTATTGCGAAATCGCCGAGCATCATCCAAATCCTGTGCAACAGCCTCGCATACTCCTCTGATTGTTTGAAAAGCTTCTCCGCCTCTGAAGAGCTTGACAAATACTCGGAGTATTTATGCTCAGGAATCCTTTGGCCAACTCTAAAGCCGAGGGATTCAGCATACTCGTCCAACGTATATTCAGTCAACTGAGGGTTTTCTCGAGCATTATGGAAAAGATCGATGCTAATCCTGCCGGTTACTGAAACATGCCCGAAAACACTCGTATGCGGCTTAGCGTAGTTCCGTCCAACCTCCAGCTGAACGTCAACCCTCTTGCATCTCTCCGCCAGATAACTCCAGTCCTCAGTTATTCCATACCCCACTATAACATCTGGATCAAACTTTTTCACTTGATCCAGAAAGCCTTCTATTAAAAACCTGTCTGTTTCACCGTCAAACCTAAACTGTTTCAGCTCCTTCCCATCGTAAGTGGATATTGCAACAATAGGATCGTACTCCGGCTTAGGAGAGCCTTTTCCACCCACTTTGAGAAGATGCACAGCCATTACTCGGAGCTCCGGGGGTTTCTCCTCCTCTAATGGTCTGACCGCGTTAACCTTGAAGGCTTCTACGTTAGGAATGGAAGGTAGAAAAGGGTTTATCTCAACCTCTGCCTCAAACCAAGAGGATGGAGTAAGGTTTTTCTCAAGCAAATACCTTGTCGAAAGCCTAAGGTCACTTTCGAAAGCCTTCTCGAACAGCTTAAGCTTTTCAAGCCTCCCGGCTGCTTTCTCAACATTGTCAGACCTGTCGACGCATACTTTAACAACCCTAACGGGTTTTCCGAGAACCAGCTTGTCGCACACCTCCATCCTGGTGACGCCATACCTCCTACCCTCCGGAAAAGCCGCTCTAACCGCTTCATCAGCGTCAACACCGTTTAAAGGCTTCAGGAAGAAAAAGCTTTCAACACTATCATCTACCAGCAGCACTCTTTTTCCAGCATTAGAGATACCCCATAGGAAAACAGCATCTTTACCTGAGAGGAACTCCTGGTTCAAATCTAGAAGCCAAAGCTTCACTCTCAACCCGAATAATTAAGCAGCCGAGAGATTTTAACTTTGTCGCTGAGGGGCAGTTTCTGCCTCATGCTTCAAGACTCGACACATAGGGGTGGGAAAAACTGGGTTAAGGATTACTATGGGTGCGGATTATCGGAGTCGGGAGTTATGCGCTAGGAGCTCTATTATGATTCCCAGGGGGCTTTCAGGATTCGTGTAGGCATAGGCTCCTCCTGTGAAAAACCCCTCCTGATCTATTTCAACACCGATCTCTCTAAGGCTATTCTCGGCATGCTCCATGTTCTCAACGTTGAACGCTATGTGGTGCACACCCTCCCCATGCTTCTCTAAAAAGTCTCTCCAGGTGCTGGGTCCACCCACGGGCTCTATCAGCTCAATAGTTATGTTCTCAAGCTGTAGGAACGCTAGTTTAGCCCTTCCCTCCGCAGCCCTACCCTTATACTTCATGCCTGTTTCCTCCAAGGGCCCGGTCTCCACTATCCCAGAAGCCTTTACGCCTAGGAGTTTCCCCCATGTTTCAACGCTTTTCTCAATGTTCCTCACGACAATCCCTATCTGCGTCACCCTTCTGAACCCTTGAACCGTCCTACTCATGGTTCTTCAAAACATATTGTCTCCAAATATCTTTATAAAACCTTCTGTGGACCTGCCTTGCTAAAGGTTTTTCTAAGGAGTAGTATTGCAACAAGCTGTAGGCTTATGGAGTAAAAAGCTACAACAGTTATTGCAAAACCAGTATCAGTGAAAAACCCGTAGGCTAATCCTCCCAGAAGCATCCCCAATCCATAAGCAGTGTTAAAAACTCCGTATGCAGAACCCCTGATGTTAACCTCCACCAAGTCTGACACGGCTGCACGGTAAATCGACTCCTGCATGCCCAGAACCATTCCAAAACATATTGAAGCAATTGTTAGAGAGAGTAGGCTCGGCTGAAGCGAAGCTATTAGCGATGGAGCTATTGATAGGAGGAATGGTAGTGACAGAATTTTTAAACCATGTTTATCGTAAAAGTAACCGGACACTATCGCGATGGGCGCGTCGACCGCTTGAATCACAAGATAGAGGATTGGGACAATCCATTGCTGGCCCGTGGCGCTGAGCAGTGTGGATGCTTTGTAAAGTATGAGGCTGGCAGGAATCAGTCCGAACGTGTTGAAGAAAACAGCGGCGACATAAGTTTTAAACCTAGTGTCCAGCTTCCCCTTTATTCCACCTCTTGGTGTTTTCTCAATGCTTATAGTTCTTCCAATCCTTATGA
This sequence comes from uncultured archaeon, assembly GCA_938045545.1. GTDB lineage: Archaea > Thermoproteota > EX4484-205 > EX4484-205 > JAAOZP01 > JAAOZP01. The sequence goes on along the minus strand of CALIBN010000006.1, from coordinate 46,829 downwards.
AAGCATAGAATAAGGCTAGTATTAATATGATATAGGGGATGAACATGAGACTAAAGGATAGTTGATAATTGTTGTAAGTATAAAGCATCGCTATCGACATTAGCATCGGGCCTATGATGGCTCCAATCTGGTCGAAAAACTCGTGGAGCCCGAAGACCTTACCGGTTTCAGACCCTCTGCCGATTATTGAGAGCAACGTGTCTCGCGCCGGCGTCCTAATGGCTTTCCCAATTCTTTCAAGAATGATGAGAATGATCGCAACGGTCCACATATTGCTTAAAAATAGAAGGGGAACTGCTACGATAAGCCCGTAACCTATGAATGTAAACAGCCAGTATGACTTGGTTAAGTCAGCAAGGTACCCGCTTAGGATTCTCACCGCGTAGCCCAGGAACTCTCCAAAGCCGCTTACCAGTCCAACCACCACTGCGGAAGCACCGAGAAACTTAAGGTAATCTGGCACTACTCCTCTCGAACCCTCGTATATCACGTCTCCCATCAGGCTCACTATGCCGAAGAGAAGAATCGCCTCATACACGCTTCTTCTTAAACCGATCCGGTTTTCCTCAGGCAATTATGTGCAGCATAAAGATGCCCGGTTAAAAGCATTTAGTTAAAAATACCGGGTGAATACACGGACAGTTTATGCACACTTCCCCCGCTTAGTATCGTCTTGATTTATTATCTGCCAGAATAGTAGAATAGTTTATAAATGAAGCGCCGCTTGAGAATATCGGGCTTTGGGAGAAACATACGTACTTGTCAAAGTGCGGGCAATAGCCGGAACAAAGCGGGAAGAATTAAGGCTACTTGTAGATACAGGAGCCACTTACTCCTGGGTTTCAAGAAAAACATTGGAAGAGTTGGGTGTAAAACCGGTTAGAAGGATGAGGTTCAAAACCATAAGAGGCGATGTAGTAGAAAGAGAGGTCGGACACATACTTATAGAATACGAGGGGGAGGAGGCACCTACCCTAGTAGTCTTTGCGGAAGAGAAAGATGGAAACGTCTTAGGTTTACATGGGTTAGAAAGCTTGGGGCTCGAAGTCGACCCAGTAACGCAGCAGCTTAGAAAAAGCGAGGCTTTGCTCGCATTGTAATTCGGAACCAACTCCACTTTGGATGAGTAAACTTTCCTATTGTTCTTCCTTCAGTGCACCTGCTTCCCTCAACCTGACCATAGGATCACTTGCGAAATAATAAACATTTGTCAACAGTGCTGCAATTCTTCGGCTGGAAGTTTAGGCTTTTTGTCGATCTTAAGCGTTGCAAGGAGCATTGCAATGCCCACTGGTATTGCTGCAGCGGGAATCACGAAGACGATACGAGGGGAGATTTTCCAGAGGAGAGTTCCAGGTAGGGGGCCTGGTATCGCCGACACTTCCCCACGGCATTCATGAACCCCATTACTAGACCCCTGTGCTCTTGCTTCGTCTTCTCCACCAAGTATCGACTCGATCCTCTGCTCAACTGTGCAAGGAAGGCCAGAAATGCTAGCGATGCCGCAGCCATGGGTAGCGGAGCTAGCGCGAAGGTAAGGAGGAGTGGAAGGGATGGAGCATCCCTGATGATGAGTGAGAGTAGGTCCCCCGTATCTGTCGACTAGTAAACCGGCCATGGGAGCACCAATGCTCGTTGCGACACCGCAGAGGGCATACAGGGTGGGCATCTCCACGATGCTGAGGGAGGGCGCATTGTTATAAATATTTTACTCGAGAGAAAAAGCCATACATACTTCTAGATAAAAAACCTCTGAAGGAAAAAATAAAAAATAGCGAGCTCTCTTCCTTTCGATGCAAAGATGGAAATAAAAAAGAGAGAATCCAATGGGCAAATTGAGGCAAATGGACAAAAACCGGACCGGATTGACTTCTATGCAGAAGTCGGAGAAGAGCTTCCGTCCTCTTTTCTTTTTTCCTCTAAAATCATCTTAAGGTGAAGTAGACCCTTCTATTGTTCTTCCCTTTATTCTCTATTTTCAAGAGAATCAGTTCTCCAACTTCTCTCGTGTTGGCCACGTGAGGCCCACCGTCAGCCTGAACATCTAGGTTTTCAATCTCAACTATTCTGAGTTTCTCAACGTTAGGTGGTGCCGCCTCAGCAAGCTTAACTATCCCCGGTATTTTAAGAGCCTCCTCCCTAGGAAGATAATATATCTTAACGTTTCTTCCTGAGGCAAGCTCCCTGTTGGTCTCGTTGAAAACATCATCTATCAAAGCCCTATCCATCTTCTCAAGATTCAGATCAAGCCTAGACTTATCCACGTTAACCTGGTTTCCAGTTATTAAAGCCCCTGTTCGTTTGTTAAAAACCGAGGCCAAAGCGTGGATGCCGGTATGCATTCTCATGATTAAATACCTCCTCTCCCAGTCTAGGATGCCCTTCACAGAATCTCCGACACTAAACCCATGGCCCGGTGCCGAGTGCAGGACTTTTCCATCTTCACTTAAAACTTGAACAACCTTAGTTGCCCTCCCTTCTTTTAGAAAAACACCCGTATCATCTGGAAGACCTCCTCCCCTAGGATGGAATGCTGTTCTCTCAAGTATCACGTTGTCCCCCGAGATTTCAACAACCCTAGCATCAAACTCCCTCAGGTACGAGTCATCCATATAGAGCAGTTTCGTCAGCACAATTACCTTAAGCATCAGGACGGATTTTAAAGCTTTCCCTGTCTAGCGCCTCGAATAACAGCTATATTACAGTATGGTTCACTTTAAATAGCACATCTTGAAATATTGTGGAAGGCTTTCCTTAGCTCCGACAGCACTATACTCTCCCTCCTTAACTCTTCTCAGCGTCTCCACATCGAGTTTTCTACTTATCCATTTTAAGTAGCTGCTCCTAGCCAGTATGCTTGCCGCTGCCACCGCTGGGAAAACCTCTCCTTTTTCAATCGCCTGGACCCTTAAACCGTTGAGAGCGTTCTCAATAATCTTTGTCCGCCTATTAGTTTTACTGGAATCAAATTTGTCAATTATTATTTGAGAAGGCTTCTCAGAGATCTTTGAAAGAACAGACTTTAAAACTTTACAGTGTGCTTTTGCAAGTATATCGTTCAAGTTACCGTGCTTCTCCTTTGCCCTAAACATTTCGTTAAGCTTAAACGGAGGAATTCTCAAAATGCTATAGCCGAGTGAAAACCGTTTAATACTTTTTGCAAGTTCCAGAATCCTGTTCTCAGGAATAATCTTACTGTCTGCAACACCTATTGATTGGAGATACGCTGCCTGCCTTGGTGTTAACGCAACTGCGGCAATAACAAGGGGCCCGAGGGCCTCTCCTTTACCCGCCTCATCCGATCCAATGAGGATGCCGGCAGCCTTATAGTAGTCGTAAAGGGCCTCCTCAAGCATGCTTCTGACTTCTTTAAGAGCCTCGTCGTAGACAATACTGCCGGAACGGTATATTATCACAGTCTTACCTCTTAACCTTCCTCTTATTGCTTCATACTTGCTGGTTACTGGCGCCTGCTCGAAACCCGGTTTAGCCGTTAGTTGCCCGGCGATTTTGCATGCTAGAAAACTCGGAATTAAGGCTGATACTTGCCTTACGCGAGGCTTCTCCAACCCGTAGATTAGACACTACACCGGAATATTAACCTTGACTGAGGAAAACACTATGCTAGGGTTCAGCATACTGTTTGCTGTTGTCCGCAGCACATTCAATGGCCTTGAAAATCTATTATGCGGGTTCCCGCTGAATCGTTGGAAGAGATTGTTGAGATCAGGCTAGGCTCCTTATTTTTCCGGCAACAGTCCAAGCAACGGTTTCTTCCAGAGGCCGCGAGCTTAGAAGTGCTTCCTCCCTAGCTAGTCTTCCACACTCTTCTACAGCAAGGTCGAAATCGAGCTTTCTCGGCCTGGGGCCTACGATTCTCTGGAAATTCGAACAATATACTTTCTCCAAAGTATGCCTCGGCAGATTTAACCCTTCATCGGTTTCCAGAAACCCCCTGACCAGCTGAACCTTAGCTAAAGCGCTTTCAACCCTCTCGCCGCCGAAAATATCAGTGCCGAAAAGAATCCTATCCTCGTATTTTACGAAGAATCCCCGCCAAGCCTCTCTTTTCATCGAAAAATTATGATACATCTCTATTCCCGGAGTCAGGTCGAAATGAACATTCTTATATTTCTCTAGGAAGCTTGAGGCTGCCGCTATGTCTGCAGAAAGAAAATAGAAATGCGCGAATACGACTTTTAAACCGGGATGCTTCTCTAAGACGGTGTCAACCTCTTCGTAGAACTGTTGTTTCGGAGGATAAGTCTGGTCGTAAAACCAGCCTTGCTCCTTAGCCCAAACCGGAACTTTCACGGGATCCCAGAATTCCTCGGGGTCGGCGACGTGAAAAAGCAGGGGAAGCCCAGTCTCTTCGAGGCGTGCAAAATAATCCTCGTAGAAAGGGTCGTCAAACCTGATTTTCAAAATTTTCCTGCAAACAGGTTTCCCCTCAACCATTTTAACCCCGTCAAACCCGATGTTTAGAAGCCTGTCCACCTGGTCGCGAAGCGGTTGAGGCTGGCTGCCTGTGAAAACGAAAGAGTAGTCAAGGCTTCCGAAAGCGTAGAACATTTCCGGGTGTAAAGCCTTTAGAAACAATACTTCAGGGTTAAAATTAACCCTCTTATCATCTATAATGCTTAAGAGGGATGTTCTGTGGAAACCCGCCTCGGAAACTATTTGGAGAACGTTACTGGTCTCCTGGATGCTTGTTACATGCATGTGGCAGTCGATCACAGGTATTCTTGCAAACTCCGTCAGGGCTGTTCATGTCTGGAAATATTATTTAACTATTAAGCATTACTGTCGGCACCCGGTTTTAACAGGCATAAGGCTGGTTTAAGGTGGTTCAATACGCCAAATGCTCTATTAACTGAGCCTAGCTAGGGTCATACTGCTTATTAGGCTAAGGTCTCCTGTGAACGCTGCCTCCAATATTCCTCTCATGTATCTCTCTATATCTCCTCTTTCAGGGTCTAATGGTATTGGCATGTTAAGCAGCTTCATCTTGAGCTGCGGGTCTTTTGCCGCAAGCATCATGCGTTCCAGGTGCAGCCTTGAAGCCCCAGCCTCCTTCAACGTAGTTGGAATCCCTAGAGACCTGTAGAAAGAGAGGAAGCCCTTAGCCACGGTTTCAGCCAGCTTTCTACCCTTAAGAACATGCGGGTCCTCACTTATGAGGCCTGCGTCTCTAAGTATTGGAGCGATAGTTGTAAGCTGATCCTCTATCCTGTCGGCGAAGAACACTGTGTAGTAAGGGTTGAGAATCGCGCACGCCCTACCGTGCGTCAGGACGTCGACTAGCGAGAAACTACCGAGATGAGGACCACTTGTTCCACCAATCATTATAGCGTATCCTCCAAGATCGGTCCCGAGTCCGAGGGCAACCCTAGCCTTCAAATCGTTCCTCTCTACGGCTTGCCTAAGGCTGTTCACTATGAGCCTTATTCCAATCTGAGCGATCTCCTTTATCCTGCCGTAGTAGTCTTTGCCAGTTGCCCCCATGAATACTTCCCAGATGTGGGAAATGCCGTCGAGAGCCCCGTCGACAGTTAGATCCCTTGGCGCACCGAGCGTCGCGAGGTAGTCGAAGACAGCCTTTTTCGGAACTATGGCCTCGTCTACGATCAGCTTCTTCTGCCCAGCCACGGGGTCAGTTATGTTCGAATACTTGGTCAGGTGGGAGGCTGAGCCTGAGGCTGTTTGCACCGCAATAACCGGCATGATGTCCCTGCCCGTCGCCTTCTTCATCATGGTGACGAGACCTGTGCCGAAATACGGCTCTATTGTGCAAGCCTTATCCCAGCTTACTCCCAATGTGCGGCTCACTTCAGCAGGCGAATAGGTGGCCAGCACGCTTGCAGCCTTGACGGCGTCTATCGTGCTTCCTCCTCCCAGTGCAATAATGCTCTTGGGCCTGTATAGTGCAGCATGGTAAGCTATCCTGTAAAGGTCTGCCAAGGGAGAGTTGGGCCTGGAGCCCAGCACAACATCATGCTTAACCCCCTGCTCATTAAGGGAGTCAGAAACCTTTGCCAGCAGTTTTTGAATCCAGGGGTTGGCGCTCGACGCCACTACGAGGGCATAGTCCCCATATTCTTTCGCGAGACTTCCGACCCTGTTCAGTACGTTCTCCCCAAACACGTACGATTCCCCCCTCCATTCGCGGAGGAGTTTTTCGGCTGCCTTCATCCCATCCGTAAGCACGGACATTTTTCCTTCTTGACCAGGCGGTAATGATGACTAAATAAGTCTTGCCATTCCCCTCGATCTGAACCACGCTGTCCTTTCAAGCGTTGTATTGGGTTCAGAGTTATTCGAGGAACATTGCAAGCTTGTCGAAGGCATTCAGGAATTCCATTCCCCTGGTTGTTAAGACGAATATTCTCGGGTCATCGGTCCTTCTACCTATCAAACCGTGAGAAATCAGCTCTCCAACGAGCCTCTTAGCCCTGTCCAGGGGCATGTTGGCCCCGTACGATAGCCTCGTTATCCCGCAGCCCCCCTCATAGACCCTCAGGACCCTGAGGATATCCGCATACAGTTGGAGCCTATGCCTCTTGGGCCTGCCCATGCGTTTCCACCATATTCTAGTTGTAACTATAGGGGGCTCTAAGTGGAGGGCTCGGGCAGCTTCTCCACCTTTCGAGGCTCGGAATACGTTTTGACGTTTCTCCCCAATTCCAGCTTATCGACGTAAAGGAGCTCCCCCGTGACCTCGCATCCCTCTCTCAAATATGCTTCCCTCGCGTAGACGTTGCGGGCGGAAGAATCTTCTCCGAGTTCAAGCCGGTCGGCGTAGATGTCCTCAACGCTCGCCTTACGGCCTATTTTGACGTTCTCCGCGACGATCGGGCCTATAACCTCCCCCTTCTTCCCTATTTCGAACGTCCTGACCCTTGAGCCCCTTCTGGTCTCAACCCTCCCGCCGACTTTCGCGACCTCAGCGAAAAGGACGTCAGCCTTCAAAGCGCCGCCCACTTCGACTATGCCGGCTTTCAGCTCCCCGCTCACCTTCGCTACCCCGCCCACCTCCAGCCTGTTTTCCACGGAGGCATTCCCATCAACACTTAGCGCTCCTCCAACCTCAATCCTCTTCGCCTTTATGAAACCCTCAACCTTGATTGTCCCTCCTACCTCTACTTCGTCGATCTCCGCGTCCCCCTCAACCCTTAGACTACCGCCCACCGAAATGCGAGAACCCTTTATTTCCATCTCAACCCACCGCCTTTAACTTCGCAACTCCTCCAACATCCAACTCCTCGAAGGACAGTTTTCCGGTCGACTCGAAGGATCCTCCGACGCTTATATTGAGTATTCTCCCGCCGCTGATCCTCGCCATGCCGCCCACGTCAAGGCTTTCAAGCTCCGTTAAACCCTTAACGGTTAGGGCTCCCCCTACGTTGAGGTCACGTCCCTTCACGTTTCCTTGAATAGAGGCCCTTCCCCCCACATCTATTCTCTCAGCTTCTACGTTGCCCATGGCTTCTAAAGCTCCTCCGACGCTTATTTCCGAGCATCTCAGGCCCTTGCCCACCTTGACCATCTTTCCGACGTCCACGTCTTGAGCCTCAAGCCTCCCGCTTACCCACAGCTCCCCGTCCTCGAGGTCGATGGACCCCTCTACGATAAGGTCGCCCTGAACTTTAATCCTCCCCTCGTCTTTGAGGCGGAGGCCGGAAGCACGTAAGCTGGAAAGGATATTACAATCCCCCTCAAACTCCACAACTCCTTTCACAATGATCATTTCACCTGTCTTCGCCTTGATGGTTGAACCTTCTCCGACGAACAGGTCTTCCTCTAAAACGTCTATTTCCACAGTTTTCCTAGGCTCAATCCTCACTTTCCATCCACCAGCTTTAAAAAGCCTTAACAGTATTTAAAAATGGCTCTCAAAATGTGATTTCGAAAAGTCATTTCCGAAGGATACGTGTTCCCCAGCTCTCAGCTGGCTTATAACCAGTTTGCAAAAACATTTATACATGTGTTGCAGTCCATCACAGTTGTGAATCACGGTTGTTAACTGGGAGGGGAAAGCTGATTTACGCTATGGGGAGGCTTGGGTCCTCCATCCTGTTGTCTCTCATAGATCTCGCAACATTCTGGTTCTACTGGGATTTTCTTAAGCTAAGCGGGTTTTTAACAGGTGTTGCCTTCGCCACCGGAAAGCTTGTCATAGCCTTTTTCGGCTGGTACTTTGGCTATCTGAGTGACGTGACCAAGTCGAGAAGATGGGGTAGAAGGCGGCAATACGTTTTAGCGGGGAGTCTGCTTCTAGCTTTCTCAACGATAATGATATTCATGCCAAGCTACTTCATATCGGTTTCCGATGAGGCACAGTTATTCGCTTACGCGACTTTTTTCCTTAGCCTTGCGAACATGAGCTACGGGCTTCTAAGCACACCCTATATGGCGTGGCTTGCGGAAATCGTTAGCCCTGAAGAACGAGTAATCGTTTCAGCGTATCAAAATATTTTCGGCATGATGGCGCAGGTCGTCGGGATACCTGTTGGCTTCCTGCTTCCTTCCCTTCTGAAAACCGGCTCCTTCTCCTATCTGGGTTTGCTACTTGGCCTAGCTGTTTTAGAAATAGCATTATACATGCCGGCTGTCTTAACTATAAGGGAGGAGGAGAAGCCTATTCCGAAGCCGGATGTGCGAAGAGAGCTGTCAATACTTTGGAGCAACAGGAACTACAGGGCGTGGCTTGCCCTCCAAGGAGCCATGTCGATTCCAACAGCTGTTCTAGCAAGCCTAGTTATAAGCTATTTGCAGAGGGTTCTGGGCCTAGGGGATGTTGAGTACATGATGGCAGGAGGCCTAATGCTCCTTCTAACAATAGTGCTTTTCTTCGTATGGGCCAGGATAGCGAGGAGAACCGGGAAGAAGAAGCCGCTGGTAACATCTCTAATGATCCTTGTGGTCTTCCTGCCCCTCACATTAGTCTTCGGCCAGCCAGCCCTAGACCCTGTCCCCCGCATGGTTCAAGCAGTCCTGTTTGTCGCGTTCGTCGGAGCAGGGATCTCAGGCTGGTACCTCTTGCCGAACCCTGTTACAGCAGACATGGCGCAGGAAGACGAGGTCACGAAGAGGGAGGCCCGTGCAGGCAGCTACGTGGGCTTAGTCAGCGTGCCGTTGAACATACTGCAAGCCTTAGCCCGCTACATTTCCGGCATCCTGGCAGACCTGCCCCCTGCCCAGGGTCAGACCTACTCTATGGGGCTACTGCTATGGGGCCCAGTGTCCTCAGTAACATTAATCCCCTGCCTGCTAATACTAATAAAATACGTGGAAACAGACCCGTTAAGGAAAATCGCTAAAAATAACGATTAGATTTAGTGCTTTTGTTTAACTTTCTAAACGCTGCTTCCTGAGCCGGTTTCCCTTCTGTAGACTGTTTCGATAAACGAGTCTCTCACAGGCTTGTAAACCTGGTTGAAAAACTTCTGTTGGTCAAGCAGAGTCTCTCGCGGGAATCTTCCAATGTATTCAAGGGCTCTCCTCCAAGCCTCCTCATAGGGAATGACGCTGTTTATCCTCTTGGCTATCTGGGCATCATAGTCCTGCGGAGTCTGCTTAGCGTCACCTATTGTAAGCCACCCGTCGTCAGACAAGTAGGCCGCCTCGTTCCCCAAATAGAACATATTCACCTCCCCCACCCGTTTTTCATGCTTTACAACTCCTCTTCCGCCAGGAGGCTTCTTTGCCTCAACCCCTCTATGCTTAGCCCAAGCGTAGAATATTGCCCTGTTTAAACCGAAAGACTTGGATTTCTCAATGTCCCCGGTTAAAAGGAAGCATCGGGCAGCCTGCAGCAACGCCATAACCTGGAACCTTCCAAGCCTAGGTGCCTCATCCTTCCTGCTGCCAACTCTGCTGGAAGACATCGGAGCCACCCTTTTGAAATACCCTCCGACGGAAGATAAAGCTTTTTCAGCAAGCCCGTCTGCCTCTCCCGCTTCAAAATCCTTGTAGGCGGGTTTATGCTTAAAGTTTCTAGGGTCCACCCATGAGAGATCAAAGACGTTGATCTCATCGGGTTTGAAGCAGACGCATGCGGAGTCCAGCTTCCTGTGGAGCGAGAGCGGAAGCGTGAAAACCCGTTTCAAATCCATCTTGTTCTCAACCTTGGCGCCGGCAGCTAGAGCATTAAGCCTAGGCTTAACAATCCTGGTGACGTACTCGACTACCGCGAAAGCAGCGTCAAGAGGATGATGCTTTTTAAGAAACTCCCTGGAAAAAGCTTCTTCAGAAACATGCACATGACACCCTCTCCCACTCCACTTGAGATACACTGACTTCACAACGTTCTCCTTCTCAAGCGTTTCAACTATCAGCCTGCAAACAGCCAGGGTTTCGCGCCACTTTTCAACGCTGTTGTCAACATCCCAGGTTGGAGTCGAACGGAGAATGTTGGAGACATCCTCTAAGTCCTCGTTCGCCGAAAGCCTACCGTATTTGTTAGCCGAGCCGTAGAAAGACCTAGGCTTAACAAACCAGAATTCTTTAAGCAGCCTGATTACGCTGCTTGAATCCTCGAATCTAAGGGGCGAGCCGTCTCTACCATGCCTTATGAAGACTCTTCCCTTGGAGTTGCCTTCGACAGCTATCCACCTGTTTCTACCATAATCTAAAAGATCCTCTATGACCCTCGGTTGAGAGTAATACTTGAAAATCCAATCGACACTATTTTGGCGACTAGGCGCTGACACACAGTTTTTCTACGCTAGTTTTCAAATAAACTTTTCGAGAAGCTTACTTTCTGGCTCCAGCAACCCTGCGTCTAAAAAGTTTAATAATGGCCGCGGTGAAGAACCGTCAAAATTGTCTGTTGAGCAAGAGGGTTTGAAGGAGGAGGAAGAGGCGCCAGCCCCACGTCGTTTTCTGAGGCAAATTCTGCTAGTAATCATAAATCCGAAGGAAGCGTTTCTCCGAGTCAAGGATTCGCCCAGCGTTCTTCCAATGGCGGTCATCCCGCCGATCCTCGTGATATTAACTTTTGCTCAATACTATGTTTTCTATAGGGTGAAAATGGATATTCCGGCAGCTTTCTACACGGGGCAGATAGATTCTTTCGTAAACAGTCTTATTCAATTCCGGTTGATGCAATACATAATTATAGTCTTGTTCGGCATACTTCTGTTACTGCTTATTTTCTCGAGCGGAAGACTTATAGGCGGATATGGAAACTTTAAACAGGGCATTTCTGTAACAGGCTATGTGCACTTCCCCAATGTCTTGGGCCTTGTGATTATCATTTTACTGATCCTGTCTACGCCAGCGGTTCCAACAGGGGTTCTCACACTCGTAGGCTATCCTGCGAGAGGACAGTATGAGGATAACATAGTCATAGGTTTAAGGGATTACGTTGGGGAAGAGTCCAATTTAACAATAAGGGTCAGAGGTTACTATGACATCCCGTTAAACGCTACGATTAGTAGCACCGGCGCGATAATAGGGACCACTAGAATAGTTGAAGGAGAAATCAATATTACTTATGCTGCGGTAACCTTATCGGGAATTAATAAGACCATGAAACGCATTTGGTTAAACGGTACAAGTATAAACTATGACACTCCATTGATAATGAAAAACGTTTTTGACAGCGGAGACTACTGCACAGGGGATTGCGTTAAGAGGTTCACTGTTGACTTAACCCTGCTCCTGAACAACACCTATGTCTCACCGGTTCAAGAAAACATGTCCATACCGTACACCGTGACTTTGAATGTCTACGATGCGCGTATGAAGGTGGAAAGCTACGAGATTTCTTCAAGCTTCTACACGGAGGTGGCGCAAAGCCCTGACCCGCGGCCTTTAGTCAACCTTATAAACGAGAAGATTAGCCCGATAGTTCAGGTTCTAATCATAGCCATATCAATATGGCAGTTCCTCCTTTTTGCCATATCGCTCAGGGTTGTTCATGAGTTCCAATGGGTTAAAGCTATACTTTTCGTAGGCGCGTACGCTGCCGCAAAGTTCCTGCTTCTCGGCTTTACAATATAGCTAGTCGAAAAATTCAAAGCATCGCCTCTAAGCATTCTACGTATGCTTCTGAAACATCCACCCCCGTACAGTTCCTAGTGTTAATGTAGAAGTCTGGGCGAGAATTAACCTCTATGAAGTAGACATCCGCATCGTCCAAAACCTCTTCCAGAAAGCTTCTAAGCTTGACGTACTCCGGCGTTCTAAACATTTCTTTGAAAGCTTCATCCATCTTCCCCCTGGCCTCTAGAAACTTCTCCGGCGGGAGCCTGACGCTTCTGGAAAAATACTCCTTAAGCCTTTTAACCCGCTCATGAACGGGTGCAAGGATATTAGCGTATTCGACAACTTTTTCGACAGCTTCATTATCCGCCTCAGGTATTGCGTCAACCCCAAGTACACCTATTTTCTTTGAAACGGCCGCGGCAGCCTTGACAGCCTCGTTCCAAATCCTTCCAGGAATACTCACGCCTACGGGCACGGCACCCATGGCAGTGTTCGTTGCAAAAGCCTCTCTCGAGGAAGGGACTCTTGCCAGAGACGCTATACAGACATGATTAACCCCATCGTAAGAAACCACTACTATCCTTAAGTCGAAAGCCTTGTTCACGAGACTCTGCACCAGCAGGCCTGAAGGACTGTCTAGGCTTCTAACCCATCTTTTAAGCACGCTTTCAAGCTGCTTCCTCTCCTCAATCAGCATGACGTTCCTCCCCCGGCTGCCTCTTTCAGGCTTAACAACCAACGGGTAGTCGAATGAAAACTCTATTCTTTCAACTACTTTACTGATGTCTTCAACCCTGTATACGGGTTTCTCCCCTTCTTTTTCGACGGCGAAAGGAACGTATGCAGTCTTAACGGTTTTAACTCCGTTTCTAATGAACTTCGCGATAGTGAACGTTTTATTGTTGCAGACGGTTTCAACTTCAAAGGCATTTATCACTCTACACCCTTCCTCCTCCAGCAGGAACGATGCTCTCTCCCTTCTCGCTTTAGATTGACACCTGTTTATAACCGGAGAGTATTCTCCAACGCCTCCAAGCATGTTTACCGTCACTGGAAAATTTACGGTCTCAAGCACTATTCCCTTTTCCTGAGCGGCCAGTTTTATCCCTGCCTCATCGCAAGTCATGCTGTCGTAAAATATTGCAGGCCTCAAGGCTCCCAGCGTACTCCCTCAACACTCTTTCTCAAATCTTTAACCGCCTTTGCAACATTGTTAGACCCGTATATTGCGGAGCCGGCTACAAGCATCGTCGCACCTGCTTTAACAGCTAATGGCGCAGTATCAACGTTCACACCCCCATCGACAGCAACATCCACATTGCTCAGGCTCTTCGAAAAAAGGCTTCTCCTTACCGCGGTGATCTTTGGAAGCGTTTCGGGCATGAATCGTTGAGCGCCGAAGCCTGGGTTGACGGTCATAACAAGGACGATGCTCACGCTGTCAAGCAGCCTCGTGATTTTACCAACCTTAGTGCCAGGGTTTAGCGAAACCCCCGGCTTGACCCCGAGCTCTCTGATTCTCCTTATAAGGCTCAAAGGTCTGCGAGTGGACTCGACGTGTATGGTTATGATATCAACTCCTGCCTTAGCCATCTCGTTGATAAACCATTCTGGCTTATCCACCATAAGGTGAGCCTCCAAGGGGAGCCTCGTCTCCTTCCGGATGCATTTCACTACAGGCGGTCCTATCGTCATGTTTGGCACGAAATGCGCATCCATAACGTCTATGTGAAGCAGATCCACTCCGGCTGACTCCGCCTGCTTTACGCCCTCAGCCAGCCTAGCGAAATCCGCGGACAGTATTGAAGCGGCAATCTTAACTCTCAAAAACATCCCCTCGTTTCCTGCCTAAGAGCTTTTCAAACCTCAAGCCAGCGTGATGCATAGGAAACAGGTCGATGCTTTATAAAGTTGTTGCAGAGAGCGCACGCTGGAAGACGGTTACAAAACCTATATAGGTCGTTCTAAGGCTAACGGGGAATATGAGAAACATATGGGAGCTCCCCCCTGAACAGGTTTTCGAAGAGTTAAAGACCACTCCCCAAGGGCTCAGTAGGGATGAGGCGGACCGTAGACTTAGGGAGTACGGTTTAAACGAGGCTGCTACCAGTAAAAGATTATCCTCCCTTTTTCTATTCATCTCCCAGTTTAGAAGCCCCCTAGTCTACATATTGATTTTCGCAACCCTCATCGCAGCGTTCGCAGGGGAGCTGACGGACGCCATTATAATCCTCATCATAGTAATTGTAAACTCTCTAATCGGATTCGTATTGGAAAGAAGATCTGGAAAAGCCCTTGAAAAATTAAGGAGATACGTCAGGTATAGCGTAAAGGTTGTAAGAGACGGTAAGAAAATGGTGATAGATTCGTCTCAACTCGTACCAGGGGATATTGTAGAGCTTACAGTCGGCGACATAGTTCCGGCGGACATAAGACTAATATCGTGTGAAAACTTCACTACAAACGAGTCGACTTTAACAGGAGAGTCATTGCCTGTTGAAAAAACTTCAACCCGATTAAGGCTAAACCCGTTCCCCAAGAGCTTTCCAACTTTGTCTTCATGGGCACCAGCGTTATCTCCGGCGCAGCAACAGGTATAGTCGTCTCAACTGGGAAGCAGACATTCTTCGGAAGGGCTGTGAAATACCTTGCTGAGGAAACGGGCGAAACAGAATTCTCCAGAAGCATTTCAAGGTTCAGCAGGTTCCTGGTGGAAATAGTCGCGGTGATGACGGGATTCGTCTTCGCAGCGAACGCACTCCTCCAGAGGCCGTTGATAGACTCTTTGCTTTTCGCGCTGGCTCTTGCAGTGGGAATAACCCCTGAGGCGCTTCCATTCGTAATAACAGTAAGCCTTTCAATGGGTTCTCTAAAAATGGCTAGGAAGAAGGTCATAGTGAAGAGGCTGGAATCCATCGAGGACATCGGCAATATGGATGTTTTATGTACTGACAAAACAGGTACCCTAACCGAGAACGTGATTACTGTTGAAAACTATTTTACTGTCGACAACAGGCCTTCTGAAACAGTCGTCGAGCTTGCAGCAGTAGCGTGCGACGTCACGGTTCAAAGAGGGAAAGCAGTAGGAAACCCCATAGATTCAGCGATCTACAACTATGTTCTTAGAAAGTTTGGACACGGCAGGGTTGCGGCGTATAAGCGGATACAGCTAATTCCATTCGACTTTTCAAGAAGGAGGATGAGCGTGGTGGTTGAGAAGGATGGGAAATACCTTTTAGTCTGCAAGGGGGCGCCTGAGTCGGTTATTTCGGCGTGTAAAGACGTGCATGTTTCTGAGTCTAACGAGCCGATTTCAAGCCTGGAGGAGAATCTTAAAGAAATATGCTCAAGCTGGAGTAGGTCCGGCTACAGGGTTATAGGCATAGGGGTAAAGGAGCTTTCTGAGGAAGAAGTGGAATCCGGTAAGAAGTTTTCCCCGGAGGATGAAAACGGCTTAACTTTCATGGGTTTCATAACGTTTCTGGACCCTCCGAAGAAAGACGCTATCAAGGCGATGACCGCGTTCAGGAGACTGAGGATCAACCTTAAGATTGTAAGCGGCGACGATCCGAATGTCACTGCAGAAGTCTGCAGGTCGGTGGGACTCCCAATAGAGGGGGGAAGGGTGATTACTGGAAGCGAGCTTGAGGGGATGGACGGGGAACAGTTGAAAGAGGTTGTTGAAAAACATAATGTTTTCGCACGCGTCACGCCTGAACAGAAGGTTGAGATAATAAAGGCGCTGAGAGAAAACGGCCACGTGGTTGGATTTCTGGGGGACGGGGTGAACGACGCACCTGCGCTAAGGGTTTCAGACGTAGGCATATCGGTCGATACTGCTGTGGACGTGGCTAAGGATGCCGCCGACATCATCCTGCTTCAAAAAAGGCTCGGCGTGATAGCGAACGGTGTAATCGAGGGAAGGAGAATATTCGGCAACACCATAAAGTATGTTCTGAACACGTTGAGCGCGAACTTTGGAAACATGCTTACCGTAGCTTTCGCATCCGTTCTCCTCCCCTTTATCCCACTCCTCCCGACACAGGTTCTTCTCCTAAACCTCCTTTCAGACGCCCCACTTCTGATGATTTCAACGGATAATGTTGACAAAGAGTATTTAAAGTCGCCGAAAAGATGGAACATAAGGTTCCTTTCAGAAGCAATGATGTTCTTCGGCCTAATAAGCACAATGTTCGACCTTCTAACGATGCAGGCGCTCAGAATACTCCTGCAACTCCACTACGATCTGAACTCAGAAATCTTCCAGATGCTTTTCAGAACAGGATGGTTTCTAGAATCAGTGCTTTCAGAAATGTTCGTGACTTTTTCAATAAGGACCCACCTGCCTTTCTACCGCTCTAAGCCGAGCGGCTGGCTGGTCGGTACGACTGAAATAGTCTTCCTAGCGGTGATCTTCATAGTCTATTCTCCTGTCGGCGAAGCCTTCAAATTTACAGCACCCTCAGCCTATCTCCTAGCTATAGTCGCAATAATCCTAGTTTCATACTTCATCCTGCTGGAGCTGGTTAAGAAGCCGTTCTTCAGGAGACACAGGTTTGGAGGCCCCTCGCCCGAAGTGCTCATCCAGGTTAAGAAGATTAGGGGGAGAAGAGGAGCGATAATGAGGAAACTTAAGAGACTGCAACACTTGAGGGAATCCGGCGGGATCACTGAGGAAGCGTATCTAACGCTTAGCAGCGAATTAGAGGAGGATTTAATGCAGTTAAACGAGAGGCTGAAAGAGCTGTTGAAAGGCTAGTTGAATATGTTTCTCTGTAAAACGGGCTCCGCAATATTGTCGAGCAGGGATGCTACTAGATTCATGAGCTCATCCAAGCCTTCACGCAGCCTTGCGGAAACCAGGCAGTAAGGCAGGTTGTGGATAATAGGGTACGCGCGGTCAATCTTCAACTTTACCTCTTCGCTGCCCGCTGCAAGGTCACACTTGTTGAAAACAACCAGTAGCCTCTTATCCTCAACACTCAGGCTTTTAAGGACGTCCAGGCAAGTCTTAATCCTTAGGAGCAGAAGGTCTGAAGGATCGCTTACATCCACGGTGAGAATTACAAGGTCTGAGAGCCTTATGTCGTCAAGCGTTAGGCTGAAGGATGCGATCAGCCTGGGATCCAGGTCTAAAACAAACCCTATCGTGTCAACCAGGAAAATTTCAAGCTTCCTGTGGGGGAGCAGGTAGTACTTGCTGGTTAGCGTTGTGAACGGTCTTGGGCTGACAGGTTTACTGAGGTTTGTGAGAGAGTTGAAGAGCGTTGTTTTCCCAGCATTATAGTAGCCGGTTATGCAAACCGTAGGCACGCCCATCTCCCTCCTTCTTTTAAGCTGGGAAAGCTTTTCAAGCCTCCTCTTCTCAATCTCCGCCTGAATCATCGACCTCCTTTTCAAAAGGCTTGCAACAGTCTCGTGGTAAGCATACTCTCCCAGGCTCCTGGGGCCCGGGTGCTCCCTCCCAGTCTTAAACCTTATGGATGCCAACAGCTTCCTGTATGGTATTTCCTTCAAAAGCCTGGCAAGCCTTATCTGAAGCTTGGAAAGCCTATCTGAAGATGAAATCTCGAAAATCTTGAGCGTCAAGTCATACCTGTCCAGCACTTCCAAGCCCAGTGTCTTTTCAAGATTATACTTTTGCTTACTGGTCAACACGTTGTAGAAGATTACGCTTTCAACACTGTTTTCAGCAGCCTGCTGCTTCACCTCCTCCAGCTTGCCTCTCCCAAGCATGAATGCAACATTCTCCTTTGGGCTAACCTGTATCGTAGAACCGGCAACGCTGTAGCCGGCTGCAATACTCAGCTCCCTCAGCTCGCCAAGCCTAATCCTATATAGGTGATGATCGTGAGGATCCGTCTTAACCATGCAGAGCCAGGCTCTCAAGCCACTGTTTTCAACTAGTTTTAAACATCCCTTCTAATAAGCTTTAAAGCCTCGGTTCCCCGCATCTTATGGATGAACAGGCCAGGACCATGCGCTCGCCAACGCTTAATCGGCTTCTTCCACCCGGGCTGATCGACAGGGCGGACTATAAGACTATAGACTGGGAGAAAGACTTGGACACTATTCTGCGCAAGATCTCCCGATAGAGAAGTGTCTACCGGTTGAGAGCGTAATCGACTTCGGGGGCATGTGGGAGGTGGACGGCCTGTACTCCAGGGTTTGCGCGAAAGGTTTAGAATAGCTCGAGTAACAATGGTTGACAAGTACGTGTCAGAAAACTGGATGCGGAATCCTCGCGTAAGGAACGGTATAGACTTTAGAAGGGTGATTTTTCAGACGAGGAGTTCATGTCCACCCTAGACGCATCCTACGACCTCGCGTTAGCATACGATGTTCCATTGCACCAGACGGATTTAATGCAAACCCTGAACCTGATGCTGTCGAAAACAAGCAGGTTCTTCCTGGTTTCGCAGCCTATACTGCCTGAGAAAACCATGCCTTTCCGCAACAGCCTAGTCCTGCTTTCAGGCTCAAAGGCTTACAGCCTGATCCCTTTTAGAGAAGAATGGGCTGAGGAAACAGATTACTGGGCTAATTTTTCAGACGCCAGTGTAATGGATACGAGCCACTGGATCTGGGGCATGACCCCGTCTTTCACAGAAAGCGTTATTAAGAGTCATGGTTGGAAACTTGTTTACAAAGAGTTTTGGCGAGGCTGGTTGCCAAAATCCTCGAAATGGAGGATGTGCGGCTTAATTTTTAAAAAGCGTCAGCAGCCTGCACGAGGCGAATAAAAAAGTAACCGTCAATAGGCTGATATCCGGTTATCGCAATCAGCATGAGCCTGCTCAGTATTCAATCAGCAACGCTTCATAGAGCCCAAGCTTCGGCAATACGAATCGTAAAAACCCTTCCCCAAAGGACCATTCGAGGGGTTTTTCGAGAGTAAGCGCCTTAACTGTTCTAGGCTCCTCCACAGACCTTATCTTGAAGGAAATATTCTCCACCGGGAAAACCCTGTTGAAAGGCCTTCTGAGCGCATAGGTAAAATTCACCAGGTGAAGCATACGATAGTTCCTCCCTCTGAAAACAGTTATTTCAACAGTCTCAGGAGCATCAGTCTCAAGGTCGCGCACGCTCCAACCGGCCCATTCAACCGAGTTTCCAATTATCTTAAGATAATCGAGAAACCCGTTATTCCAGTATTGTCCTGCAAACGTGCATGGGAAGTAGACAGCCCTGCCTCTTCCAAACTCTGACGCTACGATCGTTGGAAAACCTGTCTCAGGAGTAAGATCCCCATATCTGGCTGGAGCAGGCTCCAGCTGTAGGCAGACCGGTAATCCTCGGGAGACAGTGGTTTGAATAACGAATTCCGGGCTTGGAAGTATTCTAAAGCCTTCAGGAGTCGTCTTAAACTTGGGTACGCCCGCAACCAGCGCGTGATCCTTCTTGATAACCATGTAGTCCCATCTTAAAGGCCCCATAACCCTTCCCCCTACTGAGACTCCGAAGACGTCGGAGAGAGCCGGGTGATCCCTAAGACAACCCGTCTCGTCAAACATGGAGGTCTTGTAGGTTGCGACCAGCCCGCCCCCAGACTCGAAAGACCGGACTGCCTCAACCTGCCTATTGCTCATGCATGCCGCGTTAGGCAGAATAACCAGGCTGTACTTTTTCAAATCCTCGCTGTTAACGTTTAAATCGCTTATCAGGTCGAAAGGAACATGGAGGCGAAGCAGCGCCTCGTAGAAGCCCCTTGCCTCTTCAACGGTTTTCTTCTCGCTTTCAAACTTCCATGCAGCTATTCTCTGCGCCTTGAGAAAATCACCTGCCTGAACCCCTATTGTAGCAGGCTTCTCCATCTCAACCCTTGCCTGAGCCTCCTCAGCGCCTGCTTGAGGAGGAACCTCGAAGAAGAAGTCGCCTGTTCTCCTAGACCAGACTAGCGCTACTCTAGCATCAGACTCCGCCTCCTGGTAATAACTCTCATACCTCCTCGCCGTGTCGAAAAACCTCTTACCCTCTTCAATCGCCTCCCTGGCAAAACCGTGGTCTTCAAACATGTCAGCACCGTTCGCCAACCCCTGAACCTTGCCCAACAAGTATTTGACGTCAGGCATCCTCTGCCTAAACCACGGCTGATGCGACGCCGCTAGGAACAGGCAGAAAGGCTTCTCCCTCTTAATAGAGTTAGCCAGCTTGGTTGTCCAACCCTGAAACCAGATTGGAACACTGTTTGGCAGCGTGTAGTACTGGTAGCTCTCATCCCTATGATGCTCTGACCCTCATACGAGTCTTCAGCGCTCAGCGCGAAGCTCCATGAGGACCACACTTGGCCGCTGTTATTACTGTAAAGAAGGGTTTCAAACCCTTTCTCTCTAAGCTTTCTCTGCCCGTCCTTCAGAAACCTTGCGATAGAATCATACCTGAAGATCACGAACCTCCTCCACGCGGGGTCGCTCCAATCCTCTCTGGCTGGAATCGGGAAACCATGCTTCTGCAATGCTTGCAGTAGCACGCGCCGGGATAGTAAGCAGGCCCGTCTAGGAAGATCACGTCTACGCCTCTTTCAGCGATCTCTAGAATCAGTTTGAACATTCTATCCCTGTACGGCGTGTTCACGCACATCGAGAAACCGTGGCCGTACAGAGTGTCAATCGCTTCCCGTCTGACTTAACCTGAGCCCAATCCCTATGCTTAGAGTAAAACTCGTCACCGTAATAGTGAACATTCAAGTATGTTCTCGTCCTAAGACCTTTCCGGTGTGCAGCCTCAACTTGTTCACGGAGCAGGTCTCTACCACCCGCCCCGTCCCATTTAGGCAGCACCTTACTATCGTAAAGGGCGAACTCCCTGTTGATATCCCCCTTGTAGGAGACCACCTCCAGAAGGTTGCAGTTTCTTCGAGAAGCTTCCTCCACAACCCTCTCAATATTCTCCTGGCTAAAGTCTCCGTAATCCCCCCAGGTAAGCCATATGAAGCGCTTCCTCCACCAGTCTACCATAAGACAGCATGCTATGGCTTGACAAAAAGCTTTCGATTAAAAAACAGTTTTGGGGAAAGCATTTTCATCCGTGTTTTCCAAGACTAATAAGCGTCCTGCTTTTAACACTTGCCTTTTGCGATGCTTACCCATAAACTCAGAGACGGTTCAGAATCTCGGTGAAGTCCTCGCTGCTCAGCCTCCACCCCATGCTTCCAACGTTCTCATCCACGTGCTCCATCCTTGAAGCCTTCGGAATCGGCACAACAGGCTCGATGCAGATAAGCCAGTTTAAAGCAACCTGGATAGGCGTCTTACCGTATTTCTCGCCAATCCTCTTCAGCAGTCTGTTCCCGGAGAGAGCCCCCTTCTCGATAGGAGTATAAGCCATGTAAAGCATCCCCTCCCTCTGAGCATACGGGATCACGTCGGCATAGTCCTTCCTATAGGCTGGGCTGAACCTGTTTTGAACAGCAGCAATATCCGTTTTCTTCAAGCATGCTCTGGCCTCTTCAATGCTTTCAACGTTAAAATTGCTTAATCCGATATGCTTCACCATGCCCCTGTTGACAAGCTCCTCCATCGCCCTCATCGTCTCGCAGATCGGGAAGCTTGAAGGCCAGTGGAGAAGGTAAAGGTCTATGAAGGTTCCAAGCCTATCCATACTCCTCCTAGCGGCCTTTAAAACACCTTCGTAGCTTGCGTTAGTCGGCCAAACCTTAGTCACTATGAAAAGCTCATCCCTGTTGAAGCCTTTTATCGCCCTGCCGACGAGCTCCTCAGCCCTACCGTTAGCATACATTTCAGCAGTGTCAATCATCGTAGCGCCCAGCTCAACCCCCCGTTTAAGCGCGGCTACTGAAGCATCATCCATAGACCTGTCTTCCCCCATCCTCCAGGTTCCAAGCCCAAGGCTCGAAACGCTCCGCCCAAGCTTTCTGAAAAACTTGGTGTCCATGTTAGGAAAAGAGCTGTTTTCAAAATAAAAGTTTTACTCGAAAAGCCTTCGAACGAGCCGGTGTTCGGAATAAGCATAAATACATGGTTGCGGAAAAAGACTCGATGAAAAATGTATCAGCCTAAGAGTTTTGAACACCTGCTTGGTCTTAAAGGCTTCAGCGACCAACTTCTCAAAAACCATTTCACCCTATACCAAGGGTACGTTAACAACGCGAACAAGCTGATAGACGCGCTGGCAACGCTCCTGAAAGAGGGGAAAACCGGTTCGCCCGAGTATGCTGAGTTGAAACGCAGGCTCGGATGGGAGTGGAACGGGATGAGGCTCCACGAATACTACTTCGGAAACATGGCGAAGGATAGTGTAGAGTTAGACAAGGATTCTAGATTGTACAGGAGGATTGCCGAAGACTTCGGCTCGTATGAAAACTGGGAGAAAGACTTTAAGGCTGTTGGAACAATGCGTGGAATCGGCTGGGTCACGCTATACTATGATCCGGCAGCAGGAAGACTGTTGAACACGTGGATTAACGAGCATGATGCGGGGCATCTTTCCGGTGCTAAACCTATCCTCATAATGGATGTTTTCGAGCATGCGTACATGATCGACTATGGGCTGAAGCGTGCAGACTATGTAGAGGCGTTCTTCAAAACAATAGACTGGAAAACTGTTGAAGAAAGATTTGAAAAAGCATAGTGTCCGAGATAAAGCCATTATTTTTTTCTATATACCATGTTTGTTTGACTGTTTCTAATAGCGGTTTACGGAATTTCTTGAATAGTTCAACTATCCTTTTTTAAGACAGGGTTTGAGCTATAAGCGACACTAGAATATGATAATCCGGTGAAAACAGCTTTAAAAAAATCGGGAAACAGATTCCAGCTTGTGCTAAGGCTTTAGCCATTAATACTTCCTGTGTTTTTGGAAGCACTCCTTACAATAGACAGGCCTGCCTTCCGTGGGTTTGAAGGGAACTTCCGCTTCCTTCCCACAGTCCGAGCAAGTTATCTTGTACATTTTCCTCGGCCTGACCCCGTATCCTGAACTCAACTTCTTCACCTCCTCTACTCCGGATGCTCGTTTCCCCTGATAAAAACAAGCAGTCCAGCCTAAGCCTGTCGGCACCCCCTTTTAAACATAGCTCTTAAACCATATCTGCCTGAAAAAAGGCGAGAATACCTTTAAAGCACCTTTTTGAAGCTTTTTAAAACTTAAAAATCTAAAAACGATGAACCATTGATGAAAAATGGTTTCCTGGGGAAGAGCGTTTAAAGCAGCACTCGTCCTCCTAGCTTTCACAATACTCTGGAGCATTATCGGAGGAATTATCATTATAGCCGGAACCTTTTTCGGCGCGCTGGGTGCAGTCCGCATGATACCTGAGCCTCCATATATCGATGTGAATTGGAGCGCCGTGGGAGTCATCATCATTATATGGATAGTTGGCTTCTTGGTGTCGTTTCTAGGAACATGGGCGTCAGCCTTCCGTATTTCCACACAGCTCGCGATGGAGGAGATAAGGAAGACAATGCCGGTTTCAGCCGTGCCTCCTGCAGCTCAGGCTGAGAGCGTTCCCGTGCCGACATGCCCCAAATGTAACACCCCGTTGATGTACATACAGCAGTATCAGAGATGGTACTGTCCAACCTGTAGGGAGTACAGGTAGGCTTTAAAATATTTTTTTAAGCTTATTGCGAACAACTCGGCCTCCTTAAGCTCCTTTTCCCCTGGCTTACCTTTATTGATCCCGCCGAACGGTTTAACCCACACCGGGTAAGTGTCCCAGCCCCTGCAGTTGAACTCGCCTATGATTCTGAAGCCTTTGGCCAGTAGGCTTTTTCTCAGAGGCTTGTCGAAATCGTGGAGGAGTCTTATTCTCCTTAAACCGCTTGTTGAGAAGATGAACGCTGCTCTGCCATTTTGACTGGGAAGCCTCTCGACAAGGCTGAAAATACTTGGATGATGTTTCCCAAAATATATTCCGGAGCCGAACCCGATTAAATCATGCTTTGAAACTGTGTCAGCATCCACTTCAGCCGGTGTAGCCAAGTCTGCTTCAAGCACGCCTGCAATGGCTTTGGCAATCTTCTCAGTGTTGCCGTGATGCATCGAGACATATATGATAAGAGTCTTCATCGCAGGTTTTCCAACGCTCGAGGCTACACTGCTAAGGTATGAATTGCTCTAGGAACTTTTTCGCTAGCAGTAGGCCCTCCTTATACTCGTAGAACGGGTCCTCATGCTCAATGCTTAAAGCATAATCATACTTGTGTTTTTTAAGAACAGTTATGAAGTCGGCCCAGTCTAGCTCGCCGAAGCCAGGGAGCCTATGGGGACACCATCCCTCGCTCCGTATCCCGTTTTCAGCAACCTTCTCCCAAAGTATTTGAGCATCCTTCATATGAGTATGGTATATTCTGTCCCCGAACTCGTCAGCAGCCCTAACCGCGTCTATCATCTGGCAGATCAGGTGGCTCGGGTCAAACTCTAGGCCCAGGTTCCTAGAGGGTATTTCTTCAAATATTCTCCTCCATATGTCTGGTCTATAGGCAATGTTCCCCGGACAGTTTTCAATAGCTATCCTAATCCCCCTGTCCTCAGCAAGGTTGATTATTTCAGGCCAAGTTCTTCCGATTTCCCTAATATTTTCCTCCACGCTCCCCGGGTGGAGACCTATCCAGCCGGTTACAACGGGAACCTCTATCCTGTAGGCGGCCTCAATAAGCTGTTTGAAGAATTCTCTTGCGGTTTTTCTCTTCTCCTCAACAGGATCAATCGGGTTTCCGTAGAAGCCTATTGCTGAGACTATTGTCTTGGAGGAGTTGAGAACATCCTTAACCACTCTAGGGTTTGAAACAACCTCGTTCACGTTGAAGAAGCTGCTCCCGGGGCCCGTGGCTATGGAGATGGATTTGAAGCCTTTCGCCTCAGCCCATTCAAGAGTCCTCCTTAAATCTCCCAGCTGCCCGCTGGTTAGGAACCCTACGAACATCTCTCTTCGATTAACCGTCGTAACCGCGGCTTATAAGGCTTGTTTAACGAGGCGCATTGGCCGTTGAGGTTGGAGAAGAAAATTTTTAAGCCTCTGCATGCCACTGTGTCCACCATGTTTAAATGCAGGATCGGCACCTCCACCTACAGTTTTTGGCATTTCCTCCCTGAAAAAGTTCCGATAGAGTTCGTCATGGAAAAAGCATGGGAACTGGACCTAGACGGGGTCGAAATACTCCACGTCCAGATGGAAAGTGAAGACAATGACTATGTGAACAGTTTGAAAAATCTAGCTTTAAGCCTTGGTCTGGATATTTACTGTCTTGCTATACATCAGAATTTCGTGAAGCCGAGCGAAGAGCAGAGGGAAAAAGAAGTAGAGCACACTAAGCACTCCCTGGAAATCGCGTATAAACTCGGTGCCCCAGCTATCAGGCTGAATTCCGGACGATGGGGGACAATAAGAAGTTTTGACGAGCTGATGGCGAACAAGGGGAAGGAACCGCCGATTCCAGGCTACACTGATGAGGATGCGTTTGAATGGGTAGTGGAATCTATAGAAAAATGTCTACCCGTCGCAGAGAACCTGGGAGTAGTAATGGCTTTGGAAAATCATTGGGGCTTGACGGCTACGCCTGAAGGAGTTGTAAAAATAGTTGAGAGTGTAGACTCGAAATGGCTGAGGGTTCTGATGGATGCTGGAAACTTCGTCGAGGACACGTATAACGGCCTGAGGAAAATAGCGCCGTACACAGTTCTGGTTCACGTAAAAACCTACTATGGTGGGGGAGTGTGGTATGAACTGGACATAGATTACTCAAGGATATTTGAAATCCTTAGGGAAGTCGGATACCGTGGTTATCTTTCAATAGAGTTTGAAGGGAAGGAGGATGCGGTTTCTGGAGTTTTTAGGACGAGGAAAATGCTACTTGAACAAATGGGGAAAGAAAAATAGTGTTTGAAGCCTGTAAAAATATTTTTGCCGGGAAAACGTATCTGTCTCCACATGGTTAGGACGAAGCAAGAGCTGCGCGAGGAAATATGGAGAAGAATGGAGGAGCTTCACGTAGCCCGTTTCCCAGGCGCCTTCGGAAGAATCCCCAATTTTACGGGCGCTGAGAAAGCAGCCTTAAGGCTTACCCGGCTTGAAGAATGGAGGAGGACCAGCGTGGTTAAGGTTAACCCTGACTCCCCACAGGCACCTGTTAGAAGGCTGGCGCTTCTAAACAATATTACAGTAATAATGCCCACTCCAAGGCTTAGAGAGGGCTTCCTGCTTCTTGACCCTGGAAGTATAGACAGGGGAGACTATGGTTTTGCCTCAACAATCAAGGGTGCATTCGCCCTAGGCAGAAAGATCAATCCTGCAGACCTGCCAAAGGTTGATCTTGTGGTTGTCGGCAGCGTGGCTGTCAACGAGCAGGGGGAGAGAATAGGCAAGGGTGGGGGGTATTCTGAGATAGAATGGGCTGTTGCAAGAGAGTTCGGTAAGGTTGAGGAGAACACTCTCATAGCGACCACTATCCATGATGTTCAGCTGGTAAAAGAGCTGTTCGAGATTGACCCGTACGATTTACAGGTGGACTGCGTTGCAACCCCCACTTTAACTCTAAGAGTTAAAAGGAATAGGGAGAAGCCCAGAGGCATATATTGGAGTCTTATTCAGCCGGAGAAGATTAGGGAGATTCCTATTCTTCAAGAAATGTTTAAACGTGAAAAACTTAGCATGCGCTCTGGGGCGAGTGATGGACAACGCTCAGCATTACAGTAGTGATGAGCAGGTGAAAGCCCTTAGAGGATTTTCATAGCCCACAGTATCCCGCCTAAGAGGTGTTTCCTAAACCATTCTTCACCCCATGTTTCTTGGAAGTGGCCGAAAGCAGTGTAGAAAACCCTGCCCTCACCATACTCATGGCACCAAGCTAAAGCGTAATCGTTATCTTCCCTAGTGCCCTTGCTAAGGTCCACCGAGGAATTGTCTAGGCTTATCAACACACGCGTCCTGCTGCGGCTCCAATCCTTAAAAGTATACACTTCCTCCTTAACGTTAAACTTCTCCGGAAGATGCGAAGTGGAAGGATGAGTATTATCCTCGACTTTCACAACAACCTCCTGAGTCCAAGGGTGACCGTTAAAGTAGCCCCCAATCATCTCACCGTAGGCGGGAAATTGGTAGAAAGTATCAGTCGCGTTATGGACGCCTACGAACCCCCTCCCGTTTCTCACAAAATCTATGATTATTCTCTTCTGCTCTTCATCCATGGGCAGCTCGCCGGTCGTCATGAAAAGCACCGCTGAAAAAACATTCAGAAAATTCTCTTTAATAATCGAGCAATCGTCCGTTGAGAAAACATTAAATCCGTTTAGATCACCCAATTCCCTCATGGTTTTAACGGCGACAGGAAGATAATCGTGTTTGAAGCCTGCTGAATGCGTTAACACCAGTAGCCTCCTAGACACCATGGTTATGAAAGTACTTTCGAAAATTTAAGTCTTACTATGCTGTCAAGCATAGTGGAACTAAAACTAATATATTGCTCAAGACAAAAAGTTTTATGAATCCGGATGGTGTTGGGGCATGGCTCGTCCTAGCCTTCCTCTCAGCCTTCTTCGCAGCATTAGTCACGATATTCGGTAAAATAGGATTGAAGACGGTTGACTCAACCGTGGCCGCTGGAGTCAGGGCGTTAATAATGGCTGCGACAATGATTGGAGTAATAATCCTTCTCGGAAGAGCCTCGCAAATAGCAGAGTTAACGCAGAAAGACATGCTTTTCATAATACTTAGCGGCGTAAGCGGTGGGCTCTCATGGGTGTTCTACTTCGCCGCCTTAAAGCTGGCAGACGCCTCGAAGGTTGCCACGGTAGACAGGACAAGCATACTATTCATTAATAGTGCCCTCATACTTGGTGCTCGGCGAGGAACTGTCCCTCAAAACAGTCGCTGCCGGGATACTTGTTTTCCTAGGAGCCCTTATACTGATGATTTGAGCAAGGCTAAACGGGCGGGAGCCTGAAACCCACTTGAACAGTGGTTTAGCGCCAGCCATAGAGCCGCATTAAAAACGGTGTGACAAACGTCTCTATGACGCCTGCTATGATGAAGACAGGAATTAGGCCGAAGACAATGTATACTGTTCTTCTTAAAGCATTGTGTAACCCGGGGTCTGAGCTCACGCTTCCCCTCTTTAAAGCCTTCAGAAACTCTACTCCCAGGCTTAACCCGGCTGAGCCGGCTATCAGGAAGGCGGGGAGTTCTATTACGCCGTGTGGAAGTATTGCTGCTAGGAACATTGCTAGGTTTTGAACAATGTCTTCAACCACCCCCAGGATGAACCCGTTGAAAACAAGGGTTGCAAGCACCGGAGCTACAAATATGATTCCGGATAGGGCTGTTGCGAGCGAAACCTGCCAGTTATGGAAGGATATGTCGAGAGCCAAGAATGGCAGGCCGTAGGCCGCTTCAAAAATGGTGCTCACCTTCCCCGGCACGTATCCTAAAGCGTAGATTATCGACTTAATCCCTGAGGAGGATAACTGTTTCCCGAGGATTACCCCAAGGGAGAAAACTATTGCTGAGGAAAGGTGGAAAACCATGTTCTTAGGCTCAGCCAGGAAGTCGACGAGCTCGCTTAACCCCTTCTTAACCCTTTTAAAACCCGCGTTTAAAACATGCGGGAAAACATCTTTTGAAACAGGGGGGCCGACTGGAAGCGGGGTGACAAATGGTTCAGGCTTTCCCTTTAGAAAAAGCATTGTCTTAAAAATGTGGAAAACCGGTGTCACGAGGAAACTTAGAATCACGGTTGCGATTGACGAGAGCTGGACGCCGAGCAGGCCTGCCAGAAACGCGGCAATAGACATCGGCACGACGGATAAGACTCTTAGAATACAGTATGCCACCGTGTTCGCGGGGAGCCTTAAGCATGTCCCTATGCTTCTCCTCACGGCGCTAAAACCATATGCCCCGTCTGCAGCCGCGGGGTAAGCGTAGACTGTTAAAACCGCTAAGACCAATGTGGAGACTGACGCGAGTATTGCGAGGCTAAGCCATAGAAACACTCTGCCTAAAACAGTCGAAGGATCTGGGCTCGCGGAAAGCAGGCGTAAAGCATCTGCGAGTATTGAAGCCAAAACTATTAGCACCGGGAGAATCTTTATTGTTTCGACAATCAGCACTGTCCAAGCCATCTTAACCCACTTGAGCCTCATCTCTTCGAAAACATCTCCTATTGAAACACTGCCTTTTTGCAGAAGAAGGAGGTAGGAACCGTATTCAGCGGAGTTCAGAAAACCGCCAGCCAAGATTGACGCTGTTAGGAAAACGAATACGGATATTGCAGCCGCTATTATGATTGCCGGCATTACTGGGGACAGTGTCGAAACTAGTCTGGAGATGTCTCCAGTTCCGATAGACTCTGCAATCGCCCTTAGAACCCCTGCTGCCGCAAGCTGAATTAGGCCAGCTATGAGTGTAACGACAATTATCGATTGCTTTAAAACGTCGACCGCGCTGCTCAGAATCACTGGAAGTATTGAGGACGGGTTAAGCCTCCAGAGCCAGTAGGACACGTTGAACAGGCTTTCTAGAGAAGCATGTGTAACCAGTAACGGGTAGGGTGGCGAAGGGAACTCTGGAGGCGGCTCCGGCTGCGGTAGGCTCACAGCTTAATGATTGTGTTGAAAAAGTATATAGTCTTTATGGGTAGGTGAGGGCAGCAAACATGTCAGGCTTAATCGCCTCGAGAAGGATGTGACATTTACGAGCATGACATCTGGAGCGCAACATCGCTTGAGGATGAGACCCCGTGCCTGCTGCACAGCCCAGAGATTCCAGCGTCAACCTTCAGCAGGCTGGACTTGAGATACTCTGAAGCAAAAGCTGGTGTTTTAGCCTAGTGCGCACAACTGTTTTAGTTTATGGTATGGTTGTGATTCCAAGCCTCTTGGACACATGGCGTTGCTTATCGTCGAGCGTGAGCAGCGATCCCCTCTCTTCCAGTGCTAGGGTTATGTAGAGTGCGTCGTAGATCGTTATCCCGTTTTCCAAGGCTATTTCAAACGCTTTATCCGTATACTCCTCTTCCCTCCTAAGCTCCATGTTTCTTTTAACATAGTCTTTGAACAACGCTAAAACACGCGGAGCGTCTTCAACGCTTATTCTCTTAATGTTTACTGCCTTCCACACGGCATTATAAAACTCTTTAACAGCGTGGTCTATAGACGTGGTTGTAGCCATGTATTTGGAGAGCTCGCCCCAGCCATCCTCGCGAAGAAAGAAGGCTATGATGGCTGAGGAGTCAGCCACTATCACGGTCCTCCCTCACGCTCCTTGTTGAGAAGCCCTTCGGCACGCTCCACGAGGCTCTTTCCAAAGCTTCAATAAGCGTCTTGAAGTTCTCCTCAGCCTCAAGCTGCCTAATCCTGTCCTCGATGAATCTTCTAAACTCCTGGGCCCAGTTAACCCTATCCTTGTATTTCATCATCTTATCCTTTATTTCCTTTTCAACCTTAACGCTTACAACGCTCATGCGATTCTTCGGTATACCAATGGTAGACCATTTTATAAATCTTATGGTCTACCTTGAATAACACATGTTTTTAGCCTAAACTCCTAGAGCCCTCCTGCATACGTAAACCACCTGCATCCTTCAACCTTTTCAAAAGGCTTAGAAGCCCGTAGCGCACGCTTTACCCTTTTATCGAGCACGCCAGACTGCTTTCACATCCCTCCCTCCAGCTATCTTAACAGCCATGCCCCTCGAATAGCCGCCAACCACCAGAATGTTCGCTTAACCCTCGTTTTTCAACTCGCGCGTGCTAATTCTTGCAATACTCTAACCGTTTAAGGCTCGATTCTTTTAATAACCTTGATTTTATAAGTCTTCGTCATAGCTTACTATGGTTGTTATCTTGTTTTCCAGGGCTATTGCAGCTTGCAGCGCGTCTCTGGGCTTAAGCTCATATTCCTCCGTCAGATCCTGTGCTTTCATAGCTGTCGTCTTTTTCACTGGTAGGATTTTCAGGTTTGGGAAATCCAGGAATTTTCTCCCCTGACCCATCGATAAGCTACTCCAAGGATTTTTCGAGCAGCCCATGCGACCTCGTCCCAAGTGACGGATGAAGCGTAGGCCTCTATTTGCACGTGCAGCAGGAAGCTTCCAGCGTTTGCTGCCTCGCGAACGGATGCTGGATCATAGATTACAGGGTATATGAAGATGTTGGAGTCAACTTAGGGCAAGCCTATCCTCAGCCTCTTCCTCCATAATCCTCTTCAAGTCTATTTTCCGTGTTAGCTTCTTTCCCCGTGGAGAAGAACTCTTCAACAAACTTCTCCGGATCTAGTTCAGGCTTCATCAACAATTTTTTTCCCTAACCTCCATAACGATTTCGTCTCCAGGCTGAATCCCTAGGGCTTCCCTGATTATCTTAGGTATGACAATCTGGCCTTTAGGCCCAATCTTCATCTTTATTCGCATTCTTACCTTCGAGTATGAAAATTAGCCGCGCTTTATCCCCATTATTCTAACAACGTATCTGGAAAACCTTTCTCCAAACACTCCTTCGATAAGCTCAACGTCATCGCTGTTCAAAACCCTGAGGCCCCTGACTAGTAGAGCGTAGACTGCGACGCCAGTTAGAACATGCATGGGTAGAAACAGGCTTCCCTGAAGAAACTGTTGAGCAGCCAGCACAACAATTGCCATCAACACTGAGGAGAGAAGAGTCTTCAAAGTAGTCATAGTGTCTATTCTAACCCTCATGATCCTCTTTAAGAAGAATAGCGAGAGCAGGAAGCTTAAAAGAATAGATACCCCCTTGACGACGGCGAGGCCAACCAGGTTGAGAACCGCTACCAGAGGCATGAACACTATGCTGAGAAGCGTTGAAGTGAGCGTCACCAGGAGGATAGTCCTGGTCTTCCCGTATACTAGGAGAAGACTGCTGAAGGCTGTGGAAAGCCCGTAGACCAGGCCGAAGACAGATAGCGTAGCCAAGGTTAGCCACCCCGGCTCATACTGCCGGCCTGCGAAAACGATTAACACCTGTCTAGAGGTGGACGCTAAGCCTAGTGCAAGCGGGAAGAGAAGCAGCATGGTGTACTTGCCTACCCGCCTAACGCCGTCTGAAATGGCTGAGTGCTCACCCCTACCGTACATCACGCCGTAATATGGGAGCAGCGAGGAGCCTATTGCTGAAGCTATGGATACGAAGACTGAGAAAGCAGTGTAAGCCACGTTGTATACTCCGAGCTGTTGAAGCGGGAGGAAGGCGAGTATGAGGGCCTTATCATACCAGTTGTAGAGGAAGGAAACCATGGACGCGACGTAAACCGGCGTGGAGAATCTTAACATGCTCCAAAGAGTAGCGTGTCCCTCTGCAGTGCCCCTTCTGGAACCAGTCGTCCTTAGGGTTGAAAAGACTAGCAGCGTGAGCAGCACCAGGCTTCCGGCAATCCATCCGTAGAACACCCCTGTTAAACCATAGCCCTGGAGGAGGAGAGTGATGATTAAAACCCATCTGGCTGCGACGGAAGCCGTGTTGAAGAAAGCCATGGTTTTCAAGCGGCCGGAGCCCAGTAGGACGCTGTTCAGAAGAGAAGCTATTGAAGCCAGCGTCATGTCTACAGCAACTATTGTAAGCAGGCTTGAGTACCCGGGGTTTCCGAAGAAGACTTGGGAAACAGTCTTTGAAGAAGACAGCACAATTAGAAAGACTGCTAGGGAGACTAGAAGCCTAAACACGAGGGTTAAGAAAACATGCTTAGCGTAATCAGCCTTCCTGCCGATGCTCTCTGAAACAAACTTCGCGACCGAAGAGTTCAACCCGAAATCCACTAGAACCTGAATGAGGGAATGAAGAAGATTAAACCCGGCTACAACACCCATCTCCTCCTGTGTTATCGCCCTCGCCATGAAAGCGTAGCCCAAGATGCCGATAACGGTTGAGAAAACGTTTTGGAGAACAAGGTATATTGAGCCTACGGCGACGGATACAACGCTTAAAACCTCGTCGTCAGGCAATGCTAAACACCCTCATGCTTTCTTAGGAATCAAGCATAATCAACTTAAAAGCTTTAGGAAACGGAATGTTTTTCCTTCCCCATTTCTTGCAGGGCTTGGTCCAGGCTTAATGGTTTTTCGTTAAGCATGTTTAATGCTTTGCTTACGTTAAGCGAGGAGTCTCTGGGCCTCTTGGCTTTCCACGGAATATTGCTCATTGTAGCCGGCTTGACCAGTTCCCTGTCTAGGCTGAGTGCTTCGGCAAGCTTCAGGGCATACTCGTATCTGCTGACCCTGGTGGCGCCAGCAGTATGCAGCACACCAGTTATATTCCTCTCCACGATCTCTAGAAGCATCTGGGCCAAGTTGGTGTTGAGGGTCGGCGACACGTACTGATCTGTAATAGCTTTAATCTCCCTCCCTTGTCTTAAATTGTTAATTAACCATGTTGCGAAGTTAAGCTTCCCTGTTAGGCTCCAACCATAGATGACGCTGGTTCTAGCGATGCACCATTCCGCAGCATACTCTTTAACGAATTCTTCTCCCTTCAGCTTCGTAAAACCATAATAGTTGATTGGGTTTGGTTTGTCATCCTCCAGGTAAAGACCTTTCTCACCGTCGAAAACATAGTCTGTGGAGATGAAGATCATGTGCGAACTGTTCTCGGCTGATGCTAATGCTATTTTTTTAGTCGCATCCGCGTTCACCCTCCAGGCTAAATCCTTGTTAATTTCACAACCGTCGACATCGGTGTAGGCCGCCGTATGAACAATCACATGCGGCTTAATTTGGGAAATGGCCTTCAACAGCTTCTCCCAATCGGTTATGTCGAGCATAAGTGGTACACCCATGTTCACCGCATGCTCCCTGTAGAGGGAGTAGACCTCGTGCCCCTTTTTTAACGCTAGCTCAACCACTTTATGGCCAAGGAGCCCGCTTGCACCAGTAACCAGTATTTTCAAAGCTACCACTTAAGCTTCCAGGGCGTGGGGTGGAGAACCTGCTCACCAGCCAAAGGCTTCCACCACCATTCGTTACTCGTATACCATTCTACGGTGTTCTTCAACGCCTCCATGAAACTGTGTCTCGGCCTCCAGCCTAGCTCGCTCCTGATTTTCGAGGAGTCGAGGCTGTATCGAATGTCGTGGCCGGGCCTATCCTCTACAAACTCCACCAGGTCTTTAGGCTTACCCATGAGCTCCAAAATCTTGTCTACAACCTGAAGATTTGAAAGTTCATTTCCACTTGAAACATTGTAAACCTCACCCTTTCTCCCCTTTCTCAAAACCATGTCTAATGCTTCGCAATGGTCTGAGACATAGATCCAGTCTCTCACGTTTCTCCCGGTCCCGTATATTGGGATCTTCAGGTTCAGCATCGCCCTAACTATCGTCTTCGGAACGAGTTTCTCAGGGAACTGGTATGGTCCGAAGTTGTTCGTGCAGCGTGTCACGCAAACGTTCAACCCGTAGGTCCTATGGTAGGCTAGGTAGAAAAGGTCTGCTGAGGCTTTTGAAGCAGCGTAGGGGCTTGAAGGCTTAAGCCTATCCTCCTCCTTGAAAGAACCTTCGAGAATGTCACCGTAGCTCTCGTCAGTACCTACCTGAATGAGCCTAACGTCCCTGCTGCTCCTCCTGACGGCCTCAAGCAAGACTAGGACGCCCTCAGTATTGCTCTTAAAGAAGGGCCAGGGGTCAGCTATGCTGCGGTCAACATGGCTCTCTGCGGCGAAATTGACGACAGCCTCAGCATCCTCCAAGAGCCTGCTCATAAGACCCGTGTCGCATATGCTTCCCCTTACAAACCTGTACCGCCTATCGTCCTCAAGATCCTTCAGGTTGTTCAGGTTAGACCCGTAGGAAAGGTTGTCAACGTTAACAACCTCAACGTCCTCATGTTCGCTTAACACGTGCCTTATGAAATTGCTTCCTATGAACCCGCAGCCGCCAGTAACTATGAGGCGCATGTTCTCACCTGTGAGAAGGGTAAAACCAGTCCCACGGCTTGTTGCACCGCGGATCATCAGTCCTACCGTTAATCTTCCTGGGAACTATTTGAGGGTCGTCCCAAGGCCTCCTCTCCTCATCAGGCTCCTCATAATCGTAAAGCCTGTTCACGAAATACACTAGGTAGGCGGGCTCGGGGCTCACAACCTTAAAGCCGTGCCAGTAGTAACCCGGAACCCTCAGGACCTGCATTCTGGCCTCAGACAATACTGCTTCAAGCAGGTGAGCCTCCTCCTCGTCGTAGATGCAGACTTTTACCGTGCCTTTCAATGTGAGAAAATAATCCGCCTGACCTCTCTTATGCCTGTGCCACGCCCTTACGATACTAGGATATGTTACTGAGAGGTTCGCCTGCAGAATAGGATCCTCCCCAAGAAGGCTTTTCCAGTCTGAACGCATGATTTCAGTGAACACTCCCCGCTCGTCAGGATGCCTAGTCAGGTCGAGAAGCCTCACGCCCGAAAGGGGGAGCTCCCTAACCTCGTTCTGCATGATTAAAACATACGGATGCAGGGTAATAAGCCTATAGCTCTATCTCTGAGTAATCCCCGATATGGAGCCTTACAGCATTACTAGCCCTGTTCTTCACAATCCTCGCGTTCCTTCCGACAAGGCTCTCCTCAAGCCTGTCCACGTGGTCAATGCACGCCCCTTCTAAAACGATGGAACACTCGATCGAACTGTTGAAAACCCTAGCGTTATCACCTATGCTCGTGTAGGGGCCGATGAAAGAATCTTGGATTATGCAGTTACTCCCGATTGCCGCCGGGCCCCTTATATTGCTGTTGATGATCTTGCTTCCCTCGCCCACGGAAACCCTGCCCTCGGCCTTCGAGTCGATCAGTTCACCCTTAATCTCCCTAACACCGAACTCATCGAGTATAAGCAAGTTGGCATACAGGATATCGTCCTTCTTCCCGGTGTCGAGCCACCAACCGTCGACAAAGCTGTAACCCACCTTGTACCCTTTCTCAAGCATTGTTTGAATAGCGTCGGTAATCTCGAGCTCCCCCCTCCAGCTGGGTTTCAAACCTTTAATGATCTCGAAGACAACAGGCTTAAAGAAGTACACGCCGGCAAGAGCGAACCTGCTGGGGGGAACCTTGGGCTTCTCGACAAGCTTCACAAGACTACCCTTGTCATCGAACTCGGCGACTCCGAACCTGGAGGGATCGTCAACTTCCTTCAAAAGAATCATGCAATCATAATCGTTCACAAGAAACTTTTCAAAATATTTTTTCACACCCTTCTGAAGAAGATTATCCCCCAGGTAAACTATGAAGCTGTCATCCTGTACGATATCCCTACACAAGTATATTGCATGAGCAATGCCCAGGGGCTTACCCTGGTGGACATACGATATTCTCACGCGGAACCTGCTTCCATCACCGTAATACTGCTGAACAAGCTCTGGGAAGGTTTCGCCCAGAACAATCGCCACGTCAATAACACCGATACTCCGCAAATCCTCCAACACGTACTGGCTAATAGGCTTATTCGCCACGGGGATAAGCTGCTTAGGACCGCTGAAAGTCAAGGGCCGAAGACGAGTGCCGGCGCCGCCATGCAGAATAACACCTTTCATGGCAAAACTTTCTAATATTCCTTCTTAAAAGTCTTTAAGCGCTACTGTAATACATTGCACCGCGCTAGCCTTAAACAGTTTTCTTTCAGGAAACCCGGTCACAGCGTGCACTAGATTAAAAGTCCTAATCGCATACTCAAAAAGCCTGAATTATGTTCCTGAGCACGCGCTTTTCTTTCAACAGGCTTTAAACATATTAATTCAAACAGGGTTATTTTTCGCAAGGCACACCAGTGTGTCTCAGCTCTTAAAAACTTTTGAGGGATTGAGTGCAAGGAAACAGGGTGCACGCCAAAAAGCGTGTTAATGAAAGCGCGCGCAGTTTTAGAGCAGTTCTTCGGGAGTACGTCTTTTAACCCATTGTACTGCGTCAAAATCATCGTCGTAGGAGACTATTGTTTCTATTGACAGCTCTTTGAGTGCTTGGACTGCAAGCGCGTCGTCGAAATCCAAACCGTGGTCTCTCATGATGTGTGCAGCCTTAATTCGGCCTCCTAGACCCATGGGGTGTATTCTCAACCCTTTGTACCGGAGTAGTGAGGCTAGGAACACAGCTAGATCTTTCCAGCCTTTACCGTAGTTCTCCATAACTGTGACAATAGAGTCCACGTGGAAATCTGTGATCGCTGACCTAACGAGGCCGTCCCTAATCCTGCCTAGGAGGAGCTTACATGCTTCTGCGTGCTGCTCCGCCAGTTCTACCTCTAGGAAAACGTTGGAGTCAAGCAGAAGTTCTGTGCTCAAGGGTTTTTCTCGCTCTGGCTTCACGCGCCTCATGCTGGAGTTCAACCCCCGTCTTCTTAACGTGGGAGAGCATGCCGTATATGGCTTCCACAGGATCCTCAATGGATTCTGCAACATCTAGAACTTCTGAAACTTGAGAAAGCCAGGCTGTAAACGCCTTCTCTGAGGCTATGCTCAACGAACCCCTGCCATACCCATAAAGCCTCATGGCCATTTCCCTGAACCTTTTTTCTAACCCGTCTGATATGTAGACCTTGATGCCGCCCATTCCCTACCAAGACTAGTAAGGAAACAAAGCCCTTTATATCTTTTTTCCTTTAGGGAGTCTAATGCGCGCGAGCTCGCGTTTCTATAAAACTTAAATATTACCTTTTTAGTATTACTCAAACAGTATTACGTTGACGTATGTGACTGTATCCGCTAAGATAGATAGAGAGTTGCGTGAGAAGTTGAGAAAATACGGCATACCTGTGAGCAAGGTTGTTAGAAAAGCTCTTGAGGAAGAGGTTAGAAGAGTAGAGGAGGAGGAAGTCAGGAAGGCTCTGCAGAGGATCGGGGGAGTTTTGGAGAAGATTCCCTCTGAAGAGATCGCTGCCCTGATAAGAGAGGGTCGGGAAGAGAGATGAAGCTGCTTTACGATGCTTCTGCCTTATTAAACGTCATAAGGCTCCGTAAGCAGGATGCTTATAGACTGCTTAAGGATTCTCTAATCCTATGCCTTGCGAAATATGAAATCGGGAACGCTTTGTGGAAAGAAGCCTTACTGCAGAAGAGAATAGGCGTTGAGGAGGCGTTTGAAACAATGGTCCTGTTAGATAAGGTTTTGAAAATAATGAGGGTTGTAGACATTTCAAACAATGATCTCGCCCTCAAGTTGGCTTATGATCTTCAAACAACATTCTACGATGCATCCTACATAGTTGCGTCAACGGAGAACAATGCTAAACTGGTAACAGACGACATGAAGCTGGCGAGGAAAATACGGGAGAATACTAGTATTATGGCTGAAATATTGAAGAAGAAACCGGAAACATCGTCAAGCGACAGGATTTTGAATACTTCTTGAAAGAGGGTGGGCTTTAGCTCTTCCCTATATTTCTCGATTGCTCTTTAAAATCGCGCGCTATTAACCGACTGTTCTCTTCTTCTCATAATACTCGTAGACCAGTGATAACTGTACGTCAACCTCTAGGGCCAGAGGAATCTTACTCCTCACTTCTCTCACTGCCTGCTCAAGGGTGCTGCCATTCCTGATAAGATAGGCGGCTATCACCATCCCTGTCCTACCTATGCCAGCGTGGCAGTGTACCAGAACCGGCTTGCCAGCCTTAACCTTAGCCTCCATCCATTCAACCAGTTCCTCAAGCTGGCTTAACGTTGGAGCATGGAAATCCTTGATCGGGCTATGTAGGATTTCAAAACCCTTATCCTTAAGAAACTTGAAATAGTTCTCCGAGTCCCCCCAGTATCTGGCTATCTCGTGAGGCTCAGCTAGTATTGCAACAGCCTTCACACCGGATTCTAACCAATAGTCAACGTCTTCCGGTCTTGTCGCAATTGGCGAGGCTGCAACCACCCCGTCCACTATCCACATGAGGAGCATTTTAAAAAAAGCGTCTTAAATGTTCGCCCTAGAGATCTAGGAACTGTTTTTCATATTCCCTCAAATATTCAACGGATTTCTTCACGTCTACGAACAGTTTCTCCACATAGCTTACATGATCCTTTTCTATTCTGCTGGCTTTTCTCTCCTTAGCCAGTTCGAATGCTGGAGCCATCAGCTGAACCGCATACCTTAGGCTTGTGTTACCCCCTATATCCGTCAAGTATTCAATCGCCTC
Source organism: uncultured archaeon (assembly GCA_938045545.1). GTDB lineage: Archaea > Thermoproteota > EX4484-205 > EX4484-205 > JAAOZP01 > JAAOZP01. Next base: position 7,774 of record CALIBN010000006.1, on the reverse strand, counting down.
GTTGCTTATCGGGATTTTCTCGGCCTCAGACCTTATTTCAAGTATCTTCCTTATCTCTTCTCTACTGTAGGGCTTCGTGTTTATTATTAGAAGCCTGTCGAGAAGGTCCAGGGGCATTCCGTGGGGAGCCCTAATGTCTGTGCCCCTCACGGTGGAAAACCCTCTGTTCGTCGCGAATATTATTATAGGGGCTAGGTCCTGCTCCAGCGCCCTGTTTAAAAATGCGAAGGTCTCTATGTCGAGCATACTGCACTCGTCTATGAAAACCACCCCAGGTAATAGTTCACACCTGCCCTCTTGAACAAGCGTCTTTATATAGTCGTCAACCTCCCTCCGGGTTTCAGGCTCAATCTCCTTAGATTCTCTTCCTCCAAAAAATATGCTGAAAATGTCTCCGCCTCGTCGCGTCGCAGCCATGTCGAGAGCATGCAGCGTAACAGGGTAGACGAACTCCTTCTCCTTAAGCACGTTCCCATTAGGAACATCCATGACCTGGACGGTGGAAAGGTCAACCTTCTTCTCCTCCACGCTCCTCCTACTCCTGCCGAGCTTAACGATTCTTCCCCCTTCAGGATCTATTTGAACAATGTCGCCTGTCTCTATGCCCTGCTGTATCAGCTGGATTGCGAAGCTCTGGTCCATCGTAAGCCTCTTCGACTCCTCCTTGGTGGCGATTTTTATCGTGGCTCCTGCAGGCACCTGCTGATAGGGATTATACGGGTGCGGGGCTTTTTCTATAGAGACCTCCTTAACCTCCCCCTCGTAAATCTTCCTGACCTCATGTATCCTTGCGCCTATCGCCTTCCTAAGGGTCTGCATTAGAAACTCGGTCTTCTTAATATCTGTGGAGAATATTTCGCTTGCGGCGAGTGGTACGAAGGGGACGTCTCTGCCGAGTTCTCTAGCGATTGCTGTAGCTATCGCTGTCTTTCCTGTTCCAGGCGGGCCTGCGAGCAGGACTGCCCTGCCCGCAAACTTGCCGCTTTTTATCAGCCTTACCACTAGGCCAGCTGCCTCCCTTGCCTCGATCTGGCCTACCATTCCGCCTCCGACAGGCTTAGCCTTCAACCCTTCTAAGCCTAATCCGGTTATGTGCGAATGCGCCGCAATCCTCTCCCATTCGCGTAGAGATTCGGAAACCTCTCTAACTCCGGCCAAGCCGCCTCCCCGGTAGAACGGTTTTAAAAACGCCTTTTAAAATTTTTTAATCCGACACTGAGTCGTTTAAAAGCCTTTTTCCTCTATGAACTGAAGCCTGTAGAAAGAACTGTATAAGCCGCCTTTCCGCATAAGATCCTCGTGCGTGCCTTTTTCAACAATAACACCATTATTAAGCACTATTATTTCATCGCATAGCCTTATTGTTGAGAGCCTGTGTGCTATTATGATCGCCATTCTCCCCTTTAGGAGTTTACTCAGAGCCCTCTGTATGATAAGCTCAGTGTAAGGGTCTACAGAGGATGTGGCTTCATCCAGCACGAGCAGTTCAGGGTTCGCCAGTAGGGTTCTCGCGAAGCTTATCATCTGTCTTTGGCCAATAGAGATGTTCGACGAACCCTCCTGAATCATGTAGTCGTATCCGTCGGGGAGCTTAACTATGAACTCGTGCGCACCAATAGCCTTAGCTGCAGCTATAACATCCTCGTCTGAAGCATCCGGTTTACCGAATCTTATGTTCTCCTTCACGCTCATCGGGAAAAGGAACGAGTCTTGAAGAACTATGCTCAGTCTGGCTCTCCAAGATGAAATGGGTATCCTACGTAAATCATGACCGTTCACAAGGATTCTTCCCTCATTGGGATCGTAAAACCTTGCAAGCAGGTTTATTACCGTAGACTTCCCGGCTCCAGTTGGACCAACTATGGCCAGCTTCTTCCCCTTTGTAAGCGTGAAACTGATGTTTCTCACGACAGGGAGGCTCGGATCGTAGCCGAACGTAACGTTTTCAAAACTTACTTCCTCTATCATTTCAGCTCAACAGCTATTCCGGGGGGAGGCTCAGTTACTTCAATCTTAGCATCAATAAGGTCGAAAAGCCTTTCGACAGCAGCCATTGCAGAGTTATACTGGTCTGCAACATTTATCAAGTCCACGAGCGGCATGAAATAGGAGAACTGGTATTCTATGAATGCGACAAGTGTGCCTATGGTTATTGCCCCACTCTCAATGAAAAGGGTTCCGAACCATAGAATAGCCAAGGTTCCGATTATCCTCAGCATTATGACGACAGGCTGGTAGGCTGAGGAGATTTTCAACGCGTTCTTCGTCGCCTTAACGTTCTCCACCTGCGTTTCTTCAAACCTTCTCAACGCCCTTTCCTCCTGCACGAAGGCCTGGATAACTTTTATTCCGGAAAGGTCCTCCTGCATCCTCCCGGTTAATCCTGCTAGTGTTGAAAGGGTTTTCCTGTAAACTCTTCTAGAATATCTTCCAAGCTGCCAAATAATGATTACAGCTATGGGGATGAAGGCGAGGGCTATGACGGTCAATTCGAAATCCAGCATGAACATGATTATGAATGTGCCCAGTATTGAAGACGTATCGAGAAGTATGCTGGTGAAACCCATGCGAAGGAATATTCTAAGGTTGTTAGCATCGTTTACTGGTCTGGAGATTATCCTACCTATCTCGCCCTCTGAGAAATATCTTAAAGATATGACTTGAAGTTTCTCCATAATTTCATCTCTAATTAATGAAACAACGTTTTCACCGATTATTCTCATTTGAAATATCTGCACGTATTGGAAGAAGAAGTTGCATAGTACGACAAGGATAAACAGCGGTATCCACCAGAGGAAGTTTGAAAGATCCCCCGTCTGTATTATCTGGTCTATTGCAACCTTATGCATGTACGGTGCAGCCAACCCGGTTATCGAAGTTAAAACTATCGCTAGGACCGCGATTGCCAGGTTCTTTCTAAACGGCCTAATATAATGGTAAAGCCTTTTAATAAGTATTCTATCCGGAACAGTTCTCTTCCCCTCTTCCTCAGTGGAGGAGAAGGTGCGCCAAGGTCCTGACATTACCTTTCACCCACCTCTGCTGAAACGATTTCTAAACTCTTGCCTAGGAACTGTGTTTCGTAAATCCTCCTGTAGGCGCCACTCCTAGCCATAAGCTCCCCGTGTGTTCCAAACTCGACGATTTCCCCGTCGTCTAGAATCATTATCCTGTCAGCATTCCTTATTGTTGAAAGCCTCTGCGCGATTATGAAGGTTGTTCTACCCTTCATCACTTCATTTATTGCAGACTGTATTTCCTGCTCAGTCTTAGAATCCACGAAGGAGAGCGAATCATCCATTATAAGTATCCTAGGGTTTGTGAGAATCGCCCTCGCAATAGTTATCCTCTGTCTCTGTCCTCCTGAGAGCGTTACCCCCCTTTCGCCGACGAAAGTATCGTAACCATCAGGGAGGGACTCTATGAAGTCTCGTATCTTAGCCAGCTCCGCAGCCCTCGCGATCTCCTCCATGGAGGCATCGGGCTTTCCGAAAGCTATGTTTTCCCTGATGGTTCCGGAGAATAGGAAAACATCCTGTGGAACAATGCCTATCTGCCTTCTTAAAGAAGACAGTTTAAACCTTTTAATGTCTACGCGGTCTATGAGTATGCTTCCTGAAGTAGGGTCGTAGAACCTCGGTATAAGGTAGACAAGGGTGGATTTACCTGAGCCGGTGGCACCGAGAATCGCAATTTTCTCCCCCGGATTAACCTTGAAACTCACATTCTTTAAAACAGGCTTGCCGTTAGCATACTGGAAAGTAACGTTCCGGAATTCCACTGTCCCCTCCTTTATAGTTATTTCTTCAGCGTCAGGCAAGTCTTCAACACCTTTCGGAGCATCCATGACTTCGAAGACCCTTTCAAGCCCAGCTGACGCGTTGATCCAGGTTCCGAGCAGCATGCTGAGGTCTCTCAACGGGAAGCTTAGCCGCATCATGTATCTTGCGAAAAGAATTATGCTTCCAACCGTCAGCGCCGCTCCAGCGTTGAAAATCGAGTATGCGGCGTAAACGTAAACCATCGCTATTGAAAGGGTTAGTATCGCGGTTGGGAGAGGCATGTAGATCGACTGTATTCTCCCAGCGTTTATGGCTGTTTTAACGAATACTTGCTCCGCCTTCTTGAAGCCTTCGACAACATCCCTCTCTCTCCGGAATATCCTAACGGTCTTCATGCCAATAATGTTCTGCTGAATGTAGGCGCTCAATCTCCCAAGTATAAGCTGCATCACTCGGAAAAGCGGCATCGTCTCCACCCAGAGGCGGGTCGTAAAGTAGAATATTATAGGTATGGGTATTAAGGAGATAAGGGTCATGGAGGGGCTGACGGAGTACATTACTGAGAAGAAAACTATTATTGAGAAAACCGCGTTGAACACGGTGCTGACCCATGTTCTTAGGAAGGCTTCAACAGGCTGAAGGTCCATCGTGGCTCTTGAAACAAGGTCGCCTACTGCGACGGAGTCATAGAAGCTGAAGGATTTAACCTGGAGGGAAGCATAGTACTCGGACCGTATGTCCCGTACTATGTAAAGCGCCATCAAACCGTTCAAATAGCTTACGAAAAAGTTGACGACGGCGAAACCTATTCCGACAAGCAGAATTGCCATAATATAATCAACAAGTAACTCGTGTTTCCCCCCTACGACAACATCGTCTATTATTAGAGATGTGTAGAGGGGTTCAAGGGTAAACAGGTAAGCTCTTATGAAAGATAATGCTATAACTATAGCTATGAGTAAAAAATATTTCTTATGGTATTTAATTAGCCTCGTGAAGGCTGTTATTGACTCTGTAAAACTTTTCCTCGGCCTTAACGATTCTACATAGTCTAGCAGCGGCTTCTCAACGCTCATGTCTTATTGGTTGAAACCTTGCGAATGGAAGGGACTTATATAAGGGTTTTCAGAAAGCCTTCTAACCCTCCTAAACTTTAATTCAATCGGTTTGGGAGAGCGGCTCTGACAATTCCCTAGCTCTCTTGAAAGCGGCCTCCACAGCGTTCATTATTGTTGCCCTAATCCCTCCTTTCTCAAGCTCGTAAATGCCCATTATGGTTGTACCTCCAGGGGTTGCAACCATGTCTCTAAGCTCCATCGGCCTACCTTTTCCCTCCAAAACCATTTTTGCGGAGCCTAGCATCATCCTTGCAGCTATTCTGAGTGCAAGCTCCTTCGGCAGGCCAATCTTCACACCGGCGTCTGCAAAAGCATCTATAATGGTGAATACGTAAGCCGGCCCGCTTCCAGAGAACCCTGTTACTGCATCCATCAGATTCTCCTTAACCCTAGCCACCTCGCCCATCCTGCTGAAGACCCTTGAAGCCAGTTCAACATCCTCCTCCGTCGCTCTAGAGCCGGGGCATATTGCGATGAACGCTTCGCCAACTTCAATAAGGATGTTCGGCATTACTCTGATAAACCTAGCGTCTGCAGCAATCTTCTCCATATGCTTTAAAGTTACTGCTGCAGCAATCGATATTACAAGCTTTCCACCGATCAAGTCTTTAACATCGTTTAACACAGCTTCTACTTCCCTAGGCTTAACAGCTAGTATGACCAAGTCGGAGTTCTTTACGGCATCCCTGTTACTTTCGAAAACCTCAACCCCGTACGATTTAACAAGCATACGCCTATTGGGGTCAACATCAGTAGCGACCACCCTGTACTCTCCAGTTTTAATTATGTTTCTAACCATTGTGCTGCCCATTTTCCCTACTCCGATTACGCATACCGTTTGCAAGGCTCAAATAAGAATACTTTGGGGATGTATTAATAGTTATTGTTAAGGCCGTCTTTCAGGAAGGAAAACCGCTTGCAAACTTCAATGCCTGCCTCCAACCGCTACTGGTATTCTCGCCCCGCATCTCGGGCATCTGTCACCGACAAGCCTACTGCGGCTCATCATCAACCCGAATCTTTCGATCAAAAGCTCCCCGCAACTTGGGCAGTAAGTGTTCTCACCTTGGCCGGGTACATTTCCTAAATAAACAAACTTCATTCCTTCCTGTCTGGCTAACTCATATGCTTTCCTAAGGCTTTCCAAGGGCGTATCCGGAATGTCTGAAAACCTGTATGTTGGAAAGAATCTGAGTATGTGAAGAGGAGTCTCGTCGCCCAGGTTATCTCTAATCCACCTGACGAGATCCCTGAAACCACTCATATCATCGTCGAAACCCGGGATAACGAGGTTCGTAATCTCGATGAAGATCCCTTGCTTCTTCATCTCCATAAGGCAGTCGTATATGGGCTTAACATCTGAGATGCCGATTACCTTCCTGTAACACTCCGGGTCGCCTGAGCACTTGAAGTCCACAGTAGCGGCATCAAGGTATGGTGCGATCATCCTAACCGCTTCCGGCGTCATGTAGCCGTTAGTGACGAAGGTATTTTTGATGCCCCTTTCATGGGCTAGCTTTGCAGTATCATAGGCGAACTCGAAGAATATTGTGGGCTCGGTATACGTGTAGCTTATTATCCTGCAGCCCTCTGACAAAGCCTGGTTGACAACGTCTTCAGGAGAATACTCGTCGCCGACAACATGTTCTAGCCTCCTGTCGCGGTAAACCTGACTAATATCGTAATTGCAGCAAAACCTGCATGAGAAATTGCATCCTGCACTCGCTATTGAAAAAGTGAAATTCCCAGGTAGGAAATGGAAAAGAGGTTTCTTCTCAATGGGGTCGACATGTAGAGCGATGAGTTTACCATAGTTTAGACTGTAAAGTTTTCCGTCAATAGCTTTCCTCACAAGGCATGCTCCAAAGGTCCTGTCAGATATTAAACAGCGTCTCCCACAAAGGTCGCATCTAATTTTATCATCCTCTTTATGCCATAGAACAGCCTCTTTCACAATAAAGTATGAGCAGCATCTAAGTTTAAACTTTTCCCCCTCCCATAGGCAGGGCTCAAGTAGCTCTTAATATTTTTTCTAAAAGAGCGCTTTAAGAGGAACCAAGGAGTTTTTAAATGGTCCAGCACGCTCCATAGTATGCTCTAAATCATGGTTTGGAGAGAGTTCTCAGGCAATGTTTGAAATCCGTGAACCCATTCGATTATCTGGCGTCCTTCTTTTCAGTCCTATCGTGCAAATGGCATCCCCTTACTTTTATCTAGGTTTTAAGGAAAATTCTTCAACAACGCGATGAGTAGTGTCATAGCCTTAAGTTCGACAGTCTAGTGTGAGGAAAATCTCGCGCCTTTTAGCATGCTTGAAAGAACATTGATGACCGTGTACTTCTCCGGGGGAACTTCATAGCGTTTCATATATATCGAGCGCGCTAAGAAAAGCCATGCTTGTGAGCAAGGTCCACTGCTTCTCTAATTTTCTCATAAACCGCGTGGAAACCGATTCTAGGCATAATACTGTTGATTTACAGGTTAGGATAACAACCTATTAGGACGGTGTTTAATCTCTTCAACGTATTTTATTGCATCAAGCGCGGCTTGACATCCTTCGCCTGCCGCAGTAATAGCCTGACGGTAACGGTAATCCTTAGCCTCACCGGCGACGAAAACACCGTCAACACTAGTCTTCGTATAGTCTCTAACAACTATGTACCCTTTCTCATCAATTTCCACCTGCCCTCTGAAAAGCTCAGTATTAGGCTTATAGCCTATCGATACGAAAACCCCGTCGCACCTGATTTCAGACACCTCTCCAGTGTCAACCCTTTTAACCCTTACTCCTTCCACGCGTTCACCTCCCAGAATCTCCTCCACCACGCTGTTCCATAAAAACTCTATCTTAGGATTGCTGAATGCCCTTTCCTG
>CALIBN010000005.1 GCA_938045545.1 uncultured archaeon | reverse complement strand
GGGTGGGTGAAAAGAGGAAACGCATGTGTGGTGCCTGCAAAGCAGGTGTGCACTGAGGGAGGCAGTGCTAAGTTGCCTGTAAGGACTGTGGACTGTCAGGCTCAGTGTGTGGTGAAGGTCAGGCATGGGGAATACGACCTGAGAGAATGTCAGGGTGGTGTGTGTCCTCTGTCAATGGGTGAAACTCTGATAGAAGGTTGCACTTGCGACCCGAAGAGCGGTTTTGCCATAAGTGCAGGAGCAATGGCATGGATATCTCAGATGGTGAAGGACAAGCAATGCGAAAGGTGATTTTGTTTTTGAGTGTGTTTGCCTCTGTAGCTTTTGCAGAGACGGATGCATCCTGCGTGAAGGATGTGCAGAACGGAGTTATCTACCTTGACAGCATGCGGTGCGTTGTAGACCAGAATGGAAATGGTATGGCGGATGATTGCGGAGAACTGCCAGTCTGCAGGAGGCATGGAGAGAGGTTTTTCTGTCCTATGGACGAAGGAGACAGGCTTTGTATGAGAGAGGATGTAGTAGTGAGGGACAGGACTGACAGCTATGTGAGGTTTGAAACCAAAAATCCTGTGAGCTTTGAAGAATGGCAGGCTTTTTTGAGAGAACACAATCTCAGTTGTGCAGAAAGTGGAGACAGAGGGAGAGAATGGTTATGCGGTGATAGTGATAGTGGGCTGAGTGATGGTGGGCTGAGGTATGTGGTTTTGAGAGGGAAAGAGACTTTGCCGTGGATAAACTTTGAGGTTGTTGGAGAAGTATGGCTTACCGCTTTTGGCTATATTGCATACTGCACCGATGACGCTCTTGACCTTGAGGGGGGTTATGATAGAGCCTGTGACCAGTATGGAGTGAGGGCTCTTGGAAGGTTGATATTCAGGGGAGAGAGTGGCAGGCTATACAGGATAAATCTTCACAGAGATCGTCTTGGATGCGCTATAGAAAGGCTTAACATTGTAGAGCTACAACCTCTCGAGGTCAGGGGTAATTCTGTGCGGGCGAATTTTCCAGAAAGGGTTAATGCGGTAAGGGATGTGGAAAGCATCACTCAGGAATGCGTAAGGGATAACAACTACGACCTTGTGCTTGTAAATGGCATGGTATCCTTCCCTGAAAGGGCACAGGTAAGGGGCTATGGAAGGCTTTCAGAGGCAAGGTTTTCAGGAGTTGTCTCCAGAGATTCATACCTTGCCTTTGACGGAATGGTTTTTTATTGCAGTGGAGTAAATCATGAGCAGATGGCCAATCCAGCGTGCAACAGGCCTGCATGGAGGGCTTTTGAGGAGGGGGTGCTTTTGCTGGTTGGTGAAGACGGAAGATATTATGCGGTAAACAGGCCTGACAGATTTGCCTGCGGAAGCGTGCCAGTGGAGATTGTTTCGTATAACAGGGTAGAGGTGAATGGCATTTACTTTTACAGGCTAAATGCGCCAGTGAACTTCAGAGGAATAGTGGACTGGGAAAGCGTAACCGGAGAGTGTATCAACGACAATAGCTTTGATTACAGGGTATACATTCAGCCAAGGAAGATAGGTGTAGGCATAGACAACAATCCGCTCAGGTGCAGGGACTGCATTGACAGGATAGACACTACGAAGGGGGTAGTGGAAGAAGAGCCTGTTTATGAGGAAAGCCCTACTTATTCTGATAATACCGCATGTGTGAACGTGAGGTTTTTCTCTGGCTGGAGGATGTCCTGCAGGGTAGGTGGGCTTTTTATGCTTGGTCAGAATTGTTGTGGTTCTGGAGGGCTGTTGCAGATGCTGTGCAGAAAGTCTGAGAAAGAGCTCAGGAAAAGAAGAACCGCATTAACATGTGTTGAAATAGGCAAATACTGTTCTAAGCGTGTCAAGGTTGGGCCTGCTAAAATCTGCGTGGAAGAGAGCAAATCCTTTTGCTGTTTTAACTCAAGGCTTTCAAGGATACTTCAGGAGTGTGGAAGACCTCAGATAGGAAAGACATGGGGTTCTGCTAAAAGTCCTGATTGCAGTGGTTTCAGTATGGAGGAGTTTCAAAGGCTTGACTTTTCCAATCCAGAATGCTTCAGAGCCATAGAGGAGTGGGTGATGGAGAAGGCTGGCAGTTTTGGCTCTGTGGATCCGTCAGGTATAGCACAAAAAGGCGTGCAGGCGGTGGAGAGGTGGCTTGATGATGCAAGAAACAGGAAGAGAGATTAACTGGCTTGAGAGGATATTTTCTTCAGAGAAGGCGAGTGTGGAAGTGGTCTGTGGGGACAGAGTGATAAATCCCTTTACCACCATAGAGCTTTTCTTTTATGCGGATGGTGAGCCTGTAAAGAGGTATGAGACCATATTCAAGTGCGACACTATTGAAAACTGTGGTTTTTGCTTTACTCATGACTTTTCCTCTGTGGTGCTTTCCCGTGGCAGGGAGAAAAGGACAATTCCAACCGTATACAGGGGAGTTCTCCTGTGGAGAGGAGTGCCCGTTTTTGAAGAGCAGTATTTTGAGGAGATAAAAATCTATCCTTCCTTTCTTGCAGGCAGGAGGGGAAAGTTTTTGCTTATAAGAAACTTCAGAGAGCTCATTGTTGAGAAAGAGGGAGAGCTCTCAAGACTCATTACAGACAACAGGCCTGAAAGTGGCGTTTTTACTGAGAGATTGGCTTTCAGTCAGGAACTCTTCTGATAAGAGACATCCAGTAGTCTCTTGAGGTCTGCCTGTATCTGCGGATGTAGTAAAAGTAGAAGATGGGTATGAGGAAGGCAAAAACCTTGATGGGTAGGGTGATGAAGAAAGACTTCAGGATGTTGTTGAAGACTTCAGAATGCAGATACTGCTTTATGGTAAGGTAGAAAAACAGAGCTGGAGTGTAGACAAGCTGTGTAAGAGTAGATTTGTCTGGAGTAAAGAGCCATCTTTCAAAGGCAGACCATGCGTAGGGCACCGTGTAGAAAAGGAAAAGCTCAAGCCCAAGCCACATGATAAGAGAAAGCCAGAAACTTGCCCACAGAAAATCTCTCAGCACCGTATAGAGATACCCCCTTCCCCACAGATACCTGTGGACTATCCATATGCTTGCAAGTCCATAAACAAAGGCGGATATGAGAGTGGATGCTATGAAGTTAAGCCCCAGGATAAGGGAGAAGGTGAGCCCCGTAATGAGGTAGGTAAAAGAAACCCACTTGAGGTATTCTCTGAAGACAAAAATCCAGAGCTGAGTTTTTTCTTCTGTGTAGTATAGATACTCAGTGGAGCCCATGTGCCTGAAAGCCCCTTCCTTCTCAAGAAAAGCCAGATAGTCCAGAGAAGAGAGAAAGGCGAAGAGGTTCTTAAAACTCAGCTTTACATCCGCAGAGGAAGTGCTGTCTGGAATTACCTGAAAATTGCTCATGTCTATTATTATAGCCCCCAGAGGGGGCAGGGAGACGGGGCAAGGAGAATGCTATGGTAGGGATAGTT
>CALIBN010000004.1 GCA_938045545.1 uncultured archaeon | reverse complement strand
CCAGCCCCTGCCATCCGCGTGTAGCGCATGACCCGCTCCATAATATTCATCGCACCGTTATAGTCCGCGTTGCAGGAATGGTTGCAATGTGGACATTTGAAGAGGCTCCCCTTACGAATTCCCCTCTTTCCGCACTTATGGCATAGCTTCGATGTGTTCATTTCATTTACTCTGATTACTTTGATTCCAAGCCATCTAGCCTTATACTCTATGAATTTACCAAGCTTGTAGTATGGAAATCCATTTAGTTTCCTATTAAATCTATTGCCCTTATCGCTTTCCCTAATCCCCTTCAGGTTTCCCATTGCGATCATCGCATCCGTCTCTAAGGCCTCGTTCACTATCCTTCGCTCCCTATCACCAATCTTCTTTATTGCTCCGTATGCCTTCTTCAATGCAAGGCTTCTTCTCAGGTGGAAGAAGTGTCCCCTGACCCTCCTCAACTCTTTACCGTAGAACTTCGGAACCGGGTTGCTGGAGTTGACCGTAGTGGCGATCCACCTTATCCCCATGTCGATAGCTAAAACGTTCTTATGAGCTTTCTCCTCAACTTTCTTCTCAACGCAGATGTGGACGAACCACTCGTTGCCCCTATGGATTACCTTGGCCTCCTTAAGTCTCATATCGCCTGTTATCGGCTCGTGCATCCTTATCGGAATCCTTATCCCTCTCCAGACGCCGTAGATAGGTATCTTGAGCACGTAGGGGCTCTGCTCGATTCTAACGCTATAAGTGTCGTTTCTTAGTATTAGCGGGTACTCCCTCTCCTTCAGATTCCCGTTCAGCCTCTTAAGAAACCTCTCCGCGGCTTGCTTCGTGGCAGCACATAACAGAACTGTTTTCTCTCCCCTCAGGTAGCACTGGAAATTTTCGTACTCGCGCCTCAAGGCTTAAGGCCTCAATACTGGCAAGCTGTCCCGGAGCTGAGCTCGAATTGCTCATGGCTTCCATCGATAATGTGCTATGGTCCCTAGGGGGTTTCCCGGTTTCTAAGCGGGGAAACAGGTTAATCCTGCTTAGGGGTAAGGAAGTCTAAGTAGCATCATTCCTGCTAATTAAGCTGAAAGAGGAGAGGAGTAGCCTTCTTGAGGATGGTCTTGGGAACGCCTTAAGGTCCTCTGCCGAATCGGGGTGCTCATTTAGGTTCTGCGTCCCGGTCAAATCATATAGAGGATTCCTCCATCTTCTAAACACATGGGTAAAGAAGAAGGATATTCTATCCAGATATTCCAAGGCCTACAGGGAGCTTAGGGAGGATGGGCTTTTTAACAGCAGGGGTGAGCATAGGCGTTGACTTAAGTAAGTCGGCTAAGCTCGAGCTCCTCCGTTCTCAGTACGAGAGGCTTAATGGGCAAACGGGATGTTGGACATGCTCCCCAATAATCATGGTGATAGGGGCTTCCGATAGGGATCCCAAGCAGGCTTGCGAGAAACAGAAGGAGCGTGTTGAAGCTGTCAAGGCATCTTTCTCATCGTCCTATAGGGTTAAGATCGAGGAGGCTTGGTGGCTGAGCCTGGTGGGAGTGATGAGAAGCATACTCGTCAGGGGGATAGCGGGCTTGAACAGACTTCATGTGACTAGCGATGAGTTATCTAATTTCATAAGCTTTCCCAAGCCGATAACGCCAAGCATATCCTACATGCCGAAGAAGACCGTTGAATTCGGAGCCTTACCCGTGTGGGCTCAGGAGGAATGGTATACTCCTAGGATACTACGAATCCATGAGCAAGAGGCTTAAGGTCAGAATAGGGATAGAAGACCTTCCTCTACACTTAGCTGTATTCGGCGTCCCAGGATCCGGGAAGAGCACTTTAACGAAAGCACTTCTAAGAAGGTATAGGGAGTTTGGGGGTTTTGCGATAGTCTTCGATAGGCATGGAGAGTACGTTGATGAATTCGATGATGCCCTAGTCCTCAACACGGACAACGCTAGGATAAACCTCCTCGAGCACCACGGCAACCCGGAGGGCCACGCTAAGGTTTTAAGCGAGGTCTTCGCTATGACTTGGCCCGATGAGTTTGGGCCGTTGGTTTCACACTTTTCAGGGGGATGTATTTGAGATGTGTTAAAGAAGAAAGATGCCTAGATTTCGTAGACTTTGAAATTCCTCGACAAGAGCGTGAGCTCTGAAGACCTGATGCTTCTTCGTTCAGGAAAGGCTAGGGATAAACTGTTCTCGCTTATAGGGAGGCTGAGCGAGCTTACACAGGGAAGCATCGGGAAAGTTTTCGACACGATCGGCGAACAGGAAGGAATGATGGAGAAGCTTCTCTCAGATATGGTTATCTTCGACCTAAGCGATTTGGATACGGATAGGGATGCGAACATACTCACGTGGCTGATGCTTAAGCAGGTTTATGATTAAGAAGGAGCCCAACGGGGGCCTGCCGCACGTCATAGTCTGCGAAGAAGTCCACAACATCGCTCCCGCCAAATTCGAAGGGCAGGAGACCATAGTCGAGAAAATGCTTAAGGAGATGAGGAAGTTCGGAGAATCTGTTTGGTTAATAGACCAGAGGCCCTTAACGGTCTCAAGAGATGTCTTAGGGCTATGTGGAACAATGATCTGTCTAAGGCTACAATACTCGAGCGACGTTGAAAAGATTGCCGACACGATGCATCTAAACGAGGAGCAGAGGCTGAAGCTGCAGGAGCTAGAGTTGGAAGAGGCAATAGTATTGCTACCAAGAATGAAGACTGCGATACCGATTACTATCCAGCTATAGAATTCGCACATTTTTGGAAAAGTTTGTCAAAATGTTAAGAATTTTGACCAACAATTAAACGTGCGCTACCATTTATGCAAAGCTGGGAAACTTAAGTAGACCTTTTAGCAGCTCACGACTTTACCACGAGCTCTTTCCTTATCCTTCGCCCTTTCCCTCTTCAACTCCTCATAGGCTTGCACACGCTATATTATAGCACGTGCTTTACAAGTTTAAAAGGAACTATGCTTCGGTGTCACTATGGGAGATTAGCTACACTTGTAATATATTCTTCCAATCGGTATTGACATACTTATTCTTGGTAATATTAATAATGCTAAGCACGCGCTTCATCCCTGCTTAAGGTCCTGCAGCTTCAGCCTCTGTTCTTCATTTGGGTACTTTAGCGCTCCCATTGCCCTTAATTGCTGACATTTTTCTCGGCTAAAAGCTCTTTCTTTAGAATCCATCTGATGAGTATGATCATAATAATATACTGCCCATTGTTTTGATATAGTTGGGAGCTGTGGAGGAGCACGAAATCGAGTGTTTTTGGAGCAAGCATCTTCGTTTGCATTATAATGGCTGAAGCTCGCCTTTAATTAGGTATAGGCCCAGTGTGGCTTTTCCTAGGATGCCGCATGCTCTTCAAATGTCCACATTGCAACCATTCCTGCAACGCGGACTATAACGGTGCGATGAATATTATGGAGCGGGTCATGCGCTACACGCGGATGGCAGGGGCTGGCTTGACACAGCCATTAACCCGGTAGGATGAGCCCTCAGGGCGACGAAC
>CALIBN010000003.1 GCA_938045545.1 uncultured archaeon | reverse complement strand
AAAAAGCATTTAAGCCGAATGTCGTGAATAAATCGTTAGGGTCGAATGTCTCAGGAGGCATTGAAGACAAGGAAATACTGGTTCACCGAGGATGATTTACTTGTCCCCATAGACTGGGATTACTTCGAATCCCTTCCGAACAGGGTTAAGCTAGCCTTAGAGCTCTACATGGAGGGCAGGGTATCCATAGGGAGGGCTGCTGAAATAGCTGGAATACCCGTCACCGAGTTCGACTACATAAGGGCTAAGGCAAGGATACCGATAAGGGGACCAGACGATTAGCATGGTTGTTTCCAACACAACGCCTCCCATATACCTTGTTAAAATCAGAAAACTTAATCTCCTGAGAAACTTCTATGGATTGATCGATGTGTGCCCATCCGTCTAGCAGGACATGCTTCACCTTTATAAGCGGGAATTCCTTACTGAAGAGGATTTCTCATCAATTTCCCAAGCCCGTCAAGAATGGATTCTGCTTAAGGATCCTAGTGAAAAGCATTCAATTGAGCCGAAGGAAAACCTGGTGGAAATGGGCTTAGGTCTTGGAGAAGCATACTCCATAGCCTTGGCTAGGGAGTTGCGCGCGCAAGCTCTGTTCGCCATTTAACAGCATGTTGATACTCTTAAGTTCTTCATGCTGATTCAGCAGTCTACTCAGAAGTGGCATAAAACCAGAACCTACTCTTCGGGTACTTTCTATGAACCTCGGCTGCTCTCGAGAAGAAATTAGCAAACCTTTTTCCAAAAAGATTTTCGTCGTCTATCACATCATTAATCTTCTCTTCGAGTGTCAGCTCCCTGCCCCAATAAAGTTTCGAGGCAATAATCTCGGCAACTCTCCTGTCCTCCGGACTATCTTTCGACATCAAATCGTGTGCGGCAAGCCAGTTTATCTCATCCTGAACTTCTTTCACATCCAAGACCTCGCATGGCCATCTGGCGAAGTCCGGTTCCTCGGAGCTTCTGATTATCCAGACCTTAACCCTCTGCTTCAGCAAGCCAAACGTCCTTTCAACCTCTTGAGTATATTGCGGGGATAGCTCCTCATGGAGAAGAGTTGGAGTCCATACGCAGTACGGGCTGGAAACATCTATCCTGCTTGCAGTATACACGATCGTCGGCAAGCATCTTAAGCCTTTCATCATCATAATTTCCATGCTCTCCCAGCCAAAGTCAAGCCATTTAAGTCTCTTAAGCACCTTAGCAGCTTCAGGCGAAGCTTTACTTGAAATCTTTATTACTAGACCCCATTGCGTCATTTTACTATCCAACGTTTTCCTTCAATATAAATTCTTAGGCTCCCCGAATACATTCTTGCAAGTTCCGTTAGGTGACTTAGTAGATCCTTCGTTGCACCAGTTGCGCGCGCAAAGTCAATCGAGGAATATGTTCAAATACTAGATGCCTGCATCAACCAAGGTCTCTACGTCAGTAGAAAGCAGAGGGAGAAAGCAATAGAAATAGCTAAGAAAATAAAGTGAGCCTTCATTCATTGGCTTTTAAAAGTTGACATGTAGAGCACGCTGTGCCAGAATCGTTGACAAGTGTTTCAAAAAACTCTCCAAAGGTAAGTCTACTAAAAGCTTTCGCAGCAAGCATCCAAGCAACTATTGATACAGCCCCCATCATTGAAATTAAGAAAAGCACGTACATATAGGCTTCAGTTGGCCGGAACGGTGGATTCCACCTCAAGCCCGCGCCCATCAGTTTCGAAATCGCATCTGCGGGTAAAAGCAAGCCGATTTTTCTGAACATCCCTTCGCCGGATTTTTTCGAAAGGATGTCGAAAGCCCTTCCCAAGAGGATCGCTCCCATCAGAGAAGGTAGGAAGCATACCACTATGAGCATTGGTGGGAAGCCCAATAGAAGCCAAGGTAGGAATTTAGGACCGTGGGATGCTACAATGGCCACGATGACGGAGAGGAACATGATCATCGAAAGCGCATGTCCGATCGCGTAGGGGAAAACGCCGAACGCATATCCAAACATTTTCTCCTCCCCATAACACTCAGCCAATCCCCTGAGTGAGTTGAAGACGAGCATCGCACCCACGATGCATGGAACCAGAATTGGGAAAATGATGAAGCTGAAGGCAAGCGTACTTGATCCACGAATACCAAGGTTCTTCGCTTTCCCGAATATTTCTAACAAGCCTTCCCTACCCGAGTCAGGCATACTTCTACCACATAAACAGTGACCTCGAAAATGCACTTAAGTCCCCACATTTCCTCCAGCCCTGATTTCGGAATATGCAGTTGAAACACTGAAGCAACGCGCTGGCTAACGGCGCTCCAAGTTATGTTGTCACCATAGAGTACCCTATTCCTTACGATCCCTGAGAATGCAGCACGCTACCTTCTGAGAAATGTTTAAAAGCAAGTCCGCGTGTTTCTATAACACAGAAAAATATAGAGAGGTGTTGATGGGAATGGTAACCCACGGCAACGTCACACTCGCGGGAAAAGTTCGTAGTCTTACTCCTAGGGTTGCGGCTCGGGAGCGTCCTCCTGATATGCCGCGTAGGAGGGTTAGGAGTATTTATCGTAAGAGGGTTGTGTTGAATCGTCAGCCTGGTCAGATTTGGAAGCAGATGCGTGTTTAGATATTTCTATGGTTCTAGGTTAGTCTTTTCTGACGGCTTGTTCGTTTTATTTGACGTGTTGTTTTTGTCTTAGTCTTTTTTGAAGTAATGTTTCTGTGGACTTGTTGAATCTGCTTATCATAATTCTCTTAGAAGTTTAAGGAATTCTTCTCTCGTGAGGCCTGCTTCCTTTATGATTATGTTGATGAGCCTTGGCTTCACGTCTTTTCCAGGATGCATGGGAACCACTATTCTAACTCTTCTATCGTTCATCATGATGATATGTGAGCCTTTTGCCTGATGATTTTAAAACCGCCTTATCAAGTATTTTAACAGTTTCTGCGGGCTACTGGAGTGATTTTATGGAAGGAAATAGCTCTAATTGATAGGTTCGTTAACTTTGATTAAAAGGATAGCCTCTGGTTTCGCGCGCGGGACAACTTGAAACAACGTTGAAAGACGGCGATGTCATCACGATCCTCCCCGCAATAACTGGGGGTTGGTAGAAGTTGCAGAGAAACCTAATTTTAATGGCATTACTGTTAGTGGCAATGGGGTTAACACTGTCCATTTTTGGAGTGGTAACGGAAGAAAGCCGGATTGAAACAAGCGTTTGTATGAGACACTCTGGATGACACCACTTTTAGCGTGAATGAAAAATCGGGTTAAACGCGTGCTTCAGGTTCTGCTGCCTTCATCAGGAATCCCGTAGCCTCGCTAATCGTAAGCCAGTAGGTTTAAACTGTGAGTAACTCTCATGCCAATCCCCATATCTTGTTTTCTCCTACTCGGCTGCTGCAAATTTAATAAGCCGGATAGTTTCTAAGCGCCGAACTAGAATGGATCAAAGGAGAACGTTAAGACAAGTGATTACTGGCTGCCTGCAGAGAGATTGCTAGGCGCTTAGCCTCTGAGAAGCATGTTCAACGAGGTGTTCTCTCAGGGAAGAAATACGGAAACATTCTGGAAATGATTTCTTAGTAATAGAGCAATTATGGAGGAAATGCCTTAATTGATCAGGTTCGTGGTTCGAAATCCGATTTCGTTCATGGTAACGAGTAGCTCGTGGTCAAATTTATTCTCCTTCAAAAACTTTCTGAAAGCCGTATCCATCGTTAGAACTTTTATTCTCGTCCTCTTTGAAACAGCGTAGAGTATTGCATCGAAAATATCGTTCCAGCCTGATGAAATTAGGTTGTAGCTCGTGTTCAAATCCTCTTCAGCAGGGGGAATCATTTTCACTTGTTCCCCGTAGACTAGGGAAATAAAGCCGTCAATAGCCTTCTTCGGGATTTCCTTTAAGGATAGTTTTTTAGCTTCTTTAAAAACGACTCCTTGTAATTCAACCAGTAGCAGTAAGGGATAATGCAATTCGTAATTTTCAGTTATTTTCTTCAAGTCTTCTTCCTCTATGCTGATGACTCTTATTCCCAAGTAGGGGAGTATGAACGAGGTGTCTAAGATCAGTTTTCTAGGATAGTTGTCTAGTGATCTCTTCCCCAACTTCTTCTACTTCCTCTGGCCTCGTCTCGCTCCAATATTCTTCCATTTTAAGCTGCTTCACCGGCCTTAGAACAATGCTGTTTTCACTAACCTCGACCATGAGCTTATCCCCTTCCCTTATACCCATTTTTTCAATTATTTCCTTCGGTAAGTAAAGGGCGTTTCTCTTCCTAATCTGAATAATCTTACTCATCAGAATAATCTGATTTTTTTGGCACTATATAAGTTTTGGTAAAATATTATTCCGACATGATGAGGTTATTGTAGCCGCGTTCTTTTAGACGGGTGCATACGCTAATCATGCTTTGGAAAAGTTTATATTGTACGTATGTACGGATATACGTATATGGGTAGAAGGAAGCTTACTCTCAGCATTGATGAAAACCTGCTCAGGGAGATTAAGGGAATATTGGCCGGTGAAGGATCCAGTTTAAGCAGGGTTGTCGAGGAGTTTCTTGGCTCTTTATTAACGTCGAGATGGGTTGAAGGGATGGCGGAGGATCTGGGTTTAGGCAGTCTAGACCCACTGGACCCAGCTGATATACCTAGTTCAAGGCCGAAAGGATATGATTCTGCTAAGCTGGTTAGGCAGCTTAGGGAGGAAAGATCCTCTGCGACGGGTGTTTATTTTGAGTGAGCGCTACTACTTGGATACGAGCGTCATTGTTAAGAGGTACGTCGAAGAGCGTGGGAGCCAGATGGTGGACGACTTGTTTAACAGGGCGCATAAAGGTTCGATTGTAATAGCCTTCTCATACTGGAATGTTGGCGAGGCAGCCGTAGTATTCGACAAGTATGGGGAGAAACTGGGTTTGAAAAGCACTGAGGTTTTCAGGATGATGCTGAGGGAGCTAAGAATGCTTTTCAGGATGCGTTCTGCGAACATGGTTAACGTGACGCCGAAAATCATAAGGGAATCTGTAAAGCTTGTTTTCAACCGCCATATTTACGTTGCTGACGCTATTCAAATAGTTTCTGCGAAACAAGTTGGTGCACATATGCTTGTGACTGGAGACGTGAAGCTTGCTGAGGCGAGCATGGCGGAGGGTCTGGAGACACTGTGTTTGACCTAGGCTGTTAGAGAGTGCACGCTGCAAGTTTAAAAGCCGAATGGCTTCTAAGAGTTAGCAACGAGTTAGAATGGAGTCGGAGGAGACTGTTAAGGCAGGCGACTACTGGGCTGCATGTAGAGAGATCGCTAGCCTCCTGGCTTTTGGGGATCATGTGGATAGGAGGATGGTTCATAGGGTTAAGCTCATGGTTTCATCGAGGTTCAGGCTTCCAATGGTTCCTTCTAACAGCGATATTCTTACGAGTGCTCCGGAGAGCCTTAGGGAGAGGCTTAGGAATATTCTGATGGTTAAACCTTCTAGGAGCTCCTCGGGCGTGGTTGTTGTAGCGGTGATGACCATGCCGATGCCCTGTCCGCATGGGAGATGCTTCTACTGTCCAGGAGGCCCCTCTAGGAATACTCCTCAAAGCTATACTGGTCTTGAGCCGGCTGCGATGAGGGCTATTCAGAACGATTATGATGCTTTCAAACAGGTTTCCCAGAGGATTAGGCAGCTTGAGGCCGGTGGGCATGCTGTGCAGAAGGCTGAGCTGATAGTGATGGGTGGGACTTTTCCCGCCGCCCCCTTGGAATACCAGGAGGCTTTTGTTAAAGGTTGTTTCGACGCTTTAAACGGCGCGGCGTCATCCTCCCTGGAGGAGGCTCAACGGCTCAACGAGTCCTCGAGAGTAAGGTGCGTAGGCTTGACTTTTGAGACGAGGCCTGACTACTGCAGGGAGGAGCATGTGGATGCGATGCTTAAAATGGGTGTTACAAGGGTTGAAATAGGTGTTCAAACGCTTAGGGACGAGGTTCTGAATCTTGTTAATAGGGGACATAGCGTCAAGGATACTGTTCACGCGTTTAGGGTTGCCAAGGATGCTGGCCTGAAGATTGTTGCACACATGATGCCTGGGCTACCGGGCCTCAGCTTTGAAGAATCTATCGAAGACTTTAAAACCCTTTTTTTCGATGAAAGGTTTAAGCCGGACATGGTTAAGATCTACCCTACTCTAGTTGTTGAGGGGACAGGGCTTTACGAGGCTTGGATTAGGGGGGAATACAGGCCGCTTGAAGACGAAGAGGCTGCTCAACTGGTTGCCAGGGTTCTCGAGTTTACTCCGCCTTGGGTAAGGGTTATGAGGGTTCAGAGGGATATTCCTGCATACGCTATTGCCGCCGGAGTTAAGAAGAGCAACCTCAGAGAGCTCGCCCACAGGGTTCTTGAATCAAAAGGAGCTAGGTGCCGCTGCATAAGATGCAGAGAGGCGGGCTTCGCGAAGGCTAAGGCTAATCCTGAGAACGTTAAGCTTCTCGTGAGAAGATACGTGGCCTCAGAAGGGGTGGAGTATTTCCTCAGCTTCGAAGATGTTGAGAACGACGTGCTTCTCGCCTATCTGAGGCTTAGAGAACCTTCTGCGAAAGCTCATAGGCAGGAGGTCAAGGAGGCCTGCTCGATGATAGTTAGGGAGTTGAAGGCCCTTGGGAGGGCTCTGCCTCTTAAAGCTAGAAGCGGGGAGTCGTGGCAGCATAAGGGTCTGGGTGCGAGGCTTATGGCTGAAGCCGAGGAGCTGGCTAGAAGCCAAGGCGCCCGTAAAATGCTTGTAACCTCGGCTGTTGGGGTAAGGGAATACTACAGGAGGCTTGGCTACTTTTTCGACGGCACCTATATGGTTAAGAATCTCTGAATAGCATGCGCCATGAATGTTGCGACGCTCAATACGATTAAACGTTGTCTAAAAGGCTAAAGCGGTCCTCGATAATATTTTGTCGACGGACAGCCTAAACACTTCTTCTCGTTGTAGCGTAAACATCTCCCGCAATTAATCCCGCACGGCGCATCCTCATCCGTTCTGGTTGCAACCACCTTTATCGGCAAGTATCTGGGAACCACTGGCGCCTCGCCTATTACGGCTTCCGAACGCCTAATGCCGCCCTTCCGCGCCCTAACGGAGCATCTTTCTATTATGGCGTTCAGCGTGTCAGCGTCTTCCGCCACCATGATTGTCATCAGATTGTAGGCGCCGGTCGTCATGGTTAAGAAAACCATTCTGGGACACTTGGAAAACATGTCTACAAGCTCCCGTAGACGTTTAGGAGTTTCAACCTCCGCGTTCACGATGGCGATGCGGAAACCTAAATATTCCGCGTTCAGCCCGGCTGAAACCTTAACCAGTTTTTCACAAAGCTTATCCAACCTTTTTCCCACGGCTACATGCGACAAGCCAAGCTCTTTACCCATCGCTGAGAGGGGCGTCCGGCCGTCTTCCTGAAGGATCGATATGATCTTTTTATCCTCCTCGTCAAAGCTCATTTTGTTACAATATGTAACATAAAGCGTATATATACCTTACGTTTTGCAACAATACGATGGCGATGAGCATGGAGGAGGCACCGACACGGAACCCGGGTGAGGAAAACAGTGGAGAGACAAGGGTTTCGACGGTTGGAAGTGAAACGTTTTCTTTCAGCAGGATTCTGGTTCCGCTAGACGGCTCCGAGCATTCGGTGAAAGCGTTGGAAACGGCTGTTCAAATAGCTCTAAAATTCGGCAGCAGAATCACGCTGGTGCACGTGTACCAGGTTGGCGGCTTCGCAATCTCCCCGACGCCTGTCGAAGAGTTTATTGAAGCAATACGGAAGATGGGTGTAAGCATCTTGGAAGACGGGGAAAAAAGGGTTAAATCCGAAGGGGTTAAAGTCGAAAAGCTGCTTTTGGAAGGGCGTCCAGTCGACCAGATTATCAGAACATGCAGGGAAGGCGGGTTCGACATGATCGTAATGGGTGCAAGAGGGTTAAGCAGGGTGAGGGAGATTCTCCTGGGGAGTGTAAGCGACGGAGTGGTGAGGCACGCCTCCTGCCCCGTGCTAGTGGTGAAGTAGCCAATGGCGTTGGCTGACACCCTGCTCTTAACGGCAATCACGTATTCGATCGCGCTGGGTTTCGGCTATTTGTTGGAGAGATACTTGAGAATGCCATGGATGTTCACACTCGTTTTATTCGGCATGATCTTCTCCGCCTTCGGTTTCTTCACGCCAGTCGTAAACGACGCAGGCTTCCAGCTTCTGGCTAAACTAGGGATGCTCGCCCTCCTCTTCATGATCGGCCTAGACCTGAACCTGAAAGAGATGAGGTCCCTTGGGGCACACATCGCTGCAGGCGGTATTTTCCTCTGCCTTTTTGAAGGCACCATGCTGGCGCTCCTATTCTACTTCTGGTTTCCAGCCGACGTGAACAATTCCTTTCTTATCGCGCTGATCACAGGCATAACGTTTGGGACGATCGGCGAAGTAGTCTTGTTCGCCATCCTCTCCGAATTCGGCTTGGTGAACACGAGGTTCGGCCAACTCACGCTTGGACTGGGGGTTTTCGACGACGTTATGGAGGTTGCGATGCTTGCAGTTGTAGCGAGCCTACCGGTCTTATCATCCGGAAGCGCAACGCAAAATACTGTGAACGCCACGCTGGCCATAGTCTCCTATGTATTCCTTCTGCTTCTCGCAACGTTCACTATGGTGAAAATCGGAGGACGGATTAGGAGGGTCTTGGAGAAGACTGTGCGTAGCCCACCTTACGTTCCGCCGTTCCTCATATTCCTAGTGTTCTTTTCCTTCGCCGCCTCAGGCGCACTCGTATATGAAACCCTGGCTCCAGTGGCCTCGATAATGGGCGGCATAGTCACGCAGCAAGTGTTTCCGGAGAAGATTCTGAAGGAGAGCAGGAGGCCTATAAACTTCCTAGGCAACTTCTTCCTCTCCCCATTCTTCTTCCTAAGCCTGGGTTCAAGCGTTTCCCTCGCCTCCATCATCGCCTTCCCCCTACTGGTCGTAATAATCTTCACCGTCTCGTTCAGCTCGAGGGTCTCAGCCTCAACCCTGTTCTTCAGCAGGCTGCTTGGTTTGAAATACGCTTTCATAATGGGGATTGGGCTCTGCACGAAGTTCAGTACGAGCATCATAGCGGAGACGCTTCTGCTAAACTCTGGAGCCATATCTACACGGCTGTTTTCAGCGATGATAGCTACCTACATGAGTATGAAGCCGGTGGTGGCGGGGGCATACTCCTGGGGCCTATCTACTGCGAAGGATGGAATCGCCAAGCTGTTCTCCATCGAGGGTAAGCCCTCTTCAGGTGATGTTTAAAACGCGTGAGGCAGACCTGGTAGCGGGCACAGTGGAAGCGTGGCTCGGCAACTCGGTCTCCAGGGTTCTTCTAAGATGGGTTTCAAGGAGAACTGAAAAAGGCAGTAAGCTAGAATCAGCCTTAAAGAAATATGTGGGTGAGCAGGAGCGACTGAGCTTTCAAGAAAAGCTAGCTTATCTGCTTGTTAAGCTGGTCATCGAAAAAGGATCTGAGTCCTTCGGCGTCTCCAGGGAGCAGATGAAAACATCCCTAAGGGATCCTTTAATAAGGAGGAGTATTGTAAACGTTCTTGAAGGCATAGGTTACTTTGGCGTGCAAAGACCCCAAACCACAGGAGCTCCATTTCTCGTAGTGTGGAATTTCACTAAACAATGCAACTTAAGATGTAAACACTGCTATGAAAACGCTGGACCGGAGCCTGCACCCGATGAATTAACAACAGAGGAGGCGAAGCATGCTATAGACGAGTTTGCAAACGCGGGAGTAGTGGCCTTAGCTTTTTCCGGAGGTGAACCGCTAGTTAGGAGGGACTTTTTTGAGGTTGCCAAGTATGCTGTCGAAAAGGGTTTCTACGTTTCAGTCGCATCCAACGGGATACTAATAACTGAAAAAGTTGCGCGAAAAATGAAGGAGATAGGGATCCAATACGTCGAGGTTTCCTTAGACGGGCTTGAGAAGACTCACGACGAGTTCAGAGGAGTGCAGGGGGCTTGGAAACGGACTGTAGAGGGGATTAAAAAATGCGTTGAGGCTGGCCTATATACGTGCGTAGCTACGACAGCAACACACTATAATTTGAAAGAGATGCCAAAGCTTATAGATTTTGCCGAAAAGGATCTTCATGTGCAACGTTTCATAGTTTTCAACTTTATACCTGTGAGTAGAGGGAAAGAAATAGTCGAACAGGATCTAACCCCGAAAGAAAGGGAAGAACTTCTTGACTTCCTATATTCAAAACTTGTTAGCGCAAAGGGACTGGAAACACTTTCCACAGCACCCCAATATGCAGTAACCTCCTATAAGTTTGACTTCGGCCCGTTGATCGCCACGCACTTCACGAACAAAGAAGCCATGGAAGTGCTTAAAGGTAAGACCCGCTCCCTGGCGCAATTCATCGGCGGATGCGGAGCCGGCCGCCTCTACTGTGGCATGGAGCCGAACGGAGACATTGAGCCATGCGTCTTCATCCCGATAAAAGTCGGAAACATTCGAGAGCAAAGCTTGGTTGACATCTGGAGAAACTCTCCAGTCCTGAAACAGATAAGGAACAGGGACCTTTTCAAGGGATGTGGAGAATGCGAGTATAAATACATTTGCGGTGGATGCAGAGCAAGAGCCTACGCCTACTTCAATGACTTGCAAGGCCCAGACCCTGGATGCAGCATAAACCAGAAATACTGGGAGGAGGTGGTGAATAGCTTGAAAACTGTTAGCCGAGCCAAGGCCGGTGAACCTCGAACCATGGATGAGAACCCGAAAAAGCTGATAAGTGTTCCTCAATCTTGAGGAATAAAGGTGCGTAGGGTTGGAAACGCCTGAGATCGGGCTTGTCGTGTGCAACAGCGGGGCTTCAAACACTGGGCAACTGACAGGGTTGGCTGCACTTAAAGTTGTTGAAAAGCTGGGAGGCGATAAAGTCGGGATATGCTCGCTGCCCGCGTTAGCCAACAAGATTCCAAGGCAAGTCATGCTCGTCAGGAAGATTGGGCACCTCATCGTTGTCGACGGCTGCCGCAACGAGTGTTCAAGAAGAATACTGGATAACTTGGGGATCAAATATGAAAAGTGCCTCAATCTGGAATATGATCTTGGAATTAAAAAACTCGGGCCGTTCACCACTATGAATTATTCCGAAGATGATGTTGAAAAGGTTTCTTCAACCATAGTACAGAAGATACGGGAAACATAGTTACCGGATCTTCTCCATTATCATTTTTGTTGGGCAAGCATCTTTTACATCCTTATAATTCAACCACGATTAACAGTTACGCTTTTAAACCATTCCAACGTTAGTCTTAGGGGTAATTGGGCAAGGGCAGGGTTCTGATTAGAGGTTCGATGGTTCAGGATGTTGGCTACAGGCTTTTCCTACTAAATTTGGCAAGTGAATTAAACCTTACTGGGTTCCAGGCTAGGAACGTTGATACGGATTGCGTCGAGGTCCTGTACGAGGGTGGCGAGAAGGAGACTAAAATGTTTATGGAGAGAGTCAGGGAACTAGCACCGAAGGAGGCAGAGGTCTCTAGCATTAGGTTCGAGGAATACGAGGGGCCGGTGAAAAACATAGAGGTTTTTCGAAACGAGTTTACAACGATCCAGCTTGGAAAAATAGTTGAAATAGGTTTAGGGATGCTTGGTAGGCAAGACCAGATGCTCAGCAAACAGGATCAGATGCTGGAGAAGCAGGATATTATGCTGGAGAAGCAAGATAGGATGTTGGGGAAGATGGATCAGATGCTGGAGAAGCAGGATATTATGCTGGAAAAACAGGATATTGTGATTAAAAAACTAGACGACCTTGGGGTGAAGATAGACAACTTGGGTACGAAGATTGATGGCCTTAGAGAAGACCTAAAATCCATGCTTGATAGAAGGCTAGCCGCACTGGAGAAAGACGTAGCGCTAATAAAGAGCAGACTTGGAATCGTCTAAACTGTAGGCGTCTTTATATAGTCTTCCTTTTCGACACGCTAAAAATATGTAAAAAAATTGCTTAGATTTTAAGGTTAAAATACCTCCATAAGCATTCTAGCCCAGGTTGAGCCCTCTGAAAGTAGGCCTGGAGTTTCACCAGCGTCTCGCATTCCACAAGCTTTTCTGCAGCTGCCCCTCCACATCCCCTGGAGAGGCTTCGGGGAAAGTATTGAGGAGGCTTAGGGCTTCCGCGAGCGAGCTGGGTGAGCTAGATCCTGCCGCGCTTGCTGAAGCATCTAGAAGCAGGTTGTTCACCTACCATGTTGACGATTCGTTCAACTGTCTCGTTGAGCTGGACGAGGAGCCTCCCCACCTTATTGACGATGAGATTCTCGACGCAGCCCTAGAGATGGCTCTCTACTTCAACATGACTGTTGTCGACGAGGCTAGGGTGATGAGGAAGACGGTGATAGATGGCAGCAATACTTCAGGCTTCCAGAGAACACTCTTAGTAGCTCTGGGGAGTAATGATTCCATCGTCGAGACTAGCGAGGGCCCGGTTAGGCTGAAAAGCCTCTGCCTAGAGGAGGAGTCGGCCTTCATAGTTGAAAGCGGCAGGGAGGCCGCTGAGTACAGGCTTGACAGGCTTGGAATACCGCTCGTCGAGATAGCTACTGAACCCGATATTAAGAGCCCCTCGCAGGCCCTTGAGACTGCCGAGGAGGTTGGGCTAGCCTTAAGGATGACGGGGAAGGTTATGAGGGGGCTCGGCACCATAAGGCAGGACCTGAACATAAGTGTCGAGGGAGGTGCCAGGCAGGAGATTAAGGGCGTGCAGAATCTCAAGCTGATTCCAGAGATTGTTGAGAGGGAGGCTTTAAGGCAGAGCAACCTGCTTAGGCTCAGAGACCTTTTAAGGGCCAGGTGCTCCCCGGACAGCCTTACCTACGATCCCGTAGACCTGACGGGCGTCTTCAAGGAGACCCGTTCCAAACTCATATTGAAAGCACTTTCAAAGGGCGAGGTTGTCTACGGTTTGAAAGCACCGGGTTTCAAGGGGCTGCTCGGGATGGAGCTTCAGCCCGGTAGGAGGTTCGGAACCGAGCTTGCTGACTACGCTAGGGTTTGGGGAGGATTACAGGGCATCATTCACACGGATGAGCTCCCTGGTTACGGGATATCTGAGAAGGAGGTTCTCGAAACATGCAGGGCGCTTGATCTTTCCGATGATGACGCTGGTGTAATCGTAGTCGGGGAGCCGGCGAGGGTTGAGGCTGCTCTCAAGGCTGTTTACAGCAGGCTTCTCAAGGCTTTTGACGGCGTCCCCTCTGAAACTAGAAGGGCTCTTGAAGACGGTAATACTGACTATCTTCGGCCTCTCCCCGGGTCTGCTAGAATGTATCCTGAGACAGATATTCCGCCGATCCCTGTTTCCAGGGAGAGGCTTGAAAAGATAAGGATGATTCTTCCGAAGAAGCCTCGGGAGAAGATTAGGGAGCTTGAGGCGATCGGTTTAAACAGCCACATGGCGCAGCAGCTTGTCAGATCCCATTATCTTTTCGTCTTCGAGAAATCCATCCGGGCCTCGGGGCTCCCGCCTGTAGCCATAGCCTCATTCCTGTTAAACACACTGCCGTACGTTAGGAGGGAGGGTGGGAGAGAATTCAGCGACGAGGAGCTTATCACTGTGCTCAGAACCTTTCCGAGCGACCTGCCTAGGGAAATGATTCAGGAGGCCCTGACGCTTTTCGCCGATAAGAACATGAGCCTAGGGGAGGTTTACGAGGAGCTGAGACGCAGGAGGGTCGGGGAGGAGGATTTAAGGGCTGAGGCGAAACGCCTCGTTGAGGAAAACATTTCATACGTTAAGGAGAAGGGTGTTGACTCGGTTAAACTGTTAATGGGCAGGATGATGGAGAAATTCAGGGGGGTTGCGGAGGGTTCAACGATCTACAGGATTCTGATGGAGGAGGTTAAGAGGAGGCTGGAGTAAAAATGCCTTATTCTGAAGATGTTGAGAAAATTCTCTCCGAGAAGGGCGTTAAGCCGGGTGACAGGATTATGCTTAAACGGGACAAGCTCATCGTGGAAGGTATTCTCCTTCCCCGGGAGGAGGTGGACTTTGGAGACGGGAGTGTTCTCGTCATAAAGCTTGACAACGGTTACAACGTTGGGTTCAGGCTTGACGGCGGTGAGATAGTTAAGCTTGAAGGATCGGTTGAACTCGGAAGGTTTAAGGCTTTGGAGAAGGTTGAGCAAGACAAGGCGCTTCCACCGGTTTCAATATTTTCCACGGGAGGAACCATAAGCGCTAGAATAGACTACTATACTGGAGGGGTCTCAATGCTTTTCACGCCTGAAGAAGTATTCTACAATGTTCCGGAGGTTTTGAAAATAGCCTACTTGAGAAGGGTTGAAAGACTATTCAGCCTAGCTTCGGAAGACATGACTTACAGAGAATGGTCCACCATTGCTAGGAGGGCTGCTGAAAGCCTGGCTGAGGGTGACGCTGGAGTCCTAATTCTACACGGGACCGACACGATGCACTACACTTCAGCAGCCCTCTCCTTCATGCTTAGGGGTTTGAACGCTCCAGTCGTGCTCATAGGTTCGCAGAGATCCAGCGACAGGGGTTCTAGGGACTCTGATATGAACATAATCTGCGGGCTTCACGCGGCCACCAGGATGAACCTAGGGGAGGTGGTTGTATGTATGCACGCCGAGTCGGGGGATACTTTCAACAACGTGATAAGGGGTACGAGGGTGAGAAAAATGCACTCTACGAGGAGGGATGCTTTCAAACCGGTTAACTCGCCGCCATTGGCCCGTGTCTGGCCGGATGGACGGGTAGAAATAATTGAGAAAGAGTTCAGGCCCAGGGGCACGGAGCCTCCTACTGTTGACGACGCTTTCGAACCTAAGACTGCACTGGTTAAAGCGTACCCCGGCTCAGACCCTGAGATTATTGATTTCCTGGTGGATAAGGGTTACAGGGGTATTGTGATAGAGGGGACAGGAATGGGCCATGTTCCAACAGAACCGTTGGATGGAAGACTCTCCTGGGTGGGAAGCGTGAGAAGAGGGTTGGAGGAGAGCGTGGTTATAGCTATGGCTTCTCAATGCGTGTTCGGCAGGGTTGACCCATACGTTTACAGGAATGCAAGGATAATGGCTAAGCTGGGCGTGGTTTACTGTGAAGACATGCTGAGCGAAGTAGCATATGTTAAGCTAGGATGGCTCCTAGGACATGGTTTCGACAATGAGACCGTTAAGAAGCTGATGCTGCACAATTTCGCAGGGGAAATCTCCAAGAGATCCCTCTTCTCCACCTACAGGCTTTAATCCTTCTTTACTTTCCTTACGGTAAGAGTCTTCTTCTCCGACAGGACTCTGTACTCCCCGCTCAGGTTCTTCCTGCTCAGAAACCATCTTACTGCTTTCCTCAGCCTCGTGTTCGAAACTTTTTCCACCACTATCTTCCCAGAGCTCTCCTCAACCTTAACGGAGAGCTTTCTCCTAAGAAATTCCACTAGCTCCCTGAGAGCCTCTCCCGGAAGCTTTGAAGCGTCTAGCTCAGCCATAGTTAAGCGTCGACAAGGCTGGTTTAAATGGTTTACTGTAGGCTACTTTCCGTCAAGACCAGAGCCTGCTAACCAGGCTGGTGAAACCCTGGTTCCCAACTAGAGCAGCCATGTAGAAACCCATTAAGCCCATTTCGATCCAGGCTTTAGCAAGTATTGGCATGAGGAGTGTCACTAGAAAGCCTGCAGCAGCAGGAGGGGCGAAAAGAGGAATCGCAACTATGAAGAAGAACACTGTGAAAAGACACTCCGGAACATATCCAAGGAGCGTGGAGAAAATCGTCAACAAGCCCTTTCTACTCCTCTCCATAATCCTGAGGCTCCTGCTGATCAGGCCAACACTCAAGCCTGTAAGCATCTTGCCAACTACGAAACCCGGCAGGAACAACCATGTTAATCCACTCACCGAGCCGAAGTACAACCCGCTTCCAAGCCCAGCGATAACCCCGACGGCTGAGCCAGCCAACGGGCCCCCGAAGAAGCCGGCTATCAGAGTCCCCATGTGAGACAGGTCTAGAGCAACCTGACCCCAGTTCAGAACGGTTACTGAAGCGAGAAACAGAATGTTGCTCAACGCTCCCATCATTCCTATGAAAGCTACTTTCCTAGCACTGTTGAAAGCAGCAATACTCTTAGAGGTCTCCACATGCCCTCCGCTCCCCATCCTCGTTCAGACGCAAACAAAACTCATTATATAAATTTTAAGACAGTGTTAAGTTTTGTGACACATCGTTATGGTGCCTTTTTCTGCCTTCTACTTCATGTTTTCAGGATGAGAATACGTTGCTATTCGAAAAACTTATTTAAAACCTTAGCCCTTAATACTTCAACTATGGGTAAGCATATCAGGCTTATTCTAACCCTAGCCTTATCAAC
>CALIBN010000002.1 GCA_938045545.1 uncultured archaeon | reverse complement strand
TCGAGTCCACATATTACGAGATCAGATATAGGCTTGGACAGGCTACTGTAGGTCTGGTTCCCCTGGGCTCGGTTAGGAATCAGGGTCCACATCTTCCAGCGGGCTCAGCGTCAATCCTGGCAAACTATTACTCTTCGAAAGTAGCGGGGTCACTACATCCCTACGTCTTCTACATAGACATGGCTCCGTACGGAGTTGGAAGCGGCCTAATATCTTTGAAACCCGAGGTTTTAACTACGCTGGTTGTGAACCTGGTGGAAGAGCTTTCTAAACTGGGTCTCAAGAAGGTTGTTCTTCTTAACGCTGACGCGTCAAACGAGCCTATTCTCAAGGAGCTCTTGGCTAAACATCCTGTTAAGAATGTTGAGCTGCTTCAGTTGAACGTCTGGGAAAACTATCCTGATGTTCAAGCGCTTGAGGGTGAGCCTAAGGCTGGCTCGGGCGGTGCCTACCTTACCTCCCAGCTTCTATACATAGACGGGAGCCTGGTTAAGGAGGATCGCATTAAGTACGCCGGGCCCTCGCTGGGTGTGGAGGGAGATGCTTCGAAAGCCAGTGTTGAAGCGGGTGAAATGATTGTTTCGCAAACCGTTAGAACGCTTATCGAGAAAGTAGAGGAGTTTATGAGGAAATAGCGCACGCATAGCAGGATCAGTTATACTTGTAATATAAGCGGAAATAGTGGGATCACTTCAACGTGACGCTTCTTACTCCACGTATTCTTCTCATTTTTTCAATAACCTCACCCGGAACCCTGCCGTTAACAACGATCTGGAGCTTGGGGTCTGGAACAAGCTCAGGGTCGTCAGCTATAACCTGCCTTATGCTTATTCCGAGCTCAGCTATTATCGTGCTTACGCCCGCGACTATCCCAGGCTTATTCGGGTCAGCGTAAATCTCTATAACGTCGAAACCCAAGTAGGGCGCAGCATCCACCAGATTAGGGCCAGCTGGCTTAATAGCTCTGAAAATATTGTTAAGCTTATCATCTTTCATAATGAGTTCAACAGTGTTCCTGACTATCCTCCTGTCAGCATTAGCCGCTTTAGCTATCTTCGCATCAGGTATGTTTATCGGCCCGCAATATATCCTGCCATCGTCAGCTATCCTGAGGCCGTTCTCAACGAGCAGTCTTGCAACCTTCACCTTCGCAGGATGCCTTTTAACCTTCTCATACACCTTGCTCCACATTCCGTCCTTCCAATGTGAACCATGTATTTAAAAATTGGTTGACACGAGATTTCCTCTGCTTCCGGAAAAACGCTGTATAAATGGACTCAAGCATACATTTGCTCAAAATAGTATATATACTACTGTCTTAAAGGGCCTAGGCGATTCGAAATGAAACCACCAGTGGTCAACCTGAACCCGGAGGAGATGCCTAGAGAATGGTACAATATTCTTCCAGACCTTCCCCGCCCACTCGACCCGCCGATAAACCCTGCTACTAAAGAGCCTCTCCCGCCTCAGGCTTTAGAAGTACTATTCGCAAAGGAGCTTGTCAGACAGGAGGTTTCAGACCAGAGGCGTATCCCAATACCCGAGGAGGTTGTCCAAGCCTACTATGCGATAGGGAGGCCGACGCCGCTTAGAAGAGCAACGCGTCTGGAGAAGTATCTTAACACCCCTGCGAAAATATACTATAAGTGTGAGTATGTGAACGTCGTGGGCAGCCATAAGCCTAACACTGCTATAGCTCAAGCATATTACAACATGGTTGAGGGAACAAAGGGTTTGACGACAGAGACCGGTGCGGGCCAATGGGGCTCAGCCCTAGCACTGGGATGCGCGTTCTTCAAGATGAAGTGTAAGGTCTTCATGACTAGGAGCAGCTACTTGTCGAAGCCCTACAGGAAGGTACTCATGCAGCTCTTCGGAGCCGAAGTCTATCCTTCTCCAAGCGACCAAACGGATTTCGGCAGGAAGATGCTTGAACAGGACTCGAACCACCCGGGTTCCCTAGGGATAGCGATAAGCGAGGCGATAGAGACTGCTGTGAAAACCGGCATGAAGTATTCTCTCGGAAGCGTCTTAAACCATGTTCTGCTCCATCAAACGATCGTCGGCCAGGAAGCCATGAAACAGCTTCAAATGCTCGACGAGAAGCCAGACTACGTGGTGGGTTGCATAGGAGGAGGATCAAACTACGCTGGGTTAGCATACCCTTTCATGCGTGAAAAGCTTGCAGGCAGGCTTGACGCTGAATTCATAGCGGTAGAGCCCAAGGCAGTACCCTCCACCACGAAGGGTAAGTACATGTACGATTTCGGCGACACTGCTGAAATGACTCCTATGCTCAAAATGTATACGGTGGGCCACAAGTTCTTCACGCCCCCAATACACGCGGGGGGTCTCAGGTATCACGGTAAAGCTCCCACGCTTAGCCTACTCGTCCATGAAGGATACATTAGGTCTGTAGCGTATCACCAGAGAGAGGTATTCGAGGCTGGTAGAATCTTTGCGGAAAACGAGGGTCTCGTCCCTGCTCCTGAAACCAACCATGCAATAAAAGCCGCTATCGACATCGCATTAGAATGTAAGAAGAATAACGAGGAGAAAGTAATTCTTTTCAACATGAGTGGCCACGGGCTCCTCGACCTCCAGGGCTACGCTGAGTATCTTGAGGGTAAGCTTGTCGACTACGAGCCTTCACAGATACTAGTTTAATTAAGAATCCTCCCAATATTTTATCCTATTTTTCTATAGGGCAATCTTACACACATGATCTGGAATGCTGAAGGGATCCGGAAAAAATAGAGCCGGGGGCGGGATTTGAACCCGCATACTGTGGGTAGCTACAAATTCCTTCTGCAGCCCACCGCCTCTCAGCCATTCCCTTGTGAACCGGATTCGACCACCCCGGCTCGCAGGCTTTAATGCTTCGTCAAGTTAAATAAAGTTTTCCCGCTTTTAAACTCGGGTCTGCTGGAAAAAGAAAGCTTGTTTTTCCCAGTTATGTTTAAAAAAGGGTTATACGCAGTATTCTCTGGCATGACGATATACTGCGAGTACATGATTAGGTATGTTGTTCCAGCGCTCAGGATGCTTATTTCGAAACAGCTTTCGGAGAAGTATGGTTTAAATCAGGTTCAGGTGGCTAGAATGCTGAACGTTACTCAGCCAGCCGTAAGCAACTACATGAGTAGAAGAAAGGGCAGTGCTAAGATAAGGCGTTACCTTGGCAACACTGTGGTTAACGAGTATGCCGGCAACATGGCTAGGAAGCTCTTTGAAAAAGGCTTGTCTCTGAAGGAGCTTGGAGAGGATGTTTGCAGCCTATGCACCGAGCTCCGTAAAGGCGGCTATTTAACGGGTTGATACTGATGTGGCCAAACCCTTCCTACCTGTTTCTTGCGGCTTTATCCGCGGCTTTCGCCATAATGATGCTCCTGTTTTTTTCACCGGTTGTTGAAACCGGCTCGGTCAGGGATCTGATGTGGCTGGCCTTCCTGTTTCTGATGCTTGACGCTGTGCTCTCCGGTATCCTTGCCTTCGTAAAGGCTGGAAACCAGGAGAAAAAGTCTAAATAGTGGTTAAAAGCGGTGTTAGAGAGGATTGAGGCTGGTTCTACTGCTGGTGGTGTTGACGCTTCTCTCGCTCTCGCCAGTACTGTTGGTAGACTCAATATTAGCCATGCTTCCTTCAAGCAGCATCCGGTACGATGGTGAAAGCATAAGCCTATACGGCCTTAATAATGGTCCCTGGGTTTATGCTCTAGGAATGTCTGTCTCCGGCTTCGGCGTTGAGGCGGTCGCAACCCAAGGCAGGGGTCTTGTGAGCGTTTTCACCCAGTTTTTCAACTCCGGTGTTTGGCTAATAGTCTGTCTAGCAATCATCCTTATTATAAGCATTGTCGCAAGCATCCTGTCCAGCTCAGTGTACGATGCTGTTAAGGCGTCTGTTTTCTCCATAACCGCGGTATCCGTCCTAGGCGTATACTTTCTACACAGGGATTTAAAGCCACTCCTATATGGTCTATCGTTAAGAACCGTCGTGGTGGACGATGCTGTCGCAACGCTTTCGCTGGTGATTATCGCTGGGACGGTGGTCAACATTATTGCTGTAGCTGTGTTGTCAGGTGTTTTAACCCATCTTGTTCTAACCCTTAAGCCTCCCTCTGCTCCGGCTAAGCCTACTCGGCCGCAGGCTTTAGAGAAGCCTGTTGAGACCGGGACCGGGGGGGCTAGAAGGGGGAAGGCCCCCCCGTTGGGCACACCGCCCCTCTGTCCAAACTGCGGTTCAAAACTTGTTTGGAAACCCGAGGAATCCAGGTACTACTGTGAGAAGTGTCAGGTTTATCCTGAGGATGTTTGCTTCAGTATTTGACGAAGTTGTTAAACAACCAGTATATTGCAAGCGCGCTTAAAACTATGAGAAGCGCTACGCCCAGCTTCCTGCTTCTGCTCAATTCTTCCCGCTTAGACAAATAGTAGGAGTCGACGATGGCGTAAGCGTTCAAGTAGGCAAGTATTACTACTGCTGCTGCAAAGGGGAGTATCGTAGCTAACGGGGGCAGCTCGATGAGAAACCCGCCGGAGCTTTTCACGCTAACCATGTTTAGAATGAAAGTTATTTTCGAAGTGCCCCGGGGGATCGTTAATTGCGGCTGAAGGATCACTAGAATCCCGTTGGAAAAAGTATAGTATTCTGAAGAAACCCGCCTATAATACGTGTAGTTGTTAGTTAAAATGGCGTAGAGCATTTTCACAGTCGTGTTCGAATCGAACGTCACCGTAAGGTTCGTCATTGTAGACTCCGGTATCAGCTGCACGATTGAAACGCGTCCTGTTAAAACAGGTATGGCGAGGCTGCTATTCGTCAATACGAGTAGGGAAAAGTCTTTCTTTTCAGACCCTTTAACGTATACTTGAATGTTCTCCACCGGGGGGCTCAACGTCACTACGAAGAGGTCTCCCTCCAGAATGTTAACCTTGGGGAAATCGTATTCCACCGTCTCGCTGTTTCCCGGTACTGAGGCTAGCGCACATGCCAGCAGTAGGCAGGTTAGCAGTGTCAACGCGCTTTTCCCCAATCCCCTGAAGACTTGGAAACGCGGCTTTTATTCTTTCCGTGTTTCCAAAGTTTAATAACCGTGTATAAAGCTTTATACCTAGGTGTGTCATAACATCTTCAGGGAATGTTTTCGAGCGAGTTCGAAGAGGACAGGGAGTTCGAGGAGGAATGGTGGTATAAGAAACCGTTTCTAAGACTATTGTTCTCCCCATTACTCAACCTTTTCTCTTGGAAATACCGCATGTGGAAGTTTCTCCGCCTCCCCCCGGAGAAGAGGAAGAAAATAGTGGAGAAAAAGGCTAGGAAGATCCGGAAAAACCCGATGTTTCCAAGGGTTACTCGGGAGGATCTTGTGGGCAGGGATGAAGAGCTTTTCAAGGTTCTAGTAAGCATCCACTACCATGTTTTGAGAGATCCCGAGATAAGGAGGACTTTTAAAGCAGCACCCCCGCCTAAGCTGTTCGTCGTAAAGGGTTCAAGCGGCTCGGGTAAAACCTTCTTCGCCGAGGTCGCGCAGAGGGAGGGTTTTGAGAAAGGCTTAGAGTACGGTCTGCTCGTGAACCTAGCTAGGCTTAAGCCTGAACAGGTTTACTCCATGTGGTACGGTCAGAGTGCGCAGAGGCTCAGCGAGTTCTTCAACAACGTGTTCTACAATCCAAGCATAGTTTTGATAGACGAGTTTCAGGCTTTTGCTAAAAAGTTCAGCTCAACAACTGAAGTTGGGATGGAGGAGACGCGGGTTCAAACAGTTCTCCTCGAGAAGTTCGACGAGCTTCAAAGGAAGGATTACCGTACTGTCGTAATGGTTTCAACAACCGAGTATGAGTCGCTGATAGACACTCTCCGCAGAAGGGGGGTTGCTGGGACAATAGATCTTGATGAAAACATGTCTAGACAGATGCTGCTTAAAATAGTTGAGAAACAGTGTAAGGTTCACGGTGTTAGGCTTCCTCCCCAAGACATTCTCACGGTGATAGAGGACAGTGTAAGGTCTTTTGAAACACAGGCCATAACCCCCGCCGACATTGTTAACGCTTTCCAAATGGTTGTCAGCAACAAGGCTGCCCCGCTTCAGAAGAAGCTTATCAGCAGGCTTCTCCACGGGGGTGAAGCCGAGAGCCAGGTTAACCCTGGCGAGCTCGTCACGCTGAACGATTTCAGGGAGGCCGCTTCAAAAGTTAAGGCCTACTCTGTAAGCACTAGGACGGAGGCCGCTAAAAAGTCTGTGGTTAAGCTTAGGCCTAAGGAGCGTTACGGGGATGTCGGTGGGCTTAAGGGCGTGAGGGAGGAGATTATTAAGGAGATTTCTTTATCGTTGAACCCTGATTTGGCGAGCAAGGCCAGGTATATTCCGCCTAAAGGCTTTCTTTTCCACGGCCCACCGGGAACCGGGAAGACTCTTCTAGCAAGGGCCATAGCCGGTGAGAACAATGTCTGGTTCTACCTCGTCAACGGGCCCTCAATAATCCAGGGGATGTACGGGGATCCTGAGAAAACGATAAGGGATATTTTCGAAGACGCTAGGAGAAATTCTCCAGCCATAGTCTTCTTCGACGAGATAGATTCCGTCGCCCCGGGACGTGGAACCCACGACCCAGTCCTAGACAGGGTTACAAGCCAGCTTTTAACCGAGCTGGATGGCTTCATACCTCTCTCAGGCGTGGTGGTTATAGCCAGCACGAATAGGCTTGACGTTCTCGACAGGGCTCTGCTGGAAAGGTTTACGCGCGTATTCGAATTCAACTATCCTAGGAACGACGAGGAGAGGAGGGAGATCATAAGCATCCATTTGAAAAAGTATCTGGATGTCCTTAGTCCTGAAGCCACCGTGGACAACGTGCTGGAAATACTTAGAAAGAAGGCTTTAAGCCCCCGTAGGATTGCCGACGTGATTAACGAGGCTAACAGGCTCAGGGTTAAGGAGCTGGATGCTGCAAGGCAGCTTGTTAAAACAATTGACGAGGGCCGACCGGTTGAAGAAATAAGAAGGATCTACGCTAAGGATCTGGAGAGGCTTTCCAGAATACTTGGAGTAGAACAGTCTTCAGAAGGCTTCCTGGAAAGCCTCAGGCTTGTCTCCGCTTCAAACTATCCGCTTCGGCCTATTCACTTCCAAGAGGCTTTGGAAACCCTTTCGGAGGAGGAGGCTGTTAGCGAGGCTCGCACGATGATCGATAGGAGTGTGAGGGTTGAAAGCCCAGAGGTCGGTAAAACCTATGGTCTCGTCGCCATAGGCGCTGCTGGCGAGCAGAGCGGGTTCGTGAGCGTAGTAGAGGTTATTACCAACCCGAGGGGGAAAGGTGTTGTGAAGGTTGTTGGAAGCGAGTATGGAGAGAGCATTCAGGCTAGTGCTGAAGATGCTTTCATATATGTCAACAGCATCTCCGGGTGGAGGTTTAAGAATCACGATGTTTTCGTGGAGCTAGTCACGCCGGCGAAGGGCATGGAGAAGCTTCAGCTCCGCCCAGGCCTCTCCTATCCTCCTGTTTCCGGCCCATCAGCAGGTCTGGCAATAGGCGTGGCGATGATTTCTGCCTTCACAGGTATTGAGGCGGATCCGACGGTGATAATGACGGGCGCTATAACGGCTAAGGGTGAGGTCTGGCCGGTTGGAGGTCTTGATCACAGGGGAATGGGTAAGATAGATGCCGCGTTGGCTGACAAGTATGCGAAGAAGCTGCTAGTCCCCGTTTTCAATTACGAGTCTATGAAGAGCCTTAAGATAGTTGAGCTCTTAGAGTCTAAAGGGATTGTTGTGGAGCCTGTTTCAAGTCTTTTAGAGGCTGCTGTTAAATCGCTGGTAGGGGTTAGCTCTAGGGAAGAGTTGCTGCTGCGTTTGAACAGTGAGCCTCGGAATAGGCGGCTGTTGGAGAAGCTTAGCGCTTAAAACGCCTTTATTGAAACAAGCTCCACAATATCCTTGATGTTTTCAAGTATTTTCACAAGGCTGTTGAAGACTTTAACCAGGCTGGTGGCGTATGGCCTGTAATCCTGTTTCTCCTCTAGGCTAAGAAGCTTCTCCTCAACCTCAGCATGCTTCCCCATTATCTCGTTCATAACGCTTGCGTTAAAAACGCTGAAAAGCCCTACCGCTTTAGTATGCATATCGCTCAGTGTTTCACCTATGCTGCTTAACCCGGCTAGGCTTATCCTTTTAACCCTGCCGTGCATCTTCGCAACCTCCCGGGATATTTGGACACACTGGTCCGCGGAGTCCTCGACATATTTCACCAGCATTCTGAGGTCCATCAGGTTTAGGAAGTCCATCCCCATCTTAGCCGGAAGCTCTGGGTTTCTTAAAGCAGACCTGATCACCCTTACGAGTATGAAGTACTGTCTGTCAACCTCCTCATCCCTCTCGATAACTCTCTCCGCAAGCTCCCTATCCATCCTCACCAGTGCTTTAACACAATCGGACATCATGCTTGCGGCAAGAGCACTCTGCCTTCTTACAAGTTTCTCCGGAGTAATCATCTCCGGGTCGAGCAGAACCCTAACCTCGATCTGGCTTGAAGTCTCCTCGGATATCTCTGCCCCGGGCAGTCTCCTAACCGTCTTACGTACTTCCGATATTTCGGCCGTTGAAAACTCCTCCTCGCTTCTAATGATTATCGTGTTGTAGCCGAGCAAATAGCTTCCGAGCAGGACGTGCTGCGGCTTCAACTCCTTACTGGAAAGGTCTATTTTTGCAACCTCCTCCACGAGCCTCCCTCCTCCCTCTGGTATTAACGTTAGAGATCCGTCCTTGTTGCTAACCATGGTTAGGGTCGCGCCTTTGTCTATCTTGCTCTGCTTAACCCAGCTTTTTGGAAGCGTTATTAGGAGTGAGCTTGAGCCCGCTTTCAAGACTTTTCTTTTCCAGACCAACGTTAAGTATTTACTGGAAAGAGAAAATATATACTTTTTGAATTTTTATTTACACTATATAAAATCAATACGGTACATTTATACTTGGGCTTGGAAAACCGGTGGGCAGAATGGTCTCGCAGAACAGTGTTCAGATACCGGCGGCGAGAAGGGTTGTGGCAACAGGCCTCTGCGCCGCGCTCTACACCGTAGTTGGGATCGCCACCTTTCTAGGGGTTTTCACGCCTGTCGTAGGCGTGGTGAGGTTCTGGCCGTCAGTATTCGTGCCAGCGATCTTCTCAATGCTTTTCGACCCTTTAACAGGGGGGATGGGTGCGGCAATAGGGATCTTCCTGAGCGACCTGTACGTCTTCTACGCTACTGGGCAGACTAATCCTCTTCTAAGCCTTATCGCTGGAGTACCCTCCAACTTCCTAGGATTCTACATTCTAGGCAGGATAGGCAGGTCCAGGGTGAGTTGGAATGGCTTAAAGACCATTATTCCTTTAACCATGCTCGCAGTCGCAGCCTTCGGTCCTTTACTATACTTTGAATACATGGTTTCAATAGGAATGGTTGTAAACGGTATGGGATGGGTTTCCACTGTTCTACTGGTCCTCGGGGTCGCCGTGTTCACGCTGGGTTTTACTGCAAGCAGGATTAGGAAGGACTATCTGAACTACTATGTTGGCGGGACACTCGGCCTCCTCACAGGTGCCGCCTGGATAGGCTTAGGCATATGGTTTTACAGTCAGCTGTTCGGCCTGCCTTTAACAGGGGTTAAGGCGGACCTCGCCTTGGCTTTTTACTTCTTCCTATGGGTCTTCGGAACAGAAATCCCATTCATACTGGTGGTGCCTCCAGTGCTAGACTTGATATATAGGGCTTATCCTTTTCTCAAGCCCGTTGAATGAAAACAGGGCTGCGTAAAAGGTTAAAACTGCCTCCACACTGCTAGTATACGGTTGAAGATCGCTATTGGAATAGACATCGGAGGCTCGACGACGAAAGCCGTCGCCTTAAAGGGGAAGGAGGTACTTGGCGTTAGCGAGATGCCGTCTTCAGACCCCCTTGCCACCTCCATAGGGCTTCTTGGAAAACTTATAGTTATGATGGGTTGTTCTCTTAAGGATGTTGAAGTATTAGCGATAGCTGGCGGCAGGAGCAGTCAGCTTCCAGACAGTATCCTCGGACTTAGGGTAGTGAAGGTTAACGAGATCGTCGCCGCGGGAACAGGTGGGATAGTGTTAACCGGGTTGGATGAGGCCCTGGTCGTAAGCATGGGCACTGGCACAGCGCTCATAGAGGTGAGGGAAAACGGGAAGAGAATAAGACATATCGGCGGAACAGGCGTGGGCGGGGGTACTCTGCTAGGGCTCGCGAGGAAGATGCTCGGGATCTCGAGCATAGGGATTCTGGTGGAGATGGCTGAGAAGGGGGATCCTCGAAGAGTCGACCTGACTGTTGGCGAGCTAGTTGGCGATGGGATAGGCATACTCTCAGCTGAGATGACCGCGTCAAACCTAGGAAGGGTTGGAGACACTTCCAGCCCTGAGGACCTGGCTGCTGGAATAGCCAATCTAGTTGGGGAAGTGGTGGCTTCAGTAACGTTTCTCGCCGCCTCGAAGCTTCAGCTAGAGGACAAGGTTATTCTGGTGGGGAGGGTTGCGAAGCTGCCGCCCGTTTTGAAGAGTATTCAAAGGGCTCTTTCAAGCTTCGGCGTTAAACCCATGGTGCCTAAGATGCCTGAGTATGCTGTAGCAGTGGGAGCGGGATACAGGGTTTCAGCGGAGGATGACCCTAATGCCTGCCTTATCCGGTAGAAGAATGGTTGAAATGGGTGTTGTGGAGGGTTTGAGAAGCGTTGAGGAGCAGGTTCAGCCTGCCGGTGTTGACCTGACGCTGGAAAAAATAGAGGTTCTCGTCGAGGAGGGGGAGATAAGCGCTGAGCCAAGGTTCTCCAAGGGTCTAAACATAATTCCTAAAAAGGGTTTCTACGAACTGCCGCAGGGAAGCTACAGAGTTACTTATCACGAGATCGTTAATATTCCTTCTGGATACCTGGGGCTGCTCCTCCCAAGGTCGAGCCTGCTTAGGAATGGTGCAACCATATACACTGCTGTCTGGGACCCGGGGTACAAGGGTAGGGGGATGGGTCTGATGGTGGTGTTCAACAGGCAGGGCATAAGGATCGCGGAGGAGGCGAGGGTTGCTCAACTGATACTGTTGAGCCTGGAGGGTTCTTCTGAACTCTACAAGGGGAGGTTCATGTTTGAAAACATGGAGTTGTCTGAGCAGCCAGGAGTATACTAGAATCAGGAGAGAATAAGTTTTTATACTGGTGTTTTTTAAACGTCGAGGATCCCTTGGCTAAGAAGGTTGTCGTGATCAGGGGCGACGGCACTGGTCCGGAGCTTACCGAGGCAGCTATGAAGGTGATGGACGCGATCGGTGCAACGGAGCGCTTAGAATTCCTCATCAGGGATGCAGGATCGGAATGGTGGCAGCAGCACGGTGGGCCAACCTATTTCCCGGATGAAACATGGGAGGCATTAAGGGAGAGCGACGCCTGCTACAAGGCGCCGGTGACAACACTGCCGGATCCGCATACTCCTAAGAGCGTTGCAGTCACCATAAGGCAGACTTTCAACCTTTACGCTAACGTTAGGCCGGTTAAAACCTTCAGGGGGCGGGAAGGCCCCCTCGGCCCGGTGGACATGCTTTTCGTTAGAGAGGGCACTGAAGGGCTTTACGCGGGCATAGAGTTCATGGTTTCGGAAGATGTGGGGATAGCTTTGAGGAAAATATCTAGAACAGCCTCGGAGAAGGTTGCGAGGTTTGCCTTCGAACAGGCTAGGCTGAGGGGCTGGAGGAAAGTAATAGTCATTAACAAGGCTAATATTCTAAAGCTGACGGATGGAGGAATATTTGTTCCAACGGTCATGAAGGTTAGCGGAGGATACCCGGGCATAGATGTTGAAAGCTACTTCGTCGACAATTTCGCCCAGCAGCTGGTTAAGAATCCTCAGAGGTTTAACCAGAACGTTATCGTTGGAACAAACCTTTTCATGGATATTCTCACCGAGGAGGCTTCAGCCCTAATAGGAAACAT
This sequence comes from uncultured archaeon, assembly GCA_938045545.1. Lineage (GTDB taxonomy): Archaea > Thermoproteota > EX4484-205 > EX4484-205 > JAAOZP01 > JAAOZP01. Next base: position 152,521 of record CALIBN010000002.1, on the reverse strand, counting down.
TGGGCTAGTGTATTCGGCGAACTTCGGGGACAACTATGCGATGTTTGAGCCAGCCCATGGTAGTGCCCCTAAATACAAGGGGTTGAACAAGGTTAACCCGACGGCGATGATTCTTGCTGGAGCATGGATGCTCGACTACCTTGGCGAGAAAGACCTTTCTAAAGCGGTTTTCTCAGCAACCGAGGATGTTATAGCTGAAAACAAGATTGTTACCTATGATCTTGGTGGATCGGCTTCAACACAGCAGATGGCTGAGGAAATAGCCAGGAAGGCCGTGGAGAAGCTTAGGAGATAGCGATATCTTGCTTATTGTAATTCTTGTAACACCTTCCTAATAACGTCATCGCTTATCCTAAAGCCTACTTGCCTAAGCTTCTCTAAGCTATCTAAGACTTCGCTTTTCCCGATAAGCTTCGCATCATACATCAACCTAAGAATCCTAAGGGTTCCAATAACATTTAATCCCATGGATATTGCTCTTCTGCGGGCAAGCATATCATCCAGCACTATGTAATCTGCATTCTCCTCCACTGCTAGAGCTATACTCTCCGCCTCGCCGATCGCAAGAGGATCTAACAAAGCGTTGACAATCCAGCGGTTATGGACATCTTTAACTAGTATCTTACCATCTTTCACGGCTTTCAGAAGCTCCTTTTCACCAGTTAACCCACGTCCCTTGACACAGACCTCTTCATAAACTGATTTAGCGATTAGAACATGTTTGAAAATCTGCGTGATCTCGTCGAGATGCCCTAAGGTGCTTAAGGCTATTATAACGGAAGAGTTTAAAACAGCTTTACTCATAGGCTAAGCTCCTTCAAAGCATCCTCGTCACTATAGGGGTAGGCGGCTATCCCTCTTTTCCTAAGTTCAATGAGAAACTCCTGAATAGGCATTTCAGCTATCTCCGAAGCCTTTCCAATGCTGACCAAGCCCCTCGTAAAGGCTTCTACTGCAATAGCCACCTTAACATCTTTTTCAGACACGGATTCCGGAACCTTGACATGAACCTCTTTCATGACTCTTGATTCTACTATGCTGTGCATACTTATTAATTTTAGCTATTATCATGGTCTAGTGGATGGCTGAGGAAATAGCCAGGAAGGCCGTGGAGAAGCTTAAGAAATAGCGGTTGTATCCATTGAGTTAATGCTACTATCATAGGCTCCTCGATATCTTGATATGTGTTAAAAGCGCTTTCAAAAATTTAAATAATACTGTTAGGATCAGCGACCTATGCCAAAAATATCAAAAATAGCTATTGCATTAATCATCATATTAATCACGATAATTAGCTCTTTGGTCATAGCGGTCGTGAGACTTCAGGGCGAGCTAACGCGCTCCATAATAGTTACATTGACCTACAAGCAGTTACAAGGAACTTCATAAACAATTTGAGGATTTAAGAGGAAGATATGTTGGACTCCAGGAGAACTATACGACTCTAAAGGATTCTTACGAGGAGCTACTGACCAACTATTCAGTCCTGTATAAGTCATATGAAGAGTTATTATCCACGAATAAAAAGCTAGAAGAGGAACTAAGAAAACTTAAGGAGTGGTTATTTAAGAAAGAATCTTCCTTGATATACAATTCTTCTGAAATGTATCGATTCGTTAAGAGCGTCACTGGCGGTTGGGACGGAAGCGAAGAGGATTTTTTGAGCGACCTTTATAAGATACATAAGGCTTGGGCAAGTGGTTTTAAGGGTGAGAGGGTGAACTATCGTGCATACGCAAGAGAAATGGAACTTGTTAAAGAGTTCAACTATACGTATGACGTATTACCAACGGGCGATAAATATCTAAAAGTTGTTATTTTGAACCAGGGAAAAAGAGACTTGCACTTCTCTCTACCATTTTTGAGCAAAAAAGAGGCGTGTGCATCGATTTTGCCACAGTTCTACTGAATCTTTATCTAATATATTACAACCTAGCAAACAGGTCCCTACCAACCTATGGGCTCACCGTTCACATGAGCGGGGGAGGAATGCATGCTTGCATTCTCATTCTCAATGAAACGGGGAGCGACCTGAAATTCGTTTTTAACTCTAGCCCCTTGATACACTTGGTTAAAGCAGGGTTAGCTTGGATGATTGAGAGGCTTGAGGGCGAGAAGTATATTACGCCATCCATCTACGCTGAAGTCGTAGAAAACGGGAAGGCCAAGGGATTTGACGATGCTATTATAACCGAGGAGTTGTTAAGAAGAGGAACGATTCTGATAAAGAAGCCTTCCGGCAACCTGCTTAAATTGATCTCTGCCCATAAAGATATTCATCCCAGGGAAGCAGAGGTCATAGGTCTAGCGAAGGAGCTGGATGGCATAGCGGTCATCGATGACCCTGTTGCGAGAAGCGTTGCTGAACTACATGGTGTGAAGAAGGAGGGAAGCTATATGATAATAGTTAGAATGCTAGCGAGAAATGATATTAAGAAAGGTGAAGCTAAGGAGGCTTTGAGGCACCTCGTCGAATCCGGGTGGATGTGCGATGTAGAGCTTTATAGTAAGGTACTCGACTTAATAGAAAACTTTTAGCATTATTCCTTTTGCATGTTTTGCTTTGCGCGCGCATGCTCATTCACTTTTAATGCCATGGATGATGAATTATTATTTCTTTCTTCCTCGACTAATAGTCAAGAAGCATTGACCATCTTCGCGACTGTCAAGCCTCCTTCTCTAGGAGGTCCTCAGCCTTCAAGGAGCATGCTACTAAGGCTGATATCCCTGATTTTATTTCATATAAGGAACAAAAATTAAGATTGGCGTTCAGCTGTTTTTCTCAGAATTTTAACTTGATTTTTAATAGAAAATTTTGAGCTTAAGGGTTTTAAGTTGTAATGCTTTGAGTTCTTCAGCCGCATGGAATCTCAGAAGTGCTCTCAGCCCACTGGTTTTCTCAAAAAGCAGTTTCCCCTTAAGTGCTGCTGCTATGAATGCTGGAGGAGCATAGTCAAGCAGTTGAACATCGATGGGAAGTTCAATTGCCTTTTCCAAACTCGCCATAAGCTCGTAACATATACGGGTTCATCATCATAGCTTACTGCACATCCTGTGTAAACAGCTATATCGACATCTCGGAAAATATTTGAGTTCACGAATCCTCCATGTGCAACTGCTAGCAATATTTCTTGATGCCCGTGTAGAAGTTTTTGTAAACGTTCTAACACCTTTTCCCTTTCATTCCAAGGCATTGACTTAGGTAGACACTTTTCTTCTTCAAGGATCCTTAGTCTTGACATATTTTTCCACCTCTTCAATAAAATGTTCTACTGGTTTCACGCCGTTTCCTTAGCTTCCCTGAAAATTCTCAAATCGTCTATAGTCCAGTATCTATGTACTATCTGATTTCTTAATGATGCTAATTTAACCATGCTGTTAGAAATATCTGAGCTTATCACCTTATGCTTTCAAGCTTGAGGAAAGCCTCCCTATAGCTTTCAGCAGTATCATTAAAATCCTTTTCAAGAATAGTAAAAGATCCGCCAATGCTTCAACTATCATTATCACGGAATATCTCAGGCTGTATCTTGCTCTTCTATCTGTATAGAATTTATCAGTATCTGTTGAAACTATGCTTCTAATCTCGTCGAGTGCTTCTGTAACTTCATCCATAAGCCTGTTGAAATTCTCTTTTTCTATCCGAGTCACAGTCTTTAAGGCTGAGAACGTGGTTTTGTATTTTTATAGAGAACGCCCTTGTCCTCTCCTATATGCGGCAAGCCCTCCCGCTTTCATCACGTCCGTGATGAAGCTTGGGTAGGGTGAGAACTTCAATTCAATACCCGTTGTTTCGTTTTTGACAAGCCCTTTTTCAAGGTCTACTACTGCAATATCCCCCTCTTTGAAATATTTGTTAGCATCCTTGACCTCTATGACAGGTAATCCAACGTTTATCGCATTTCTAAAGAATATTCTGGCGAAGGAGCATGCAACTATTGCAGAGACCCCTGCCTCCTTGATTACCCTGGGGGCGTGCTCCCTGCTCGAGCCCATTCCAAAGTTTCTTCCCGCAACAATGATGTCTCCCTTCGATATTTTAGACGCTAAAGTCGGGTCGAGGTCTTCGAAAACATGTTTAGCAAGCTCTTTGAAGTCTCCTGTTCTAAACTTGTACTTCGCAGGTATTATTGCATCCGTATTAATATGGTCTCCTAAAACCCAGACTCTTCCTCTTAGGTTCATTCTCTTTATCACCCTCCTATGAGCTTCCTAGGGTCTGTTATAACTCCTTCAACGGCTGAGGCTGCTGCCGTCGCTGGACTGGCTAAGTATATGCTTGACTCAGGGTTACCCATCCTGCCCTTAAAGTTCCTATTGGATGTTGAGACCGCTACTTCTCCTGACCCAAGTATTCCGAAATGAACCCCTAGGCAGGGGCCGCATGTACTATGGGTTACTGTGCATCCTGCTGAAACAAGCTTGTCAATAATCCCGTTTCTAAGCAGGTTTAGGAAGACCCTTCTGGAGGCGGGTATTGCGATACACCTCACGCCTTTCTTAACCCCCTTTCTTGAAAGTATTTTTGCCGCTATTTCAAAATCCTCCTCCCTCCCATTGGTGCACGACCCTATGAAAACCTGGTTCACCTCTAATCCTTCAAGCTCCTTGACAGGCTTAACGTTGTCAACATTATGGGGTGCTGCCACCACGGGTTCAAGCTCGTCAAGCCGGTAGCTGAGGCTCATAGCATACTCAGCATCCTCGTCAGGCTTGAAAACACTTTTATAGTTTAAACTACTCGTATCAACATGTTTAACTGTTACCTCGTCCAATGGGAAGACCCCGTTCTTAGCCCCCATCTCTACAACCATGTTGCACACAGTCATCCTGCTGGCCATTGACAGTGTTTTCACGCCTTCCCCCTGAAACTCTATACTCATGTAGGTTGCACCGTCGGCGCCAACATCTCCTATTATCCTCAGGATTAAATCCTTAGACATTACCCCCGGCTGGAAGCATCCGTTTAAAGTGACCTTCATCGCCTCCGGCACTTTGAACCAGAGTTTTCCAGAGGTCATTACCTCGGCGAAGTCCGTTGAGCCTACTCCTGTTGCGAAAAGGCTGAATGCGCCTAGGGTTACAGTGTGAGAGTCGGCACCAACTATGAACATGCCTGGCTTAAGACTCTCGTTCTCAGGTATCACCTGGTGGCAGATTCCTTCGCCAACCTCGTAAATCCTTATGCTGTTCTCCCTGGCGAAGGCGCGGAGCTTAAGCTGGAGGTTTGAAGCGCCCTCGTTCGGACTTGGGGAAGCATGGTCTATGACGAATCTTATCTTGGAGGGGTCGTGAACCGTGTTTGAACCCAGCTCGCGGAAGGCGTCTATCGCTAGAGGCCCCGTCCCATCGTGGGCGTAAGCCAAATCTATGTCGGCTACTACTATTTCACCCGGCTTAACAGCCCTGCCTAGCCTGGTCCTGAACAGCTTCTGAACTATGGTCTCTCCCAATTCCCAGCCTCCTTCTAGGACGCTTTATATAAAATTTTAGCTGTTTAAACCTCAACTATCTCCGCTTCATGAGTGGAGGAATCGTATATGCCGACTGTCGACTTTCCCGTCAAGTATCCACATGCCTCGCCAGGATTAACCCAAAGTGTTCCCCCTGTCCTTCTTACGCTTTTCTCATGCGTATGGCCTGACACTATTAGGTCAAACATGTTTTTGCTTGCTATCTCTTCAATTAGCCTCAAATCCTCCCCGTGTAAAACTAACGTTTTCCTACCGTCTAATTCAAGCATAGCCGCAGGCCAGTAAAATTGGGCGCCTATTTCGGAGAACACTTTTTGAAGGTTACTTCTGTCGCCATCGTTATTACCGTAAACAAGTATCAGCCTCGCCCTGCATTCTTTAAACTTCCTGACTGTAAATGGACTTATAACATCGCCAGCATGGAGCACAGTCTCCACTTTCTTCTCGTTGAAAAAGGATACTGCTCTCTCGATCATCTTCAAATGGTCGTGGGTATCGCTTATCAGGCCGATGAGCATGTTGAGAAGACTGTTCAGCGTCTGATTTAACCTTTTTCATAATCAGTTTTGCAAACCAGATAGAAAACATGTTCAGAAAGCTATGTCTTCCTTAAAATTTATTTGATTCCCAGCCTCTCCGGATTGTAAAGAGGGTGGGCTAGACAGAAGCTCACGCCTCTAAGAAGCCTCTACTTATCGCACTTCGGAGGACTTGCATTCTCGACAATCGGAAACCGCATTAAGTGTATTTTGAAACACTGGCCAGTATGTTTCACTGCGTGCCTAACCCTGATGGAATCGACGGATTTAAAGCCGAGTCTCTCCATGTGCTCCCTCCTGAACCATGGGCTCCAATGCCCCTCCAATCCGATGGTTGCGAACCCTGTAGCCTTTTTCTATATTTTCTGAAAGGTATGGGGGCTAGACACGTAGAGATGCTTGAAGGTTTTAGAGTAGTGTCGACGATCCTGATTCGAAGCATTATCTTATCTTTTTCCCCGTTATCAGGGTTTCTGTCTTCAAAACTCCCTTCGCCCTTCTAAAACCATTAACAATATTGTCAAGCTCCTTCAGGCTCGAAACACTGTCAACCATAGCCATGTAGTCGAAGGATGAGCCCCATATTTCAATTATCTCAGTAACCCCTCTGTTTCTTGCAAGCAGTTCTCTACAGAAATCCTCGAAATCCTTGTCCCCCATGCTCTCAACATCTATGAGTATTCGTGCTGAAATGCTCTCCGGAAGAGTTATCTTTGCTACTCCAGTCCTGTTCAACACTTCCGCTATTATTATGTTCTCCATGGCTGAGGCTCCTCTACCGTGTAGAAGATATGCTGACTTAACCCTGTCCCTTATCTCTTCAAACACTTTCTCCTCAAGCCTGTCTGTTTCAACCCCCCTCTTCTTCAAGGCTGCCTTAACGCCTTCGCTTCCAACCATGGGTCCAAGGGCGAAACTGCTTTCCCTGCCGACCATGCTTGCGTCGAAAGGCTGGTATGTTAAAGGGTCTCTGAAAGCAGCCTTCTGATGAGTGCCCGCAGTATGGGTGAAAGCGTTTCTTCCTGAAACAGGATTGTTCGGAGGTATGTTGATCCCTGAAACCTTCTCCACGTATTCTGCAAGCCTAGTGAGATTCGCCAAGTCATACTCATACCCGTGTTTGATTTTCATCCATGTTGCCATGATGAGCGTATCCGGTATCCCCGCCCGCTCTCCAAGCCAGTTCATGGATCCGTGGAGTATCCTTGCCCCGCTCATCCAGGCCTCCATAGTGTTTGCGAGAGCCATACCCATGTCGTTGTGAAAATGAGCCTCTATCAGGCTTCGGTGGTTTCTATCCCTTATAAGCCTGCTTATCTCACCGTAGACCCTTCTAACGTCGGTAGGAGAGGCTCCTCCTGAAGTATCGGGTAGACTGATAGAGTCAGCTCCCGCCTCAATAGCTTTCTCGACAACCTGTTTCAGGAAGCCTAGGTCTGCTCTGAAAGCGTCTTCAGCCGTGTACCTCACCCTGTAGCCCCTGTTCTTCGCATACCTGATGGCCCTTGGAACCTGGGTTAGGACGAACCCCCTCTTGTCAGCTATTTTTTCAAACTTCGCTTCCAGATGCCTGTCGGCGGGGGAGAGGTAGAGAGCAACCCAGTCAACACCGTCTGGAACAGTATCAACATCCGACTCTAAAGCCCTGCAATGGGCTGCTTTAAGGGCTCTTGTTTTCACCATGCTTAACTCGGCCACGATCCTTCTCTCACCCTCGCCAGTGTATGGGGATCCTATTTCAATAAGCTCTATACCGGACTTATCTAGCTCCCTCATTATCGTAATCCTCTCCTCAAGCGTGAAGTATACTCCGGGGGTTTGAAGACCCTCTCTCAAAGTAGTGTCTAGAAGCATCGGCTTCTCCAGGTTCTGCATATGGGGCTTAGAGCTGTAGGCAGGGTTTTAAAAAGGTTGCCAGCCTAGTAGACTATTATTCTTGACGCTGCGTCAAGCGTTCTAATCAGCCCGACTATTCTCTCAACCAGCTTACTGGACTCCTTTATCCATTTAAACTCTCTGATTAAGACAGTGCCTTCCGAAGGCTGGAGAAGTATTAAGCATAGAAACATGCTGCCGTATGCAACCAGGTACTCGTACCCGTGCATTCTAACTTTGAAACCATTCCTCCTAAGCAGATGGGCGAGCCTAAGCCTGTTCTCCGGGAAGATGAATGTTGACCTAGCTGCCTCACTGCTCAAGGTTCACATTCCCGCCTAGAAACGGCTTTATTTTCTCCACGACCATGCATGCTCTGCAGACCTCCCCCGCTGAAGGGTTTCCGCAAACCCTGCAGCGCCCTATGCTGCGGCCCGAGTATTCCCTCTTTAGGAGCGGAAGTATTTCGAGAAAATTGTTTACAAGACTGTGCTTAACCCCGGGTATGGTCGAGTCAAGCCTGTTCAGGAAATCCCTTATCTCAAGCCTATAGTTCTCAACATGGTAGGGGCATTCCACAAAGTCTACTTCAATACCTGTCAGGATCGCGTAAATAGCGTCCTCCTTCTCCGTGCAGAAGTAGAACGGCTTAACCCTCTGGATGAAACCCTCGTCTTCAACAATACCCGTCTTTGGGCCGAGCCTAGCTAGGAGCGACGGGTTCCCCCTGAGATAGTTCATGAGGATCGTCTGCGCCTCGTCATCCAGATTGTGGCCTGTAGCGACCTTAGAGAAGCCGAGCCTCCTCGCATAAGTGTTTATCAGGCTTCTCCTGAGTACTCCACAAATATAGCAGGGCTTTATTTTAAGCCTGTTCTCTCTAGATATTTTAACGGCCTCGTCCAGCGTGAAACCATACTGCTCCTTGAACGAGTAAGTATGCAGAGGTATATTATTTTCCTCGCAGAATTCAACCAGACCGTTGAGCTTCACATCCCTGTATCCGCTTATGCCCTCGTCCACAGCTATCGCAGCAATGTTTTCACGCTTATTCTTCATAAGCCTCAAGAGGAAGCTTAGCAGAGCTATGCTGTCCTTGCCTCCTGAGCAGGCTACTAGAATTCTCTCCCCGTATTCGATTAAGCTGTACCTCTTAATTGTCCGCATGACTTTTTTCTCGAAATACTTTTTAAAATGCTTGCTGCATAGGCTTCTTCCACTTAAAGAAATGTAGACAGGCCTGTTCTCACAGTCTTCACAGACCATGCTTCAACCGCCTGAGACAACGCTCAGCAGCTTAATCTCGTCTCCTTCTCCAAGAGGCTCTTTCTCAGTGACTATAACTCCATTCTTAACAGGGATTACTTCAGAAACGCTTATCCTTAATGTCTTAAGAAGGTCTTCAATCTTGCTGTTCTCCTCTAAGTCTAGAATCCTGGTTTCGCGAAGCCTCTGTATGAACACTTTAACCTTCATTGGTCTAACGCCGGCTAATGTTGTTGGCTTGCCCATTTAAACCTAAAACCTTTCAAAAACGTTGCTCAAACCTTATTTGCCTGAATAAAACGTTTCTATTCCCTATAGTTCTATCCTCATTAACGGAAACTCGGGGTCGTCCCTTAGAACCATAAACCCGTTTTTCAAGTAAAACTCCATCGGCCCAGACGGATTGTTAGGATTATTTCTCCTAGCAAAGGTTTCAACAGCCTTAACCCCCCTCCTCCTTAAATCCTCAATTACGCTTTGCAGAAGCTTCTTACCGAGCCCACGCCTCCTGTATTCCTTTTCAGCGATGAAAAGGCATGAGATCAACACCGCGTCCCCGCTGGGCGGTCCCGCAGGGTACTCGGCTGAACGCGGGAGCATCTTTGGGGGAGCATACTGCGCGTAGCCGACGGGCTTCCCTTCTACATAAATTAGCTTTCCACAGTCGCCAAACACTTTTCTCGTGCTCCTCAACCAGTCGAGCTTCTTAGCCAGCGTTTTCCCCTGTTCTCTCCGGAAGGCTCTACGCACTCTTCCGGAGACTCCCAGTATATGCAGTACTTGCAGCTGAAAGGATGCTCATCCCATTCCGGGGCTTCAACAAGATTCTCCTCCGTGAGGCTAACTATCTCCACACGCATTTCTCTCGCTAAACATCTGTTTAACCTGTTTTTATCCCTTTTGTTCCTCGGCTTAAGCATTCCATTGGCCAAGGGAAAGTTCAGTGGAAAAATGTTATTAACAGGCTAGTAATCTATGTAACGCTGGTTGTTGACAAGGGTTCTTAAGACGGATAAGCATCGCCCCTCTAAGAAGGTGCTTCAGGAGGCGGCGGCGGTCCTGAAGTCAGGTGGGCTCGTAGCCTTTCCAACCGAGACTGTATACGGCCTTGGGGCCAACGCTTTCAACGAGAATGCTGTTCTGAAAATATTCACGGCTAAGAAGAGGCCCCCGGACAACCCTGTTATAGTGCATGTCTCAAGCATGGAGATGCTCAACCAGGTTTCAACCAGTGTTCCCCGTAGGGCTGAGAAACTGATCAGGGAGCTGTGGCCCGGCCCGTTGACAATAGTTGTTCCCAGATCCCTAAAGGTTCCTCCAGTCGTGTCGGCGGGTCTTGAAACAGTCGCCGTAAGAATGCCCGCCCACAATGTTGCACTAGGGCTAATCGAGCACTTGGGCTCTCCGATAGCTGCTCCAAGCGCTAATCTTTCAGGCAGGCCGAGCCCGACTAACGCTAAGGACGTGTACGAGGATTTAAACGGCTCGATAGACATGATAATTGACGCCGGTGAAACATTCATAGGGGTTGAGTCGACTGTTATCCAGGTGTCTGAGAACAGGTCTGTCATACTCAGGCCGGGCCCTATTCCTCTCGAGATCCTTAGGAAATACCTTGGCGATGTTGAGGTGCATCCTTCAATATTGTCCGGCGGCTTCGAAGGGGTTCCTGCTTCTCCCGGCATGAAGTATAGGCACTATGCTCCCAGGGCTGACATGATCGTCGTGGAAGGAGACGATTACGAGAGGAAGGCTGCAAAAATAGTTGAAACGGTTGAGGAATACTTGAAATCAGGTTTGAAAGTAGGATGCATGGTTTCAGAGGAGACTGCACTGCGACTACCTGGGCAAGTCATGCTGGAGGCACTCGCCCCGAGGAATAGGCTTGACCTTGTGGCGAGAAGAATCTACCCGGCGCTGAGGAGCCTTGACAGGATGAACCCGGACATTATAGTGGCCGAGGGCTTTCCTGAAGAAGGCATTGGCATGGCTATACAGAACAGGCTTAGGAAAGCAGCTGGATACCGAATACTGAAAGCCTAGCTTTAGCCTTATGTTACTGAGGAGCCGTCTGAAATCCTACTGTCGGGGCATATTAACGCTACCCTGTTCTTTCCTTCAACGGCTGCAAGAATCATTACTTCTGAAACCTGTCCCATCAGGACAGCCGGCTTAAGGTTAGTCACGAAAACGTATTGTTTACCGACGAGTTGCTCCGGAGTATAGAATGCTCCAAGGCCTGCTACCGACTGTTTTGTTACATTCCCTCCTAGGCTCACCTGAAGCTTCAGAAGCTTTTCAGAACCCTTAACCTTTTCAGCGGACACTATTGTTCCGACAACCATCCTAACCTTCTTGAAGTCATCCATGCTTATTTCAGAGCTCATCTTGGCATCTTGCTTCAACCTGTGTTTATAAGCTTATCTTTCAACACCCTTATTAAAGCAGGCTCAAAGCTTTTTGCAGCAAGCCGTTATGCACGCTTAGCACGCAATCTTCTATTCTAAGCTTTTAAAAAGGTATTTCTCCTCCTTCAATTCTAATGCTGTAGGCCTCACTCCGTAGAACCTGCAGGAAAATATGGTTATTAAGAGTCCGTTGAAAAGGATACGATAGCCCTGTGGGACGGGCTCATGACTCCTCACCATCATTCTGAGACCATTGTTCCTCAGAAATCTTTCAAGAGCCTTTCCGCCGAAACGGTGGATCCCCGGTCCCCTAGGGTTGGATGAGAATTCTTCAACGTCTTCAGAAGGATCGTTCCAGAGCGTTTCGAAAACCCTTTTGTCCTCGGGTTCAAAATCTCCCTTACCGGCTTTTTCAAGCTCCTCGATCCTCTGAAGCCCCTCGGCGAGTCCTCCGTGAACCAGCATTATCCTGTTGTTAACTATCCCCGCTAAAGGCATTTCCGAGAAAACTTTCAAGTACGCTTCGTAAACCTTCTCGTAAACTTTTCCGAACCTTCTGGCGAGAAGGTTTAGAAAACCGTATGAAAAATTCATCGAAGGAGTTTCATGGTTGCCCCTTAATAGGAATATTGCATCAGGATTGTCGTTTTTCATCCGTAAGAGAAGGTTTATAACGCTGCTCTGATACGGCCCCCTGTCGACATAGTCCCCGAGGAAAACAGCCTTAGCGTCGCTAAGCTTCGCCAGGCGCAGAGCGTTTACGCAAGACTCCAAATCCCCGTGAAGGTCTCCGACAACCAGGGTTTTTTCGCAATTCAGCCTTAAGACCGGCGGCTCCCTGCTCAGTTTTTCAAAAGCCTCTTCGCAGAGCCTAACCGTTTCCTCCTCGGTCATTCTGCCGATTTTCTCAAGCGCGTCCTCGAACACTGTTTCTCTGCCTCCTTACACTGTTTCGCAAGATTAATATTCTTGGCGTTTTTCAAGCTTAACACTTTGAAAAAGGGTGGAGTAAGGCTTCGAGAAAAAGGCGTGCTGCTTCTGAAAGCGCTTGCTTTAACCCTTGCGACAGGGTTAATCGGGCTCTACAGCCCTTCAGAACCATACCACTATGTTAAAAACGGCCTCCCCCTCCCTTTTCTAACCCAGATTATAGACATTAGGACCGCGAAATACGTTGACGTTAAGTTCGACCCTCTATTCCTTTTCATCGACGTTCTCGCTTGGACTGGCCTTATTCTTCTGCTTAGGCTTTTCACCGATCTTCTTAAAAGAATTCTTCCTTCTAGAGTTGAATAAAACGTATACTACCATAATCATTATCAGTAGGATCGTTAACGTTAGAAAGTAGAGCGTCTCCTTGAAAAACATCATTCCCCCGAATAGGCCTGCTGTGAGCAGGAGTATGCCTATCCATTCTGATTTCTTACCCGGCAACGAGAAATATATGCTTCAGAGGGATGATTTAAACCTATTTCTCTCGATCATGGGTGTGCGCCGCTTTGAAAGCAGTATTTTACACTATTCTTCCCTTAAACCTGGGGGGTGCTCGCTTCAGCAAAATGAAAATAGTAAGCGTAACTATGCTCGCTGCCAGAATTGGAAGGAACAGTGTAGACGGCACCATGTTTTCCTCAGGCTGCTCTACCTGTTGAGAACCCTTATCAGGGAAAGGAGTCTCAGAAACCTCTTCCTCCATGCGTATGAAGATACTGCTGCCCACGATCCTCTCCCTCGTCTTTAAATACTCCGCCACAAAATCTATAGACGAGTATCTCTCGGATTCAAGCATAAGCTCGCGTGCTGACGCGGAATACTTTATCGACGACAACGGGTCTCGGCGGCGAGAATAGTACCCGTAAGTTATGTCCACGGGGAGCCAGCCCCACGGCGGAATATAGGCTTCAACCCATCCGTGCCATCCTATTCCTTTTGAAACCACGGTTAAGTGTCCACCCCATGTTTCCCCGCTGACACTGTAGAAAGGTGAAACCACTCCCCCAGTTTGAAGATAAGCAGGTATTCCAACTGATCTGAGCATGGCTATTAGGAGTGCAGACTGGTCGTCGCAGTCTCCCCGGCCTGTTTCCCCGGTGCTGGGCAGCGTCTGGTTCGGGTACTGTGGGGGTCTTAATTCTTCCCCCTCGGGATAACTAACCCTCTCCCCTATGAACTCGACCATTTTACAAACTACTCTGAGCAGGTTTGTATCGTTACCTTTGATCTCAGCGGCAAGCTCAGCTATATGCTTTAAACCTTCATCCCTATACCTCCAGGCACCGCTTGAAACAGTATAGTGCGCAAGCGTAGCAGGTATGTCTGAAAAGCTTCCGGAGGAGTTGACGGAGATTTCAGGCAGGCTTCTGAAGGTTAGGTTAACCATTACTATGATTCTCACAGTAATGTTTCCACCTGGTTTAATGGTCTCCGGGAAATCTAGTTCTGCAAGCAGATTGCCATCTTCATCCGTGAAAACCCGCTTAACGCTCGGTTCGACTTCATAAATATACGTTTTTTGGATTGAAGTATTTGGGAAGATTAGGAATAACCTGTCCTCCAGAGTAGGAGTGTAGCTGCCTGAACCCTTGTTTATGAAGCATATTTTAAGCCTATAGTAGTATGCTTTCCAGCCTACAGGGGCTTTAACAGTACTGTTGAAAACACCCAGTAAGATTATGGTTAGGGTGGTGATCACAGCAATACTGTTTTTCCTCATGCTGCTCTAAACCTCTAGCCTTCATAGATTGCTCGCCACTGTTTATAAACAGTTTGCCGGAAGATAACGCTACTTTCAGACGGCTAAGCCTCGTATCGCGGGCATCGTAAGGCGGAGCCTCTGGTATCGGAAGGTTTAAAGAAAGCTGGGCGGCTTCGGTAAGCCCGCTACGTTTTTCCGACGCCGATTGCTTTCAGCAGGCTTCTTTTCCTTTCTTCAAACTTTTTGAAAACTATCTTAGCCCCTTCCGAGTAATCCATCATGTTTATCCACGGATATCTTCTCATCTTGTCTTTAATGCTTCTCGCAAGCTGGAAATACTCCTTAACCGGCTCATCTAGGATGCTAGGGTTCCTTGCGATGAAATCCTTAACCGACTGCTCATCAACTCTTCTAAGCCCGTTCTTCAAGCATTCCACGATAAGCATGTTAATACTGCTCTCCTTAAGGTTGGTGAAAAGGTCTTTCATCTCGTCGCTCCACATCCAGATGTTGGTGATTGCCCACTGGTACTTCACTATAGCTTCACAGGCATCAGGCTCCTCGTCAAGCATGCCTGCCTCAAAAAGAGTAAGTGAAACCACTCTCTCTCCTATCCCAGCCGTCTTACCGTGCCAGGTTTCCTTCAAATCCTCGTAGAGAGAAAGTATTTTATCGTATTCCCCTTTTCTGAAAAGCTCAGCGTACTTCAGGTCTTTAAACTCATAGTTGAAAACCTCTTCCCTTCCTTTAAAATATCTTTCGGCAAACCCTTCTCTGTGTATTTCTCTAACCCTCTTGTTGACCAGGCTCTCAAGATTATCAGCAATCCTTATTTTAAACTCGTACTCCTCGGGCTTCACGAATTCTTTCTCGTCGAAAGCCTCGTCCCTAATGTCTCCAGACTTCAAGGCTATTGCGAAGGTTGTTGCTAAATCGTACATCCTCCTGTCCCTCATGGTTTTCAGCATCGTTGTAAAGCCGGAAGCACTGCCCTCGCTCCTCCAAAGCCTGTATGAAACGCTGCTTCTCCAGTTGACTGGCACACTTATCTTGAGCGCTGTTACAAAATCCGTCTTATGAGAAAGTGCTTTCTCAAGCTGAGCCTCAGCCTCCTCACCGTCTATCAATCCCTTTTCAGAAGCATCATCGTAGAATTTCGTTATCTCCCTGCTTATGAAGGCATCGATTCTGCGGGAAACAGGCATGAGCCAGGCTAGTGTCAGCTTACTCAACGTTTAACGTTTTGACAAGCGTTTTAAGGGGTTTATTAAGGCTACTGTATGCCGAGAATGACGGGAAACATGGTTATTCCACTATAAGGCTTGTTCTCTTAAAATTAACCGTATCGATAAGCCCTTTATCGGTTATCCTGAGTTCGGGAAGGACTGGAAGGGCCAGCAGGGACATCGTCATGAATGGATGGGTCATCACGCAGCCCAGCCTCCTCCAAGCCTCTGAAAGCTTTTCAACTTTCGCCGCAACCTCTTGAACAGGCCTATCCGACATTAAGCCCGCTACGGGAAGCTCCACTAGAGCCAGTATCTGGCTTTTTTCAACGGCTATCATTCCTCCCCCTGTCTCCGCCAGCGTGTTTCCTGCAAGAGCCATGTCGCCATCATTCATCCCTACTATAAGCATGTTGTGACTGTCATGGGCTACTGTAGACGCTACGGCGCCATTCTTAAAGCCGAAGCCCTTGACGAAGCCTATCCCCATGTTGCCTGAAGCCCTGTGCCTTTCAACAACAGCGACCTTGGCAATATCCTGGGCTGGATCCGCCTCTAGGAAACCGTTTCTCTGCCTCAAGTCTGTAACCATGCTTCTAGTAATAGTCTTGGCCTCGACAACTTTGATAACCCTGACTTTGAAAAACTCCTTACTGGCTTCAACCCTTATCTTAAAATCGTTTCCGCAGAGCCTTCTGCCGAGCCTGACTGTTTTCCTAGCCTCTTCAGGATACCGGTATTCCGGTATCTCCGCCACCAGCCTGCTGTTCTTCGCGACAACCCTGCCGTTGGCTATCACCGTGTCGACGCGAACCCTGTTCAAATCGCTAAGGATCAGTATGTCTGCGACCATCCCGGGGGCTAAGGCACCTATCTCGCTGTCGACTTTAAAGTGTTCAGCAGTGTTCAACGTGGCCATTTGAATACTGGTAACAGGGTCTACGCCTTCTTCGATCGCTCTTCTAACAATATGGTCGATATGCCCCTCGTTTAAAAGGTCGCTGGGCTCCCTGTCGTCGCTAACCAGGCAGATCCTCCTCGCGTCAACCTTCCTCTCCGTAACCATTCTTATAACCTCCTTCAGGTCCCTCCAGGCGGATGCTTCCCTGACCATTACGTGCATTCCTAGCCTTAGTTTAGCAAGCCCAGCCTCCATCGTCACGGACTCATGGTCGGAGGATATTCCTGCTGCAACGTAAGCGTTAAGCTCCTCGTTAAGGTTTCCGAAGAAATGTCCTTCAACAATCCTGCTGCTTTTCAAAGCCACCTTAACCTCGCCTATAATCTTAGGGTCTAAAGATAATACTCCAGGGTAATTCATAACCTCGCCAAGCGCAACGGTGTTCCTCCATGAAAATGCCTCCTCAATCTCCTTCAAACCTATTTCGGCTCCAGCGGTTTCAAACTCTGGGCTTGTCGCCGGCACACAGCTTGGGATTGAAACGTATACTTTCAAAGGCAATCCTAGTCCCTCGTCATGCATCATTCTAACCCCCTTTATTCCAAGCACGTTTGCAACCTCATGAGGATCTATGAAGACCGTTGTCGTCCCATGGGGTAGGACAGCTTTTGCAAACTGGGTCACTGTGAGCATAGAGCTCTCAACGTGTACATGCCCGTCTAGGAATCCCGGTGCCAAGTATTTTCCGTAAGCGTCGATAATCTTCGTCTCAGGCCCGATCGTGTGCTCCGCGTTCCCTACCAGCACTATCCTGTCGTCAACCACGGCGATATCCGTGTTTTCAACAACCTCTCTCGTGAAAACGTTCACCAAAGCCCCTCTCCTGATGACGAGGCTCGCCCTACTCCTTCCAAGCGCTGCTGAAACCAGTTTCTCAACGATCTCAGGAGGCTTAAATCCTGGCTTCATCAACATGTTTTTCCCAAGGGAATTATTAAGGTTTCAAATTTAAAAACCGCCTGCACGCCCGTTAAACAACAGGTGTAGGAGAGTGAGCTTGGAATCTAGGATTGAGAAAGATATTGTGGAGGCTCTCAGGAGAACCGGCAGAGCCATGGGCTTCAGCGAACTCTGCCTGCTCACGGGTTTGAATGAGTCGTCGGCAGCGAGCGCTGTTTCCTCTCTCTCCCAGAAAGGCTTAATAAGCGTTTCAACTAGAGAGACCAAGTTTGCTAAGCTAACCGGGGAGGGGGAATACCATTCTAGAAACGGTCTTCCCGAGAGAAGGCTTGTGAAACTAGTGTTGGGTAATGGAGGCCTAATGCCTCTGGAGGAGGCTCGCAAGGCTTATCCTGACGGGTCCTTTTTCACGATAGCGCTCGGCTGGCTGCGTAGAAAAGGCTGGGGCTCAATTAGGGCTGTAAACGGTGTTCCGTACATAGTCGTGGAAAAAGAGCCTCCTGAAGGGGTTGACGAAGCAGTTGTCAGAACGCTGGCGTCAGGCCCATTGGACATAAGCCTGCTGAACACGGAGGCTGTTAAACTCTTATCGGGCAGGGGGATAGTCAGGGTTGAGGAGAAGGTTGAAAGACTGGTCTCTCTGACTGAAGCCGGCAGGCTTGTCGAGCTTAAGGTTGCAGTAACCCAGTTGACTCCCGAGCTGCTGAGAACCGGGGAGTGGAGAAACGTTGAGCTTAAACCCTACGATGTCACCGCCGATGTTGAGCCAGTATACCCTGGAAGACTACACCCGTTGACAGAATTCATCAAAGAGGTTAAGGAAATCTTTACAGCGATGGGTTTCACAGAGGCAAAGGGCCCGCTTGTCGAATCGTGCTTCTGGAACTTCGACGTTCTCTTCACTCCTCAGGATCATCCTGCTAGGGAAATGCAGGATACTTTCTATCTTTCACACCCTTCTTCCACGGAGCTGGGAGACAGGCAGCTTGTTGAAAGAGTGAGGAGGACGCACGAGGATGGTTGGGAGACGGGTTCAACCGGCTGGGGTGGGGAATGGTCTGAAGAGGCTGCGAAGAGGCTTGTGTTAAGAACACATACTACATGCGTCTCCGTAAGATACCTGTATGAGCATCGTGATCCGCCTGTGAAGGTTTTCAGCGTTGACAGAGTTTTCAGAAACGAGAGGGTTTCCTTTAAAAGCCTTGCAGAGTTCCACCAGATAGAGGGCATAATAATGGATAGGCGTGTGACGCTTAGGGATCTTAAAGGGGTCTTGACGGAATTCTATAAGAAACTCGGGTTGGAGAAAGTTCAGTTCTGGCCCTCCTACTTCCCGTATACGGAGCCCTCTATGAATTCCGTTGTCTACGTTCCCCAGGCTGGCAGGTGGCTTGAGCTCTGTGGCATGGGTGTTTTCAGACCTGAGGTTACCAAGCCTCTGGGAATTGACCATCCTGTTCTTGCCTGGGGTGGTGGGTTGGAGCGTTTACTGATGCTCAAACTGGGCGTTACTGACATCCGCGTCCTGTATCAGAACGATTTAGGCTGGCTTAGGAGGGTTAAGCTATGCCCGTGATAGAGGTTTATCCTGAGAGGCTAAGCAGGTTCCTGGGGATTGACGTTGAGTTGAAGCAGCTAGTCGAAGACCTGCCGTGGCTCGCGACGGATATTGAGGATGTTGGCGAAGGGTTCGTTAAAATAGAGTATAATCCGAACAGGCCGGATTTCTCGAGCCACGCAGGCATAGCTAGGGCGTACGCCGGCTTCCTTGAAATCGGGCTTGGCTATCCGGAAGCCTTTTTCTCAAGTCCCACGATAAGTTTTCACTTTGACAGCAGGCTCAGAGGGATCAGGGGTGTCCTATGCTCCGCGGTCGTGAGGAATATTGAACTAGCCGAGGAGGATTTGAAGGAGGTGATTAATGTTCAAGAGGTCCTGCACCAGGGTGTTGGCAGGAATAGGCGTAAGGTCTCAATCGGGATACATGACTTGGATAAGATTAGGCCTCCGGTCTATTATATGGCTGCAGACCCAGACGCGGTTTCGTTCAAGCCGCTTGGAACGGAAAGGAGGATGACTTTGGGCGAGGTTTTGAAAGAGGTTGACAAAGGTTTGGAGTATGGCCATATTATCAAGGGGTTTGACAAGTATCCTGTGATAGTTGATTCCACCGGGGAAGTCTTATCCTTCCCGCCAATAATAAACTCTGAACTGACCCGGTTAACCCCTGAGACTAGAAACCTCTTCATAGACGTAACTGCCTTAGATGAGTATTATGCTTCAAGGGCCCTGAACATACTTCTATACGTGTTTAAAGACATGGGCGGGAGCATCGAGGCAGTGAAGATAATCTATGACGACGGCTCTGAGAAAACTTTTCCGGATTTCACGCCTAAGACTATGAGTGTTGAAGCGAGCTATATTAATTCTCTACTCGGGGAGAACCTTAGTAACGCTGAGATCTACCGAAGCTTCTTGAAATGCAGATTCTCAGTGGTTAACGACGGAAGCGTGTTCAAAGTGGGGATTCCACCCTACAGGGTTGACATAATGCATAACGTCGACCTTGTTGAAGAGGTCGCCATAGGGTACGGGCTTTGGAGGCTGACCCCGACTTACCCTGGGGCTTCCACTATAGGCTTGAAGCATCCTGAGACGATGGTTCAGGACAAGGCTAGGCTAATCATGATAGGGCTGGGCTATACTGAGGTTTTCAACTTTCTGATTACCAACGAGGATCAGAACTACCGCATGGTTAGGAGGCCTGTTTCCGAGAGGGCTAGGCTGGCGAACTCCTCCAGCGTTGAGCTCACAATGCTCAGGGACTCCCTCCTCCCGGGCTTGATAAGGAATCTCTCTTCCAACAAGCATGAGAAGTATCCTCAGAGGATTTTTGAAACAGGCCCAGTTATAAGGGTCTCTGAAGAAGGGTCTGTGGTTACACGGGTCTCGTTGGCAGGAGTGTCGGCACACTCCTCAGCCTCGTTTTCAGAGGCTAAGTCCGTCGTCATGAGCCTGCTGAACAACCTGTGTGTTGAGAAAGCCTTGTTCGAGAAAAGCGAGGATCCCTTGTTCACGCCAGGCAGGGTTGCGAAAATCGTTTTAAACAGTAGCCTGCTGGGGGTTGTTGGCGAGGTTCATCCTGAGGTGCTGGAGTTGAACGGTTTAGAGAATCCTGCAGCTGGGTTCGAGATAGATTTAACCCATTTCCTAGAGAAATACTCTAAACGCTGAAGCCTGCTTCACCCGCGAGCTTTTTAAACTCTTCTTCAGTTAAATAGTATTTTCTGTCAACCTGGAGAAGGCTGCTTCTCACAAGCTCCACCAGCTTCTTAAGCCTCGGATCGTTTTCGTCAACATCCTGGTTAATGATTTCCCTGAGCTTTAAAACTATTCCGTGCTTCCCGGTTCTCCTCCCGATTATGATCTTCCTCGTCTGCCCCACTAGCTCCGGCGGGAAGACCTCGTATATCGCGGGCGCGATCCTTATTCCCTGCAGGTGGATGCCTGACTCGTGGGCGAACGCTGAGTCTCCAACTATCGCCTTGTTCGTCGGAAGATGGTAGTTTAGCGCTGTAGCTATGAAGTTCGCCGTTTCCCTCAAAAGGGACAGGTTCCACTTGTAAAAACCGTGGTGAATATACAGGTTTAGTATTATTTTCTCAGTCTCGGCATTTCCAGACCTCTCCCCTATACCTAGGAATGTCGTGCTAACGTAAAACTTTTCATAGAGTCCTGAGGCTGCCCTTATAGCGGCCATAGTGTTCTCCACAGCGTTTCCTAGGTCGTCGTGAGCATGAATCTCTAGACTCTTAATTTTAGTTTCCTTCTTCAGAGACCTGATCTTCTCAGGTATCCCGTTTGGAAGAGAATGGTCTGGGAGGGAGCACCCTACGCCCACAGTGTCGCATATTCTGTAAACCTCTGCACCCGCCTCTGCAACAGCGTTTACAAACTTCCTCTCGAAATCCCAGTCTGCCCTCGTGCTATCCTCTCCGTGTACGAAAACCTTTAACCCATGGTCTACCGCGTACTCGACAGTCTCGACAACCCTGCTGACGAGATTGTAGACATGCTCGCCGGGCCATTTGGCGAAATGATAATATGAAACGGGGTGGCTTATCCCTATCTGTTTTAAATCCAGCTTGAGAATCTCGTCCACATCATGCTTGTCTGCCCTACTCCATCCTGCGAGAATCCCTCCGAGTCCATTGTCAATCATCATCCTGATCGCATCCCTATCGGTCGGAGTGTATGTCATGACCTCTATCCTCTCAACGCCTATCTCGTGTAGCAGCCTACCTATCTCAGCTAGATCCTCAGGTGCCGGTGTTGTCAAGCCAGCCATTTGAAGACCCTCTCTAAGAGTAGTATCATCTATAATCACATCGACGTCTAGCTTTCTGGGGGGGTAGAGTATTTCCTTCAGCATCCTCCAAGCAGACGGGTCGTGCTTCTGCTTGCTGAGTTTGAGGAGAATGTCAACAGCCCTCTTCCTGTACTCTTCGTTTCTCTCAAAATCTTTTTCGCTAATCATTCGCATTCGGAAGGCTTGCTCACACCATTGTGCTTAAAAACGTTTTGCCAAATGGGAAATGCTTGACCACTAATTCAGAATAACTTTATTAGGCGGTTTGGAGATGTTTAGACGATGGTTAGGGTTAAAGTAACTTTCATAGGCAGCGTTGAGGTTGAGGGCGAGCCGGGTGTAAGAGTGGACTTCACATCGATAGCCCCTTCGGGCGTTTTCGATAAGTCTTCAGAGGATGTTCTGTACGCGCAGGAGATGGTTAGGGGCGTTTTAAGCAGTCTCCAACAAGCTGGGCTCATGCCGAGGCATGGAAGCCCCAGGCTGATCATCTATCTCACAGAGAGCGAGTACAGGGCTCTTGGAAGCCCTCAGATAAACCAAATATACGAATTAGTGTTCGACAGGGGAATAAGGCTTGAAAAAGTATCCAAGGAATCCGGGGCAGTTGCCTAGGTTTCCAAGGGCTCGCTTTCGCTTTGACTCATAAGGTCGGGCAGCTTCTCAAGTATCGCCATCGCTTCCTTCAGGCTTTCATACTCGTTCCTGCTCTCCTCCATGGCGTAGTTCAGCGCAGTAGCTATCTTGTTATATCTTTCCTCAGCAATCTCCTGCGCTGAGTACCTGATCTCGTTGTTAGCTATCAGCTTCTCAATAACATCTATCTGCTGCTGAACCTCCTTCATCCTGTTCTCAAGCTTCTCCAAAACCGTCTGCTTCTTAGCCTCAATCGCCTTCACATAGTTTTCAAACTCTTTCTGCAGGAAATCGGCTGTTTTATCAGATATTTTCCCTGTTTCCCTCATTGTTTTCAAAGTTTGAAGTTTTTTACGGTAAATATTTACTGTCTTCACCGCTTCTTCAAAGTCCGACTCCCAGCTGAACATACGCCCTTTATTATCCAACTAATCCTATTTAACTTTTTCCAAGAGAAGTCGAAAATGTTTGACAAAGTGTCTTAACACTGTTTTTCAACATAAACAGTTATTAAAAAGCATGCATTATCCGCCTCCAAGCCTGGGGGTGAGCAGGGTTGCCCGCAGTATGGTTGCCATACGGGTCGACAAGCATAAGCATCAGGGTTGACCCTGAGGATTTAGCCTGGGTCGTGTCCAGGGAACTCGTCTCCGACTACTCCATGCTGCTTTCATCTTTGAAGAACATTCTGAAAGACTCTGTAAGGGATGGGGCTGCTCTACTTGTGGACCCCACGCTCCCCGCTGTTTTAAAGCAGGGCATCGGAGGGGGCTTTAGAGAGTTGTTAAGCTTCGA
This sequence comes from uncultured archaeon, assembly GCA_938045545.1. Classification (GTDB taxonomy): domain Archaea; phylum Thermoproteota; class EX4484-205; order EX4484-205; family JAAOZP01; genus JAAOZP01. The sequence goes on along the minus strand of CALIBN010000002.1, from coordinate 129,377 downwards.
CTTGTTAAGCCCTGTTTCAACCGTAGAGGATTCCATGCGGTCAGCCTGCCTTGCGAGCCTTCCACACCCGGATCCTTTAATCGGGTTTAGGGGTTTAGGCGAGAATCTTTTCCCGTTTTACCCTGAGCTTTGGAAGGAGTTTACATCAGGGTTTCTCGAAGCAGCCAAGTCCGGTGGGAAAATAGATTTAAAACCATATTTAAGCAGGCTTTGCGAAAATTTTGACCTGAAAGTCGTTACGCTTATTCCGCTGGCGGGTGATCCCAAGGTTGTTTCAGGAAGCCCTGTTGAGGTCTACGAGGCTTTAAACAGTCTTCAACCTGGCTTGGTGTCGGCTCAAACCCCCGTCCAGGTTCTCGTGATATCGGCTGGCGGAAACCCTTTCGACGAGTCTTTGAGCAGAGCGATGAGCATAATTCCGAATTGCCTGCAGGGTGCGGAATGCGACAGGATTATACTTGCTATTGAAGGGTTGAAAGGCCTAGGCTTACCCCCAGACTTGGTTAGTGATAATGCCGAGCCGGATTCGCCTCTAATAGCGAAGTACATCAGTTTCTGCAGAAACCTGTTAAACGGGAAGACTGTTCACGTGGTTTCAGCGATCCCCGAGCCTCTCCTTAGAACCGTCTTAGACTGCAGGGCTCACGACGCTCTTCTCGATGCGTACAGGGCTTCCCGTCTGTTTCTCTCCAAGGGCTCGAAAACAGGTATTGTCACTAATGCCTCCTTCACTGTTTTACGTTTCGAGGCTCCTAAAAACGCGCTTAAAGAGTAAGCATAATAGTTTTAAAGAGGCAGGCGTGCTCGGAAAAACGGGAAAATGGTTACCGCCTTGACTGATGAGGTGGTCATTAAGCATGCGGAGCCGGAGCATCTTCCAAGCGTTATTGAGATAAACAGACTGGAGCTTCCTGAAAACTATCCGCCTTCCTTCTTCATGGATCTGCTTGAAAGGTTTCCAAACTACTTTCTAGTGGCCGTTCTTGCTAAAACCGGGGAGGTCGTCGGATACGTGATGTGCAGAATCGAAACAGGCTTCCCCTCGGAAGGAGGCTTCACTATAGTGAGAAAGGGACATGTGGTAAGCTTGGCTGTTAAAAAGCAGTTTCGCGGAAAAGGGATTGGGAAAACCCTTATGACCTCAGTGCTGGATGAGATGATCCGCAACTCTATCGACGAGAGCTTCCTCGAGGTGAGGGTTAATAACGAGAAGGCAATCAGGCTTTACAAGGCGCTTGGCTATCATGTTGTCCGCGAGATTCCCCACTATTATTTAGATGGAACATCAGGGTTGCTGATGGTTAAAAAGCTTCGTTAGCTGAAGGACTAAGAATGGGGACATTAAAAAACAAAGATGATGGTTATGCTGGGTTGCTTTCCTTTAAGCCTTTGAAACAGTTATCTCTATAGTCGAGATGAACCTCTGCCTGTTGTCAGGCGTCTGGAATGTCTCGGTGCCTATCTGAACGTTTTTCAGAACCATCTGGTTTCCTAGGAACCTTCTCTTAAGGATCTCCACGACGTCAACAGCCTTCGATATTGCTCTCCCTCTCGCCTTAAGAGTGACCTCGCTCTGCTCAGACGTCAGCTGCATTAACGCAGCAACCGCGTATACTAACGCTGGCTTCTTGCCTACGAGCACTACGTTAGGAGACGGTCCAGTGGTCTGTGTGCACATGGTTTACTCTTACACCTCCTCCTTGCGTAGGGAGGGTTGGGTAGCCGGAATAAAAATCTTTCTGCCCGCCAGTATAGGGTCTTAATAGGGCTCGGCGCGGGTCCCAACTTTAAAAAGTATCTGGCGGCCTAATATGTGGTTTAATCCTCTACTTCTAAGTCGCTCAACGGGACGTAAACGTAGCTTCCGTCAGGCATCCTTCTGCCGATTATCAGCGGGAGGATCTTTTTCTCAACCTCTTGCGCCGCTATTTCGATAGCGCTCAGCCTACTGCTTTGCTCAACAGGTATCAAAGGGGGAGCGCCCAATGATAGTTCAAGAGCTCTTAAACCTATTATTCTCGTCTTCTCAAACTTCGTCAGCCTTTTTTTGGAGACCTCTATTCTCTTCTCAATACTGTTTTTTAAAGAGGAGACGCTCAATGTTTAGCTTCAGCTTCCATAGCGATTTTCATTCTACTCTTCCGCCCCGCCTTCCCTCCCCTTTGGAGGCTTCATTTTTGCCGCCATGATTACGTCGTCAACCCTTAGAAGGATTGTGGCTGTTTCAAGGGCAGCCAGGTACACCGTTTTCTTAACCCTGTAGGAGTCGAACATGCCTTTTTCAATAGTATTCGTGATTCCTCCGCTGAAAGCGTCGAAGCCTGCTGTCCTCTCTCCTTTAGCATGCCTCGCCTTAAGCTCGGTTAAAACCTCGTCTGGATCCCCGCCTGAATTAGCTACGATCTGCTTCACATATGAGTCGAACACTCTGCTTAATGATTCGAGCACAATGCCCTCCTTTCCTCCCTTAGCCATCTCCGCGAGTTTACGCGAGAGGAAGACCTCGGCAGCTCCGCCACCCGGTAGAACGTAGGGCTCCTCGACAAGCGTCCTCTGAACAGCGATACAGTTCTTAACAATCCTCTCCGCCTCATCGGCAATCTTATCGTTCTCCCCCCTCACCAGGATGGTGTGAACCGCTTTGTTCGGAACCTTCTCGACGAACGTCCATTTTTCTCCGCCTGTTTTCCGCTCCTCCACAATGCCCGCGAAACCAAGCTTATCCTCAGTCAAGTCTTCCAAGACACTCACGATTTTCGCCCCGGTGGCGAGTGCAAGCTTCTCCATGTCTGATTTCTTAACCCTCCTCAGGCCCATTATCCCCTTCTTCACCAAAAGATATTGGGCATAGTCGTCTATGCCTTTCTGGACGAAAACCACGTTGACTTTCAACTCTGAAAGCCTGTTAACTATGTCGCTCATCATTTTCTGCTCCGTCTTGAGGAATTCCCTGATCATCCTGGCGTCGCTGAATTTCAGCCTCTCGTCCGTCTCAGTCTTCTTAACTTCAATCGGCATGTCTAGAAGGGCTATTCTCGCGTTCTCAACCCTTTTAGGCATGTCGGGATGCACAATCTCCTTGTCGAGTGCAACTCCCTCGATCAGCTGAGTATCCAGAATCGATCCGCCACTTTTCTTCTCGGTTTTCAAGAACTCGTCGAAAACGCTAGTGTTCTCAACCCCTTTCTCAATTATTCTTTTAGCTGCTTCAACAGATATGTCGGCAAGCCTCTCCCTTACTGCCATGTTTAGCGATAAGGGTATTGTGGACAATACTGTTTTCCTTAAAACATCAGGGTCTCTCGGGTCGATCCTGATGGCAAGCTCGCTCTTCAAAGCGTCCAGACCCCTCCTAACCCCCTCGGTATACGCGTCGATTATTATCGAGGGATGTATCCCCATATTCATCAGGGAATCGGCTTCCTTAAACATTAAATGGGTTAACACCACTAGACTTGTAACCCCGTCGCCGACCTCCTTGTTCTGAGACTTTGCCGCGTCTACAATCAGCTTTGCAGCAGGATGCTCAACCTCCAGCTCGCTCATTATCGTCGCCCCGTCACCGGTTATTGTAGTGTCGCCGAACGTATCCACGAGGATTTTCCTGTAGCCTAATGGGCCTAGGGCTGACCTGACGGTTTCGAAGATCACTTCTGATGCCAGAAGATTGTAAAGCTGAGCCTCCTTTTCAAAGCTCCTCCTGCTTCCCTCTTTAAGAATTATCGAGGGAATAACCTTTACTTGCGAGGAGCTCATTTTACTCACCGCATTCTACCTCGAGAAAACCCATTTTTAAGCCTTTCTAAACTAGAATCGGTTGAAACAAGCCATTTGGACGGTGTTCCTCAATCAGTAGTTGTAAGTTTGCTTAACACGGCCTGCGCAGAACCCGCCAGCAATTATGCATTAGAAATGCTCCTGAAACCTAAAAGCCGCTTGAAAAAGCCTTGTACTGGACTATCCTGTCCATAACCTCCACGAACTCTCTCTCAATATCGTGCTTCTTCTTCTCATACTCCTCCTTGCTTATCCTCCCCTCTTCAAATTTTTTCTGAAGATCCTCATACTCTTTTTCAAGCCTTTCCTTCTCCTTCTCCAAACGTTTCAGCCTTTCCTCAGAGTCCGGGGGCCCTATGAGTATGAACAATCCAACCACCCTAAGCCTTATTAATATCCTGCAAAGGGTTTCTGTTAAACTTTTATGTCGATGGATGTGCTCGAGCTAAAAATAGTTTCGGGTGAAAGCGACGTCTGCAGGTTTAGTGTTAAACGAGGCTTCTCGCCGAGGGTTTTCTCAGCCCTAGGCGGCTCCCTGCCGAAGATAGGTGTCGTGGGGAAGGGGGACACTTACCTGTACTTAACCATGGGTTTGAAAATCGGGGTTGAAAAGACTCTTTCAGAGGCATCTCAGGGAGATGTGGGTTATTCTCCCCGCTTCCAGGGGCTGGTTTTCTTCACATCCGACTCGCCCGACTGCAGGTTTCTAAACGTGACTCTTATCGGAAGACTATTGACTCCGATAGATCCTTTGAAAAACCTTAGAGAGGGGGAGGTTGTTTCTGTTTCCCGTGTTTAAGCAGCTTGCGGAAAAGCATAAATGGGAACGCTGCTATTGCCAGCAACCCTCTTCACTAATCCTCTTTCCTCCAATCTTTTCAGAAGCCTCTTGGCTTCCCCCATTTTCAAGCCTGTTTGGCTGAAGACAACATATGGTGTTAAAATCTTAACGTTCTTAAGCTTCTCGAGTATCTTATCGTCCTCATCGCGGAGAATTTCGCCAACCTTTTTCTCGCTTTTTAGGCGTTCAGCCTTCTCCTTCTTACTCTCCTCCTTCTGCCTCTTCTCCAGCTGGCTTAAGCGAAGCTTCTTAGACCCGCCCATTTTTAAGACGGTAATTCTCCGCAGTCCCTCTAGATAAATTTAACCCCTATTAGTTTAAATACTCTTGGAGAGAATAGTTAGCCAAAAAGGGGAGGGGGTTGAAGCCGAGCAGGAAGGCATTAACCGTGGACGAGGTTATGAGTTATCCGGTGATATCGATAAGCCCAGGGGAGTCTGTTCACACAGCTGTTCTCCAAATGGTTCAGCACGATATAAGCTCGCTAATCGTTGTTGACGATGAGGGGAAGGATATTGGAATAATTACTGAGAGGGATGTTATAGAGAAGGTTGTCGCCAAATCCAAGGATCCTCGGCTTGTGAAAGTGAGGGAAGTCATGTCTAACCCGTTGAAGAAGATTAGCAGCGACAGCAGTATTGTAGAGGCTCTCGACAAGATGAGGAGGAGCAAAATTAAGAAGCTCGGCGTCGAGAGGGGAGGGCGGCTTGTGGGAATAGTCTCTGAGAGAGACCTGGTCTACGCTATACCTGCAATATACGAGCTGATTGAAAAAACAGCCATGGAGCGTTCAAGAAGCGTAATAAGGAAAGAGTTTTACGAAGGATTCTGCGAGGAGTGCGGCATGTGGTCCGACTCTCTAAGCATCGTCGAAGGAAGGCTTCTATGCGAAGACTGCATGGCCGACCTTAAAATCGCCTCTGAAGATTAGAGTTGAGCAGGGATAGGGAGAAAGGATTAAGATACATGAAGGACCGCCCTCGAAAGAGGGTTCGGTCGTACTCTTCACCTTCAACAGTACTGTACTATGCTACTTCCCCGCCGCTCTCGGTAACCAAGACCACTCCATTGTCACGGCTTCTTGAAACAATGGTTGCAAGAGGCTTTAGAAGAGTTTTCGTGGCTACGGCGAGCGGTCTTCTCGAGGGGATCGTGACCCCGATGGAGGTGGTTAAACACCTGCTCTGGAAGTCTAGAGAATCTCCTGGAACGCCTGTTATGGACATAATGTCGACGCCTGTGGCTAGGCTCATGCGTAAAGACGTGGTAAGCATAGGCCTGTCTGAAAACATGTTGGAGTCAATAGTTTTAATGAAGAAGAACGGTGTCAACAGTCTTGCAGTAGTGGACAAGAGCAACCGGCTCAAGGCTGTTTTGACAGTTCGGGACGTGCTTGAGAGGTTTAACTATTCTCTGGAAAACGGGTTCGTCGAAGACTACATGTCTAAGTCTCCGGTTTGCATCTCAATAGACAGGAGTCTGAGGGAAGGTGTTGAAACCATGGTCAGCTCTGGACACAGGCGTTTACCATGCTTAGAGAAGTCTAAGCCAGTAGGGTTATTCTCATCCCGCTCAATAGTCAGGTTCCTCGGTGGCCGGGAGTTCTTCAAGCATGCTGGTGAGACGCTGGGAGAGTTTATGTCGCTAAGCGTTGTCGACTTCACCGTTAGGGATCCTCCTATTCTGGATCCCCAGGCCAGGGTAACTGAGGCTTGGGAAATAGTCAAGAGGAGCAGTTACGGCTCAGCCCTAGTGGTTAAATCCGGCTCTCTGGAAGGCTTTTTAACGGAAATGGATTTTCTAAAGGCCGTTAGGATTGGACCCTAGGTTTCTGGTTGACAGTATGCATGGCTACGTTGCCAAATGGCTTAGGATAATGGGCTATGACACACTGTACCTGAATAGTGTTAATGATGAGGATATTGTTCAACTGGCTTTAGGCGTTCGCGTACTCGTGACTTCAGACGAGGAGCTCGCGAAAATAGCTGAGAGAAAGGGTGTTGAAGTGGTTTTAACTAAGGGTTTAACGGAGGAGGAGGTGTTAAGGCTCCTGGTGGAGAGGTTTAAGCTGTTTTTCCAGGAAGGTTCTTTAAGATGCACGGTTTGCAACGGTGAGCTTGAGCCCTTGCCTCCTGAAGAGGCTGAGAAAAATCCTGAGGCGCCTAAAAACGTGGATTTGATCTGGAGGTGCAAGTCGTGTGGCAAGTTATACTGGAGAGGTTCTCACTGGAGGAATATCTCGCGGCAGATTTTAGAGCTGACAGGTTCAGAGCCGTCGCATGCTTAATGCTTAAATACTTTCTCTCCATAGGATTCTCCGGCAGATGAAAACCGCCTCAAAAATCTGATTAGGGATGAGGATAAGATGGGCGGATTGATGCCATGACGCATGGGAGCTTATCAGCATTCTTTAAGTTTAAAGATAGAGTTGACGATGCGCGTAAAAACATGCTTAACATTCCTCTTGACCATGCTTTTCAATACTTGCCTTAACACGTGTGCAAACCCTTCGACAACGGTTTGGGGAAACGAGACTCATGTTTCAATGCGTGTAACAGCTTTCCTCTGCAACGGGACGCTTGTTGAACTATGCTTGACTAACAACGTGTCTTTAACGGTTTTCAGGCCTGAATCTTTTAACACTTCGGCTCAGGATTCCACTCTGCTTGTTGAATACGATGCGAGGTTTTCAGGCTCGTCCCCGGGTGGAGCAATTATTGAGGATACTGGTGGTTTTTCTCAAAAACATCGGGCAACATGCTTGCAGAGCATAGTTTTTTTCACAGCAGGGTTAATACTCCTAGTCTTAAACATCATTGGCTTTAGAAAAAGCGAGAAGGAGCCTTTAAAAAACATGGAGAACGGTTTCACCCCGCCTAAGGGCTCAAGGTTGAGCGAGGAGGCGCTGTTACTCCTGGCTTCTAGGAACCCGGATGCCTACAGAAGGGTTTTAGAAATGGTTTTGAAGGGCGAGTTGAAGGTTGAAAAAACAGGATGGATAAGGAAGGTGCTGGCTAGAATTAGACGGCTTTTCAGGCAGCAGTAGATTCGGTTAAGCCTACACCAGAAACCGACTATTTTATTTTGATACAAACCTAACAAAACCTTTAAAACGCTTGGCTAAGAAGCATCACAGATGCTGAAGGATACTGCGGTAATACTTGCTGCAACACTACTCCTCTTAACAATCCTAATAATGCCTGTCATGGTTGAGGCTGAAGGGTGCTTCATACCCGCTTACAACGCTTCCTTCGCCAATAATCTAAACATATCTCCCTCGGGCTCCTTCACAAGCTCAGGAGCATACTCTTTTTCTCCTGACGGCTTCCGGGGACCATGCTTAAACATAAGCGTATTGTCTGGGGGCCGTGCTTACATACAACGTGTATTTGATGCTAAGGGTTCTTTTAAAACGAGTTTTATCCTGAAGATAAACAATGGTACAAGCTTCAACTTCTCCAAAATAATCCTTGTGCTTACTGATTCTTCAACTTATGAGATTAAGCTTGGTTTTGTCGACGATCTGAAGCTGGTGGTCTTCAGGCTTGATAGGAGGAATGATGGTGTAACTTTCTCAACCGGGAAATGGTATAATTTAACCATATGGGTGGATGCTTCGTCAGATGCTTTAACAATACTCTATAATGGGAGTCAAACAATCTCCATTGCGACCGGTGTTAAACTTTTTCTCGTGAAGCAGGTGAACTTCTCCCTCGGCGTTGTCGACCCGCCTCAGGAAGTTGTGAAAACGTTTTTCGACGAGTTCTCCATGCTCCTCTCCCCGATAATCCTCACGGATAAGCCCGTCTACACTTCTTCCAGCAATGTCCAGGTGAAGATTAGTGGATACCAGTTTCCCACATCCTCCTTTAATCTGAAGATACTCCATCCGAACGGTTCTCTTCTAAGCGCTGAGCATTTAACCGCCAACACTACTGGGAGTTTCTCCCGCACGATTAGCCTTGCAAACCCTTCCCCAGGAACCTACACCGTGCGGGTTAACACGAGTGGCTGCGTCACCGAGTATCACTTCGGCGTTTGGGATGCTCCGCGAGTCTGGGAGCGGAAGTCGATAATCCTAGTTAAGGCGGGTGGGCTGATGCGCAGCGGGTCTGCTACGCTCTACTTGAAAAACTCGACGCACGTGGTTTTCAGCCAGAGGCTAGAGACGGATTCTAAGGGTGAGGTAAGCAAGCAGATAACTGTTCCCGTGGATATTCAGCTCGGCGTTCTTTCAGCCTTCATAGAGTGCGACGATGCGTTGGACTTTAAAAACATGAGGGTGGTTACGGATGCTCTGCAAGTCACCTTGGTTAAGGCAGTTTTAAACGTGACTGTAGTCTTAGACGCCACGACTTATGAAAGGGTTAAACCGATAAACGTGACTGTTCGGGTTAAATACAAGGATGGTTCAAGCCTGCCTTGGAACGGGGTTGTAAGGCTGAAACTGGTCTACGGCGGGGTTGAAGGCAGGGAAATATTCATGGATTACACGCATGACGGCTACTGGTTTAAGATTATTAAGACGGTTCCGTCAGACCCGTTGGGGAGCTATGTGGTCAAGGTGGAGGCTTCAGACCAGTATGGTAACGCTGGCTCAGGAAACAGGACTTTTACTCTCACCGCTGCTAAGCTGAGGATTACTTTAAAAAACCAGCTTAACGAGACTTATGAGAGGTCTGTTAGGCTAAACGTTTCGGTTAGCGTCGCATACCCTGATGGGACACTCCTGCCATCCGGAAGCGTGACTCTTGAACTCATTAAGGACCAGTATAGAAAGGGCCCGTTTAACTTTGACAAGATCGGCTTGGGGGAGTGGAGTATATCCTGGAAGATTCAGGCGCGCGAGGAAACCGGGGAATGGGTTCTCAGGATAACGGCAGTAGACGGTGTGGGGAACAGTGGGGATTTCTCGCGGGAAATAAGGATTGTTCCAGCTAGGTTAAGCATACAGCTATTAAACCCGCTTGAAAGCACTTTCTCCAGGACCCAGAAAATACCTGTCAACGTGGTGGTGAAGTATCCTTCTAAGGAGGTTCTTACGCTGGAGAACGTTTCTCGGGATAAAGGGGCCTTCGTGGATGCTAAGCTGGTTCATAATGGTGTTGCGCAGGCTCTCGCGCAGCTGAGGTTCTCAGCCGGAGCTTGGGTTGGAAACATCAGTGCTCCGAGGGATGCTCCAATAGGACAGTACGTGTTGAACGTCACTGTTAAAGACTCTTTTGAAAACTACGGTTTCTACACGGTTCCCGTTGAAATAACTAGGGCTGTTCTAAGCTTTGAAATGGAGGATTTGAAGGAGAGTTATCAAGCCGGGTTTGAAACGGTTTCTTTAAGAACCGTCGTTAAATACCCGGATTCTTCAACGCTTGAAGACGGGGATGTGACCGCGGAGGTTTCCTCCGCCACCCTGAAGAGCGTCATAAGTCTCAGATACCAGGGTGGCAAGTGGGTTGGAGACTATTATCTTCCAGTCACTAATCCGGTTGGAGAGTACAGGGTGGTGATCAACGCCACTGATCCTTACGGCAATACTGGTGTTAAAGAGGCTTTCTTCAAAGTGAGCAACCTGTACTTGATCCTTGTGGTCATAAGCTTCGCCGTCGTCTTGGCTGTTTCAGTATCGCTGCTCTGGATAAGGAGGCGTAGGCCGCAGCATCCTCCAGCCACGGAGGAGTATGACGTTCTAGCATAGTGCAGCATGCACAACTGGTCCATTCCTCAGTTTTATTCGCTTCGTTATGCTAGGTTCGCGATTAGTGGACCCTGCCATGACATGCCTTAGGTCTGCTTCACTATTTCATCGCCGCCTCAGTGAGGCATGTTAACAGGGGTCAGTAAGCCTTTTCTCTGAGCTTTTAGAAGTAGAGAGTATGCCTAGGAGGAGCCGGAGGGGTAGGCAGACGCATAAAGGGACTACAATACTTTTTAAAGCTGGCAGGGTCCCCGCTACCGTTGACGAGATGTTTTCCAGGGTTTTCTGGAGAAGCCCGCTTTTAGCGTCTGAGGCGAAGGTTTTCTGCGAGGAGCTTGTCTCCAGGGGGTCTTCAGGCATGAGTGTGAGCGAGTGGAAAAGCTGGGTGGTAAGAAGAAGGATCACGGTTGGCCAGTTTTACAACATGATTAGGGGGCTTGTGGGAGCCGGGATAGTGGAGAAAAGAGAAGGATCATGGCATATAAGCACAGGCTTCCTAAGGGAGCTTGAACAATTCATAATAATTTACACGGCTTTCACCAGTTTCAAGCACAGGCTTGGCTAATGCTTTCTCCTGCCCGTCTTCTCGTTTTCAACAACTAGCTTTTTGCCAACTATTTTCACGATGAGCCTGCCCTTCTTCCTCAGGGGGAAAGCTGAATCGTTAACAACCTTACTCGGCAAATACAGCATCGTTGCAGAGTATGTTTTCCCGCTCAGCCTCTTGTTAAGCACATATAGCTTAGTGCTCGCCTTCTTAACCATCCCGGCTTAGTTAGCCGGCTTAGGCTAGTTAAAGGTTTATCTCTGCCTTCGAACAATCCGACTCGTCTCCTTGCAGCTCGTGGATGCGCATGCACATTTGAGCGACAGCTCTTTCGAGGCGGACCTGGATAGTGTCGTGTTGAAAGCCAGGGAGAACGGTTTAGCCGCTATCGTGGACTGTGGACTAGGCAAGGATGGTGGTTTAAGGTCCCTGAGGATTTCGGAAAGATTCAGGGGTTATGTTTACTCGACAATCGGTATCGACTATGGAGCGCCTTTCTCTTTCAGCCATGAGGAAGTTATGCGGCTCATTCTGGATAATAAGAGTAGGATAATCGGAGTTGGCGAGGTGGGCCTAGACTACTATACGGTTAGGAGTCGCGAGGACAGGGATAGGCTTATCAGGGTTTTCGAAGATTTCATAGAGCTCGCTAAAAAGCTTGATGTGCCGATTATAGTTCACTCTAGAAGCGCCGGGAGAGAGGCTATCGACGTACTGGTTAAAAACAATGCTAAGAGGGTTTTGATGCATGCTTTCGACGGGAAGGCCTCGTATGCTATGAAGGGTGTTGAAGCAGGCTTCTTCTTCAGCATTCCACCCTCAATAGTGAGGTCGCCGCAGAAGCAGAAGCTTGCGGCTAGGCTGCCGTTGGAAAACATTCTGCTGGAGTCTGACTCGCCTGTTCTCGGGGTTGACCCGTTTAAGAGGAATGAGCCTGCAAACATAGTTTTCAGCCTCAGGGAGATAGCTAGGGTTAAAAAAGTCGACCCGGATACTGTTGCTGAGGAAACTACTAGAAACGCTCTCAAGCTGTTTGGGTTGAGAATATGATGTTTTTCGCGGGCATTGATCTAGCCGGGGTTGAGACCAGGCCGAGCGGCTTCGCAGTCCTAGATGAGTCTCTAAGCGTTGAAACAATGATCCTGCACAAGGATGCGGAGATCCTGGGGGAAGTTTCACGTTTCAACCCTGCGGTGGTTGCGGTCGATGCCCCGCTCTCCCTGCCGAGGGGAAGGGTAAGCCTTGAGGTTAGGAGTAGCGTCCACCTTAGGGATTGCGACAGGGAGCTTCTGAGAAGAGGCATAAGGTTTTTCCCCGTTACACTGGGGCCGATGCGCTCCCTGACGGAAAGAGGTATCAGGCTTAAGAAGATGCTTTGCTCCTCTGGTTTCAGGGTTATAGAGGTTTATCCCGGCGGAGCCCAGGATATCCTTAGGATACCGCGCAAATCCCGGGGCGTCGATGGGCTTCGGAAAGGATTGGCACGTTTCATAGTAAGGGGGCTGGAAAATGCGGCAACTCATCATGAGCTTGACGCGGTTACTGCTGCACTCGTGGCGAAAATGTTTTACGATGGTGATTACGAGGCCTATGGGGATCCTGATGAAGGCCTTATAGTGATGCCTCGGTGGGAAAACAGGGGTTAGGATAAGGTTTATCAACACTATCCTACGCATAACTTTTGAAGGAGCCTGAGTGATGTCAGGGGAGCCCTACAGGTTCTACACTGTTAAGAGTTCGCTTGAGGATGTTGTTAAGATACTTCACCCTATAGTTGGAGAATGGTTGAGAAGCAGGTTCAAAGGGCTGACCCCGCCACAGTCCTACGGGATAATGCCCATTAGAAGGGGTGAGAACACTTTAATCTCTGCACCAACCGGAAGCGGTAAGACGCTCGCATGCTTCCTAACGATTCTGGACGATCTGATTAAAACTGGTTTTGAAGGCAGGCTTGAAGACAGGGTTTACTGCGTTTATGTTTCTCCCCTCCGGTCTTTAAACAATGACGTGAGGAAGAATCTTTCACAGCCCTTGGAAGAGTTAAGGAGGCTTGCCGAGGAGAAAGGGGTCTCGCTTCCAGAGATAAGGATCCACGTTAGGACGGGCGATACTAAAACCTCTGAAAGAGGAAGAATGCTTAAGAAGCCTCCTCACATACTCATAACTACTCCTGAAAGCCTATCTATAATTCTCGTAGCGCCGAAGTTCAGGTCTTTCCTAAAGGGTGTCAAGTGGGTTGTAGTGGACGAGATACACGAGCTCTGCAGTTCTAAGAGGGGTGCCCACCTCTCCCTAAGCCTTGAAAGACTGAGAAGCTTTACCGGCCAAGATTTCCAGAGAATAGGCCTATCCGCAACCATCCATCCTTTGGAGAAGATTGCTGCCTACCTGGCCGGATATGAGGATTCTTCGCCGCGGCCCTGCACCATAGTGGATGTTCATGCTTCGAAGAAGTTCGAGCTTAAAGTCGTGTCGCCGCACCACGACTTGGTTCACACGCCTGCTGAAGAGCTCAGCAGAAGAATGTACAGGTTGATAAACGAAATCATAAAGCGCAACAGGACTACTCTCATCTTCACAAACACGCGAAGCAGCACCGAGAGGGTAGTATACCATCTTAAGAAGCTCAGGCCTAAAACCGTGTTGAGCGAGGACGAGTATGCTGCTCACCATTCCTCTCTCTCTCGCGAGGTTAGGCTGGACGTTGAAGACAGGTTGAAGAAGGGGAGGCTTAAGGCTGTCGTCACCAGTACCTCGCTTGAACTAGGGATAGACATCGGCTTCATAGACTGCGTTGTCCAAATAGGCTCACCCAAGTCCGTGACCCGGGCTATTCAAAGAGTTGGGCGCTCGGGCCATTCTCTCGAGGCTGTTTCAAAAGGTATTTTCATACCGATGGAGAGAGATGATCTGCTAGAGGTTCTGGTCATGTCTAAGGCTGCTGAAGCAGGAAAGCTTGACGAAACCTATATTCCGGAGAATCCTCTCGACGTTTTAGCCCAGCATATCGTAGGCATGGCTGTTGAGAGAAAATGGAGGATTGACGAGGCTTATGGTCTCGTCAGGAGATCATACAATTTCAGAAACCTTGGAAGAGAGGATTTCATAAGCGTCCTGAGGTATTTAAGCGGGTATTACAGGCAGCTCGAGGGATATAAGGTTTACGGGAAGATTTGGCTTGACGAGGCTGACGGGGTTTTCGGGAGAAGGGGTAATCTCGCCAGGGTGATCTACATGACTAACACCGGTACGATACCTGACATGGCGATGGTTAAGGTTTTCACTAGGGATAACAGGCCTGTTGGAAACATTGAGGAGGAGTTTTTCGAAAGGCTTTCCCCCGGGGACATCTTCCTGCTGGGAGGTAGGCCGTACAGGTGTTTGAAAAGCCGCTTAATGAAGCTTATCGTCGAGCCTGCTGAAGGTGAGAAGCCGACCGTGCCCCAATGGTTCTCCGAGATGCTTCCCCTCTCCTACGACCTGGCGAGCATGATAGACGAGTTTAGGATAAGAGAGCTCCAGACGATCCTGTTCGACCGGAAGGAGGACAGGGTTAAGCAATACATGGAGTATTTCAAGATAGACAGGAAGACTGCCGTCGCCCTCTACGACTATCTTAAGATAACCGCGGAATACTTTAACAACATAGGCATACTCCCGTACATCAGGAGGGGCTCGCTAATAGTGGAGAACTATGTCGACGAATCGGGTAGGCAGATTGTTGTTTTCCACAGCCTAGTCGGGAGAAGAGTTAACGACGTGCTTTCAAGAGCGTTCGCAGTGGCTGCGTCAAACCTGCTCGGATCTGTTTCAATACAGATCGCGGTGAGCGATAATGGCTTCCTGCTGATACTTCCGCCCAAATACAGGGTTGATCCTGAAAAGATTGTTAGGTCAGTGAATTCTTCAAACCTTCAGGAGCTCGTCGTCTCGTCGATTGAAAAGACGGACATGTTGAAACATAGATTTAGACATGTTGCTGTAAGGAGCTTCATGATCCTTAGGAACTATAAGGGTCACGAGGTGATGGTTTCTAAACTCCAGTTGAACTCTGAGCATGTTCTTAAGGCTGTGAAGGATTTGAAGGATTTCCCCGTTATGAGGGAAACCTACAGGGAGATCCTTGAGGATGTCATGGATATTAAGAACGCGATGAGGTTCGTAGCAGAGCTTGAAGAGGGTGTGAGGAGCCCGCTGGTCTGCAGGCCCAACAGAATTGCTTCACCCCTATCCCACTCGCTGCTTGTTTCAAGCTTCTCAGATGTCGTGCTCATGGAGGATAAGAGGACGCTTCTAGAGAGGCTTCACAGGGAGGTTCTGGCGGCAATACATGCTGCTGACTGACGATGTTGAGATAGTCGAGTTCGAACCCGCCCTCTACGTAAAATCCATGGACGCCATCGTCGTAGCCGATATTCACCTCGGCCTAGAATGGGAGCTTGAGGAGAAAGGAGTACACATCCCCTTCCCGACATATGCCCCGGTAGTCAAGTCGCTGAGAAACATGTTCAACTACAGGTCTGCTAAGAGACTTATAATCCTCGGGGACATTAAGAACGAGTTTGGAGACATAAATCCTGAGGAATGGACGCAGGTTCAGGATTTTGTTAACGATGTTCGCAGCTTAGGCGCTGAGCCGCTGCTGGTTAGGGGGAACCATGACAATTTCGTGAGGATTGTTTTAAGGAGGCTTAACGTGGAGTTTCAGGACCCGCCTCTGAGGCTTGGGAAATACTTTCTGATACATGGAGACAGGGAACACGAGTTGCCTGGAGACGGAAGCACCGTTCTCATGGGTCATGAACACCCTGTTGTCTCAATAAGGGACTCAATAGGGGTTAAACACCGGTTTAAAAGCTTCCTCTACGGTGAGCACAGGGGGGTGAAGATAATAGTACTCCCCTCGATGAACCCTTTGACAATGGGGATGGCGGTGAACGAGGTTGACGCGAATAGTCTTCTTTCCCCAATCCTTAGAAAAGTCAACCTGATGTCGTTTACACCCGTGCTTCTAGCTCAGGGAGAAGGGTTGAAAGCCTTCCCTAGGCTCGGCAGCTTGGCTGCGCACTGGTGAAGCGTTAATACCACGTTGGGAAAAACGCTATTCCGAGCAGGCCTCCCACGGTGCCTGAAAAGACGCCAAGCACCGTCTGCCAGCAGGTGTGCTCACCCGTGCTTACGCGTGCCCACGCTAAAACAGGTATTAGGGGTAAGAGGATTAATCCGGTGGGCCAGTAGGAGTAAAGTATTAGGATTACTGTCACAGTCAGGCCTCCGACGTGAATACTCACCTTTGTCGCGAATGTTAGGAGCAGGAGGATCAGCGATGTTAAAAGGAAGGAGGATGAAACGGTTCTCATCAGCTTCATTCCCCAGGCTTGGAAGACGATTGCTGAAACCGCGTAGCCCACTAACCCAGGAATAAAGTGCTTCGGCCTCCTGCTTTTCTCACTCATAAACACGTCTGATTTACCACGCAGCCTGAGATAGTAGACGCTTAAAAAGGGGACTATGCTGTAGAAGAGCAACACTATTAGAATGTTCAGCGCAGGGTTGTCTAGTAAAGCCTCCTCCCTAAGCATCAATACGAGTCCTCCGAGCCCACCTACCACGGGGTTGGATAACAGGTAGGAGAGGGCTTCAGCAGTTTTACGCTTCAAGCCTACTCGGTTGAAGGATAAGGTTTTAAAAAGCTTCCTGTAAGCGTCTGTTTAAATGGTTGAAAATATTTCCTCTAGGCTTCCGATAGCTTGGAGAAACATGCTTTTCAGATGTAGACTTTGCGGGGAGAAATGCTGCGGTCTAACCCCAGAGCTTTCTGAAGAAGATGTGAAGAAGATTAGAAGCGCTAAACCTTCCTTCAATCCACACTATACCCCTGAGGGTAGGATGATCCTGGTCGGTGAAAAAGGTTTATGCCCATTCCTCAGAAATGGGCTTTGCACCATCCACGATTACAAGCCTCTTTTATGCAGGCTTTACCCTTTCTACCCGGTTGAGAAAAATGTGCTGGAGCACTTTCTAAGCCTCCCTGAAGACGTGGAGGTGGTTAAACACGGCTCCAAGGAGTATGTTTTCCTCTTCGACGAGCAATGTCCCGGGATTGGAGAAGGAGACCCGGTTGATTTCAGGAAGCTCCTGGAAGCCTTCCTCGTCTCGGAATCCCCACCCGGTTCCTTCTAAAGAGACAGAAACATTTTTACCACTCCAAATGCGCTTAAAAACCATGGTTATGCTTTTCAGAGAAGTCGCGGACGCGATGGAGCAAATCGAGTCGACGACGAAAAGGATTGAAATGACTAGCTTCCTCACGGACCTGTTCAGGAAAGCCAGCCCCGCTGAGCTTGAGAAGCTCGTCTACCTGCTTCAGGGAAAAGTTAGGCCGGACTACGAGGGCCTGGAGTTCGGGATGGCTGACAAGCTCGTCTTAAGGGCTTTAACGGATTTCTCGGGGTTTGACCAGAATACTGTTGAGAAAATCTATAGGGAGACCGGAGACCTTGGAAGCGTGGCGGAAACCCTTGCAGGAAGAAAGGTTCAGAGGAAGCTTGTAAGCAGGAACCCAACCCTCCTGGAAGTATACGAGAAGCTCTACAGGCTTGCTAAGCTAGGTGGGAAAGGCTCCGTGACCCAGAAGACTAGCCTACTCGTCTCCCTGCTGATAGACATGTCTCCGAAGGAGGCTAAGTATGCTGTTAGAACGATCACCGGGAGGCTTAGGCTCGGCATAGCTGACTACACGATACTCGATGCCCTCGCTCAAGCGTTCACAGGAGACAAGTCTAACAGGCCTATTATAGAGCGTGCATACAACATATCCAGCGACCTAGGGGCTGTCGCGAGGGCTGTTGCCGAGAAGGGGCTCAACGGTGTTTCAGATTTTAAGATTACGGTCGGCAAGCCTGTTAGGCCGATGCTTGCGGAACGCTTGACAACCGTTCAAGAGGTTCTTGAAAAACTTGGCGGCGAGGCTGCTGCAGAATATAAGCTCGACGGGGAGCGCATCCAGGTTCATAAGTATGATGGCGGCATCATGCTTTTCTCTAGGAGGCTTGAAAACATTACTGGCCACTATCCTGACGCTATAGAGCTAGCCAAGAGGAATGTGAAGGCCCGTGAGGCTATTCTTGAGGCTGAGTGCGTAGCGATAAACCCGGATACTGGGGAGCTGCTGCCTTTTCAAGAGCTTATGCACAGGAGGAGGAAGTATGGCGTGGAGGAGGCGATGAAAGAGTATCCTGTTGCACTATTCTTCTTCGACCTCCTGTATGCTGACGGGATGGATTATACTCAGAAACAATACGTTGAGCGGAGAGCTGCGTTAAGCAGGATTATTGTTGAAGACGAGAGGGTTAAGCTGGTTAGGCAAATCGTTTCGAGAAACCCAAGCGAGATAGAGAGCTTCATGGAGGAAGCTATTTCAGAGGGCTGCGAAGGGCTTGTTGTTAAGGATTTGAAAGCACCCTATAGGGCTGGTGCCAGAGAGTGGAGCTGGATAAAGCTGAAGAGAGAGTATAAGGTTGAGGTCGCTGACACCATAGACCTGGTTATAGTCGGGGCTTTCCACGGCAGGGGGAAGAGGGCAGGCAGGTACGGCGCGTATCTTCTAGCCGCCTATGACCCTGAGGAGGACATGTTCAGAACATTTGCTAAATGCGGAACCGGTTTTACAGACGAAGACCTTGAGAGATTCACCGAGCTGGTTGACAAATACAGGATTGAGCATAGTCATCCAAGGGTGGATTCTAAGATTGAGGCCGACGTCTGGGTTGAGCCCAGAATAGTCATTGAGATAATAGTTTCCGAAATAACCCTGAGCCCGGTTCACACGTGCGGCCTAGGCTTGGTTAGAGAGGGGTCAGGCTTCGCCGGCCGCTTCCCGAAGTACACGGGGAAGCTTAGGGACGATAAGTCTCCGGAGCAGGCGACAACCGTTAAGGAGATCCTGGAAATGTATAGGAGTCAGTTGAAGAAGATCGAGGAGGAGCCCAAGGAGGCACAGTAGGAGTTTTTTAATTCTGGCCATGCGAACAGGTTTGTTGAAAGCTTAAATCTGAGTGGTAAAACTCTTTCTTGAAAACTATGAGCGAGGTTCAACTGGTTGTTGCTGAGGCACGTCCGAGGGACGTCGGCAGGAGGATAGTTAGAATAGGTAGGAAGGAGATGGCTCAGCTTAAGGCTGAGACTGGAGACGTTGTCGAGATTCTTGGCAGGAAGTCTGCTTCAGCAGTTGTCTGGCCCGGCTACGCTGAGGATGAGGATAGAAAAATAGCGAGGATGGACGGCCTGATAAGGAAGAGCGCCGGGGTTGCGATAGGGGATTATGTAAAGATCAGGAAGGTGGATAAGGTTGAGAACGCTAATGAAGTCGTATTAGCACCAATGGGTGCGCGAATATCCAGCGTGGACGAGGACTTCTTAGACTATGTTAGGGATAAGCTTATAGATACTCCTCTCACCGAGGGCGACATAGTTGCGGTACCTGTCTTCGGCGGCCAAGCCCTCGGCCTCACGGTGGTCCGGGTTAAGCCAAGGGGCTTCGTGAAGGTTACTCCGGACACAAGGATGCAGATAGTTAGCGAAGAGGCTGCTGAGAAGCTGGCTATTCCAAGGGTTACTTACGAGGATATTGGCGGTTTACACGAGGAGATTCAACGAATAAGGGAGATGGTTGAGCTTCCCCTGAGACACCCGGAGCTTTTCCAGAGGCTGGGCATAGAGCCGCCTAAGGGGGTTCTGCTCCACGGCCCGCCTGGCACTGGTAAAACGCTCCTGGCTAAGGCTGTTGCAAACGAGTCTGACGCCAACTTCCTTTCTATAAACGGGCCTGAGATAATGAGCAAGTTTTACGGCGAGTCTGAGGAAAGGCTTAGAAGGGTTTTCCAGGAGGCTCAGGAGAAGGCTCCAAGCATAATCTTCATAGATGAGATTGACGCTATAGCGCCTAAGAGAGAGGAGGTTGGCGGCGAGGTTGAGAGAAGAGTGGTGGCACAGCTTCTCGCGCTCATGGATGGTTTGAAGGCTAGGGGCGACGTGATCGTCATAGGCGCGACGAATGTTCCGAACATGATTGACCCTGCTTTACGCAGGCCGGGGCGGTTCGACAGGGAGATAGAGATAGGAGTGCCCGATAAGCAGGGCAGGCTTGAAATACTTCAGATCCACACCAGGTCGATGCCGCTTGACAAGGATGTGGACTTGAAGAAGCTGGCTGAAATAACGCACGGCTATACTGGTGCAGACCTGGCTGCGCTGTGCAGGGAGGCGGCGATGAAGGCTTTGAGAAGATACTTGCCTGAGATAAAGCTGGATGAGAGGATTCCACAGTCTGTCTTGGAGAAAATGGTTGTTAAGGCTGAGGACTTCATGAACGCGTTTAAAGAAATAACTCCTTCCGCGATGAGGGAAGTGTATGTTGAGGTTCCAACGGTCAGGTGGAGCGACGTCGGAGGGCTTGAGGAGATTAAGAGAAGGCTCAGGGAGACCGTCGAGCTTCCAATAAAGACGCCGGAGAAGTTTGAAAAACTAGGTATAACGCCTCCTAAAGCGATACTTCTCTACGGTCCACCGGGATGCGGGAAGACTCTTCTCGCCAGGGCGGTTGCGACTGAGAGCGAGGCCAACTTCATAAGCATTAAGGGTCCAGAG
Source organism: uncultured archaeon (assembly GCA_938045545.1). Lineage (GTDB taxonomy): Archaea > Thermoproteota > EX4484-205 > EX4484-205 > JAAOZP01 > JAAOZP01. The sequence goes on along the minus strand of CALIBN010000002.1, from coordinate 108,869 downwards.
ATCTTCTCGAAATGGGTTGGGGAGTCTGAGAAAGCAATAAGGGAAGTGTTTAGGAAGGCCAGGCTCGCCTCGCCCTCAATAATCTTCCTGGATGAGGTTGACGCGGTCGCTCCGAGGAGAGGCATGAGCATGGCTGACAGCGGCGTGACGGAGAGGGTTGTAAGCCAGCTGCTGACAGAGATGGATGGGCTCACCCCAATTGAGAGGATTGTTATAATAGGAGCTACCAACAGGCCTGAGCTTCTCGACCCTGCGATAATGAGGCCGGGAAGGTTTGAAGTAGTACTGTATGTTCCGCCGCCGGATGAGGCTTCAAGGCTCCAGATACTTAAAATCCATACGAGGAGAATGCCGTTGGAGGGAGTTAGTCTTGAGGAGATCGCTAAGAGGACTGAAGGCTACTCTGGGGCTGACCTGGAGGCGCTCTGCAGGGAGGCTGGCTTAAACGCTTTGAGGAGGGATGCTGACAAGGTGACTAAGGAGGACTTTGAAAAAGCTCTTCAAACCATCAAACCCAGTTTAAAAGAGGAGATGTTGGCTAAATACAAGAAGTTCGGTGAGAAGGAGGAGTTTTTTCTCGTCTGAAAAGGAATGATTTAATCAATCTACTCTTTTTGAAAATTTTTACCTATTTAATTTGAAACGGCCTCGAGTTCAAAATCCGAATGCTTCTAAAACCATGAGCGGCGAAGAGGCAAGATTAAGAAGTTCAGGACGTAGCCCATGCGATCCATCGGGCGTCGTGGTTTATGCTTGTGAGTGGAAGTAGGTTCCTTAAGGGAACTCGTCCCGAAAAAACTTAAATTTAGGAACTTCCTTAATTGTGCATGCCTAAATCGGGGGCTTCAAGACAGGCTTCGAAACAAAGCCTAACGGGGAAGGAGATCCAGTATCTTAAGGCGGTTTTCAATCTGCTTTCAGGAAGGAATATGGTTGGAAGCCTGGAGGTGGCTGATGCCATGGGGGTTTCATGTGCGACTGCAAGCGAATATCTTGGAAGACTAGAGGAAAAAGGCATGGTTAAAAGGTATCGTTGGAGGGGAGTAAGCCTTACTGAAAAAGGGTTAGGAGAAGTTAACAGAATAATCAGGAACCACAGGGTTTTCGAAACATATGTTTACAGGTTCCTCTCAATGGGTCTGCAGGATGCTTGCGAATGCGCGAGCATGGTTGAACAATATCTTCCTGAGAAGATCGTTGACTCCATGTGCAGTGCTCTAGGTCATCCTAAGACCTGCCCTCATAGGAGCCATATTCCAGGAGGCAGGTACTGTTGCTGAGGAACACGGTTGGAACCATGATTCTCGCAACAGTTTTCCTGCAGTTTTCACCAGTATCTGCCTATGCTGAGACGTATGGGAAGACCAGGATAGTTGTCACGATGGATATTCTGAGGCCGATCGTTTCCTCTGTAACGGGCGGTGCCGGAGAGGTTTATTCGATTGTTCCAGGGGATGCTGAGCCACATGGCTTCACCCTTACTCCAAGCATTGTGAGAAACGCTTCCAGCGCTGACCTGATAGTTATAACTGGTCACATGGAGTGGGAGAAGGATCTTGTTAAACGGGTTGCCGAGGAAAGAGGTGTTGAAACCGGTTCAATAACGCTAAACCTGCTTGACCTGGTTGAGAGGAATGGCACTATTCTCGAGCTGGAGGGCGGGAGGAATATTCACGGCTTCTGGCTTCTTCCTGATAACGCTATCCTGATCGCGAGAGCCCTGAGAGACAGGCTTTCAAACTTGAGTCCTGAGCGTTCTGAGAAATACCGGTTCAACTGCATGCTTTTCGAGGAAAAAGTATCGTCTCTAAAGATTTTTCTCCAAAGGCTTTCGGAGAAACACGGCTCATCTGGGAAGAGAGTTGTCATAGGTTTCTACGAGGAGCAATACGTCGTTGAAGCCATGGGTTTAAAAGCAGGCGCCGTGCTTGTTGGCGAGGGCGAGGCCATAAGCCCTGGGTCTTTAAGCAGGGTTTACGACGGGCTTACGTCTGGAGAATATGCTTGCATAGTTGTCTCCGACACCGCTTTGTTGATGAGCGGGGTTCAAAATGCTCTGCGGGAAATCTCTAAGGATACGGGTTGCAAGATAGCCTATGTCTCAGTAGTTTCAGCAACCGGCGTGAAGGATTACGATTCAATAATGTACTATAACGCTGGTCAGGTTTACAGTGCGCTCTTATCCGAGCGGGAAGCTGTTTCAAGCGGGGTTAACATTTACCTTCTGACAACGCTTGCAGCACTGCTGGCGCTCGTGCTTGAAACAATAATCTTAGTCAGGAGGAGTAAACGATGAGTACTCCGGTAATATCTGTCGAAAACGCTTCGGTGAGGCTTGATGGCCACATGGTTTTAGAGGATGTTAGCTTCCAGGTTGAGTCGCCAGCGTTCATAACTGTCGTCGGGCCGAACGGGGCTGGCAAGACTACGCTTTTAAAGGTCCTCCTGGGCATGGTTAAGCCTTTCAAGGGAAGCGTCAAAGTACTCGGTTTAAACCCTTTTACTGACTATGGTAGGCTCAGAGGGCTCGTTGGCTACGTCCCGCAGAAAGACCGGGTTTCCTACGAAACTCCGTTGAGGGTGAGCGAGGTTGTCCTAATGGGGATAGTCTTGAGGAAAAGTTTTCCCAGAGCTGTTTTAAAGGATGATTTTGAATCCGCTAGAAGGGCTCTAGCATACTTGGGCATGGAGGAACACTGGGGGTCTTTTTTCAACGAGCTCAGCGGGGGGCAGCAGCGAAGGGTCCTGATAGCGAGGGCGCTAGCATCCGACCCGTTGCTCCTGCTGCTGGACGAGGTGTTCGCCGGGCTGGATTCCGAGAGCCAGGAGTACTTGATTAACGTTTTCAAGACTTTGAAGGAGAGGGGGAGAACCATAGTTATCGTGGAGCATGAGGTTGACCCTATAATGGAGCTTACCGACAGGATTCTTGTTTTAAACAGGGCTGTATGCGGATATGGTGATCCGAGCTTGGTTTTAAGCGAGGAGAGGCTGAAACCGATCTATCCCTGTTTAAAAACTGTTGAAAGAGAGGGCCGGAGGATCTTCATACTGGGTGATAAGCATGCTTGACCCGTTTGTCTTAAGAGCAATCGTCGGAGTTGTTTTCGCCTCGTTTTCAGCACCGATTTCAGTAATCATGCTTCTGAGAGGAGCCCTCTACATTACTCCTGAGGTTTCACACGCTGCCTTAGGGGGTGCAGCAGTAGGCGTTTTAATCCAGGCTTTACTGCCGGGAGCTGGAGACCCGTTTGTATTTGCAATATTGTTCTGCGTGGCAACATCCATACTTGTTTCCCGCGTTGGTAGGAGCAGTCAGCAAGCCTTGGGCATGATGCTCAGCGTTTCTCTAGCTGTAAGCGTGATGCTCTACGTGATAATAAGAAGCTACATGCCGATAGAGAGGAGAATTTTAGTTGACAGTTATCTTGTGAGTGACCTTCTGCTTCTTTCAGAAATGGATGTGCTCAGTCTGGCTGCTGCGTCAACCGTTTCACTCATTGTCACCATAATGTTTTACAGGGAGTTTATCTACATTTGCTTCGACATGGAGACCGCTGAATCTTTTGGCCTTAAAACAGGACTATACGACTCACTGCTATTCGCTGTTTCCGCGATAACTGCCGCTGTCGTGGCGAGAACCATGGGCATTCTGCTTTCCGTCACGCTTCTCGTAATACCTGCAGCGGTCTCAAGGCTGCTGGCCCGCCGCATAGACATGATGCTGCTAGCGGCTTTCACAGTTGAGGCCATATCTGGATTAGGAGGTATTACAGTATCACTGCTCTACGATATTCCGACTAGTGGCGCAATAGCCCTGGTCTCGATCATGCTGTTTTCCGCATGCTATCTTTTCAAACTGGTTTTGAAAAGTTGAAATTAGCAGCGTCCTCTTACTATAAGCCTTAATATAAGGTAAGCGTTTTATTCCGCGAATGGATTCTCCTTCTTATGCGTAACCTAAGTGTTTCGAAGGCTAGGCTTGTCTCGTCAGCAGCCCTTTCCACCGCTCTAGTCTTCGTGGCGACAGCATCCGTCTCCATATATATCCCGGCCACCAGGGGCTACTTTAACCTGGGGGACTCCATGATCTTCCTAACCGCCCTGTTGTTCGGCCCCCTCGTAGGGTTTCTCGCAGGCGGATTAGGATCAATGCTGAGCGACCTGTTCCTAGGTTATACCGTGTATGCTCCCGCCACCCTTATCGTTAAAGGTGTTGAAGGCTTCCTAACCGGCTTTCTCCACGAGGTTTTCGCTGGAAAGGAGTCGCGGGCTACTCGGCTCCTGATGCTCTTCCTCCCGGTTCCAACAGTGATTCTCGGAACCATACTGGTCATATTTCTTTTCACAGGAGAGGCTGAAGTATCGCTGCTCACAATATACTCGGCTACAGTAGCCTATCAGCCTATTCTCTTCACAATACTCATCGTTCTAGCGGCATCGCTAATCTTCATTCTGAGAGTCTACCGGGAGAACCTGCCGCTAATAGTGCCGTGCTTCATAGGAGGCTTCGAAATGGTTCTAGGATACTTCCTCTACGAGCTTTCCCTATACCAGTTGGGAGCAGTCTTCGAGGTGCCTGCGAACTTCGCTCAAACCTTCATAGGGACACTGGTGGCTGTGCCGCTTTACAACGCGGTTGCGAAGAGAATAGGGCAATCAAGGATAATCAGCCGATAGCTTTCCACAGTTCGTCTTGAGGAAGCTTTCTTATCCTGATTTCCCTCCTGCCAAGTAGCCCGATCCTCTCGCTCTTGTTTCCCGTCATCCTTCCTATGACGCGTGCCTTAAACCCTTTCTCCCGAAGCCTTCTCAACAGCCCTGGTGTCTTAGATTCGCTGACTGTTGCCAGCAGGGTTCCGGAGCTAACGAGCCTAAGAGGGTCTAACCCGAGCTTTTCGCATATTATCATAGTCTCCATCCTAACCGGTATTGACTCCATGTTTACGACGCACCCTTTTCCAGAGGCTTCACATATTTCAAATATTCCGCCGAGCACACCGCCCTCCGTAGGGTCATGCATGGCTGAAACATACTTCGCGGAAACCAGTGCGGGCTCAACTATGCTCAGGTTTTCAACAAGCCTTCTCGCCCTTTTTAAGACCGATGGCTGAACCCCTTTCTCCACCAACCTCCCCCAAAGGTCGGAAGCAAGTATGGAGGTTCCTTCAACACCCGCCTCCCCAACCATCACAATGTTTTCACCAGACTTAGCGCCGCTCGAAGTGATGATTCTTCTACGTCTAGTCCACCCTATTGCCGTACCCACGAACACAGGTTTTTCAACGATGCTCGAATACTCCGTATGCCCCCCAACTATAGCGACCCCAAGCCTCTTAGCTTCATCGCTGGCCTGCCTCATTATCCTCCTGATTTCCTTATGGCTGGCTGCAGGAGGAAGGATAAGCACGACTAGGAGGAACTCTGGTCTCACGCCTGTTAGGGCCACGTCGTTGGTTGAAACGTCGACGCCAATCCTACCCAGGTTCTCCTTGGCTCCCGTAACAGGATCGCTTGAAACAATTATCTTAACACCATCTAAAGATATCATGCTGTTGTCGACGCCTATGCCTGGGCCGGCAATGACTCTCCTGCTGGTGGCACCGAGGTTTGAAAACACTATTCTCTCAAGTATTCTCGGAGGAACCTTGCCAAGCATCCTGCTCAAGTCTGCGTCATTGTCGTGTTGGAGGGTTAAAAACCTTAGGTGCTTCCGCAAAACAGTTTCCCTAAGATAAGCTTAAAAGCTTTCTGGATGGGATGAACGTGATGGGTGAAATAAAGGTTTCAGGCGGTAGGGATTACCGTAGTCTTTTGAAGAAGGCTGCCGGGATAGTGCTAGCTGTTTTTCTAGTCTACCTTGGCTTCTCCGCATGGCTCTTCACGATGAGTGTTTACGACAGTATGTATAGTGTAAAATCGGGGGTGAGCTATCTCGACATCATGTTTTTAAACGGCAGTCTTTTCACTGCGTTCGGAGTCCTGATAGGGATCGCCGTGTTAAACCCGTTCCTCTGGCACTCAGTCTTAAAAAGAAGGTTTAAGACTGCGGCTTTAATACTGTTTCCAAGTATTCTGTTAGCATTCGTATTCTTCTCAGCCGTAGGCTCGCAAATAGCTGTTCAAATCCTTCTGCTGAATAAGGCAGGCAGTTTTCTACAATCCTATCTCGGCTGGCTTGGGAAAATATACTTTGGGCCCTTTTCTTTCTCCGGCGAGGAGCTCTACGGTATGATGCCGGTTTTCGACTTCATCCAGCTTATGAAAATGCTTTACGTGTTTTCCACGGCCATAGTTTTCATAAGCCTGGCTGTAAATAGTTTCCAGCGCATATTCATTCTGATGAAAAAGGCTGCGGCATGGCCTCAGGGCGACTTAATAGTGTTAGATTTTACGAGAACAGTCTTCTCCCTCCTCCGGTTCATAGTCTCAGCTGTCTTCATAGGGTTATTCCTGTTCTGGTATCCTTCCTTGACTTACGATGTGACGAGCCCAATATTCAGGCTTGCACTAACCATATCCGTCATCTTAGTGATTCTCCAAATCCTCCTGGAAACAGTGCCTTTTAAGAAGCCAGCTATGGTGAAGAATATTCTGCTTGTCCTAGCGGTCGTAATAGCCATGCTCGGGTATGCACTGCCGCAAGCATACTACAGGACTCTAGGAGGATGGGATGCTAACAAGGTTTCCTATGAGTTCAACTCAAGAATTAAGCCGCACATAGAGCTCGTAAAGCTTCTCAACGGTTTAAACGAGGTTTCTGAAACAACACAATCCCCGGGGAGCCTCAGCGACCTTGAGAAGGTCAGGCTGACTAGCCATGATTTCATATCTTCAAGAACCCGCTACGAGCTTTCAAGAAGAGGAATACCATGGATTACTGGAAGCGAGCCCTCAATGATTTATTTTAAAGATGGCCGTTTATACTGGGTTGTTTTCACAGCCCCCGTGATGGTGGAGGCAACCGATGTTGAGACTGCTGAATCATTCATATATACTCACAGCGAGGCTATCCTGGCTTTCGACGCTACAACCGGGAGGACTGTTCCGTTAAGCCAGGCCCTCGGGATGATTAATGCTCCCCCTGTATACTATGGTTTAGGAGGGCTTTTCAGAGAAAGGGAAATAGTGTTCGTCAACACGGGCAAATGGAGGGAAGCTGGGACTGTGAACTACACCGGCTCGCCGGACTATGTTTTCTCAGGATGGGTTCGCGCAGCCTACTTCCTTCTTAAAGGAAGGCTCGACGTAGCCTCAGGAGGCTACGGGGATACGTTGAACGCTTTGATCACTAGAGACGCTTATGAAAGGGTTTCAGCGATAAAAGTGCCACTTCTAGTCGTTGAAACCGACCCTAGGACGGGTGTGCCAGCACCATACCCGGTTGTAGACCCGGATGGGAATCTTTACCTTGCTTTTTCAACCTTCGTTGAGAAGCCTGTTTACACTGAGTATGCTGCCACGGAGAAGTATGGTGTTGAAAACGGAGGCTGCTTAAGAAGGCTTTTCTCCATAATCTTGGTGAACGTTGCAGACGGCAGTATTCAAGGCTACATGTTTGAAGAATCCTTGGATAGTGACAACTATGTTATCAACGCGCTTAAATCCCTATATCCTTCATGGGTTAGGCCAATACCGTCTTGGCTTAAGCCACAGCTAAGATATATTAAAAACCTTATGTGGACCATAATTGACATCTATAATACTTACAGAATTTCAAGCTCGGATTACGACTCCTGGTATAGGAGTACAGGCATGCTGGACTACCCTCGAGACTCCAGTGGAAACATATATTCGCAAAGCGTTTTCGACATAAGATATGTCTCGTTGGAAGGAAGATACGTGGCCCTGTGCATAGTTGAGAATTATCAGCAGAACCCCGGGGCTTCTGTGAACATTGTCGGCACGTATGTTTTCACTCCTGACAGTAAGGAATTCATCCTGTTTCAAAGCAGGGTTCCAAGGCTCAGCGCGATAATGGATAGTATTCTTCACCATCCTACTGTTCAACAAATATTGACTCTACACCAGACGCACGGAGTCTCATGGGTTGAGGGCAACCTCATGGTACAGCTTGTTAACAACACACCGGTATTCATACTCCCGTTTTACTCGATAAGCGCTCAAGTGGCCTATGTCACCATGGTTGTGGTTTATAATCCTCAAACCAGTAGGATAGGTATCTACCAGGTTGGGAACGTGGACGACTGGGTGGAGGTTTCAAGATCAACCTTGGTAGCATATGTTTCGACACTCCTCGTAAACATTACGGTGAAACCGGACTACCTTCAACAGGTTAAGGCGTTCCTCGTTGCGAACGGGCTACATGTGGCTGAGCCGGTCAGCGTTTCAGCGAACGTCGTATACAGGATTGGTTACGTTAAGGCTGAAGAGTTTCAGAGCACAGCCAACACTACGCTGGCTAAGCTGATTGACTTCTGCAGGCAGCATGGTTTGAAAACAGTCAACGTATGGGTTGAGAGAGCTGGGGATAAGGACGTGATAAACGTCGGAGTCCTAATTATGACGGTTCAAGGAGTAGAACTCCATCTCGTCCAAATAGAAACTGGTTAGCCTTTTCCAAGTAGGCTGTTCATCAGGGTTCTGGTTGCTCTGACTACATTGTCATCCAGATCCAGTCTACCATGCTCGTGGATCTCCAGGATCAAAGGCTTCCCATAGCCTGCTCTTGAGAAAGCATTCATCACTCGATCCCAGTCTATACTTCCCATTAAAGGAGGCAAGTGCTGATCATGATGGCCATCGTTATCATGGATGTGAGTAGCTATGAGATGCCCTCTAAGTATTTCAACCATTGCGGATACACTCAGCCTGTTCACATTAGCGTGACCAGTATCAAAGCATATTCCTAGGCTTTCACTACCAGTCTCCTTAACCAATTCTAAGAGATCTTTGGGCAAAGAGCCATAGCAGGATTCAAGCCTGTTCTCCACGGCTATCTTAACACCATGCTCTGAGGCGTATTCGGAAACCTCTTTGAAAAACCTTAAATTGGCGAGTTTAGTCTTCTCGACAAGCCTCTGGAAATCATGTTCCTCTGAAACCCTTATCCTCGCAGTATGTAGCACGAGCACACCCCATTCTAGCTCGCCAACATACTTGATCCAGTTGAAGATTTTTCTAAGCGCCCTCTCCCTCTGGGAAGAGTCTTCTGAAGCAAGCTCCAAATCGATTTCTCCGAAAGGCCCGTGGACTTGAATAATCCTGATGCCGAGACTGTCCGCAGCCTCCTTGATGCTCCCTAAGGCTTTCAAGTCAACAGTTTCGTCTTTAAAAATCTTTGATAAGTGCTCGTAAGACAGTTCAACAAACCCTACTCCCTTTTCGCTAAGCCTTCCAAGAGCCTTCTCTGCCTCAAGTATAGAGTAGATCCACGTGTCGAATCCGTAATCCATGCCTACAGCACCACGCCAGGGTGTTTAAAAAAGATTTGCCCCAGCTAAACCTGTTTCACCTTAACGCTTCAAGCTTCCTTAAAAGCTCCTCAAGGCTCCCGTACTTTTCTTTTTCAGGCAAGCCTAGAAGGCTAATCTTGATTCCAGCCTTGCTCATTGTCTCGCAAAGAGTTTCAGTAAAAACTCCTCTTCCCTTCTCAGGCTTGTCGATTTTGAAATGGGTCCATTCAACGCCGCAGGACGGGCTTCCCTCTACACCTAGGTATGCCACGATCCCGACGCCCCTACGCTTGTATTTTGCCGCAATTTCCACGGCTTGTTCAGCAATACTCCGGCAGATATGTCTGAACTCAGGTTTATCGTAGGATTCTCTGGATGCGGGCTTCCTGTCTAAACCTTTATACAGTAGTTCAGGACAAGGGAGCTGTATTATGCTGGTTTCCAAATCATCTAGAAGGGTTTTGATAATTTTCCTAGCCGCCTTCACTTTTTCTTCCCGCAACAATCCCACCGCCTTGCTGTATGGGTTGAGTATACAATGAGAAACCATTAGGATTCTTCTCATGCCGAATATGGTTTAAAAATCAGCTTTATTAAAGCTTTCATTAGGGATATCGAGCGGAACGTGTTTTAGAGGCATTGAGCTCCATACGTAATGTTTAAAAATAGCCCCGGCGTAGGGGCAGACTTAACACGGTGGACTGATGGTGGCTCGAATTGACTACAACAGGGCTTCCGTCTGCTGCAGAGATAATCGTTTCGGGCTCTGTGTTAGCAAGCCTTCTGGCAATCATAGTCTTAGCTATAAACGTTCTTAAAAACCGGTTGAAAAACACTCGGGCAGCTAGGATAGCTGGCTATATAGAGTCAGGCGCCTCAGCGTTCCTCCGCACAGAATATTCTGTCATAATGGTTTTCGATGCTGCAGTCACTCTGCTTCTCCTAATACTCCTAGGGGTTAAAACAGCGTTCGCGTTCACGCTTGGAGCAGCATTTTCCCTAGCCTCGGGTTTCATAGGGATGAAAGTGGCTGTGAAAGCAAACGTCAGAACCATGGAGTCGGTAAACGGAAACGTTTCTAAAGGTTTGAAAACAGCTTTAAGCGGAGGCTCAGTGGCTGGCCTTTCGGTTGCAAGCCTGAGCCTGCTTGGAGTACTAATCCTGGTTTCCCTCCTAGGGGAGGACTCGTCTGGGGTGGGTGTGGGGTTTCTAACAGGGTACGCCATGGGTGCCAGCCTGACTGCAATCTTCATCCAGATGGGCGGCGGAATATTTACAAAGAGTGCAGACATAGGTGCCGACCTTGTTGGGAAGCTTGAGTACGGGCTTACTGAGGATGATCCTAGAAACCCAGCGGTGATCGCCGACCTGGTTGGGGATAATGTTGGCGACTGCGCTGGAAGGGGCGCCGACCTCTTTGAGACTTTAAGCGGGGACATGGTTACCAGCATGATAATAGGGCTGGGGTTCATGGATAAGTATGGGCAAATGGTCCTACTGTTCTCACCGCTCTTCCTCTCGGCGGGTCTGCTTTCTACAATAATAAGTATCATGGTTGCGCTTAAAATCAGTAATCCTACGAAAAGTTTTCTGATAAGCCTCGCTGTCTCAACTGTTTCCTCGGCAGTAGGTCTCTACTTCGTCTCAACCCTTTTCATGAGGGATGTTACGCTTTTCTACGCTGGATTCAGCGGTTTGATCGTGACCCTGCTTATGGCCGTCGTATCAAACCACTATACTGGAGTAAACTCATCTCCGGTTAAAAACATGTATGAGTCAGCTAAGAGGGGTGCTGCTATAAACATGATAAGCGGCTTCGCCTACGCTTTAAGAGGAGCAGTAATACCCGTGTTCCTAGTCTCGACATCCGCGATATTCTCCTATCTTGTCACCGGTAATGTATACGGCTTGGTTGCAGCAAACCTTGGTACAGACATACTCATAGGAACAGTGATGGCCTGGGACGCATTCGGGCCGATAGTAGACAACGCCGGCGGAATAAACGAGATGTGTGGCGAAGGCAATAATGGAGCGTTCGATGCTCTCGACGCCATCGGAAACACTACTAAAGCATACACGAAAGCGTTTGCTCTCGCAAGCGGCACCTTCACGGCTTTCATAGCCTTAATGACCTATTACTACGTTGTTGGTAAAAGACCAGTTGACCTCACAAACCCGTTCCACACAGCTGGTCTTCTAATAGGCATCGCCATACCGTTCCTGTTCTCCTCATATATTATGAATGCGGTGAACTCTACGACTCGAGTGATGGTTGACGAGGTGAGGAAGCAGTTTAGAGAGAATCCGGGGATACTCTCAGGGTCGGATACGCCTGCTTACGATAAGTGTGTTAAAATAGCTACGGTGAACGCTTTGAGGCAGATGGTCCTGCCTGTTTTAATCGCTGAGGCTGTTTTCCTAGGCTTTGGGCTGCTCTTCGGGGTTAATGCTTTAGCCGGGATGCTGATAGGCCTGCTGGGTTCAAGCGCCATCCTAGGGATTAAGTATATCCTCGTAGGCGGGGCTTTTGACAACACTAAGAAGGTTTTCGAATTGTCTGAAAGCAATGATGAGGACCTGCGATCCGCTGTCGTGACGGGTGATACTTTCGGAGACCCACTTAAGGATGTGGCCGGCCCCTCTTTAACGATTCTCATGAAGAACATTACAATGACGGCTCTAACTTTGGAAACAATATTGGTTAAATACGCATTGTTCCCCGTCTAGCTAAGTTTTTAAACCACCTAATAGTTCTCAATATCGTGTTGCCAGAAGCGATCATCATCAAAAGCAAGTCAATAGGTGTAAGGAGAGCTATACTTCTTCCTGAGTTAAACCCCAAAACTGTCGAAGGCATTCTTAAGGCACTCCCGTTTAAAGGTTTTGCAAACACTTGGGGTGAGGAAATATACTTCGAAATCCCTGTTATCCTGCCTGAGGAGAATTCGCGCAGAGAAGTTGAGAAAGGCGAGGTTGCATACTGGCCTCCTGGAAGAGCCCTCTGTATCTTCTTCGGCCCAACCCCCATGTCAAGGAAGGGGAAGATAGTTGCATACAGCCCTGTCAACGTTTTCGCTAAAATAGAGGGGGACCTCGAAGTCTTCAAAAAGGTTAGGGACGGTGAGGAAATACTTGTTGAAAAAGGTTAGAGGTCTGTTCTCAATCGCTGGCGGACGATGAAAGGTTTTTCAACACGTGCTACGCATCCTGAATGCTGTTGGACTGGGCTGAGCTGGAGAGCCCTATGAAAAACTTGTCGTTGGGCTTGTGCAGATTTTTAACGATCTTCCCTTTCCCCTCTTTAACGATTTTCTCGGAGTCATGAAGAGCCACTCCTGCTGCTATTGCAACATAGTCTTCTGAAACAACTGCAACAGGCTCCCCCTTGCTGAAACTGCTGTGTTTAACTACTCCCGGCATCATCACGTCAGCACCCTTAACCACGTATTCGACAGCACCCTTATCAACAACCACTATCGGACAGACCGTTATTCTTCCAAGACCTTGAAGATGCGGAATGATCCTTCCGTCTGGAAAAATTATTAGGGCAGGGGTTCGGTTTAAAAGAAGTATTTTAGCGTCTTCCAGCTCAACTATCTCCGCAGACTCCGGCTTGTTTAGTCTAAAAGAGATTTTTTGGTTTTTAGCATTTTCGATAAACCTAGCTGCCTCCTTCCTCCTTATCTGTATTCTTTTCAAGACTCAAAATCCTTTCATGATTTCCTCGAGCGCCCTACAGTTTTCCTCAGCATGCCTCATGAGGTCTCGAGCGGTTGGGGACTTCAACGAGGGGTCGAAACTAGGAAAGCACTCTAGGATCAGATAGTCGTCGTATCCTGCCGCTTTGAGCAGCTTGATCATTTTCTTCCAGTCCACGTTTCCTTTAAGCAGGCTCCTAAATCCATTAATATTTCCGATGCTGACGTCGAAATCCTTGACGTGCACGTTTGACACCATGTTCCCCAAACTATGTATCCAGTTCTCAGGATGGGATATCGCCACGAGGTTGGCAATGTCAAGATACACTTTAACATTCTTCATTCCAACATCCGTGACGAACTTCTTAAACTCCATGGGGGAGTATAGGAACTTGTTCCAGACGTTCTCAACGGCTATCGTCACGCCATAGTCCTCCGCGAACTCCGCGAGCTCCTTCACCGATTTTAGAGCATTGGCGTAGAGGTCTTCATAAGGTATTTCCGGGGAGGCGACGCCGGGGACGACGAGGATCGATGAAGCTCCTACAATGCTGGCCATTTTGATGCCGGCCTTGCCGTACTCGATGGCCTTGTTCCTGATTTTCTCGTCGTTCGAGCCTAGGTTGTAATTCCAGAAGACCCCCGTCGCCACGCTAGGTATTTCGAGGTTCGCCGACTTGAAGTCCTCGGCCGTTCTACGTATCTCGTCCTCAGTCTTCCTAGTTGGATCAAAACTGCTGTCGTCGAAGATGAGCTCAACCCCCTCATAACCGATCTCCTTAATCCTCCTGGCAACCTCCTTGTTGTCCAGTTCCTTCAGAATGCCGGGCCAATCGATGCTCCAAAGATTTATCCCCTTCTTCATAGGTAAGGTAGTAGTTTAAGGGAAGCCTAATAAAGTTTTTGAAACTTGTGGAACCCTATAAGCTTAAGCATGTTAGAATCCTTTGGGACCCCCGAGACTTCTACCAACGACTTCCTATTTGAATCTCAGAACATAGTAAACAGGCTTGCCAATATTCTTTTCAAGCCCGGTGAGAGCCCCGAAATTGATGCAAGGCGAAATGCTGTTAAGGGTAAGTTAACGATGACTAAAGGAACACGTTCTACTTATTATGACTCTTTAGCCTTCTTTAAATCTTGCTGTTGTGTATCTTAGCATAACTCAATTAATACCCTAATTGTCTATAATAACTGTCTATGTCGCCTTTCCATTTTTCATATCTGTATTCTGGGAGTTCCTTTACGCGGTATAGTGGCTTGGCTATTGTTTCTTTAACTTCAAAATTCTTGAAGAAGTTCATGCTATAGGCTGTTTTTACTACAAGGGCTGTATCTAAGCCTTTATACGTTCCAGCGCATGATACGACTTCTTCACCTTCATCTACTTCTCCTGCGTCTGTAGCCATTATCGCAGCTTCTATGGCTATTTTTGTGCCAGCTCCGAAAATTTCAAGAACCATGTCGATGATGCCTTCGGGAGTGGGATGCTCCCAGTATATGGAACGTGAAGGTGGAGCGAAGGGTCTGGTTCCCTGAACAATTCTACATCCATGCTCTTCAAGCTTTTTAAGATTTTTTGAATATTCCTTCCGTTTTAACCCGATAGGAATATTTCCCTTCGGCCCCCAGGTCTCAGCTGGATAATGGGTTACAACAATAATTTTAACATTTGTTCCCCCAAGTATCTCAAGAGCTCTTATTGCACTTCTACCGGTTTCAGAAGCGATTATAACCTTATCAAGATTAGACTTATCACAATGCAGTTTAACCAGACAAAGAACTTTTTCAGTGTTCACCTCTCCACAATATTCGAAATATGTAACTTTTCTTTCAACATCCACCATAAACTGTTCATCCCCGCATAGAGCAAATAAGCTTTTTTTCCTCGTAGCCTCCTACTATGGCACTAACCATATGGGCCTCAGTAAAGTCAGGATTTACATTCCTACAGAGCCGAACTCTTGACAGTTGAAATATTCGTCGGGAGGGAGGTTTTGAACGATAAATAAGTCGTTGACGATGAGTATTTAAGTTAAAAAACTTGTATAAATTCAACTATGTTCGAACCTGATGGAACGCCAAACTGTTTGGCAACTACTTTGCATTTTGCCCTAAGAACGTAACATACAGATCTTCCAATATTTTTCTCGAATCCGGTTAAGGATTCAAAGTTCCCCTGTCCTTTAGATATTATCATGTCCGTTTCTTTCAAAGCCCTTCTGAAGCCTTCAGAGACCCTATCCATCACGATACCTATAGTATCGTCTCCCGTTGTTATAACTTCATCACAAACCTCGTCTAGACCGACTTGTTTAGCATCCTCTAGTGTAGCGTCGTTAAGGACAGGTCCCTCCTTTACGACCATCGTAACCCTACAACGCCATCTCTCCTTGAGGCATTTTGCAACGAGCTTATCGAAGACTATTTCACCAGCATTGTCAGCTAGGTAAAGGATCTTCTTTCCCCCGCTGAGTGCTCCGCACAGCTTATCCACATCGTCGATCACCAAAGGTTCTTTCAAATAGTCTTTGAACCGCGATTCTAGGCTTTCGAGGTCGAAGCGATAATCCCTCACCTCGAAATCCATCATATTCCCGATTATGGATGCCTTGAGACAAAACCTCAGTGCTTTGACATCATCCCTGATCGATTCGAGCATTTCACATAGGCTTGGATAAACCTTTAAGGCAATTTCATTCGAAGCGGTCTTCACATGCTTAAAAGGGTCTCTCACTCCGGCTATTTTTCCAGTAATCCTGCATACTTGCGAGTGGAGGACGTTCGGTGAAGCATCCTCCTCAAAGGCCCTAGGAATCCATCTTAAGCTCTCTAAAAGTATCTTCTTAATAGTATCTTGGTCATTAGTCGCTTTAAGGGCTATGTCTAGGGCAGCATTTACGGTGCATGGGATGCATAATGGGTCCGGTTTCATTCAGCCTTCCTCCTGGATGCTTAGATTTATGAATTTTCTGCAGCTGGGAAAATACTTTCTCAGGAGGGAAAATAATGTTTCAAGGCTTACGGCCACGTGAAACTATTGAAGCGTAGTTAGTCGCCGCCCAAGAAGAAATGAACGATTCATCCACCCTTAGCAGTACGAAGGGTCCTGATGCAGGGTCATGCGCAATTATCCAATCATTTTCATATCCAACAGCCACCACCGTATGTAGGCTAATCCCAATTCTTAGCCTGATAATTACAGGATTGCCTTTCTCAATTTCTTCTCTCAATTCTTCCACGGAAAGCGATTTATATGAACAATAAATATACTTGTCTAAGAACGGCAGCATGTTCTCAAACCTGTCGAACCCCATCGCATTTATTTCCTCCTGCGAGAAGTTTAGACCGTAATAGAGAAGAACCATGCTGGCGGAGGCTTCAGAGCAAAGGTCGGGTCCTTGTTTGACGAAAGGAACGCTTAATATTTTCCTGCTAGTATAATTTGCCTGAGGGATATCCGTATGCGTCGTAGAAATGGAAAGAATGATGACAAGAACTAGGGCATGTAATACTAGGATTATTCCCTTTAACTTCAACTCCGAATAATAGTAGAGGATGGCTTTTAAAATCTTAACTAATCTTCCCGGTTTCATCCGATTATTTCTAAGAAACCAAGTATATTGTCTTTTATAGATCTTATCAAGGGATGCTTTATCCTGCTTGGGTCTCTAAGACTTTCCAGTCTATATATTCTAAAGTAGAGAGGTGGATGTGGGTCCCAACCCAACCATTCTTGAATAGCGTATCCGCGCCTCGCTTCAAGCTGAAGCCTGCGGAAACCTATTTTTCTCAACGCGTTGGCAAGGGTCTGCGGCTCACCTATTTTAATAGCGGACTCTAAATCGGCCTTGGACTCGAAAAACTTGGCTACAAAGTAGACGGCTCCAAGAGCAATTATAAGATAGAAGTATCCTAGGAAGTATAGTAGCGGCCAGAAAACGTAAAACCTTAGAAGATACTCCATGGATGTTAGGAGAAAGAGAAACAATGGGTCCCTCCCTCTAAGATGGCTGAACTCGTGTCCAATAACGCTCAGTATCTCCTTCTCCTCCAGCTGTACAAGCAGCCCTGTGGTGACCAGGATTACTCCCCGGCTCGGCCAAGGCCCGGAGGCTGCCGCATTAGGCAGGGTCGTGTTGGAAACAATTATCTTGGGCACTGGAAGCTCAAATTTTTCAGCCGCCTGCTTTACTATCTCGTATAGGTTCACACTCTTTGCTGAAACCCTTTCAGAGTTATATTCTAATCCGTATTGTGATAGGACTTCTGCGCATATTTCGTAGTTCATCGGCTTCCCCAGTGCGAGGGTTCTGCTGTAAATTTCTTTCTTAATCTTCGAGAATATTTCTGCACCATGTTTATTCAGAAAAGACTTGTATTCTGAAACCGGAATATTATACTGGAAAACATGTATCAGAGGGTTTTTCTCGGTTATACGCCAATCCCCCATTCTCCCAATAATCCTGTCTGAAAAAAGAATGAGAGTGAACTGCATTAATACGAGTGTTATTGGAGCATACGACCCTAAGATTAGGAAGAGAATAATGCTGAGCGAGGTGAACAGGATGAAAAGGAGAAGCATGCTTTCTGAAAACATCCGGTAGACAAAATTCTTGCGTGCCTCGAGAACCCTTTCAGGTATTATTTCCTCGCCCTCAACCCAAGTGAAGTAGACGGTTGTCTTCCTAAGCTGGTCTTCGAAAAACCTGACTGCAGCAACCAGGTTGCTTCTCAACCAGTTTACTGCTGATCCCGGAACCTCGCTGCTGCTTAAAACCATTCTAACGCTGATTGGTTTTCCAATGCTTATCTGAACATCGATATACCATTTCCTATCCGGATCAACGGCAGTAAAGAAGAGGAAAATCCCTGTTTCAGAGGCGCTTCTGACGATGTTCGTAAAATGCTTCAAATTAGGAGCCACATAGTTCCGATATATGAAGTCAACTAGATCCATATAATCTGAAGGAGTTATTTGCGCGTCTATTGTGAATACAAGAATGTTTTTCTCACTCATGCTTTCTTTTCCACATCCATGTTCACAGGTGAAGACCCTTAAAATATAAATGTTTTCACCATTCTCAAGTTAATATTCTGGGGGAAAGTTTATTTCAACCTCTTCAACAGTAAAGCTTAGGAGTTTGAGAGTAATAGTTCCTGCTGGAGGCTTTGCGAAGCGTCTTCAACACCTTGGAGTACACATGGCGAAGCCGCTTGTTAAGGTTTGCGACAGGCCAATAATAGACTACACTATGGAGAAAATAAGTGTCTTAAACCCGAGCGAGGTCATCATAACAGTAAACAGGAAGTTTGAAAAGGATTTCAGAGAATGGCTTGGATCCAGGAGCTATGTAAACACGAGGCTGCAGGTTGAGGGAAGTACGCGGGAGGAGGAGAAGCCTGGGACAATACTATCGCTAGCGATGCTGGTTGACAGTATTGAGCGGGATGAATACCTAGTTATAGCGGGCGACAACCTTTTCTCGCTCGATTTAACAAAGTTCCTAGACTTCTACCGTAGTAAGAATGCACCGGTTGTAGCACTGTACGATGTTGGCAATATTGAGCTTGTTAAAATGTATTCCTGCGTAAAGCTTGAAGACGATAGGATAGTGGATTTCATGGAGAAGCCTGTAAACCCGGCTTCAACCATGATTGCTACTGCTATCTACATGTTTCCATGGGAGTCGCTCGTAAAAATCAAGAGATATGTTGAGGAGGGTGGCCATAGGGATAGCCCAGGTCACTTCGTATCTTGGCTTTGCAGGAAGGAGCCTGTATACGGCTATGTTTTCCATGGATACTGGTTTGACATCGGGACTCCTCAGACATATGAAGAAGCCTGCAGATTTATGGAGGCCCTTATAAAAAAGTAGCCTAACCCGCAAAGCCGAGTCTATACTGGCTGAACTGCCTTAACATGTGGATAAGGGGATGCTGAGGAGTAACGCACGCTACCTTAAGTATTTGCCATAATAAGGGTTTCTCTGTTTTCATGCTTCTTTTCTTCCACAAAGAGTTTGGCTTGCGCCTGCTTTCTAACCGCGCGCCGGATGCGGAGTCTAAGCATCTCCTTCACAAGCATCTTCTCCTTCATGCAGAAGAAGGCGTAAGCATCATAACCTATAGCGAGCTCCTTCTTTCTTCTAACGTCTTCAAGCTCAGCCTCCAGACGCCTCAATAGCTTTTCCTCACCTTTCTCAATGCTCTGAGAATAGTAAACCCCCGCAGACTCTGCTGGAGTGACAGTTTCATCCTGCTTAATCATGCCCTCTGCCTTCACATACCCCCTTAAACGTAGGATTACGCGCCACATATTTAAGCTTTTTCCTTGGCGTGCTAAAGTATGCGGCACATGCTTAGCCAATTGGAGATGCCGGGAGAGGACAATAGGGGTTTACGTGCAACTCTGGATGCGAGCTTAAAACTTTAAGAAATCTAGGCTGGAATATTTGCAGGATGGCTTCCAGATACGAGGAGCTCGGTGTAGACGTGAGCAAGAAGGGAGTAGAGTTTTTAAAAAGGATCACTGACGACGTTTTTCCTGAAGCCTTTTCCCCTGTTGTTAAGGATTCTTTAAACCCTGGTTGGGGGATCATTCTTCACACTGATGGTGCCGGAACCAAGCCGGTAGTCTCCTATGTCTACTATAAGGAGACCGGTGAGGAGAAGTTTGAAACCTTGGCTGACGACGTTGTCGCTATGAATGTTGACGATGCTGCATGCGTAGGGGGGGTTCCAGCGGCTTTCTCAGACTATGTTGCTGTAAACCCTTTTAAAGTCCCTAAGCAGGAGCTCCTTAAAAGCTTGGCTAAAGGTTTCTCCAGAGTTTTTTCAATGCTCAGAGAGAAGGGTGTTGAGGTTTTTTTCAGCGGCGGCGAGACGGCTGACCTGCCAGACATTGTTAGAACGTTCGACGTTTCAGGAACAGTAATGGCTAGAGTCGAGCTCTCTAAAGTGATAACCGGCAGAAACGTTTCACCCGGGGATGTTATTATCGGGTTGAGAAGCGGGGGGAGGTCGACATATGAAGAGAAGGAGAATAGTGGTATTATGTGTAACGGGATAACTCTTGCGAGACACTGCCTGTTAGCGAAAGAATACTTGGATAAGTATCCTGAGATAGGCTCAGAAGCCAAAGGATATTACGGCCGCTTTAAAATAGATTCATTCGTCGACGAGCTTAACACGAGTATTGGGGAAGCATTATTGTCGCCGACCAGGATCTACCTGCCGATAATACTCGAGGTCATGAAAAGTGTTAAGGTTAAAGCAATGATCCATAATACTGGCGGAGGGTTAACGAAGTGTTTGAAAATAGGGAGGAACATAAGGTATGTGAAGGATAATCTTCCTGAACCGGATCCAATATTTAGGCTGATTCAGGCTGAGAGCCGGGAGACTTTGAGAAACATGTATCGCAGCTTCAACATGGGAATAGGTTTAGAGATAATTGTCGAGAAAAAGTATGAAGATACTGTTGCAGATATATCTGAAAAGTTTCATGTCGGCGCCCAGACAATCGGCAGGTGTGAAAAATCGTCTGGAGGAAACTCTCTAATCATCATTTCTAAAGATGGTAAATTCGAATACCGCGTCTAAACGTTGAATTAAAATAATCAATAACAGATTTAATGAAAAAAGGAGCAAGAAGGAGTGCAGGTTATCTTTTCGGTTAATCTAGAGAGAAAGATATCAAGGTCTCCGTATGCTCCACGTGCTCAAGCTTCTCAAGAACCTCGTAGATGGTTTTCCTGAGCTCCTCTAAGCTCTTAGATTCTATTACCAACACTGCATCATACCTTCCTAGGACAGAATTAGCCAGTTTAACACCCTTGATCCTTCTCGCTCTTACAACTTCTTCAGAAGTACCCGGCTTGGTTCTAACCAGGATAAAGGCCCTGATCATTTCAAGTCACTGCAAAACTATGGAGGTTTCCGTTCTAACTATGTTCGGAATCTTTTCAATAACCTCGTAGAGCAGCCTGGTTAATTCCTCTGGGCTCTCAGCTTCCACCGTAGCCACCACGTCGAACCTGCCGTAGATAGGGTCAGCAGAATGAACACCCCTGATCTTCTTAATCTCATTGGAAACATCTATGGATGTTCCGGGCTTCGTCACTATGAACACGTATGCTTTAACAACCATGGTTAAGCATGCTTAAAGGAAGTATTTAATCGTTTCCTGTCTCAATATCAATAATTACCATATTCGGCGAGAAAGCCCATGTCCTTCAGGACGTTTCAGTTAAAACGCTTTTCCCCATATTCATCCGAGAACGTCTGTGTTAATCTGAGTAAGATCGGAATAATTTAATATACCGGCGTATTAGATAGTTCTACTGGAGCTGTGGAGAAGCGCGAAACGAGGAGTTTTTGGAGAAGCCTCTTAGTCTATTCGACAATGCAGACTACAACGGTGCTGTGAACATTATGAAGCTGGCCATTCGCCATATGCTTTATGGCAGGGGCTGCTTTGACACAGCCCCAAACCGGGAATCTACCGGCTTTAGCCGTCGGAGTGTCAAAAATAAAAAGCATCATGTTCACAGGGAGGAGATCTTTCCTACTCCACTCTTACAGCGGTTCCTATGGCTGTGATAACTATGAAGCCCTCCAGTATTTCAGATGTTTCGAAATCTATGCCAACAACCCCATTTGCACCGATCGAGGCTGCTTTCCTCGTAAGGTTCTCAAGAGCTTCGCTCCTCGCCTTCTCAATCTCGGAAAGATATGCTTCCGACTTTCCCCCGACCAGCGCCTCTATCCCGGCGACGAATCTTCCAAGGGCACCTCTCGTCCTGACTGTTTGCCCAAAGACTATTCCTAGGCTTTTCACGATTCTCATCCCAGGTATTTCGGGAGTCGTAGAAAGGTAGATTTAACCGGGTGGGGGTGGAGGAACAGAGTACTCCATAAGGATATTTCTGCAAGGAAGGTAAAGATAAGCTTTAACCCTAGACGGTTGGAAAGGTTTTTAAACTTAAAAAACCATGGGAAAAAGGCTTTGATGGGGCTGGCTGAGGATCCTTTAACTGGAGGGGAAACCCTTGTCGTCAAATACTCAAACCTCGGCATTGGGAGGCCGTTGAGGGGGAAGGTCAGGGACATATATGACCTTGGGGAGGAACTCCTAATCTACCACACCGACAGGGTTTCAGCGTTCGACGTCGTGCTTTCAACGCCCATACCTAGGAAGGGAGAGTACCTGCAGAGGCTGACAGTCTTCTGGATGAGGAAAAGTAAGAAGGTCTTTCCGAACCACCTCATAGACGTTGTGGACGAGAGGAGCATATTGGTAAAGAAGGCCAGGCGTATCAACATCGAATGGGTCGTCAGGAAATACCTCTATGGGTCGTTGTGGAGGGCTTACAGCGAGGGCAGGAGGGAGATGTACGGTTTGAGGTTCCCGGAGGGGCTGAGGATGGCTGAGGAGCTTCCGGAACCAGTTTTAACACCCACTACGAAGGCTGAAGTAGGCCATGACAGGGAGATCACCAGGGCTGAAGCCCTGGAAATGAAGCTTATCGACGCGGATACTTGGCGCACTCTTGAAGAAGCTGCTTTCAGGCTCTACGGGTTTTACGAGGCTGAAGCCAGGAAAGCAGGGATAATAATACCTGACTTCAAAATAGAGTTCGGCTTCCACGGGGATGAGTTGATTCAGATAGACGAGCCGCCTACGCACGACTCCGCTAGGCTCTGGCCAGTCAAATACTACAGGGTTGGAGAACCACAGGAGTCGCGCTGTCTAGACAAAGAGTTTCTCAGAGAATGCTTAAGGAGAATGGGTTTCATTGGGGAGGGGGAGCCGCCGGAGCTGCCTAAACCGGTTGTTAAGGAGGTTGCTAAAAGATGCGTGGGAGCATATAGGGTTCTTGCTGAAGGAGTTAGCATCGACGACCTAGGCTTGCTCAGCGTTGACGATGTTCTAACTTAGTGTGCGCTACGTAGGCAGGGGTGCTGAAGAAGAGACTTGTACCGGATGCATACCAAGTTTTTTTGAACGGAAGAAAATTGTAGTATGCATATGCTAGGAGCTGGATTATCGAAATCAGTATAGAGTCAGGGTGCGCTAAGCAGGATGGATGATTGTAAAACACACTTACTGGCAGTAACTGATGGTTTAAACGCCCAAAAAGCTTTATGGGTAGTAAAAAGTAAACTGGCCACAAGAGAACTAGGAGGTAGTGTATTGCAAACCTTTTGCAATCCTCCGGAAGTCCTTTAACATAAACGTGTGTAATTTTACTGGCTTCGTGTTAATAATTTTTAAATACCTTCTGGAAATGGTTTTTGCCGTAATGCTTGCGGAGAGCTGCGGCGTGTTTGGGGCGAAGTGTTTAGACGGCAGGTGTGTTTTCGACTTTTTGTACTGGGGGCTTGTGGCGCAGAACCATAGGGGGCATGAGTCTTATGGTTTTTTAACGTATGCGGAGGGTTTCAGGCGCCATGTGAACGTTGGGCTTGTTCCACAGATTTTTGGCGAAAGGTATGCTAGGTGGCGTGGCTTTCTCCAGGGTTCTGCTGGTATTGCTCACGTGAGATATGGCACGTCGGGGGAAAGGGGTTCCCCGTCTCGGCTGAATTATGCGCAGCCGCTTATAGCTTCCCACGCTGGTGAGAAGCTTGGTTTCGCTTTCAACGGTAACATTGTTAACGTTAACGAGCTTAGGAGTCGGTTGAACGCTTCAGGGGGGTTTGAAGCAGGCTGTGATGCAGTGGTTTTCGCCAAATATCTTGTCGAGAGTATTGGGGGCGGTTTGACGAGTGGTGTTGAGCGCTGCATGAGTGATGTTGAAGGAGCCTTTTCTGTCATTGGCCTGAGGCCTAACGGGGAGATTTTTGCCTTCAGGGACCCGTTGGGAATAAGGCCTCTCAGCATCGGGGTTAGCGGGGAAGGCAGTGTTAATGCTTTCTCCTCTGAGACTGTAGGGCTGGACATTAACGGGCTGAGGTTTACGAGTGACGTTAAGCCCGGTGAGATTGTTGTATTTAGCAAGGATGGTGTGGAAAGGGAGATGCTTGTGAAGAAGAATAGGGCTGCTTTCTGCGCTTTTGAATACGCTTACTTCGCTAGGCCGGATTCCATGCTTAACGGGAAGTATGTTTTTAGCGTGCGAGAGGAGTTTGGCAGAAACCTTGGGAGAAGGTTTAGGGATGTCGTTGAGAAGTCTGATGTGATTCTTTCAATGCCTGAGACGGCTGAGGATGCTGCGTACGGTCTGCATGAGGAGACCGGCTTGAAATGGGAGAGGATACTCAGGAGGCACAGGTATGTTACTCAGAGAGCTTTCATTCTTGAGCCCAGTGAAAGGGTTTCAACCATCGACAAGAAGGTGAACATTATGAACGGGAGGCTTAAGGGCAAAAAGGTTATTGTTGTTGACGACAGTATTGTCAGGGGTGACACAACTAGGACCGTGGTCAGGAAGCTTAGGAGGGCTGGTGCTGAAAAGATCTATCTCTTCATTACTTTCCCGAGGATAACGCACCCGTGTTTCTACGGTGTTGACATGGCTACTTTCACAGAGCTTATCGGCTTCAGGTTTGACGAGGAGGGTGTTGCGAAACAGGTTGGCGCCGATGGGGTTTTCTACCAGCCTTTGGAAGACTATGTCAGGGCAACAGGAATGAGGTTCAACGAGCTTTGCCTAGCCTGCGTCACAGGGGAGTATCCGACTGAGCTTGCTCAGAAGATGGCTGACGCAGCCAAGGCTTCGGCAGACGTTAAGGATGCGAGGAGGATATATGAGAGGGCTGAGCTCACAAAACGGGAGGGCTCAGCATGACGGGAATACTTGGAATATATCTTTTCGACGAGAGGTGGAATGCTGGAAGCTTTGGAGCCTATGGCTTAATGGCCCTTCAACATAGGGGGCAGGAGACAGTTGGGCTTGAACTATTCGGTAAAAAAAGGAGAAAAATCGCTGGAGAAGGGCTTGTTGATGATGTTTTAAACAAGGTGGACGCTGAAGGACATATATGTCTGGGGGCTGTTTCTCCCTATCCTGTAGAGTTTAAAGAGGATATTCCGCCCTTCATACTGAGCGAAAAGGTTTCGGTAGCAATAGACGGTAAGGTAACTGCTGTCGAGAATTACGCTTGGGACGCTTCTCTTAGATACGAGGAAAACTTGAGAAAAGCGTTTGAAACATTCTCAAGAGGCGGAAGTGACATAGATATTGTTAAAGAGTTTTTCGATAATTGCAGAGGCGGTTTTTCTTACATTGCTGTCAACGATAGGAATGAAATGGTCGCTGGCAGGGGTTCCTTAGGCGTTAAACCTCTTACCTTAGGTAAATTCGGGTTTGAAGGAGGTATAGTTGCGTCTGAAACATGCGTCATGGATGTTGTTGGGGAGAGGGTACCGATAAGCCCTGCTGAAAACGTTGAGCCAGGCTGGGCGATGGTTTTCACATCTTTCTCAGCAAAATGGGTTAAAAGCAGCAATTCTTGTAAGAGAGCATATTGTAGCTTCGAATACGTTTACCTCGCTAGGCCCGACTCTTATGTCAACGATATACCGATTTACAGGGTTAGGAGAAACATAGGTAGGAAGCTTGCTGAAGAGAGCAGGGTTGACGCGGATGTTGTAATAGGCGTGCCTGAAACAGCCATACCATTCGCAATGGCCTATTCTAATGAGACGGGGATACCTATAGAGAAGGGTTTTGAGCTTACCGGTAGGAGGGTTAGGAGTGCGCTTAGGCCGGACCAGTTGGAGAGGCTTAAGGGTGTACAGCTTAAGCTCAATGTGATAAGCGATGCAGTTAGGGGTAAGAGAGTTATACTGATTGACGACAGTGTTGTAAGGGGAAACACTCTTGCCAACATCGTTTACCTAATGAAAGAGAAGGGAGCTAAGGAAATACATGTTAGGATAGGCAGCCCCCACATAATTTCGCATTGCCCCTTCGGAGTAGAAGTTCCTCCTGAAGATGAGCTCATAGGGAGACACTTGTCCGAGGAGAAGATAGCCGAGGTTGTTGGCGCAGACTCGTTCAAGTATCTTAGCTTAAACGGCCTTGTAGAAGCAATAGGTTTAAAGGAGGAAGAGTTGTGTCTGGGCTGTTTCAACTGCGTTTACCCGGAGGTGTAGGCTTTGAAAGTACTTCTGGTTGGTAGTGGTGGAAGAGAGCATGCCGTAGCAAAAGCCTTCCACAGGAGTAGTTATGAACCTAGGCTTTTCTGCGTTTCAGAAATTGTAAACCCAGGTATAAACAGGATTGTTAAAGAAACTGGCGGTGAATACTATGTTGGTAACCCGAATGACCCTGAGACGGTTTTTCAAGCAGCTCTTAAGGCTGGTGTCGACTTCGTATTCGTTGGGCCTGAAGAGCCTAATTTCCGAGGCATTCCAGACGAGCTGGAGAAAGAAGACATACCCTGCATAGGTGCCAATAAGGATGTTGCTGAAATAGAGATGTCTAAAGCGAGCATGAGAGACCTGCAGTGGAAGTATATGATTCCAGGGAGGCTCTGGTACAAGAAGTTTAGAACATTTGAAGAGGCTGTACCCTATGTTGAAGAATACGCCGAGAGCGTTGCGTTAAAGCCAGCGAGACAGGTTGGTGGCAAGGGTGTTAAGGTGATAGAGGACTTCCAAGTGTATTTGAGAGATGATAAGAAGAAGGTGAAAAAACAGCATATCGAATCAATCTACAAGGATTACATGAAGGGCTATGAAGATATGGATTTTAAAATACTCATAGAGGAGAGGGTCTGGGGACCAGAGTATACGCTACAATGCTTTACTGACGGCAGGACGGTTGTCCCAATGCCAGCGGTCCAGGATAACAAGCACGCTTTTGACGGTGACCTTGGCCCTGAGACGGGTGGAATGGGTTCTATAGCCTGCGGTATGAACCTTAAATGGGGTGTAGACGATGATAGGGCAATACTTACAGAGGAGGAGATTGAGAAGTCCACTGAAATAGTTAGGATGATGGTTGAAGCGATTCAGAAAGAAACTGGTCGTAAATACCATGGCGTTGTCGCCGGACAAATGATGCTCACATCCGTATGGGGACCTACGATAATAGAAATGTACTCTAGGCTCGGCGATCCCGAAGCCCTTAACGTATTGGCAGTTTTGAGGACAGACTTGGTTGAAATATGCGAATCGATAATAAGCGAGAAACTTAACAGTATTAAAGTCGAATTCGAAGAGAGGGCAACAGTTGTTAAAGCAGTCTCTCCGGAAGGATATCCTTTGAGCAGAGACTTAGCAAAGGAACATCCTGTTGTGGTTGACGAGGAAGAGGGTGTCTTCTGGGCTTCGGCCCATTTAAGAGAAGACGGTGTTATAGAGACCGGTGGATCAAGGCTTATAGAATGCCTTGGAATTGCAGATACGATTCCAGAAGCAAGCCTTATTGCTGAGAGGCTAACTTCTAAAGCTAGGCTAGCGGACGGCTGGGGCCTCTTCCACAGGAGCGACATAGGCTCGGAAAAATCTCTTGAAAGGAGGATGATGCTTGCCAACATGGCTAGGGAGATATACAAATATAGGGAGAGGAAAGGTATTCTTGGAAAAAGGATTATATGGGTTCCTGGGAAGGGCTTGGAGGAGGTTGGCTAGAACATGGCTAAAGTGGCTGTAGTAATGGGAAGCAGGTCGGATGAAGAACTTGGAAAGAACATAGTGAGTTTTTTAGAAAACTTCGGAATTGAGTGTGATTATAGGATCCTTTCCGCCCATAGAAACCCTGAAGAATTACGCGGGTTCGTGAAGAATAGTGATGCTGAGGTCTTCATAGCGGTTGCGGGGCTCTCGGCTGCTCTACCGGGAGTAATAGCTTCTGAAACCGTGAAGCCCGTGATAGGTGTTCCGAAGGAGGTCAAGCTCGGCGGTCTTGACGCACTGCTTTCAATCGTCCAAATGCCCCCGGGGATTCCTGTCGCTACTGTGGGGGTGGACAATTGGAAGAATGCTGCTGTTCTCGCGATTGAAATACTTGCTCTAAAATATCCTAGTCTTGTCGAGAAGCTTATTGAGGAGAGAAAGAGGAAATGAGGGTGAAAGTGGAGGTAAGGCTTAAACCTGGACATTTCGACCCCGAGGGGGATGTGGCTGCAAAATCCCTTAGAGATCTCGGTTTTCCCGTTTCTACGGTTAAAGTTGGGAAAGTCTACATTTTAGAAGTTGAAGTCGATGACCGTGAAGAGGCTTTGAGGCTTGCTGAAGACATGTGTAAGAAGCTTCTGGCTAATCCCGTCAAGGATGATTATAGCGTAGAGGTGCTTTCCCCCTGAAACCTTCCCTCGTGAGGAAGCTTTACGATGATTTAGAGGTCTACGTGATAGACCTCTCTTCAGCAAATGATAACGAGCTTCTTGAAATAAGCAGGGAAATGGGGCTTAACATAAGCTTGGATAGAATGAAGTATTTGAAACAGTATTTCAGCAACCGTCCTCCGACGGACGTTGAGCTTGAGATGATCGCGCAAACATGGTCGGAACATTGTTTCCACAATGTCTTTAAGGGTGATGTTGTAACTGACGATGGACGAATAATCACCAACATTTTGAAAACGTTCATAGTGAGAGCCACGAGAGAACTTAATAAGGAATGGTGCATCTCGGTGTTTGAAGACAATGCTGGAATAATCGATTTCGAAAAAGGCTATGCAATTGCTGCTAAAGTAGAGACTCACAATCATCCTTCCGCAGTAGAACCCTTCGGTGGTGCTGCAACAGGCGTGGGAGGTGTCATAAGAGATATCCTTGGAGTATGGGGCGAGCCTATTGCTCTAACAGACGTGCTCTGTTTCGGCCCCCTTGACACTAAGTATGAGGACTTGCCTTCTGGGGTCAAGCATCCGCGTTATGTCTACAGTGGTGTTGTAGCTGGAATAGGCAGTTACGGCAATAACATGGGTATTCCAACAGTATCCGGCGCCATATTTTTCGACAAGGGTTACACGGGCAATGTGGTTGTCTATTGCGGCTGCATTGGAATCCTCCCTAGAGAGCTATACGTGAGGAATACGGGTGAAGGAGATTTCGCAGTTCTTGCAGGCGGCAGGACTGGCAGGGATGGCATACATGGTGTAACGTTTGCCTCAGTAGGGCTTACCGAAGAGGCTGAAGAGTTCAGATCGGCTGTTCAAATACCTAATCCAATAGTTGAGGAGAAACTTAGAAGAGCAATACTCAGAATAAGAGATGAGAAATTAGCCTCGGGGATAACCGATCTTGGTGGTGGGGGGCTATCGTCTGCTGCAGGAGAGACGGCTTATAGATCAGGCTTAGGTATTGACGTCGATTTAGACAAGGTTCCTCTCAAAGTGCCGGATATGGCTCCTTGGGAAATATGGGTCTCCGAGTCGCAGGAAAGAATGTTTCTCTCAGTTCCAGAGAAAAACCTTGAAAGAGTTTTAGAAATATTCCAAGAGGAAGAAGTTGAAGCGAGCATAGTTGGAAGGTTCGTTGGATCAGGCAGAGTTAGAGTTTTTTCAAAAAGACGCGTTGTGTGCAACCTCGATTTGAAATTCCTTTTTAATCCTCCAAAAGTTACGAGGAGGGCAAAAATACCTGAGTTTACACGTGTTGAGGTTAACCTAGAAGAGCCAAAGGATTTGGGCGAGGAAATACTTAAACTGCTTTCAGATCCGAACATTAGGAGTAAGGAGGATGTTGTCAGAACCTATGATCACGAGGTAAGGGGGTGTACTGTAGTTAAGCCAATATATGGGGATGAGGCCGGGCCGAGTGATGCCTCAGTAATAAAACCTCTTAAGGATTCTTGGATGGGCGTGGTAATATCCTGTGGGATAAATCCCTTTTATCCGGATCCATACTGGATGGCCGCTAATTCAATAGAGGAGGCGATTAGGAATAATACTGCCGTCGGTGGACGGAGAATTGCATTATTGGACAATTTCGTCTGGGGAAATCCGGAGAACGAAGAGAACATGGGTAAGCTTCTCAGAGCAGTTGAAGCATGCTATGATTTTTCAAAAGCCCTTGACGCTCCGTTCATTTCTGGAAAAGACAGTTTGTATAATGAGTCTCCATTGGGCCCTGTGAAGCCGACTCTTTTAATAACAGGTGTTGGCATAATCCCGGACATTAGAATGGTTATTACACCAAACCTTAAAAAAGAGGATAATCCAATTTACGTAATTGGTTTAACTCGGGAAGAGCTTAGAGGTTCCGCGTATTTAAGGCTTAAAGGAGTCGATAGCGGTGAAGTACCCAGAGTTAATAAGAATCTTTCTAAGAAGATAATTGATACGCTTGTTAAGGCGATTGACGAACAGCTCGTTTTATCTTGCCACGACATTTCTGAAGGGGGTTTGGGAGTGGCTGCGGCCGAAATGGTTGTTGCAACAAGAGGCCTAGGGATAGAATTCGATATCAGTAAAATCCCTTCGGAAACTCGTAGGAATGATTATGTTCTCTTCTCAGAATCGGCTTCAAGATTCCTCGTGGAAGTAGATGGAAACAAGTCAAGAAGATTCGAAGAGTTATTCTTTGGAATGCCCTTCAATAGAATCGGTAAAGTAGTCAGGGACGTTGGATTACGTATCGTTGATTCTAAAAGTAAGATATGTGAATTAAACAGCTCCGATATAAAGAAGGCTTGGAGGGGATATTGAAAAATGAATGCGAACAGATTTAAAGCACTTGTCTTAAGAACCGGCGGTACCAATTGTGACCTTGAAACCAAAGTGGCTTTAGAGGAACTCGGTGTTAAAACGGAAATAGTCCATATGAACAGTGTTGAGAAGAAAAACCTTTTAGAGTATCATCTGATCGTCTTCCCCGGTGGATTCTCATACGGGGATTACGTGAGGGCTGGCGCAGTATGGGGCAAGAGAGTTCTTGCGAAGCTTAGGCTTGAATTGGAGAAGTTTATAGAGGAGGGAAGGCTTATACTCGGCATCTGTAATGGTTTCCAAGTGCTTGTTGAAGCCGGAATGCTACCTGGGAACGGTGCTGGCGAAACCCCTTCAATAGCCCTCGCGAACAACTCCTCAGCCAAGTATGAGTGCAGATGGGTCTGGCTGAGGGTTGAGAACGATGAAACGCCCTTCACCATGACCATGAGGAAGGGGGAGGTCCTTAGAATACCCGTGGGCCATGCCGAAGGGAGGTTCCTCACGCGCTCTGAGGAGGATTTGGAGGAACTTAAGAGAAACGGGCAGGTCGTCTTCAGGTACGTCCTTCCAAACGGAGACGATGCCAACGGCCTATACCCGTTTAATCCTAACGGTTCGATGTACGATGTAGCCGGGATTTGCAACAAGAAGGGGAAAGTCATGGGAATGATGCCGCATCCCGAAAGGGCCTTCTTCGGATGGCAACTCCCAGAATGGGATAGAAGACCTCCTGAGAAAGGAGACGGGAGAAAGATTTTTGAAAGCATAGTTAAATACTTACATGATTCCAACGGGCTTTAACATAAAGCGGGCATCCTTTAGACTAGTTATATCCAAGACGCGTGCTAAGGATTGAGCAGCCATTTCCAAAGGGGAATATATCGTATTTTCCTACCGTTTGAAACAGCTTCATCCTCATAGTCCCAAGTGATTACAAGCAGGTCTTTACAACGCAGCTCTCCTGAAGCCTTGAGTAGTGCCTTAACCTCCCTGGGATTAACCTCATCCTTCCCGCTGGCGTAAGTCACCTGTATGAGCTGCTTAATGTTCAAACCGTCCTTAACGATGAAATCAACCTCGTTCTCCTGATAGTCCCTCCAGTAGAAGACTTCAAAGTCGCTGAAGGAGTAGCTTCTGCGCCTCAACAGTTCAACGGCAACCAAGTTCTCCATCAGCCTGCCTAAGTTTTCCGAAACCCTGAACCCGATTGAAGTCACGAGCCCGTTGTCAACACAGTAGGCCTTTTTAGGGGATATGAACTGGAGCTTAAGCTTCGGCGAAAACCTTTCCAAGAAAAACAGGAGATAGGCTTCACTCACCCATTCCGCGTAATTCTTAACAGTATGCACATCCTCTATGTTCAGTATTCTCCTAAGCCTGCTGAAGCTGAACTCGGAGGAAACGTTTGAAACCAAGTATCTGGAAAACTCTTTGAGAGCCACTGTCTTCCTCACCCGATGCCTGGTTATAACGTCCTTCTCAAGCACGTCGGAATAAATCGAGACCAGAATCCTCCTGCCAAACCTGCTGGCCTCAGGGAAGCCCCCCGTTCTAAGATACTCTTCAACGTGGAAATCACCCTCGTCGAATACTGCCAGTTCTCACCTAGCTCCACGCCGCGTATCCTTAGGAATTCTCTGAAGTTAAACGGGTAAAGCATGAAATCAACATGCCTCCCGGTGAGAAACGTAGCCAGCTCGCTTGAAAGCAGTTGCGAGCTACTCCCAGTAACAATCATCTTCTTAGAAGTCCTCATCCTGCTTACAAACCTCTCCCAACCACGGACATGCTGAATCTCATCGAGAACCATGAACTCTAGGTCAGTGCCGTAAAGCTGGTAAAAAGCCTCAAGCAGGCTCCCAAGGTCCTTCGCCTCAAGGCCGACAAGCCTCTCGTCGAAGAAGTTAACATACCCGAACTTCACGCCTCTGAGAAGCATCCAAGAAAGCAGCGACTTACCGCATCTTCTCACGCCGAGAACAGTAAGAATATTGGGATGTGAAAGAAAGCTCCTCAGCTTCTCAGCATCAACATCCCTCTCTATTATATACATCCCTCTCTATTATATTCTCAGTCGCAAAGAGGCTTTCCATCTCCTCCCTCTGCGAAGCCACTACCCTCTTCAAATAATCGGCTTTCAACAGAACTGATTTTCACAAGCTTTTTAATAAAGTTTGTGGTTAATAACTACAAGCTTTTAAACTCCGTCGAAAAAATTCATAGGTCCCGGGGAGAAAGCCTATGACTAAAAAGACATGCTCTTTGTCTGAATAAAAGTCCCACTTGAGCCTTCTCAAACACCTCTTTGCTCTATGAACGCAACAAGCTTCCTTGTGAACATGCGCACCAGAATTAATCGAACAGAACCGATGCTGCTTTGACAATAAACTCAGTGTGCCAGTGCATATTTAAACATGAATTCAGAAAAGTAATCTTTGCTTAGAATGTCTTCAATAATCTTCATGTCATTCATCATGAGATACTTCTGCTTGGGCCTCGATGGCTGGATGCGATATGATGAAAGTTTTAAAGCATGCTCAGCACTATAGAAACATTTTTAGCGCAGCTATAAGCTGCTGGATTATTGATGATGGGCAATAACACGGAATTGTATTCCTCGGTCAAAGAATACTTAGAACGAGCTTTTCAGGCGATAAAAGATAGAGTTTCGGAGATCAAGGAAGCTGAAAATGTAAAGGCCATAGTGGTCTTCGGCTCCGCAGCCAGACCGGAAGACTTTGTCATAGGGTTAAGCGATATCGATATCCTGGTCGTGACTGAGGGAAATCCCGATAGGAGGCAATACTTCTTTAGGCTATGGGATTCGGAGGTCAACGTTACATATATGAGTGTGGATGAGGTCACGAAAATGTTCTCATCGGGCGATCCGCTTGCCTTCATGCTACATAGGGATTGCATAATGCTGAAGGATGAAGGTAACATATCCAGTTTGATAGCGGTTAAACCCACCGTGACGGAGTGCACTCTAAGGATCTTAAGGAACTCGTCCTTGGTCGCCTTAGGCCTTGCCATCGAATCCTACTTTCGTGAGGAGTATGGAAAATCCATTTCCCACGCATACCACGCGGTTAGACACCTCGCCAGATATAAGGCCCTGAAGGACGATGGTAAAGCGGGTGTATTCCCCTTATCTAATAAAGAGGTCAGCGAGACGCTCAAGGGAAGATTGTTAAACCTGTTCACCGGGCTGGTGGAGGCTCGCAGTAAAGTCATGAGTAAGGTCGAGTGTAAGGATATGCTGGAGGAAACAATCCGCACGATGGCTTCAGAGCTAGGCTTAAAACATCCGTCCCTATCGTCTTTGGAGGAGAGCCTCAGGGGGGAAGTAAACGTCGTTCTTGCGAAGGAGTTAAGGGGTTTGATGGTATAAGGGCCGAGCTCATGACGGAGGGAGGAATTAAGAGGCTGGAAATCGGGGAGACTTATGTCAGGAAGATTAAGAGCCTATTCGAGAATTTCGAGGAAGAAACTTTTTAGTTTCATTTCCCTTAATCTTTCTGAAGATGTACTTAACATTATTCTTCACCTACCTCACAGTTTCTAAAATCTCTTAGACCGTCTGAGGTACGCGCTAGAAAGGAACTAAAATATCGACTTTTCTGTTTTTCTTTTAACTCTTTAATGCATTAGCGTCCCGCGAGTTCCGTAAGCACAGTTGCCAGAGCTCCTTCTATTAGCTTAATTCCTCAACCCTTTTCTGAGTCCGGCATTCCGCCTCAAGCTTCTCGTCCGCTCAGCCATCCTAAGCAGAGCTCGGAGAGATTTCTACCTCTTCTGGGCATAACGCTTAATGGAACGATTTGAATAGTTTAAACAGTTTCTCTTTGTTTTTATTGTCTCGTTACCTTTGTGTCGCGCCCCCCTCCCTTCGCATCCTGTGCCTGATTTCACAAAAATTCATGAAGTGTTTTCACATCCGAGTGACAGATTTGTTACCTGCATTAACATATCGTTTCTCGAAAAGGAATTGAAATGAAAGCTTAAACACGCCAGGCTTCTCCTATTTTAAGAATAAACCTTAAATCCTCCTCCAGAAAAACTTGGCGTCAAAGCTTGATAATAAAGGGAATACAGAAGCTGAGCCTGTTAGATTACCCGGGTAGGGTTGCATGTACCCTATTCACATTCGGCTGTAACTTCCGTTGCCCCTATTGTCATAACCCCGAGCTGGTCATAGATGATGGGACTCCCGCAATCCCCGAGGAAGATTTGTTTCGCTTCCTCTTGGAGAGGAAAGGTTTCCTCGATGGAGTCTGCATAACCGGTGGGGAGCCGACCCTTCACAACGGCCTCCCAGATTTCATTAAGAGGATTAAGGATCTAGGGTATTCCATCAAGCTGGATACGAATGGAACAAGGCCTGAAATGCTCAGGAAGCTCATAGGGGAAAAGCTCGTCGACTACATCGCGATGGATGTTAAGGCACCTTTAGAAAAATATGAAAGCGTAGTGAGGGTTAAGGTGGATGCCAGTAAGATTGCTGAAAGCGTTGAG
The DNA here is from genome assembly GCA_938045545.1 of uncultured archaeon. Classification (GTDB taxonomy): domain Archaea; phylum Thermoproteota; class EX4484-205; order EX4484-205; family JAAOZP01; genus JAAOZP01. The sequence goes on along the minus strand of CALIBN010000002.1, from coordinate 73,628 downwards.
ATGGTTAAGGCTTTCCCAGAGCACGAGTTCAGAACAACAGTTGTCCCCGAGCTCCTTACAAGGGAGGATATTTTAGCCATAGCTGGGTGGCTTAAGGGTGCGAGAAGATTCTTCATCCAACAGTTTAAGCCGACTAAAACCCTTGATGAAACGTTTGTGAGAAAACAGGTTTATCTGGCAGATGAGCTCGAAAAAATATGTGGCGAGGTGAAGCATTACTTCGAGGTTTGCGAGAACAGGAATGTTTAGCTGAGAGAAGAATCGCCTACGACACGGCACGCGTGACCGATTAAGAGTCGGTTCAAAAAGTTTAACGTTCACCTGTTGCCACAAGGTTGAAAGGCTTTCCTTCTTCAAGTACGTTTTTAGGAATCTTTTCAGCATACTTCCTTAGGAAGGAAAGGTCTTCGTTTGATTCTCTTAATTCGTCAGGTAGTAGTTGGGGGATCTCATCCACGATTGGATACCACCTGTTACACTTAGAACATATTAGGATACCGTTTAGTATTTCCCTCTTCATGCATTTATTGCATTCCTCGGCGCTAAGGCTGGAATCTTTAACATAAGCCGCCTTTAGGCCACAGTAGAGCTCACATATAACGCTACCGTGCTTAAACTCAATGCTCCTCTCTTCTTCTTGGAAAACTATTAGTTTCAAAGGGAAATCCTTATCTATTGGGCAGGCAAGGAGGTCTAGGAGCCTATACTTCATGGTCTCTTAGTTTCTGTTCGAAGTTAAAAACGTTACTTAAGCTCATTACAAGCTTTAAAAAGTCCCATAGAGATTTCTCCGGTGAAATGGGGCAGCAGGGCGATTTCAAGGTTACTCCGTGGACCGTGGAAGGCGTAGTTGACTATGAGAAACTCGTGAGAGATTTTGGAACAGAACCCCTTACTCTTCAGCTTAAAGAAAGGCTTGTTAGGCTCGCCGGGGAAGACCATCTTCTTCTTAGACGCGGGGTCTTCTTCTCCCACAGGGATCTAGATAGGGTTCTGGACGACTATGAGGCTGGAAGAGGCTTCTTCCTCTACACAGGCAGGGGTCCAAGCGGGCCCATGACGCTGGGCCACATAATTCCCTTCTACTTCACTAAATGGCTTCAAGACAGGTTTAGGTGTAACGTTTACATCGAGTTGACCGACGATGAGAAGTTCCTGGAGGAAAGCAGGAATCTGACTATCGAGGATGTTAGAAAATGGTCCTATGAGAACGCGCTTGATATTGCCTCAGTAGGGTTCGACCCTGACAGGACTTTCATATTTCAGGATACGGAGTATGTGCGAAACATGTACCCCATGGTTCTGAAGATCGCTAAGAAGGTTAATTTCAGCTGGGTTAGAGCTGTTTTCGGCTTCGATGCAAGCACAAACATAGGCATGATCTTCTACCCTGCTTTCCAAATATGCGTGACTTTCTTCGAGAAGAGGCGGTGTCTAATCCCAGCTGCAATAGACCAGGATCCTTATTGGAGGATTCAGAGGGATATTGCCGAAAGCTTCGGCTACTATAAGACTGCAGCTATCCACTGCAAGTTTCTCCCACCTTTAACGGGTCCCTCGGGCAAGATGAGCGCCTCCCAGCCGGAAAGTGCCATCTACCTTAACGAGGATGAGAAGAGCATCCGGAGAAAGATATTTCAAGCGTTTTCAGGAGGACAGCCAACGGTTGAGGAACACAGGAGGCTTGGTGGAAACCCGGATGTTGATGTGCCCTACCAGTGGCTCCACTTCTTCTTCGAGGAGGACGATGAGAAGCTTAGGAGTATCAGGGAGGAGTATTCCTCTGGAAGGATGTTGAGCGGAGAGATAAAGGAGATACTGGTGGAGAAGGTTACGGGTTTCCTTGAAAAACATAATGTTAAGCGTGAATATGCGAAGAAGGAGCTTAGCCTGATGAAGTATGAGGGTAGGCTTGCTAAAGAAATGTGGAGCAAGACTATAGAGTAGCTTAACTAGGGTGGGGGTCTTTTCCCAAGGGTCACTGGGACAACCAGCTTCCGGCCCTCTCTGATAATCGTCAGGTTAACCGTCTTACCCGGGTAAGTGTATTCCTCAAGCACCCTGGCGATGTCATCACTGTTCTTAATGGGATGCTCATCTATAGAAATTATCAGGTCTCCGCCAACCTTTATCTCGGTTCCTAGAATAGTAATGGTCTTGGTCCCTCCTTTCAGACCAGCCTTATCGGATGGGCCTTCGGGAATAACTTCTTGAATAAGCCAGCCGTATGTAACGTTCAACCCTGCTGCCCTAGCAATATAGTAGTTCACATTAATACCCCTTAGGCCGAGCCAAGGATGCATATCGTAGCCGCCTGTCTCCACTAGGAATGGCAGTACTCTCAAAATCGTGTTAGACGGTATTGCGAAGCCCACGCCTTGGCTGTCTCTTATTATAGCGGTGTTCATCCCAACTACCTCGCCCTTAGCGTTAAGCAACGGTCCCCCAGAGTTACCCGGGTTTATAGGTGCGCTTGTCTGAATAACGTTCGCTATAGCATAGCCTCCAGTGAACTCGCTTGTTATCGTTCTGCCAAGCTGGCTGACGACTCCTGTCGTCATGGTGCCTGTTAACCCGAAAGGGTTCCCTATTGCTATCACCAAGTCTCCGACTTTTAGACTACTGCTGAAAGTCATGTTTAGAGGATGGTAGAGCTCAAGCGGGGCAGTGCTATTCAACACCGCTAGGTCGCTATACGGGTCTGTGCCCACCACTTGAGCAGGATAGCTTTCCCCATTGTAAAAGGTTACTGTAAGATTAATCACGTTCCTCACTACATGATAGTTCGTCAAAATATAGTGTGATGCCCCGTGTTTCACTACGAATCCCGAGCCGAGGCCAACGTCCTCGCTTAGAAAGGACTTGGCCAATCCCGTCACCATTACAACGCCTCTAATGGTTTTCTCATAGAGTTCGGTGAAGCTTAAGTTAAAGTAGACTATGCTTTGGCTTAGCTGAGCATTCTTAATCCTGCTAACATCCTCGCTTAACCGTTTCACCGCGAAGTCTAGGCTTTCAACCTTATCGTTAAGCTGGGTTAACTGTGAATAAAGGAGGAGGAACGACACTATCAGCCCAGCAGATATAAGGCCAATCATTATGAATACTGCAAGCCAGTGTTTAGAGTAGATTACCACCGTTTCCTGAGTCATTCTGGCTTAAGTCATTCAAACGGTTCCTAAAAACAATTTCCCAGGATAATCCTTGTAAGCCCGCCTTCTATTACTGGAAAAAAGCGTCTAGACGGCCTACTTTTCCTGCTCCCTTTTACCATAAAGCTGATACGGTAAAGCGTAGAGCTTAACCGCTCCCGTAGCATCTCTCTGGTCGAAACCGGCCTTCTTAATGGATCTTAACTCTGGCGAGAATAGACTGTATTTAGACTCTCTCCCGACAACCTCCACGTTACCCTTGTAAAGCTTTACGTCAAGCCTCCCGGAAACATATTTTTGCGTAGAATCTATGAAGGCATCTAGATCCCTCCTCAACGGGTGGAACCACATCCCGTGGTAAACTATTTCAGCCCAAATCTTGTCTATCTCCCTCTTAACTTTCAACTGCTCCTTCGTAAGGGTTAACTGTTCAAGGTTCGCATGAGTGTTTAAGAGGATTGTTGCAGCCGGAGCCTCGTAAAGCTCCCTAGATTTCAAACCCAGTATCCCGTCTTCAATTATATCTATTCTCCCAACGCCGTGTTGCCCGCCAATCCTGTTCAGATAGAGTATTATTTCAACAGGGTCTCTTACCCCGTCTACTTCGACAGGGACGCCTCTCTCATAGGTTATTTGAATCTTCTGTGGAGTTTCTGGGGCCTTCTCAGGGTGGACGGCCCAAATATAGTCCTCGGGATACTGTGTGTAAAGGTCTTCAACCTGCCCACTTCCAATGGAGTGAGACCACATGTTTACGTCTCCACCAAGCTTCCCCTTGGGCTTCTTAGGCTCAATACCGTGTTTCCTGAGCATCTCCTCCTCTTCAAATCTTGAGAGGTTCAGCTCTCTAACTGGCGCTATCACCTTCAGGTTTGGATCCACGTATTTAACTGCAACCTCCATCCTGAACTGGTCGTTACCCTTGCCCGTGCAACCGTGTGCAACAGCCTCCGCCCCTTCTTTCTTAGCTATTTCAGCGGCCTTAGAAGCTATCAGAACCCTAGTCATAGAGGTTCCAACCGGGTAGCCTCCGTAGCTTCCATTAGCCTTGATGCATCTGAATATGTATTCTGTAGCGAACTCGTGCTTAGCATCTATGAAATGTATTTTTAAACCCAGCTTCTCAGCTCTTTCATACGCGATCCTGATCTCTTCCTCTCCTTGGCCAACGTCAACGAGAACAGGAATTACTTCGTCGTATCCATACTTCTCTTTCAACAGTATTGTTATGAGTGTTGAGTCTAGGCCGCCTGAGTATGTTGAAACAACTTTTCCCGGCATTTCGAGAGTGATGTGTTGAGCATTCCCCTATTTAAGTTATTCTGTGAAGCTATGACCCTTTCAGCATAAAACCAATATACTGGCGCACTGTCACATTTTTCAGAATGGTTGAAGAATGGGTTGTCGTCGGGCCGCATGAATACTTGCTTGAGAAGGCTGATCTCGAAGAACTTGAGAAAAAGGTCTACGAGGCTCTGAAGAAGGGGAAGCGCATGCCTCTGTCTGGAATATGGAGGTCTGTCCCCTGCCACCTGTGGGAGCTCGACGCAGTTTTGAAAAGGCTTAAGGATAAAGGTCTGGTTACAGAGGAATGAAGAGAGTTAATGAGGATTGATCGCGATGCTCTAATAGTTGGAGGCGGGCCCTCCGGTCTTTCAACAGGCTTATTCATTTCTAAAAAGGGTTTTAAAACCATAGTTCTTGAAGAGCATAATGAAGTAGGCAGACCTGAGCAGTGCGCCGGTCTTGTAAGCTGGAGGATAGGCGGGCTTCCGCAACACCTTGTTTTAAACAGGGTTGACACCGCGAGGTTCTGCCTCGGGAAGGAGAGTTTTGAAGTATACTCTAAGAAAGATATGCTCGTGATAGATAGAGCTGGCTACGATAAGCATCTCGCTGAAAATGCTTTGGCAGAAGGGGTTGAGATTAGGCTCGGCGAGAGGGTGGTGGGGCTAAAGGAAGGATGCGTGGTCACGAGTAAGGGAGGCCGTTACTCTGGAAGAATCCTGGTCGGAGCCGATGGGCCTAACTCTATTGTTGCAAGACTGACTGGTTTAAAGCAGCCTGATAGCCTTCTCTTCGCGCTTCAATGCGTGGCCAACGGTGTCTTCGAACAGGATGTTGTTGAGCTGAGGTTTGACCCAGAGTTTTCCAAGGATGTCTTCGCCTGGATCATACCTTTAAGCAGGAGCAAGGCGAAAGTGGGTCTTTTAACCAGTGGCAATCCCTGGCCGAGGCTCAGGCTGCTCCTGAAGAGGCTGAACATGGAGTCTAGTTGCGGCGGGTTCGTAGGGGACTCTATAAGATTCGGAATAATGAGCAGAACCTCCGCCAACAGGGTTATTCTAGTCGGGGATGCTGCGTGCCAAGTCAAGCCTTTCTCGCTAGGCGGTCTTGTCTACAACAGGATCTGCAGTAGAATCGCTGGGGATGCTTGCGCAGCCGCCCTTGAAAGAAACCTTTTCGACGAAGGCTTCATGGCTGAAACATATGATTCTGTTTGGAGAAAAACTATTGGTGGAGCATTGGAAAAAGGGCTCAGAATGAGGAAGCTTTTCAACATCATGAGGCGAATACCTTTTTCGTTCACGTTGACGAGGATTCTGGGGTTAAGCCTACTAGCAGGCAGGGTTCTCGACCCTGATTTCCTTGAAAACAGCACTGTCTGTCAAAACGGTTGCGAAGCGTTATGAAAAGGCTTATTAGGGTTTGGATGTATTTTCAAATAGTCCTGTGAAAATCAGGGAGATTGAGTGTAAGACACTGCTGAATAGGAGTGCTATTGCAGATTACTGTGTAAACCCGTACGTGGGCTGTCAGCATGGATGTAGGTACTGCTATGCTGCAGGAATAACCTTTAGGTTCAGAAGAAGTAGAGAAGAGTGGGGCGAGTTTCTCGACGTTAAGACTAATGCCTTAAAAATCCTTTCAAGTGAGGTTGAGAAGAAGAAGGCTGGAAAAGTATACTTGAGTTCGCTCACCGATCCCTATCAGCCGGTTGAGAAGAAATACGAGTTGACGCGGAAAATTCTTGAGATGCTTGTTCAAAAAGGGTTTCCCGTGATTGTTCAAACCAAGTCGAACCTTGTTGTGAGAGACCTGGATGTTTTGAAGAGGAACAAGCTTAATGAGGTGGGGGTTACGGTGGTTACGTTGGACGAGGGAGTCTGGAAGGATTTCGAGCCGGCTTCCTCAAGTCCTGAGGAGAGGCTTGAAGCAATCAGGCTTGCCAAGGAGGAAGGTTTGAGAACATATGTTTTCTTCGGACCAATACTTCCATTTCTTTCAGAAACCGATTTAGAAGGTTTTTTGACGAGGTTTAGGGAGACGGGCGCGGAATATGTTTATGTTGACAGGCTTAACCTGAGGCCAATGGTTTGGAGCATGGTTTCAAAAGTTATCTTGAAAAAATACCCGGAGCTATATGGTGAATGGAGAAGAATACTCTTTTCAGAATCCTCTTACTATGATGAAGTTAAGAAGAAAGTCTTTGAAGTTTCTAAAAAAATCGGTTTGGAGCTGGTTTTCTGCTATTAAATACCTGTTACGCGCTACGACCCCATAGAGGCGACGGCCTCTTGCCTCAGTCGCGGAGGTGTCAGAATAGGTTTTTAAATGCGTAGGGTTTGTTTGAAAAAGATGTGAACAGTATTAGGCTGAAATACTCTGGACTGGTCAACTTCGCCTCGAGGATGATTTCAGTCCTAACGGGCTTATTGTTTACAATGCTCGTAACTAGGAGGCTTACCGAAGAGCTTTTCGGAACCTGGCAGTTCTACGCAAGCCTGTTAAGCTATTTCACAATACCTTCAAGCATTGCGAACTACTGGCTTACGAGATTCACAGGAAGAGGGAAACCGGTTGCGAAATCAGGAGTCTTATTCAACAGCATTGTTTCACTGGTTTCAGCATCATTCTTCACCGTCTTGTCTCCAGTCTTCGCGTCGAGCGTAAGCATCGACCTGCCGGCAATCCTCGCGTTCATATTGTGGATCGTAGCGATATATCACACGTCCAGCTTGGAATCAGTATGCCATGGAGTTGAACCACATATAGTAGGGTATGGAACCGTTTTTTTCGAAGCATCTAAGGTGGTTATCGGAGTAGTACTAGTCGGGTACTTCAGGCTATCTCTTTTCGGAGCTGTTCTTTCAGTAGACCTTGCTCTAATCATTCAGGCGCTATATTACTCGCTGAGGCTGTCAAAACATCTTAAGGGTTCATTCCTGCCGAATGAGGTGGGCATGTGGTTTAGAATGGGCTGGATACCTCTAGCGTCAATCGCTCCTGGAATAGTGTATTTCCAGGATGCTCTAGTCTTAACGCTGTTAACCGGGTCCCTGCTTCCTGTGGCATACATCAGAGCTGCGAACATTTTTGCTGGCGTGATACTTTTCGCAGGGTCTCTAGCAATAGGGCTATATCCGAAGCTCCTATCCGGCGGAACAGGTCGAGATATTGAGGAGTCGCTGGAGCTCGTGCTGCTTTTCCTAATACCCATGACACTCGGACAGTTGATTCTTGCAGAGCCTCTACTATATCTTTTAAGAGAAGGCTATGCGCCTGTGCATAATGTTCTTAGAGTAATGGCTTTATGCTCTGCAATCACTGTGTTGAAAAGTTTTTTCTCAACAGTCATATTGGGAGTTGAAAAGGTCGATGTTAATGAGAACGCCTCGTGGAAAAAACTAGTTGACTCGTACCTCATAAGGATCCCGCTGATCGACCTTTCCGGTTCAATTGTTTACGTAACAGTGACCGCGGTTGTGGCTGAAATATTGAACGATTTAAAGAGCCCGCCAATATTATTCTCTCTGTCTGCAGCCTTATGCTACTTGCTGGTTAACCTCTCCATAATGCTTTACTATTTACGGCTCTCCAGGCGACTTATCGTCTTCAGCTTAGATTTTAGGAGGATATTTAAACTAGTTGTCTCGGGAATGGTGATGTCAAGTGTGCTGCTAACGCTGTATCCTGAATCAGCTAAAAGCGAGCAGATAATGATTGTATTAACATCCTTGATGCCCGTCATCCTAGTGGGCATAATTGTTTATTTCACAACTCTGTGTTTGATAGATCGCGAATCCCACGAGATGTTTAAAGCATTTTTAGATTGGTTTCTAGCGAAGAAGCCCGGTTAAACGGCTTATTCTAGTGCGGCTGCTAGGGCACCGTAGAGAACCACGTCTTCCCCGAGCGGGGTTATCATTATCTCAGGCAATCTGTTCATAGCGTATTTTGAAACGTTTTTCTTCACTGGGTCGAGTATAAGTTCACTGTTGAAAAGAGCGACTGATCCGCCGACTGTTATTAGCTCAGGATCGTATACGTCTATTATGTTGGCAAAGCCAATTGTGTTAAGAAGCCCGATTTCCCCAATGATCCTAAGTGCCAACTCGTCGCCTCCTCTAGCGGCGTCGAAAAGCATTTTGGAAGTAGCCTTTGAAAAATCCTCGTGGAAATACTTTCTTAGAGAGCTCTTATTGAAATCTACACCCCATTCTTTTAAGAGCAGCCTAGCATAGTTGACCATTCCGCTTCCGCTGCAATATGCTTCCCAGTGTCCAGGCTTTCCACATCCGCATTCGAGAAGCCCCTCCTTATCCACCACCATGTGACCAACTTCATGTGCATTACCGTCTTTTCCAAGCAGGATGTGTCCGTCAACTATCGCTCCACCACCTATCCCGGTGCTTATTGTAACGTAGACGATGTTTTCAAGATTCCTACCGGCTCCGAATCTTTTTTCCCCGAGAACGGCTGCAACACAATCGTTCAGAAGTCTAACAGGCACGTTAAAATGTTTTTCAATGCCTTCTACGAGAGGTATTATGCCAACCCGCAGATTAGGAGGATTAATGATCAAACCCTTCTTTAATTCCAACGGGCCTATTGACCCCACTCCAACTGCTTTCAAGCTCTTATCCGTAAACCCCAGAGACTTGATGGCGCTTCTACCCATTTCAACGATCTGCCTCACAATATCCGGTCCTGTTGTTCCCGTCGTCCTTTCTGATTTTTTAAAAAGAATCCTTCCATTCGTGTCGGACAAGGCAACCCTGACGTTGGATGCTCCAAGATCCACTCCGAGCACTATGCTCAACTCGTTTAAAACGCGGAGCACAGTCCGATTTATCTTTTTACCATCCTGATTAAGCTCTTAAACTGCCTTTTCAAATCCTTTAAATCATCTAGGAAAATCCTGAATCCCACGGTTACAGTGCTTGAACCAAGCTTCCAGGGGATGCTGCTAAGGCTTGTCTCATATATGAGTATCACTAGATTTTGGGCTGAAAAGACTAATAGGCCGAGTGCAGCAACTATTGCGCCGATCAGCCAGTGGTGGATTCTAAGCCCCCTTACTGAGAACGCGTAATTCTTGGTTTTAACCCTGTTTAGAACTATTCTGGTAGCCTTATCCATTGCCCAGAATAGTGTTATGGACTGCGTAGTGCTGAAGAGGATTACTGGAACATCCACCGGTAGCATGTTAGAACTTTTAACGCGCATGGTTAAAAAGCTTTCTAAGAGTATGCGGTGTTCTAAGTCGAATGCCCTTTAAGATCAATCCATCGTTTACTGTTTCCAACTTTAAAAGAAGCTCCCTATTTTTTCATCCTGTTTTCAATATAAGATTTCATGAAAAATTAATATAGTTTTCTATAGTATCTTTTTTCGGGTGGAACCCTTCTTTTGAGGAGTTCGCTGAAAACGTTATAAAGCCATTCGTAAAAGCTTCTGCCAAAACCATACTTTTCGTACCTTCTCATGGAGAAGTATACTCTGAGTCCTCCATCAAACATTATTCTCCCAATCTTCCTCATTCTGAATTGAAGCCCATAGTCGTCCCCAGCCCCTACTGCCGGAAAACCCCTCATAATTATGAAGGGCTTCTTTCTAAAGGCAGTGTTGGCACCTACACTCAGGTATATCTTAAACCTGTAAAGGATTTTAACGAAAACATTGTTTAACTCTATTAGGAAAGTGTTTTTAAAACTCCTTTCTATGGGGGTCACCACGCCGTACACCATCACGACATCCGGATAGGCTTTAAAATCGCGTATTACTCTCTCAAGCAGGTTGTGCGTGACCATGCAGTCTGCATCAGTTGTGAAAACTAGGTCTGCCTCTGCATTTTTCACTCCATCGTTCCTCGCTCCTCCAACCGTAGGGGTCTCCTGTATCACTATTTTATCAGCATACTTTCTGCATATCTCTAAGGTTCTGTCCACGCTTCCCCCGTCTACAATAATGATCTCATATTCCGTCCTAGGTATTGTTTGCCAACTTAGCGTCGTGAGTAGCTTTTCAACATACTTCTCCTCGTTGAACGTTGGCACCACTACGGATATTTTCTTGTTCCCCAATTCTGCTTGCCTAAACAACTAAAACCTCGTATTTAAAAAAATGGGTTACTGGTAAAAACGGTTTTCACATGAAATACCGTTAGAAATGTTTAAACAGGGTTTTTGCAGGGCATCCTTTTCAACTACCGATAAAGGTTTATAAAAACGTTGTTTGAGGCAGTAGCTATGGCGAGCGGTTATAAAAAGGCGTTCTGGGTGAATCCGAGGCCTATTGCTCAAAATCCTGAGAAACATGTTAGAGAGATTGTGGAAATGGGTGCAGACGAGATTTTTCTGCTAAGCATAGATGGTGAGGGGGCACTCTACCCGGCCAAGTTTTCAGTTGTTGCAAAAGGAGCTGCTGAAAGGAGCTTGATAGGAGACATTATAAGGGAGGCGAAGAGAAGTGGATTAAAGGTTCATGCTTGGGTGGTTGCTTTAAACAAGCCCAACGCGGAGCTGGCTGCTAAGAGTAAAGACTGGTTTGTAGTCAGCAGGGAGGGGAAGAGCTGTGTTGATAACCCGCCTTATGTAGAAAGCTATAAATGGCTTTGCCCGTCGAACGATGATGTTAAAAGCTTCTTCATTGGAATGATTCAGGAGCTCATGGGGATTTATGACTTGGATGGGGTTCATTTAGACTATATTAGGCTTCCGGATCTTTTCCTTCCAGAAGGATTAAGAGAAAGATATGGGTTGGAAAGGGAGATAGATGTCTACCGGGAGAAGTTCGACTTCTGCTACTGTGAAAAATGTAGAAACGGGTTTAAAAAAGATTTTGGCATAGATCCTTTCGAAATCAGGTTCGGATCGAGAAAATGGTATGAATGGCATGCATGGAGAGCTGAAAGGATTACTGAAATAGTTAAAAACTTCCATAGGACTGTGAAAAAATATGATAATACTATTGAGACTTCAGCCGCTGTTTTCGCAACTCCGGGTTATGCTTACAGGATCGTTTTTCAAAAGTGGTGCGAATGGCCACTTGACAGTTTCGAACCAATGATATACCATGAATACTATGGGAAAAATATAAGGTGGATTGGCGAAGCAGTCATGGAAGGTGTTTCCTGCGGCAAAATGATAGTCGCTGGAATACAGTTTGAATTCCTAAGGAGCGGAAGGGATGTGGAGGAAGCGGTGAACGTAGCGTTAGAAAAAGGCTCCAACGGGGTTTGCTTCTTCCTTTACCCGTTGCAACATCCTGAGTTGAAGGATGCGGTGAAAGAGGCGTTTTCAAGGTTCTAAATACCTCTGGTCTTGCAAGTGTCTATCAGCAGCCCATGGACGAGTTAGATTAAAATATGCTTTACGCTTACCGGGTAAAGATGAAACTAGAGGAAGCTAGACGGCTTAATACCTATGGGTGTTTCGACGTGGTTGTGGCAGGTGGTGGTACTGCCGGAGCTGTGGCTGCAATAGCTGCTGCGAGAAACGGTGTTAAAACCCTTTTGGTCGAGCAATTCGGCTTTCTAGGTGGAAGCGGGTCGGCGGCGCTCGTGGTGCCGATGATGCCGAACCATGTAGGGGGGACGCCGCTTGTCAGGGGGATAAGCCGGGAGATACAGCAGCGTCTTCTAGAAATGGGTTGCGCTGCCATAGATAAAAATGGTAATGATGGTTGGTTTAACCCGGAGGCCTTAAAATTCGTGTTGGAGGAAATGGTTCTGGAAGCTGGTGGGAGGGTTCTCTATTTCACGTTTGTAGAGGACGTTATAATGGATGCTGATGAACTAAGGGGAATAGTGATAGCGAACAAGTCTGGTAGACAGGCCGTTTTCTCGAAGATTGTCGTTGACTCCACTGGCGACGGGGATGTTGCTGCACTCGCAGGGGTCCCCTTCGAATCCGGGAGAAAGGAGGACGGTGTTAGCCAGCCGATGTCACTAAGATTCATGGTGGGAAATGTTAACATCGAAAAACTCGCTGTTTTCCTTGTTGAAAATGACAGCAGGAGCTATGTCGACCCGCCGCTCATAGAGTTCGCAATGGTCCCGGGTGGAGGATGGCCACTTGAAAAATACTTCAACGAGGGTGTTGAAGAAGGTATTCTGGAGGATTCGGACATAGCTTATTTTCAAGCGTTCAGCGTACCTGGGATGCCGGGGGTCATCGCGTTCAACTGTCCAAGAATAATCGGCAACTTCAAGGGATTTAACGCGGATCATCTCACGGAGGCAGCGATACAGGGTAGGAGGAGAATAAGCAGGCTTTTCAAGTTCCTAAGGAAGAAAATACCTGGTTTCGAAAACTCCTACTTGGCCATGACTGCTCAGATGGTCGGTGTAAGGGAGTCTCGAAGAATAATCGGCGAGTATGTTCTTTCCGCGCAGGATTATTTTAGCGCCAAGAAGTTTGAAGACGCTGTTTCAAGAAACAGGTATCCGATTGACATACATCTGCCAACCAGACATCTGCCAGCGAGAGAAAAACTAGGCCCTGAGGAGTACCATGAAATACCTTTCAGATCACTGATACCATTGAGGGTTGAAAACTTGATTGTTGCATGCAGGGCTCTTTCAGCTTCCTTCGAAGCTCACGCTGCGGTAAGGATCCAGCCTAACATGAGGGCAATAGGCCAGGCAGCAGGGGTTGCTGCTGCCCTATGCGTTAAAAAGGGTTTAAGGCCTAGGCAACTTGATGGGAAAGAGCTTAGAGAAACATTAATTCAACAGGGCGCCTACCTTTAACTCGGCTAATCATTCCCATCCGCAATGTTTCTTTAAAAGCGAAACAAAATATCTGTAGTTTTCAAGAGGCACGTCAGCGGGTACGGCATGGTCGACGCCCGGGAAATACCCTTTCCTCCTTACAAGCGGAGGAACCTTGTGGTCAACCTCCTTTTCCACCGAATCCTTACCCTTGGCAAGCTCCCTCTTATCTATCCCGCCTATCATTATTAAGTCAGGGTAATTCTCTCCGAGCTTAATCACATCCATGCCTGCTGCCACTTCACACGGTGTTACGCCATTTAAGCCGAGCTTAAGCCAGATTGGTATAATCTGTTCCACGTTCCCATCGCTATCCACAATTAGAACCTTCACGCCGTGTTCCCTGAAGAACCTAGCTATCTCGCGATATGCCGTGCTCATGAACTCCTCCACAGCTTTGGGCCCTATCATTGGGCCGTTCTTGTAAGCCATGTCTTCACTTAAAATCACGAAGTCCAGTTCCACATCATCCAAAGCCCTATGCAGGGCTTGGATTTGAAACTCAGCGCAGAAATCCATGATCTCCTTGATGAGGCTGGGCTCCTTATGTATTCCCAAGGCAATTCCCTTTAGGCCGACCATATCCCTAGCCCACCAGAACGGTCCTCTAATCGTTACGCATAGGGGATAATCCCTTTCCCTATATTTCCTAACTAACTGGTCCCAGTTCTTGGGGTATCTCTCCGGGTCCTTGGGGTCATAACGTTTCTTCATCTTTAAGAAGTCCTCACGATTCTTCACAGGGAAATCGACCCAACTTCTAGTTGCGAAACCGCTCCATCCATTTTTCCAATCTTCCTGAAACCCTATCTGTGTTATCCCTAGGCTGTCGACCCAAACCCTATGTCTCTCGTCCTCTTTTATTATCCTGTGTTCGAATGCTGGCTCCGGCCCTAGGTTGATCAAATTCGGATCTGGTTTCCACTCAAATCCTTCACCCGGGTAGGATGCTATGTCGACAGCTCCAACCTCGCAGCCCTTAACACCAAGGTATTTAGCCAGATCCACGTTTTCCGGCAACCCCTGCTTAATCCAGTTTTTCAGCGTAGCGGGCCTAGCGCTCCCCACGCTCCATAATGGTATCTTATCGGGGTTCTTAAATAAGGCCACTCGGAGAAACCGTTCTCTCGGTGTCAAAGGTTCCATGAAGCTTTCCTTATTTTTCAGGTGAATAAAAAGTTTTTCAATGTGAAGAAACGGGATGTGTTAATATCGGTTAGAAAGCTGAGCGTTACTTCTCGCTCTACGAAGAGCGGAAACTTAAGAAAAGGTTTAACTGCTAACCCTTGACGTTAGTGATCTCGTCTCCGTCTATTTTAAAAAGTGGGCAAGTATGCTGCAAAATAAGGAAAGAATTCCGAATAAGAAAAACACTGTCTGATAGCTTCCTGAAAATTCATAGATGGTTGACGAAAGGAGGAGAGAAGAGGTGACACCAATGGAATTCCATACGAAGCTTGAGCATATGCTCGACAATCTTCCGCTTTCCCTCGTCTTATCCCCTATCCAGCCGAAAGCGTTAACGGGTGCTGCGCTCCCTTGAAACCCTACTAGGATACAAAGGATTATGAGAGTTACTGGGTTCATGGAGATGGAGCCTAGAAAGAGGCCAAGGGCTCCCAGGAAGAACGCGATTATGAACGTCTTCTTTCTTCCTATGAGGTCAGAGACCTTCCCTCCGTAGATGCTGAACAGGGCCGAGATCAAGGAGTACCCACTTAAGATGGGTCCTATCATAGAGGGACCTAGAGTTGAGGACACGACACAGCTTACGGAGCCTATGAGAATGCCATATCCAAAGCAGCTCAAAAAATAAAAGAACGTCACTATTTTACTTCCACCCATGACAAGTAAATCCTTGAGCTTGACTTTTTTCGAGACCTCTTCTATACTAGGGGGCAGAAAGTAGATAGGAAGGAATGCTAACATGCTTAAAAAGGCAGCCGCTGGGAAGACAAGGTCATAACCATATGTTTTTTGAACCAGACCGAGTAGGTTTGTCCCGAAGAACGTCCCGAGCCATGCTCCGAAGAAAATCGTGCCTGAGCTTGTTCCAGATTCCTTTTCGTCAGAAATGTTCAGTACGATGAAAAGGGTCGAGATCCAAAAGAATGCCACAGTTACTCCCCAGTATATCGAGGATGTGATGAGCAATATGTACTCTTTCGTTAAGAATACGAGGAAGGGAAAAACAACATATCCGGTTACGCCAAAGACGAGCATATTTTTTAAGTGCCTCCCTTTAGAGGGAACGTTCAGAAGAAGGATCCCTAAAATTATGGACATGTATACCACTGCCAAAACCAGCGAATTCAGCACGTTGGAAAACGTGCGGTTAAGATAAGGAATTAGAAACATTTGTGATGAACCGGCTCCCAAAAACAGGAAATATGTGACTAGGGATAAAATGGCGACTTCTCTTTTCATATCCATGCACCGCTAAACAATCGAGTTATGCTTACATACTTAACCCGAGTCAACGGCTTTCTTTCAGATAATTCCTTAATCTACTTAAGGTTTCCGTAGCCGCAGTCCTCATGAAACCTAAATCGCTTCCCACATTCACCAGCCTGAAACCCATCTCTATATGCTTCTCCGCATCCACAGGATTAGACGCCATTCCAGGACATACCGTTGTTCCCTTATGCGCATCGACTATGGTCTTTATCGCGCTTAGGACCTCTGGATCATTTGGATAGCCCAAGTGGCCTAAGGAAGCGGACAGGTCTCCTGGTCCAACCATCGTGCCGTCCACGCCCGGGACGGAGATTATCTCCCTCAGGTTCCTTATGGCATCTTTTGTCTCTATTTGGACGACAACTACCACGTTTTCGTTGGCTTCCCTAACGTATTCAGTGAAATCTTTGTACCACACTGGCCTCCTCGGGCCGCAGCCCCTAATCCCCTCCGGGGGATACCTACAGGCCATTACCGCTTTTTTGGCTTCCTCCTCGCTGTTAACCCAGGGAACTATGATTCCAGTAGGCCCAAGGTCGAGGGCCCTCTTTATGTAAACGGGGTCATTCCAAGGGACTCTGACTAGGGTTGCGGTTTCAGACCTACCCATGGCCTGAAGTATCGTCTGGACATCTTTGACGTCAAGGGGACAATGCTCCATGTCTATCCAGAACCAGTCGAAACCCAGAATGCCCATGAGCTCCGCGACATCCGGCTCCGGAGTCTCTATTGCCGTACCTAATAGTATCTCTCCACTCCTCATCCTTTCCTTAAAATTGTTCATTTGCCTTCGGACTCCGGTATAAAGACTTTAAAAACTTTTACAGGTTTCCAGATACAGCTTTAAGTCCTACAGACCATCGCTTTATTGAAATATCCCTCTGAAATTTTAAAGTCGCTCAGAAAAGCGGAAGGAATAGAGCTTGGCCTTCTTCATCGAGAAGCGGAGCCTGATGGGAGTACCGGCTAAGCTGGATACGTCGGAAACTCCATTCCATGTCACGACTTTATGACAATCGTTAGCATGGATCTCATCGCAATCGTCCAGATTGAACTTATTTAATGGCCTTCCATCCTCGTCCTGGATCTCCACCCTTACCCCACCCGTTGCGGAGGTATCCACGTTAAGCAGGAGCCTACGTCCCTTGAATAATAAAGGTTTCGTTGTGAACTCGCCTCCTTTATATCCTGCGTCTATCGACACAAATCCGTCGAGCCTTTGAACGACCCTGAAGATGGCACCCGTATACTTCATAGAGCTGAGGTCGTAGCAACCGTGGGTATAGTCATAGCCCGCATAGTACATCCATATTTCGTCAGCCTTATGGATCATCCCGATAAGCATATACATCATTCCGCTATCGGGCTCGCCCGTCCTTCCCAGCCTCACGTAGGGCTCCCTATCGAGCCTGTTCCAATGTATCCCATCCCTGCTCGTAGCTATTTGGATCTCCAGCGGCCCATCGTTGTGACGTTTACCCACCGGGGGCTCCGGATAGTGTAAATATGCGCTTGGAAACATGAAGTATACGTCCTTTGCATACCGATATTTTATCACGCATGGATTATAATGGTCCGAATCCTTCGGATCTTCATCGTCGTACTTGAATGTTATGGGCAATTCGGTGGTTATGCAATTCTCTCGCGCGCTCACTGGACCATACTGAACATCCCTTCGGGGCTCGTACGGAAATGGCTTGAGTATGTCCTCGACCTCCACTCTCGCTACACATCTCAATGGATTCCAAGCGCGCAAGTAGGCGACGTATTTATTGATCTTATCGTCCCAAAACGCCTGAGTTTGCGTATCCGAGATCAACGGAAGCGCATAGTCCTTATTCCGCAGCCATCTAAGTCCATCTTCAGACCACCAAATCCGTACGCCATGCTCGTTTAAATATCCTGCCTCACTGCCATGGCCGTATGTGATATACTTATAGCGCTTCTCCCTAGGGGCTTTCGGGTCTATGAAGACTGTGCCGCACGGCGGGAGGGGAAGGATGTTATTATCTTTCGAACCGTGGTACTCGACCAAGCCCAAGTTGGGCTTTTCCCAGCTGATGCCGTCCCTTGAGATGGCATAGCAATGAAAGATCCTGCCGTCCCAATCTATGGCATCATACCACATTTTGTAAATCCCCTGGTCTTCCATCACAGTTCCATAAGCGCCAACCCTATGGCTTTCCCAAAGCCTGTCTGCGCGTAGGACTGGACCGGCCTTCATCGGCGGGTTTATCCTCAACGAAACATTGCTCCAATGTTCCATCAGCATGTCGTCGATAAACAGCTGTGGCCAATCGTCCACAATGATTAGTTTCGATCCCATTTGACCTTTTTGAGTTAAAGGGTAAATATAAAGGTTTGGATAGTCACATGTTTCTAAAATCTTATATAGATGAGAAGAAATGAGGAAATGGGTGATATCCTATGAATGGGGAGCAGATCTATGAACTCATTGTTTGCCCGGCGACTGAAAGAAATCCTAGGAACACTGAGGCAGACATAATCGAGTTGAGGGACGGGACTTTACTCCTCGGCTACACAGAGTTCTACCATTATAGTCCTCATGACATGGCTCCGGCGAGGATTGCGGGGAAGACTTCTAAGGATGGGGGACGAACGTGGACCGAACCATTCACGATACAGGAGGATATTGGGGTGGAGAACGTTATGGAAGCGGATTTCCTTAGGCTTAAAACTGGCGAGATCCTCCTATTCTTTTCAGTCAAGAATTCTGAGACGGATTGTCATCCCTACGTGAGGAGATCCCTTGATGAGGCGAAAACCTGGAGTGAGCCCGTGCCCATCGCAAAGGCTTATCCCGGATACTTCACCACGAATAACGATCGGGCGATCCAAACATCCAGCGGGAGAATCCTGCTGCCGGTGGCCTATGCCCTGAACGCTTGGGTAACGCCCAAGTTCGTATCCTCTTGCTTCTACTCCGAGGATAATGGAAGGACGTGGTTCAAGTCAGCGATGGATGTCTCGTTGCCCAACGCTACCGCAGATGAGCCGGGCTTAATTGAGCTGAAGGATGGTAGGCTCCTAATGTGGTTTAGAACCACATTGGGTTACATCTACAGGTCTTTTTCAGACGACCTCGGGGAAACTTGGAGCAGACCAGAGCCGATGAACGTCGTGTCTCCGGAATCCCCTCAGACGATGAAAAGGATACCTGAGACGAACGACCTCCTATTGGTCTGGAATAACACACAGGGACCTCAAAGGGTACCCTTAACAGTGGCCATATCGCGGGATGAGGGTCAAACCTGGGAAAACGTTAAAAATATAGAGATCGATGAAAGATACACGTATGCCTATCCCAGCGTCACATTCTTCGGCGAGGAGGCCCTGTTGACATATTACGTCAGCGAGGGAAGGCATTTTTCCCTTAAGCTGAAGATCATCCCCATAGAGTGGTTCTATGGGTGAACCTCAGGGCAGACGTCGTATGGCGGGCAAGTCTATGGCATCCCGTGCCTCTTCAAGACGGAATAACACGTGCTAGAAATCCTTCCTTCGGTCCTTACGCACGTTACGGGGGAATTCTGGGCAGGGAGTTTGTCAAGTTCGTCTCATCATCTCTAAACTCCGTTATGAAATGTCCTAACACCACAGAACGCTTCTGAAAGCTAAAAACTTTTAACATGTGTCGAGAAGGGGCTAAAAACATGGTCGCGAAGAAGCTGAGGATTTACGGGTTCCTCGGAAGTCCTAGGAGGAAGGGGAACACCGCTACCTTGCTGGAGGCAGTTCTGCGAGAGGCGAGGAAACGGGGGCATGAAACGGAGCTCATCCATCTTATGGGTAGGAAAATCTCTGGTTGCGTGGAATGCTTCGCCTGTCAAAAGGTCATGGATGAACCAGGCTGTGCCATTAAGGATGACATGCAGGAGATGTTTCCCAAGATGCTTTCGGCCGATTGTATCCTGCTTGCTACGCCGGTTTTTGACTGGTCGTTTTCATGGTTAATGAAGGCCTTCCTCGACCGGACTTATTGTCTGGCTAAGTACGCTGAGGACGGCACTTACACTTCGCTCCTCGAGGGGAAGAAATGTGGCCTGCTCGTGACCGCGGCGGGGGACGAATTCGACGGAGCAGATTTGGTTGTCGAAGCTTATAGAAGGATTGTCGAATATCATAGGATGGAGTATATCGGCCATATAGTAGTGGGTAATGTTAATACTGGAGAGGACGTCCTTCGTCCCGGGATCAAGAGGAAAATAAAGGAGTTCGTTAAGAATATGTTGTGACACGTGTTATGCCAGGTGCTTAGAGTTTTAAGGAGACGAAACGCCTGTTAGTAGTCAGCGGGTTAAATGCTTGTCACGCAGCGACGAAACTGTAGCTTCCGGAGAGGACTAGATACACGGCGTAGCCCTCTCTCATACCGATAAACCGGACGCATTCAGCCTCCTCAGCAGGCTTCCCGCCTTCTCTTACCCTTCTCGGATCCGTCGTCGGAACGTGGACTAGTGCCGACGTGTTAGCCGGGATGGTCAGCTGCAGGTGAAAGTCCTTTCCGGAGAACCACCAATCCACGGAAATAGTCCCATTAATCGACTCGTATTTTGAGTGAACACACCCCAGTTCTCTTGATGGATGTGGTTTAACTATGATCCGCTTAAAGCCGACGCCTTCAGTACTGATCCCCACAACCGTTGAGAAGAGCCATTCGCCAACGCTTCCGAAAGCATAATGGTTGAAGGAATTCATCCCGGGCTCGTGTATGCCCTCCTCGGTCATGCTGTTCCATCTTTCCCAAATCGTCGTCGCACCCAGCCTCAGGGGGTAAAGCCATGACGGATAGGTTTCTTGCAACAACAATTTATATGCGACATCCACTCTATTGAACTTGGTAAGTGCCTGCATGAGGTGTCGTGTGCCCACGAATCCCGTTGAAAGATGCCAGTCGCGATTCTCAATGTCTTTGACGAGGTGTTCTAAGGCCAGCTTCTCCAGCTCCTCAGGCAGCAATTTCAGGTCTAACGCCAAGGCGTAACAGGTTTGCGTTTCTCCCTTTATCCGACCATCCGGTTCCACGTATGCCTTAACGAAAGCGGACCGGATTTTCTCGAACAGTTCCTCGTAGAGTTTAGCATCGTCTTCCTTTCCGATTGCCCTAGCCATTTCAACCATGAGCTTAACGACATAGGCGAAGTAGGCCGTGGAGAGCACGTCCTTGGGAGTTTCTGACCCGGCTGGAACCCAATCGCCGTATCCAATTTCTGGCCGTAGGAAATCTTTACTATTCTCAACTAGGTACTCTATATAACGGGTCATGTTCTCGTAGTAAAGCCGGATCACCCTTGCGTCGCCGTAGAACCGCCAAACCACGTAGGGTATGATGATCCCGGCGTCGCTCCAGGCGGGCGTGCCGAAGCCGGAGCCGGTTGCGGGCGCCACCTCTGGATAAGCCCCGTCCTCTCTTTGACCGTCGTTCAGGTCGATGAGCCACTTAGTCATGAAGGAGGAGACGTCAGCCAAATAAGCGGCCGTTCGAGAGAAGATCTGCGCATCACCAGTCCAGCCCTGACGCTCATCCCGTTGGGGGCAATCCGTCGGAACCTCAAAGTAATTGCCCCGTAAACTCCAAACGATGTTCTCGAAAAGCCTGTTTAAAATCGGGTTGGAAGAGCTGAACTCTCCCCTTATGGGGATGTCGGAGTGCAGGACGATGCCAGTCACCGCATCCAGAAGCGGTTTACCGGGATAACCCGTCACTTCAACGTATCGGAAGCCGTGGTAAGTGAAGCGCGGCTCAAAGCCTTCCTCAGCAGCACCCTTGCAGAAGTATACGTCGGTGGCACGGGCTCCCCTAAGGTTTGCCGTGTGCAGGGTGCCGTCGGGGTTAAGTACCTCAGCATAGCGCAACACAATCCTATCGCCGGGCTTAGCGCTTCTGATGCGTAACCTCACGGTGCCGACCATGTTCTGCCCGAAATCGTATATGAAGACGCCGGAACTAACCTCCCTGATCGACTTGGCGACCAGCTCCATGGTTTTCCTGATCGGCTCCCCCGGATGGTATGTGAGCCTCAAATCAATATCCTTAACGTCCTCTGCAACGACCTCTTTCCAGTTGCCGTCATCGAACCAGGGCTCGTCCCAGCCATTAATCTCGCGCCTTGCGTCGTAGGTCTCGCCCATGTAATTGTCTGCTTCAAGGATCGGCCCATACGTCGCTTTCCAAGTCTCGTCACTAACGATCAATTGTCTTTCACCATCAGCATATTCTATTTCCAATTGGACGAGCAGGCGTGGCCCACGGCCGAATTTGTTTCTCCTTCCCCAACCACCCTGATAGCCGGAGTACCACTCGCTGTGCAGAATCGCACCAATCGCATTCCTCCCGGGTTGAAGAAGATCAGTGACCTCGTAGGTACGATAATATGCGCGTTTTCGAAAGTCAGACCATCCTGGTATGAAGTAATCTTCCGTGACCCGCTTCCCATTAAGATGTAGCTCGCAGCTCCCTAATGCACTAACGTATATGAAGGCGCGCTTCACCTGCTTGTTCACGCTAAACGACTTCCTCAACAATGGTAGTGGACGTACATAGGGGGGCTTTATTCCAAGGACCCCCCAGGGCGCTTTCGTGAAATCCCCTAGCTCAAGCGCATTAGCCCAATGCTCGTCATTGAAATCGAGCCCAATCCAACCCTCCTCTGCGTATGCACTAACCTTCCACTTTTTGTCCGTAATAACGGTAAACGACTCTTCCTTCTCAAACTCGATCACAGCTTTTCCGAGTAGGCCTGCAGGACCACCTAGGTTAGTGGCCATAACTGCAAAGACATTTTTTCCAGGCCGTAACAGACGTGTGATTTCGATTGTTCGCGGTTTTCCATCGCTCCTGCCTGCTTCCACCCCATTTACGAAAACTATAGCTTGATCGTCAGCGGTTAGTAGAAAGATTCCCCCACGTATTTTTCTATTAAACGGCAAATCTACTGTGCGACGGAAGTAGCGACTGGCAACAGGGGCTTCTTTAAGTGGGTTACCCTCATTGAACCAGATCCATCTACAACCGCTGAAATTCGGTTCCTCCCACTCGGCATACTCATCATACCCGATCATTTTCGCCTTCCAGTCATCAGGTGTCAATAGGCCTATCGTCCAACGTGCGGGCTCGCTCCACTCAGACAGCCTCCCGTCTTTATCCCACACCCGCACTTTCCACCAACATTCCATCCTTGAGGAAAGCGGCTTTCCAGAATACTCTATCTGACTCGTCTGGTCGGATTTAACTTTCCCAGTATCCCATAAGTCTCCAATGCCTTTCTCCAAGTTTAATCTAGTGCTCGAAACGATAATCTGATAAGCTGTCTGAAGCTGTCCTCTTTCAGACGATTCAACGATCCAGCTTAACTTGGGTCTTAAAACATCTATTCCCAGAGGGTTAACCCTGTACTCGCAACGTAGCCTTCCAGCTTTCAAACATGATTTTCCTCCTTCTTCAAAGGGCTTAGACAAGCCGATCATCGTTAAGTCCTCGGTCAACTCCAATCCCTTCTTAACCCTCAGGCGTTTACTTTAAGCTTTTACAGTTTCTTGGTAGTTTAATAGTAAGAATAGTCTTCTCGTCATGGACTACTTCAGCACCGCTTGTCCTCGCAGTATTCCCGGCATTTTTCCATTAATGACATTACTTTCCTAACGCTTTCAGGCGTAACGCTCAGGGGGGCTCCCTCGCGTAGAGTCTTGTAGAGTTCCTCGTAAAACAAGATTTCGCCGCGCTTAGCATTCTCGTCTAGAATCCACTTCTCCTCCCTCCAGGGAATATCTTCCCAATTGTAGCTGCGGTCTGGAGTCGGCCTCGTTTCAACCTGTCTGGGAGGAAGATCCTTAGGGTCGAAATACTTCCACTTTATCGAGGTCCCGTTTCCAGAAAGTCCTCCTTGGGTACCCATTATCAGCCAATAATCCTGAGGGTAGGCGCATGCGCGAGTAACCTCTATGTCAATCTTCGTTGAGCTAGGTCCTCCCAAAATTATCTTAACATGATCCTCAGCATCACCTAGAGTTAGGGTCCTCTGCAGGTCGCAGAAAAGTACTTCCACCTCCTCCCCTACGAGTTGAACCGCCTGGTCTATAAGATGGGAAGCATTATTGTTAAGTTCTCCTCCTCCAAACCTTTTCAATGTCTGCCAATCCCAACGTCTTCCGAAGGAGTGTAAATATATTTTCACAAGCACTATGCGCCCAAGCTTACCTGATCTAACTATCTCCTTAACTTTTAAGAAGTCTGGGGTGTATCTCTTGTTCTGAAATACCGTTAGTATTCTTCCAGCCTCCTTCGCAACCCTTATCATCTCGTCTGCTTCAGCCAGGTTTGTTGCCATCGGCTTCTCACATACAACGTTTTTACCGGATTTCAACGCTTCTATGGTTTGTGGGGCGTGAAGGTGGCTTGGCGTTGCCACAACCACCAGTTCTACCTCTTCATCCCTCAAGAGTGAACCGAAATCTGTATATGCTCTGCAATCAAACCTGTTAACAGCTTCCTTTCGTCTCTCCTCAAGTGGATCGAAGACTGCAACCACCTTATACATGTCGGAGCATTTCTCGAGTGCATTGGCATGAATGTCCCATCCGCTTCTCCCGAGCCCAGAGATCCCGACGTTCACCCGGCCGCTCAGTTAAAGCTCCCTCCTTGCACTTAGAATAACCTTAAAAGGTATCTTGCAAACTCGCAGACCCCTATTTTAGGATCTTCCTTCTCCTCATACTCGATTGAGATAAACCCGTTGTAACCATTGTCTTCAAGTATCCTCTTAACCTTCTCATAGTCAACCTTCGTGTTTTCAGAGATACTTATCTTACCATGGATGTGTACTGCGTAGGGAACTGTTTTCGCAATGTCTTCATACGTTGACTCCCTGTAGTTGCCGAGGTCTAGGTTAACTCTTAGCCAAGGTGAACCCACGCTCTCCACTATTCTCACTACATTATCCGCCCTGGCCGTAACGCCCCCATGGTTCTCCAAAGCTATTGTAACGCCGTTTTCCTCAGCATAGGTTATGCATCTGCTTAAAGCTTCAACCGTCCACCGTGTGGCCTGTTCCTCAGAATATCCTTCAGGCACGTAGCCGCCGAAAACCCGTAGTGCAGGAGCACCGAGCTCACGGGCAATCCTTAATCCTTCCTCCACAGTCTTAATCATTCTTTCTCTTTCACGAGGATCTGGGCTGCAGAAGTTAGTCGAGATTCCGGCACAGGAAATGGAGAGTCCTCGTGAAAATGCAATCCTCTTTAAATTCCTGAGGTATCCTGGTTCTCTTGAAGGAAGCCAGTAGAGCGTCATCTCCACCCCGTCCAAACCGATCTTATATGCCTCCTCAATGAAATCCTCATAGCTCATTCTTCCATCCTTAAGATAATCCCTGTAAGAGTAGGCTGCACAACCGATCTTTATCATTTCCATGCGTGAGGCTGAGGAAGGCTATTTATGTTTTTTAGTCCTCCATGCGTTTGACACTGTAGTGCCTGCCTGTTAGCACGTGCTTGTGAAATAGCACCCGATTTTCCTCGGTTGGCATCCTTCTACTTAAGGTATTGGGTTCCCGGTTCGTCGCCCTTAGGAGCTCATCCTACCGGGTTAAGGGCTGTGTCAATTCAGCCCCTGCCATAAAGCGTATAGCTCATACCCCGCCTTCTTATAATCTAAGAAAAAGCCACGCCAGGCCTATGCCCGATTAAAGGCGGGTTTCAGCCGTTACAATGCAGGCTAAGATGCCTCTTCAAAAACTCCCTGTTTCACGCTCCTCAGCAGCTCCCAATTATGTTAACAAATGCGGGCATATAGACATTCCGATGGCACATGGATGAAATACGGATGGTATACGATCGCCTTTATATGTGGAAAGCGAACTAATACCCGATTTTTCTTAAGTAATTCCTGCTCTCCAACATGCTTTCGAACGGGCTTCTCGGGGTCAAATCTTGTTCAACGACAACCCACTTTACTCCAAGCTGCGTCGTGAAGCCAAGTATGGCTGGAAAATCTATCGAGCCCTTTCCAAGCTCGGAGAACTTCCTGTTTTTCATGTCTTCCTCAGACCCGTCTTTCAGATGCAGGTATTCGATCCTCTCCCTATTGGTCTTGATGAACTGAAGCGGGTTTGCCCCGCCGAATTTAACCCAATACGTGTCAACGCATAGTCCGACTAACTCCGGCTCCGTTTTCTGAATGATTATTCCTATTCCCCTTTGATTATTAGCTATTTCGTGCCCGTGATTATGATAGCAGGTTTTAACCCCGTGCTTCCTGGCAATTCTTCCCGCCTTGTTTAAAAACTCTGCGCAGTTTAAATAGTCTTCCTCAGAGCCTTTTCCACCTGGACCGCTAAAAGTCAAATATTCTCCTTCAAGCCTTTCCAATAGCCTTGCCGCCGGTTCAACCTGTTCCATGTTTCCAACACCCATGTGTAATGCGACAAGCCTTAAGCCTTTTTCGAGCAAAAGCCTTCTCGTCTCCATAATGTCTGTAGAAACTATTTCAGGAGAGGTTTCTATCCCATCGTATCCGGCCTCCCTTACTTCTTCAAGAACTCCTTTAAGGTTTTCCCGCGGCTTTGCTCCCCAGATAATTAGTTGAGCGCCAATCTTCAAGCTGCTCATGCTTCCTCTGTCTAAGTTTAAACGATATAAATCTTTCCCGGATTTCATAGGAAAGCTTAAATAGTTTTTAGTAGGCTAACCGTCGACTTTGAGCATTGATGTGGAAAAATGGGTTAAGAAGGTAAGCTCAAGATTGGATCTAGAGGTAGTCGATGAGGCGAGAAGCAGGATTGCTGCAGCATGGAATTTTAAACAAGTGGAAATCCCTCCTTTGATCATTAACTGTCCTCCTCCAGAACCTTGGCCCTCCTTCAAATACTATGAAACATATTACGATATGGATAAGATGCTTTTGTCTCAACTGGCCTCAGTATATTCTCATGCCCTTCTTCAAGATGATGGCATGCCATGCGTAAGGGCTAATTATGGCGTTGGAATCGTGCCGAGCGGATTTGGTAGCGAGATAGTCGTACAACCCTTCTCCGACCAAATGCCATGGGTTAAAGAGCCGGTTTTAAAGAAGGATCCTCCGGACCTAGGCGAGTTAAAGGATCCTTGGTCTCGTCAAAGCTTGATGACGCGCGTTATTGAGACAGAAGAGTATTTCGTTAAAAAACTTGAGGGAACAGGGGTAAGAGTATACCTGTGCGACACTCAGGGCCCGTTAGACATAGCCTACCTACTCAGGGGACCGAAGCTGCTGAGCGATTTCCATCGCCACCCGGACTTTGCAATGGAGCTTCTTAAGAGGGTTGCCGAAGTATACGTTGAGTTCTCAATTGCGCAGAAGAAAATAGTCGGCGAGCCTCTTAACCAGGGGTTCCACGGAACGCCTAACGTATGGATGGATAAAGGCGGTGTTAGACTCTGCGAGGACGTGGCGGTGATGATGAACCCGGCTCAATACAGAAAGTTCTGCATCCCGGTTAACGAGTTTTCAGTCAGGCTTTTCGACGGAGGCATGGGTCATTTCTGCTGCAGCGAGGCTTCAGACGGCAGGCAGGTTCTTGAACCAATCTTGTCAAGCGGAGCCTTTAAAGCATTCTTCTTCGGAAGTCCCGCCAAGTTCTACGGCTTAAAGGAAACCGTGGAATTGTTTCAAAGGAAACACGTGTGTCTAATATGGACTGAGGGTCCCCAAGAGGGTGAGAAACCAGGATCCTGGGTCGATAAAGTGTCGAAATCTCTTGAAAATAAAACTGGAGTCATATTCTCAATCAGTGTTGAAAGCTTTAACGTTGCGCGAGAAATTCTGAAAGAATGGAAAAAAGCATTCAGATAGCTGTGAGAATGCTCTTAGAAAAGCCTGTTTGACATTGTCTTCCATGTTTTCTATGAACAGTTTTGTTGAGGGGGGAGCCCAATGCGTATTGGCTTGCCTTCGCTAAGGGCTTGAGCAGTCTTTCTCCTAGCGCTCTGCAAAAGCCTCACGCAATCCCCCTAGAGACGCCCATCCTCCTCCTGCTTCCCTTTGCGAAAGCCCTTTAGCACGCTATGCCGTCTGAACTCACTCCGTTTAGAATGAGCTTTCCGCCGGCTTATGCGGGGAGCAGGAGCGAACGATGCTTGAGCAGCAGATTAAGATTTTGGAGCCTCGGTTGAAAACCGTTAGAAAAAGGCTTGAAGAATTAAGCGTTAAGGGGGGTCGGTAAGTAGGAGTACTGATATTGCGAGCGGGTTCTGGTGGCTGCCATCGCCCTACCGTCATAATTACGCTCGGCGTTTCTGGAAGCTATACCTGTGGGTTTTTCATGGGCTCCGCGGGGAGCATGAGTATGAGCCACCGATGTTTGCCTTACCCCTGACGGCTAGGGAGCAAGAGTTGTTTTTCTGAGGAACAGAGAAGGCTTATCCAGCAGGAGCTCGGTTACGTAAACAATAGGCTTGAGGAGTTAAGGAAGTAATTGTCTAGGATAAGGATTCCTTGGACAAAAAGGAATAGAGGAGGTCTATTAACAGTAAGACGTATATAGAGACAAGTATGTAAGCATGATGATTCAAAATGAGGATTGTAATACCTGTGGAGGATGACCGTGGCTTAGATTCACGCTTATCCGAACATTTTGGCCAGAGCCCCCTTATTCTTGATGATTGAGCTTGATGAGGAGGGAAGAGTTTTGAAAAAGGGACTATGCTTAACGAGGGTGAGCATTTCAGAGGGAAGGGCCGGCCTGCAGACCGTATACTTCAGCTTAAGCCGGATGCAGTCATCGTATACGGTATGGGACCAAGGGCACTAAGCATATTTCAACAGGCAAAGGTAGCCGTCTTAAAAGCAAATTCAAACGTTGTCAGGGACCTGATTTCATCCTATGTTAGAGACGAGCTTGAAGAGTTGACTGAAGGCTGTCGTCAAGCCCGTCATAAATATTAATCCGCAAGCCTCCTCTGCCAAGTTTATAAGTTGGAACCGCAGATTATTTTTAACAGCCATGCGGGAAGACTATGCCTGGAACAGCATAATCCGGGAGGCGTATGCTGCCTCTAGAGACCTAGGGGTTCCGACGATAAGCATGGATGATGGCTGCGTGCTTTACTCAACATCCTTCCTGACGGCCCTACGGTTTGGAAGGCTGAAAGCCATGGACGCTGGTGCAGGCACAGGGTTTTCAACAATATGGATTGCTAGAGCTATTTTAGAATCAGGGGTTGACGGCAATGTCTACGCAGTTGAGAAGACTATTCAAAGATTCAAGAGTCTTAAGAGTCTTGTAGTTAGGCATCACTTGGAGAACTTGATCATGCCAGTTAACGGCGATGCATTTAATCATGTTAGGAAATTTGAAGAGCTGAACTTAGTCTTCATAGATATTGAGAAGGAGCACTACTTAGAGTTTTTCCGTCTGGTTGAGAGTAGGATCCCCAGCGGCGGAGTGGTGCTTGCGCACAACGTCAGGCATACCTACGGCACTGTGGATGCTTTTCTAAACGAAGCCTCTGGGAGGGTTTGGAGAACCATTATAGTGCCCACTCAGGAAGGAGTCTCTATAAGCATTAAGACTGGCTAGAACTTATAGGCTTTTTAGAAGATTCTCTAACGCTTTCCTCTATAGCCTTAACAACAGCTACTGGCTCAAGCATTTCTCCTTCAGAAAGTATCCACTGCTTCTTGTCAAGCATCTCCCTAATCTTGATCATTCCCCTCTTATAACAGTCCTTAGAGTCAACCTTGGCTGAGAAATGGGTTTTATTAGTTAGACCTTCGACCGAGAAAACATATGGTATTTCTGGAGAGATTTTTATACTCCCAATCAGTCTCTCATGGACGAGTATTGCAACAATGCTTTTACCCTTCGCAACAGCGTGTACTTCCTTCACCCCCGTTCCCGCAACCTCATTAAAAATCTCTGCACAATGGATCCCGTAGAAGATCAATCCGCCATACTCGCTTTCAAGGTCTCCTGGTCCAAGGACGCTTAGGAAAACCGGTTCCTCGTTCTTTAAAATTCCTTTCAGCTCTTGCACGGTATCCGTAAACCTTAACGTCGAAAAGCTCATTAAAAGGGTTTGTCTCTCCTTCGCTAGCTGGATTATCTTTTTAGCGTCTGCAACCGTGGCTGCTAAAGGCTTATCCACGAAAACCGGTGTCCCGCTTTCTATGAAGGGCTTCGCGTATTCCAGGTGGAGTCCACCGTGTCTAAAAACCACGAACGCAATATCAATTTTCCCGATCATCTCGTTTACGTCAGAAACAATATTTTCAATACCGCCTTTCTCTGCGACCTCCCTGTTTCTTTTTTCGTCGAACCCGAAGATGTGGGTTGCTTTGAAACCCGGTACGTAATTTTCCTTATCCATGCCGTTCGCAATCTGTGAGAAAGTAATTGCGTGAGAATTATCTGACCCGACTATTCCTATTCTGTAAACCATGAGAGCGGGCGAGTGAAAGAACTTTATAAGTTTTTCACATCCACTGATTTTTCAGCCTAAACAGGAAGTGGCAGCACTCATCTCCTCTCATTAAAAGCTTGTCCCTAACCAGTTCTATCCCATGGTTAAATCCTTTTACAACATAGTGATCTCCACTGCAGATTAGTTTTTCCCCGATGTCAGCCGCGTTAAATTTTTTAAAGACTTCAGCATGGATGCACTTCTTAACGATGACTTCCAAGACCTCTTCGCTTTCCTCCAAGACTTCAAACTCATGGGCCTCCTTACTGAACAGGGCTAAGAAATGTCTTGGAGACTTATCCTCAGCCTCTAGGCCTCGCTTCCTCCATTCTTCCTCAATCCTCCTATTCCTCCAGTCTAATAAAACGTCAAGCGCTTCCTTCCCAAACTCCTTCTCGAGAATCCGGCTCATCATGATTAAAGAAAAATCTCTATAATATCGTAATTCGCTCATTTCTAATCCTAAATGGTTCTTTTCACTATTAAATCTTTTCTTGGTGGAACACGAATCCCATGTAATCTTTTTTTAGGAATGTCTTCATGCTTGGTTACTAGTGAGGCTCGCTTCTTTAACCCCTTTTCCTCTTCTAATTCTGCAGAAGAATTAAATAGCCTCCCCTTCGCTATGGACACGGATTCATGATGGGAGCTGGAAGCATAGTTGTAGTCAGAAACCTTGTTAAACGCTTCGGGGATCTGACGGCTGTCAACGGGGTTTCTTTAAAAATTGAAGAGGGTGAAGTATTCGGGTTAATAGGTCCTAACGGTGCTGGCAAGACCACTATTTTAAGAATAATGGCGACGCTCCTCCTGCCGACAAGCGGCTATGTAAACATACTTGGGTATGACGCTGTTAAGGAGGCAAGTAGGATTAGGCCTTACATCTCATACCTGGCTGAGGACGCCGGCACATATAGAAACCTGAGTGGCCGCGAATACCTATCTATAGTATCAAGAATATACTTTGATTCAAATACTGAGGCGTCGATGGCTGTTGAGGAGGCGGTTAGAATCTCTGGGCTGGGTGAAAGGGTAGATGACAAGATGAAGACTTACAGCAAGGGTATGAAGAGGCGGCTCCAGGTAGCTAGGGCATTGATGACGAGGCCGAGGCTAGCGATTTTAGACGAGCCAACCGCAGGCCTAGACGTTTTTCACGCGAAACACATAAGGGAGGTTGTAAGCAGGCATGTCAAGGAGGGTGGAACAGTGGTTCTTTCAAGCCACAACATGCTTGAGGTAGAATATCTGTGTACTAGAGTTGCTTTCATACATCGTGGCCGCGTTCTTTTTGTAGGAGAGGCGAAGGCGATTATAAAGGAACTGGGGGTTTCGAATCTTGAAGAGGCCTTCATCGAGGTGGCCGGTAGATGAGGAAGCTTTTTTCACTGGTCGAGAAGGAGGTTAAGGATCTTCTAAGAGACCCTAGGATATACATAGGCCTCGTAGTGCCAGTGGTATTGATGCCGCTACTGGGTTTTCTAATGTCAACGTCAATGAGCCACTCTATTGAAGCCGGTGCCAAGGGGTTGAAAATAGCTGTGCTTGACTGTGATAAGACTGCGTTAAGCAATGCCCTCCTGAACCTGTCTATGAGCTTGGGTGCGGATGTTAAGAGGATTGATGCTGCTGACTTGGATACTGCAGTCGGTGAAGCGAGAAAGCTCGGTTCAAACGCCTTGCTGGTTATAAGAAAAGGGTTTGAGAATGATCTGGTTAACTTCAGGAGGGCAAGTGTTGAAGTATACGTTGTAATGGAGAGCATGAGCCTAGGCTCAATGGGAGCGTACACGGCTGTCGAAGGAGTACTGGCTTTATCTTCGAAGTTTTTCAGCAACATGTTGATATCGAAACTTAACCCAAGCATTTCTCCTGACGTTGTTCGAGACCCCTTCAACATTTCAGCTCGTTCAATACTTAAGGATAAAATAATTGAAGTTCCTCCTCAAATGCTTTTCAACCAGCTCCTAATGGGATACAGCATCATGATTCCGCTTCTGCTTTTAATGCTGTCGATTACTGTTGTCCAGTTTGCTGCTACTGCAACTGCGGTTGAGAATGAGGAGAAAACCTTGGAAACGCTCTTGACCTTTCCAGTGACGCGTTACGATATTCTGCTGGCAAAGCTGCTGGGCTCCTCCATCTTAGCCGTTATTGGAAGCATCCTGTTTACGGGCGGGTTCGTCCTGTACTTTAACAACATGCTTTCCCTGTCTGGCTTCAACTTTCCCGTGAAAGATGTTTCTCAATTGCTTCCTCCGCCACCGCCTGAGAGCTTCATACTTCTCGCGGTCAGCCTGCTGCTTGCAATACTTTTCGTAACGTCTCTTGGTGTGGCGATTGGAGCGTTAAGCAGCGATGTCAGGATGGCGAACTCTCTCCTCGGAGTGGTAATAGTCCCAATAATGATTCCCTCCTTCCTGATGATGTACGGGGACCTCGACACGCTGCCTTTAGCTCTTCAGCTTTTAGTATACGCCTTGCCAACATCCTACCCCATAATGATAGCTAAAGACATGACGATGACGCCAATATCCTTTGAAACCATAATCGGAATACCGTATTCAGCAGCCCTAACGGTTCTAGTCCTCTACGCTACAAGCATGCTGCTGGCGCCAGAGAAGCTCTTAACGGTTCAATATGGGCTGAGGCTCAGGGGCGCAAGGAGACGGCAGATCAAGGAGCTTGACAACCAGTCTACATTAGGCTGATCCAGCCTTCCTTCATCAGCATTTTTCTACAATATTATGTGAATCGACACTATAATTTTCACGTTACCCGATAATGTTAATCGGTATGGGCAACGCACCCTCTTGTGGGGAAACTCAAGTTCAAGGCTTGAGCTACAACAGGCACCGCGCGCGTTCGTATGCCCAAAGCCTCCCTGAGTTCTTCACGCATGCTGAATATTCATCCCCATGAGAATTTCGTATCCTG
The DNA here is from genome assembly GCA_938045545.1 of uncultured archaeon. Taxonomy (GTDB): domain Archaea; phylum Thermoproteota; class EX4484-205; order EX4484-205; family JAAOZP01; genus JAAOZP01. Next base: position 40,568 of record CALIBN010000002.1, on the reverse strand, counting down.
TTGTCTTCAACAACCATATTAAAACATCTCGGCTCTAATCGTCTATATGGCTATTCAGGATCCAGGTAATCCTTTCTCCATCTTCTGTTCTAACTCGTCCCAGAGATAAGTGATCTTTTCACGTTTTCCAAGGGCTACTTCAATGGCCTGCTGTATATCCGGATCGTAGGCTGGACAATAGTCTACAAAGACCCCCTTGTCTCTGTATTCTTGGAGACACCTGCCTATAATAATGTTTATACGCCCATCTAAAGGTTTAGCACCCCTACCGATAATGATCGCCATTTTAGGGCCTTTCGCAATCTGTCTTATGCCAACCTTTTTTATAGCTATGGATAGCTTTTTCTCGCAGCCTGAGCACACATTCCCTTGGACTAGCTTAACGTTCCTAGCCCGCTTAAGAAGCCGTGCGGGTTTTGCAAGAGGCATTACAAAAATTTTCCTCGAAGCTTTTCCCTCTTTAATGAGCTGCTCAAGCGTTATTCCCACCAGCTCTATTTTCTTTGGATCTATCTCTCCCAATCCGAGCTCATGGGCGTAGCGAATATGCTCGATGCTCATCGGGTTAAAACCCATTCTCAAACAGGCTATAGCGTCTGTGGCAACAGGATCGTCGCCGGCTATTATAAGCCCCAGGGGGAAAGCCTCATTATAGCCAACTCCTATTAAACCATCTATAATGGTTAATCTCACTCGTAGGATCCTGTTTAGTTCTGCAAGCGTCCAATTCAGGCTGTTAAGATGACCTAGCCGCCGTTGAGTTGGTCCTATAACACCCCACATGTTTTTCAACCCCAGCGTAACATTGCATAATCCATGTTGCTTCATGACCGGAAGACTAACTATGAGGTCGGCATCCATTACTGTTTTAGCGATTCTTAATGTAGGGCAGCCTTTCGTATCCGGAACCTCCACGGTTACCTGTTCATCCCTACGGAAATCAACAAACCTTGCTCCAGCCCTCTCGGCGACTTCTCTTATCCGCATTTTTTCAAAGACTTCGCTGGATATTGTTCCGACAAGAGGGTTCTCGCCAACGATAACGTTGCATCCAATATCCCTAAATATTTTAGAGACAGCGTAAATTATTCGGGGGTCTGTGGCTTCAACATCCGTAACGTTTAAAATATTGGGTTTCACAACCACCTTGTCACCATGTCTTGCAAATGCCTCTGGACCTCCTAATAGTTCTATGCTGTGCTTCACACCGCGGAAAACATCTTCGTCAAAACATTTTCGCGGAATCTTTACAACGGAAACTTTTGCCAATGTTCACACTGTTGAATAGAGCTTTTGTAAGCATTATTTAAGATTTGTTAATACTTCAAGTAAGCCTTAATACTGGGTTTAGCTTCATATTGTTTGAGGATGTCTTCAAGAAGACAGGATTTCTGGGATCTGGTGAAAGAGGGTTTTAATGAGAAACTGCCCCGGCGTACCGCCATCCTCGTGAAGGAAGAGGATTTCTCTATTTCCTTCGCATATCCCTCTGAATTCGGATCTATCGGTTGGCTCTTAGATAACAGGGAGGAAACGACTTATGAAGAGACACCTGTAGCTGCTTTAAAATTCGGAGAATATGTTTTTCCAGATCTGTCAGGCCGAAGGCTGGCTAAGAACGTTTTCTACTTTAAGACTATGGAGTATCAACCCTCCTTCGTAAAGAGGGAAATCGTTTTCTCAAACGTTGGGATTGAGGCTACTGAGCTGTTCGGCCAGTGTCCGAATGGAGGCTTCTTCTGGAGGATTATTCTTGAAGCCAGATGCCACCCGCCATACAGCGTGAACAGAAAATTCTACACTGTTGTTTCTCTGAGAGGTTCCTCCGCAAGGGTAAGCAAAAACTCTAAGAATATTCTAAAAATCCATCTTGGGAAGAAAAGCTTGTTCTTAGCTTTCGAGTCAAGCAACTACGGCGTGTACTCTTCTGAAGAGGAATACCTCGGCGACTTGGAGAAGGGCACTATTCATGTACGTAGGAAAACCGGGCGTCATATTGTTTTTGAAAACAATATTGCTCTGAAATCGGGGGGGCGAGACCGCCTTGTGTTCGGGATAAGCTTCCAGTCTCCCGAGAAAGCAGCTAAAGCGCTGAAGCTGAAGAACCCTGTTGCAAGCATTAGGGCGAAGTGGAATAAATGGTTCAACTCTCTACCCGCACCGAGTTTTGAAGCCGAGGCGGATAGAAAGGCGTACTATAAATGCTGGTGGAACGTGAGGTTAAACTACTATAAGCATCCACGTTTGGGAAAAACCGTTCTGGAAGCCCTACCGGTTTACCGCGGCTATTGGCAATGGGCCCTTCCTGCTATCGAGTGGCATTCGATGCTTAACCCGGAAATAGGACCTAGCTTCGTCAAAAACCTTCTGAACTTATTTTTCAAACACCAGAGGGAAGACGGTTATACTACGCATGCAATTTACCTCAGCGAGAGAACTCCGGGTGAAACGTGGAGCAGGAAAAATATTATTCAGACTCCTCACATTCCATGGGTCGTGCTGAGATACTACTATGCTACTAAAGATCTCAAAAGTATTAAAGCATGGTATCCTAGGCTGGTGAAGTACTACAACTATCTCAACGAGTCTCGGGATGCTAGGCTACATAGGATGGGCCTCTGGGCTATTCTCACGTCTTTTGATACCGGGCTGGATACTTTCCCAGCGTTTCAGAAAGTGACCTATGGCGACTCTAGAGGGAGGGAGGATTTCTGCTATCCTACCATCTTCGCGGCTGAAAAATGCCGTTTCGAGCAAGCAATGGGCAGAATAGCCGGAATCCTTGAGAACGGTGAGGAGCACACATGGTTTAGGCTGGCCGAGAAAACTAGGCAGACCATGGATCGCATCCTCTGGGACGAAGGCTTAGACTGGTACGGCGTCCTTCACCAGGATGGTTCGCTGGATACTAGGATAGGCGTGGACGGACTCTTTCCATTCGCTTATGGGCTGGTTGACTCGGAAAAGGCTCAGCGAGCCAGGAAGAATTTCCTCAAACTGATAGGTGAATACGGGGTTTTCACCCTCGCTCCGGGCCAGCCCGGGTTTGAGGAGGAGGTTTACTGGAGGGGGCCGGCATGGACGAAATCGTGCTCCCTAGCGGTGGCCGCGGCTTTCAACTACTATCCTGACCTCTTAGAGGCGGTGAAAGATTCGATGGTGAGATTCCTCTTGAAGCATCCGAGCGTCTGGGAGTGCATGAGTGCTGTAACGGGAAAGATTGCCCGAGGGGATGTCGGAATAATGGCCACGCCCGTTGTCTCTTCGAACGTAGGGGCCGGCGAGGCCATAGGCGCCTTCCTGACCTACTATGGGAAGAACATGTTTTCAATTGAGCCTACATGAAGGTCTCTTTTGGTCCAAGCCCAGGAGTCCGTATGCATTCTTCCATAGTATTTTCTCAACCGTTTCCTCAGGCTTTCGGATAAGCTTAGCCTTTAGAATAGCGCTCTGTAAGTATTTTAACGGAAAACCGGATCCGAAAACTACCCTGGAATCGCCAACTCGTTCAATTAATCTGTCGATCTCACCGAAAGCGGCGTCCATCCCGGATATTTCGAAATATACGTTAGGATACTCGAACAATGGGGAATCAGCAACCCCTCTTGCTTCTAAGACCACTATTTTCGCCTCTGGAACTCTCTCCGCGAGTTGCTTTAACTCCTCCAGATTAATATCCCTCGCTGAGTCCATCCAGTGCCGCCCCCTACCGTCCCTGAGCCTGACTGGTATCGAGACGACAAGATTACTTTCATGAGCTCTCTTAACAAGCCTCAAACACTCTTCATCCGTCAGCGAATAGTTATGGTACTGCGGATAGAGCCTTAATCCCTTACAGCCGTGGTTGATGCATTCCTCCAAGTCACCCTCCCAACCGGGGTATTTCGGGTTGAGGACGGCTAGTGGAACAAACCTTTCGCTGTATTGTTCAATCTCCTGTAGAAGTTCTAGATTTCCATCATGTGGATCGGCATAGAGCACGGAGTTTAAAGACGAGACCACAGCGATGTCTATCCCGCTCCTATCCATCTGCCTCAGAATCCCGAGCGCGGTTCTAACGCAAAGCCTTCTGAATGGCCAGTGTCCCAGATACACGTTGAAATCTATGATCATCTGGACCTAGCCTCCAGGATCCGCCGCATGTTCTCCCCGAATATGAGGCTCTTTTCCCGTTCGCTTATTTCCGCACCCAATATTTTACCGATCCCTTCCTCCATGCTCAAATCGGTGCCGAACAATAATCTATCTGCACCTAAGAGCTTAACGGCTTTCTCTATTATCCCGCAGTCTATCACGCTGCCGCTCGTATCGACGTAAACGTTACGCGTGTTTTTCAGAACCTTTAAAGCCCATTCCCAGTCCCCTCCCCCACCGAGATGGGCCTCTATTATCATCGCTTCCGGAAATAGGGAGGCCAAGTACGAGATGTCGCGAGCATTAGAAATATTCGGCTGCCTAGCCGCTTCGGCAGGATCCGTAAGATATCCTGCATGCTGTAGGATTGGAACCTTAAGCTCTACCGCCTTCCTAACTACTGGATAAACAACCGGATCGGAACATCGATACTGGTTATATAGTTTTACACCTATCATTCCATCTTCAAGAACCCTCCTTTCGATCTCTTCGACAGATTCTTGTTGATATCCAGGGTTAACGAAGCAATAGCCAAGAATCTTATCTGGATATTCCTTCATTGCCTTGACCATCTCGTTATTACAGGTTTTAAACTCGCTTGGCGTAGGCATACCTTCAACGATAGGTATTGAGCAACACAGCTTATCGATACCCAGTTTATCAGCAGCCTCTACAAGACTTTTTAACTCCACCCCCCATTTAAAGAACCTGCCACTAATATGGGAATGACAATCTATCTTTAGCATATAGTTGCTTCCATCTGCTTTTAGGTTATAAATCTATATGCCTATCCCATATTCTTACAAGATATAGTAGCATTCTAACTAGAAAAACATTTATCCTTAACCTTCGCCTGGAAGGTATGGTCTCCCTGACTGAGAAAAAAGGAGAACATCGCCTAATTCTAAGCAACGATAAGGTCGAAGTAGTGTTTAATCCAGAAAGCGGGGGAATAAAGCAGATTGTGAACAAAAAGGCTTCAACCACATATCTGAAGTATCCCTCTGATGGATTGGTTTACATCTGGTTCCTCCAGAAGGGAAAGAAATCCACCGTCTACGCAAATGATGACGAGCCATTCAGAATGGTTTCATCGGGGCCTGAAACCTTGAGGGAAATCCGGTTGAACAAGGATGGCCCACGTTCCTCTATAGAGGTTCTCCACAGGATTGAATCGGTGGATGTGAAATACAGTTTTACGCTTGAAGGTGAAAGCCCGCTTCTAACCTGCGATGTCCAAGTTGACAATACCCTGGATCGGGTTTGCTCAGAGGATGTTGTCGGAATAGGCTTCCCGCAGTTAAAAGGAGTATGTATAGGTGATGCTAGTGAGGACGACATACTGGTTAGGCCGAATCGTTTCGGGGAGAAAATCAAGGATCCGGTTGGAAAATGCGGAACCTATCCTAGAACGCTGCTTTACGGCGGTTTTGCCTCAATGATGTGGATGGATATTTACGATGAGAAAGCAGGACTCTATATCGCTAGTTACGATAAGGAGCTAATACTTACTGCCCTAGAATCAAACCCAGATTGCTCGAGAGGGGCGATGAACCTCGGGATGAGGAAGTATGCATATGTTCCCGTTGGAAGCTCTTGGAGGTCAAGCCCTTTTGTAATCGGGGTGCATGATGGGGACTGGCACTGGGCTGCCGATAGGTATAGGGAGTGGGCTGAGTCTTGGATGGTGAAGCCCAATGTTCCTGAAAAGCTGAAATGGAGCGACGGGTGGTATGGTGTGCACTTTAAAGCTGGGGGGGAGATGAAGTTCAGCTTCAAGGATATTGAAGACCTTTTTGAGGACGCGGAGTATCTTGGTCTAAACCATATTCAGTTGTGGGGCCAGATGGTTGGAGATGGCTGTTGCTACAGGTTCTACTATCCGGATCCGAGACTAGGAACGGTTGAAGAGCTTAAGCAAGCAATATCCATGGTCAAAAGTAAGGGCGGTATAATAGGCTTCTACTTTAACATTCAAGCATTCTCACCCTCCGTAAGAGAGTATCTTTGTGCAAGAGGCATCAGGATTCCCGAATCCGAGGGGATTCCGGACTGGATGGGCGAGTTCAGAAATTACGCTCAAACAAACTTCGACGGGTCGACGACTGTGCAGTATCCTGGAAGAGAGTTTGAAAACGACGGTTTCAGGATAATGTGCACATATTCTGAGGGCTGGCAGAAATACTTGGTCCATTGGATTGTGGAGAAATACTTGAAGGAGTATGGTGCCGACTTCGCCTATATCGATCAAACTTTTTCCCCACCTGTTTCCTATTGTTTCAACCTTGCACACGGCCATAAGCATCACGGGTGTTCAGTCCAGGGAAGAGTTAAAACGATACAGAAGCTCTCTGAGGAGGGTAGGAAGCTTACCCGAGATTTTTCACTGTGTATCGAAGGAAATGGGGACTCCGTAGGGCAATATTGCAGTCTTCACCTTTACACTAGTTTCTCAAGCCAGACGATGCATCCTGCTCCAGAAGTTTTCGCATACACTTTCCCCGAGTATATTATAATAGACGGCTTTGCCAACCCGCCGGTCGAATGGATAGGCAAATGCTACTATCCGGATATGGATGGTGAAGTGGGCTTGGACGACCTTCTCAACAGGGTCTACCTGCTCGGGTTCAGGTTTGACGTAACACCGCTCCCGCTTGGGTCGAGGATTAAGAGTGGCGAGCCATTAACCGAGCATATAAGAAGATTGATAGCTCTCAGGAAGAGGGTTAAGCAGCTGCAGTATGATTCAAGGTTCATGGACAGCCTGGGAGTAAAATGGTACTCTGAGAAAGTTGTTGCAAAGGTGTTTAAGGGCTTGGATGGAAGAAGCTTGTTGATAAACCTTATTGACTACAGGTCTGAGAAAAAGAGTTTTCTAATAGAGGTTGATTCTGAGTTCTATAATCTCAATAGTGAAGTAGCATGTAGACTCTACGCGGTTGACGGTCAGGAGGCTAATCTACGTGTTAAACTGGTTCAAGGTAAGCTGCTGGTTGAAATCCCGCCTTTCAACGGTAAGGTTGCAAGCATCATTCTGAAAAAGATTCAATAGGCGTCAGCGGTAAACAGCTTGCCTTAAGCATATTCGCTTACCTTATGTATGCCGAGATGGTTTGCAACATTTCTAATAGCGTCATCCATGTTAATATACTTGAACTCCGCGAACCTTCCGATTAGTTCCACACCTATCTCGTTGAAGAAGCCTCTTATTCTCTCCATGCATTCTTGGTAATTCGAATCCAGAATGGGGTATGCATACTTGTTTTGAAAAACATTCCTGTAGACAACCTTGTTCTTAGAAATAATCTTAAGCTTATCAAGCTCCTCAATCACCATGTTTGCAACCTCGTCGCAACTCGTCCTAAGGAGACGGTCATCAGGCTTGACGGTTATCTCTGCGAGGATAGACGACTTCCCCTCCGGAGCGTTTTCTGGGCTAAAGTTAGAGGGGAAGCTAATCCTGTGTGGATGAATATTCCTATCGGGAATATACAGCCAACTTAAACCCTTAACATTAAGCTCTTCCAACCCTATTGCAACCGTCACAAGAGAGTTAAACCTTAACCTCTCGACATTACTCTTCACGTCTCGAGGAGCGTTGAATACTCTAACGGCATCGTGTAAAGGAATTGTAGAGACGATTCTGTCGAAAATTTTCTCTACATGCCCGTTTGAAACAACCCATTCTCCAGATTCGTTTTCAGCATGCTTTGCCTCGAAGCCCGTTACCACATGATCCTGCACGCTACTCTTCAAAGATTCTATGAGCGCCTGAATTCCCCCCTTCCTCGGGTAGTGGAAGAAAAGCTGGTGGACATATCCCTCTGAACCAATTCCAAGAGAAGCCTTGACAACATCCATCACCTTAGGATTAGGAATCCTACCTATAAAACCGAGAGACATGTCTTCTATGCTCATCTTCCAGATTTTCTCATTATACGGGATCAAGTACTTCTCGGAGATAGCGCTTCCGAGAGAATTGTAAAAGAACTCTCTGAGATTCCCCGGTTCGCGTTTTCTCCGTATTCTGGCATAGAGAAAATGAAGGAGGCATGAAAGGTTTTCGAGAAGTGGCAGGTCGGACAAACCGTTTTCAAAAGGGTATTTCACAAGCCTACCCTTATAGAGGATCGCGGTATTTCTCCTATTCTCAATCCTGTTGCCCCTTAAAAGGCTAAGCATGAAGCTTAGAACATCGGTGTCCTTCGAGAAAATTATATGTGAACCGCCAATGTCGAAGGTAAACCCTTCTTCAACAATGCTCCTCATCAAACCCCCGGGAACACTGTTTTTTTCCAGCACGGCAACGTTGAAACCCATTCGAGAGGAAAAGTAAGCATAAGCAATTCCGGAGAGCCCGCCGCCTAAAACACCAACTCTAGTACCCTCATGTTTAACAGCCTTAACGCCCATGCCCATTCATAATTTCTCGTTAAACGTAGTAGCCTGAATGAGGCTCTCTGCGCTGGCTCGGTTGCGGTGGATACTGGTCTTTAATCTCTCCAATCATCTTCTCGAGCTCGGCTAAGTGTTGGTTCAGCCATTTAGTAAGCTGCTTCAATGCAACTGGCGTAAGTATTACTTCAACCTTAATCTCCCTACTTACGGTGGGGGGTTGGGTTGGCTCTTCCGGGTGATTCACAACATCATTGAAGAAGGCGATTCTAAAATCAAACCCGTTGAAGCCTCCAATCGCGCCCGTTGCATATACTCTTGCAAAGTCCTCGGCGTACTTGATCTTAACCGGTATCCGCATTTCCGTCATGCTGTATTTTTAATCTATGCTGCTCTTAATAAGAATTTGTCAGGCTTTTAACGGCTTGTGCTCGCTAAGATATTTTTATCAAATTTGGCATGCACAAGTATGCATTACCCCAATTTAATGGATTCCATAATGCTTAAATTAGAGAACTCTGGATGATAAAACGATGGGAAATGAGCGCCCCGCGCAAAATAGGTGTTGCATTACTTGGTTATGCGTTTATGGGTAAGGCGCATTCTCATGGTTTCAAAAGCATGTCCCACTTCTTCTATCCTCCACCCGCCGTACCCGATCTGGTGGTAATATATGGCAGGACTGAGGAAAAAGTCAGGAATGCTGCGGTAAACTACGGGTTTAGAAAGTATGTTACTGATTGGAGGAAGGCTGTTGAAGACCCTGAAGTAGAGGTGGTTGACAACTGTCTCCCAAACAACATGCACGTGGATCCCACGATTGAAGCTATTGAAAAAGGTAAGCACGTGTTATGCGAGAAGCCTCTGGCAAGGAATGGTGAGGAGGCGAGGATTCTCAGGGATGCTGCTAAGAGGGCCAGCGTTAAAACCATGGTTGCGTTCAACTACAGGTTCGTCCCGGCGGTTCAGCTTGCCAGGCAAATAGTTAAATCAGGAATGCTCGGCAGGATATACCATTTCAGGGCTAGGTACCTTCAGGACTGGATTGTTGACCCAAACTTCCCATTAGCTTGGAGGCTTAGGAAGGAGGAGGCTGGAAGTGGTCCTTTAGGCGATCTCGGTAGCCACATAATAGACCTTGGAAGGTTTATCGTTGGGGAGTTTAAGTCAGTAATGGGCATGGTTAAAACGTTCATTGAGGAGAGGCCTCTGCCTGAGGATCCGAGTAGGAAGGGTAAAGTAACGGTTGACGATGCTTTCGAGGCAGTTATAGAGCTTGATAACGGAGCAATAGGTACCTTGGAGGCCTCGAGGTTCGCAACCGGCAGGAAAAATTATAATAACTTTGAAATTAACGGTGAGAAGGGTTCAATAGAGTTCAACCTTGAGCGGCTGAACGAGCTGAAACTATATTTGAGGGAATGGGAGGATAAGGCGATAGGCGGCTGGAACACTATTCTCGTGACTGAGAAGACTCAGCCCTACATAGAGAGATACTGGCCATCCGGCCACATCATAGGATGGGAACATACTTTCATAAATGAAATATACCACTTCATTAAGGCCGTGGTTAAGGATGAGGATATTGCCCCTTTGGGCGCTACTTTCGAGGACGGTTATAGAAACAATGTGATCATGGACGCCATATTGAAGTCGGCTGAAACAGGTAGAAGAATAGAAATTTCATTCTAACCGGGTTATTTTTCTGATTCTTTCTAATTCCATTGTTTTCCATTCATAAAATCATTCATCCCGCTCCAAGCACGCTGTTCGAAAAAATGTACAGCATGCTCTTTTCCCGAATCCTTTTTTCTAAAAAGTCGAACAACACAACGTTTAACTAAATGTCTTAGAATCTCTTCACGGCAATGGGTAAAAAGAGATTATGGATAGTTGCGACGATTCTCTTACTGGCTACTATAGTACCTCTTATAGCCATTTTCCTCCCATACCCTTATTGCCGATTCAACTACCACAGGCGAACGATGCTGGTTCAATACCGCAGGGAGTTCAGGAGGTTGTAAAGGCCAATAACCGATTCGCATTAAAGCTTTACTCGGAACTTGTTAAAACTGGGAGCGGCAATATTTTCTTCTCTCCTTACAGCATCTTCTCTGCTCTTGCAATGACATATGAGGGTGCTAGGGGGAAAACCGCGGAGGAAATGAAAACGGTTTTCAACTTCCCGGAAAACAGTGTGTTAAGGCCGAACTTCACCGCGATCTATAACCGTATTAATAAGGTTGTTAGAGAATACGAGTTGAGGACTGGAAACGCGCTCTGGGTTCAGAAGGACTATCCGTTTCTTGAAGAATATTTGGAGACGGTTGAAAAATACTACGGTGGGAAGGCTGAAGCTTTAGACTTTATTCATGAAGCTGAAAAGTCGCGGGAAGCAATCAACGTCTTCATAGAGGAGCAGACAAATCATAAGATTAAAGACTTGATCCCGCCCGGGGTTCTCGACAAGCTTACGCGGCTCGTCTTAACCAACGCTATCTACTTCAAAGGCGACTGGAAGATAGCGTTCAACGAATCCCTCATCGTGGAAGAGGATTTCTGGATAACTCCGAATAGAAGCATGAAGGTCCAGATGATGCATATGCATCCAAATGAAACAATAAGGTTCAACTTCGTTGATACGAGGGATTTGCAAATTCTAGAGCTGCCGTACAAAGGGGGTAATTTCTCTATGCTGATAATACTACCGGAAAAAATTGAGGCGACAGAGTTGTCCCTAACAGCGGAGAAGCTTGAAGAGTATAGGGCTCAAATGAAGAAGGAGAAGCTGGATGAGATCTGCCTGCCGAAATTCGAGATTGAAACCAAATACTTTATGCGGGGGACTTTAAGCAGCTTGGGAATGCCCACCGCGTTCACTGGGGAAGGGGATTTCTCGGGAATGACTGGCGGAAGAGACTTGTTTATCAGCCAAGTTATTCACCAGGCTTACGTTAAGGTTGATGAGAAGGGGACTGAAGCGGCCGCCGCAACCGCCGTGGCCATGAAGCTAACTGCCATGCCGGAGACTAAAGTCTTTAGAGCAGACCACCCGTTCATCTTCATGATTCAGGAGAAGGAAACGGGAGCCATTCTCTTCATGGGGAAGATTAGCAATCCTACGGGATAAATAGGGGAACTAGTTTTTACTTAACTCTAAGTTTCGGAGAGAGATTTAGTTTTTCAATCATCTTGTATAAAAATGCTGCTAAAGCTTTTTCAGCAGCCTTAATAAATATAGTGGAGAGCTTGGGAGGACGGGGAAAGATTGTTAAAATCCTGCTGGTTTCCGCTGCAGTTTTACTCTGTTTTTGGGCATACTTCAACAATGGTGGTTCAAGGGTCACCGAGGAGTTTCAAAAGATGAGTAGTGCAAGGATCCAGATTGTTAACGACGAGGGCCAAGTTCTCGAGCTTGAGGTTAAGGTTGCGGATGAGCCTGATGAGCGTGCAGCAGGCTTCCAGAACATCAGTAGGAGCATCATTGAGAAGACTCTTATATTGTTCATATTCCCCGATGAAGTTAGTGGTTTATTCCATATGCGCAACGTTGAGGCAAGCCTAGACATAGCTTTCATCAAGGCGGACGGAGCCATAGTTGGGATCCTGCGCATGGATCCAAGCCCGACTAAGCTATATGGTGCGTATGAGTACTTCAAGTATGCCATTGAAGCTCCGGCGGGCTTCTTTAAGGAGAAAAAAATAACACCTGAGCGATCCAGACTGATTGCCGACTCCATCCCGAAAGGTTGATCCATAGACAACCAAATGGCTGATCAGATGCGGATGTAATAATTGGCGTTCATATTCTGTCTTGATTTCTCTAATTATAAACATTTTCCCAACGTCGATCTGCAATGAAGATTGTCTTTTCAAGATTTTAATTAAAAAATTTTATATCCATCTGCCAGCCATATTAAAAGGAAGAGAATTGGTAAGTAGGCGTGTAGGAAGTAATTTATTACTCGCCATTCTAATTCTGATCGCATTCTGTTTCTCAGCTATTTCCTCAGTAAGATGGATGCCTACTATAATGGTTTCTGGAACGCGATATGGTGAAATAGAATTAAATGTTGGCTGTGGCAGCCCAAGTATATCATACTTCGGAAACTACCTATTTGTTGAGCTTGATGGTTTTAATTATTTGGGTGAACCTGGCAATCCTAAGCTTCCGACTAAGTTTTTAGACGTGTTGCTTCCACCCGATGTGAATACAACCACCATAGGTATACGTGTTTTACAGGATGAAAGCTATGAGATGAATGTGACTGCAGAAGTAGTGCCGGCGCCACCTTTGGCATGCGGTGAAACAGTGGATTGGGGTACCGGCAAGGAGATACAGAATGGTAAGAATCTTCTCGTATACGGGAGAGGAGAATATTATCCGGATAATGCTGTAGAGGTTTCCCAAGTTTCTAATAGAGGAATATATGTGTTTGCAAGAATCCGATATAATCCCATTCAGTATAACCCGTTAAAAGGGAGGCTTAAGATACATGAGAATATATCTTTCAAGATCACTTATCAGCTTACAGGTAGACGAGCAGCCACCGTTAAGAACACGATAGTTGAAAAAATCGTTGAGAAACAATTTGTAAACTGGAATAGCGCTAAAGAATGGTATTTGCCGTCTTTTCAGGCATTGGACTACCAGTATGATTATGTTATAGTCACTACGAAGGCTATAAAAACAGGAAGCAGGGAGCTAACCAATTACGTTAACCATCTTCAGAACACTAGAGGCTTCAAGGTGAGGGTGATCACAGAGGATGATTACGGGCCGGAAACTGGGCAGCAGAGAGCAATAAACATAAGAAACTGGTTAAAGAACAATTATCTAACCCTGGGGGTCAAGTATGTTCTTCTAATAGGCAATCCTGATCCAGATGACCCGAGTAATCCATCTGACTCTTACGGTGATGTTCCAATGATGATGTGCTGGCCGAGGGTTCAGGGTTATGACACTGCGCCCACGGACTATTTCTATGCTGACCTTACTGGAAACTGGAATACTGACGGGGACGATTATTATGGAGAATATGGTCAAGATACCGGCGTAGACTTCACGGCGGAGGTATATGTGGGAAGAATACCTGTTTACAATGATGATTACGCTACGCTAGATGAGGTTCTCCGAAAGACGATGAGCTACGTGTTCTCAGGAACAGGATGGAGAAACAGGATTTTGCTTCCGGTAGCTATAGGCAACTATGCGAATGAAGATAACCAGGGCTGGCAAAGAACAGATGGGTTAGACTTGCCTAAATACGCGGTTGAAAACATTCTGCCTGAAGGCTGGTTGCACTATGTTCTTTATGAGAGAGCTGGACGAGACCCGGTGCCTGAGACCGCGCCGTATTACTCAGCACCATTGACGAAGGCTAACTTGGTCAACGAGTGGAAGAAGGGTTATGGGGTGATTTTCTGGTTCGGCCATGGGAGCAGCCAGGGGGCCTTCAGAAAGTATTGGAGTTTTGACGATGGTGACGGGGTGCCGGAGTCCGGCGAGATGAGTTGGCAATTATTCTTCGGCTCTTCTGATGCCCCTGGATTGAACGGCTCCGCACCCTCATTCACATTCCAATGCTCCTGCAACAATGGTTATCCGGAGGATGAAAATAACCTTGGCTATGCTCTGCTTAAGAATGGTGCGGTAGCAACTGTTTCAGCCTCGAGGGTAAGCTGGTATATAGTTGGCTACTGGTGGCCCCGTATGCTTGCGGATAATGTTGAAATAGGGTACCGCTACGTTGAGAAACTGTTAAAGGATAAGCTTAGTGCAGGCGTAGCTCTCTACGAGGCTAAGGGGATGCTGCCTCATGATAGCAGTGTTTGGTGGATGAACCTGTTCTGCTTCAACCTCTACGGTGACCCTAGTCTCTCACTGTTCAACGCTTTATCTAAGATTACTGTCGACTCGGACCCACGGGGCTCAGGCCTCGTGAAGGTTGATGGACAACTTGTCACGACACCTGTAGTCTTCACATGGGAGGAGGGCTCAACCCACCTGCTGGAAGCAGTCTCACCCATGGACCTAGAGAATGGGACGAGGTATGTCTGGTATGGCTGGAGCGACGGAGGAGCCCAAAGCCACAATTACACTGTTCCCGGTTACAACACTACTGTAAAAGCCTTCTTCAAGAGACAGTATAACGTCACCTTCACGGTTAAGCCACTGGGCTGCGGAACCGCATCGCCCTCCGGCTCGGACTGGTATAACGAGGGCTCAACAATACAAATATCCGCCATCCCTGACCCTGACTACGTCTTCAAAAATTGGTTTTCAAACACATCGAAGATAACTATAGCTGACCCTTATTTGCCGAACACTTATGCAACTATAAACGGTCCAGGAACTGTGACAGCCAACTTCACTGTAATAGTTACTAGCTTAACGTTGAGAGTGGCGGACAGCACAGTTCAAGCGGGGGTCGTCAATCTAACCGTTAAAATAGCATCGCCCAACAACATTACTGGAGCAGGGTATGCAGTCGACGATACCAATTCTCTGACTATAATGCCCTCCCCTATGGATGGGTCTTGGGATTCGAACATAGAGTTCATCAGGATAAGCTTCAACGCCTCCTCGTATTCTGACGGATTTCACACGATTTATGTTAGGGCCAATGATACTGAGAGCACAAGCGGCTGGCTTACTGTACGCTTCCATGTCAGGAATCTGGTTAAGAGGTACAATCTTATCGCCTTGGTCTTTAAACAATCTTCAGGGTATTCGGCCGAAGACCTCGGGAAAACCATAGGGCCTGAAGTAACGTTAATAGCGAAATGGGATACTACAATACAGAAGTTTAAGGGCTATTCGCCTGGAGTCAGCAGTCCGGGAGACGATTTTCCAATAGAGCAAGGCTTCGGCTACTTCGTGTACTTGACTTCTCCCCGCAGATTCGTAGAGCTGGAGGTAGAAGAATGATGAAGAAGGCTTTCTACTTAACCTGTATAATCGTTCTATGCGGAGTAATTTCAATCACCACGAGTCTCGTTAGGGCGCAAGTACCGGTAAACGTGTGGGGGTATGTCTATATGCCTGATGGGACTCTTGCAGTCGGCGCTTCTGTTTCAATTTCTGGTGGAGGAGACTCTAAATCAACAATTACTGGGAGCGACGGCAAATATGGGCCAGTTACTCTAACTGTTTCTTCGGTTCCCGTGAATATAATCGTAAGCGCATCGAAAGACAGTTATTCAGGTAGCGCATCTGCCACGGGCGAGGGTACGGTACAGATAGACATACGTCTTTCGGCAGCGCCTCCACCCCCGCCTCCTCCGCCTTCCCCGCCACCATCGAGAAAGCCGGTTAGTATCCAGCTTAGTGTCCCGAGCGAGGCTGCTGTTAACGCCAGTGTCAGGATAATTGGGAAGGTTAATCCAAGTGTTTCCCAATTATACTTGAAGGCTAGGGATCCGAAAAATATTCTGAATGAATATCGGTTGTCGGTTGCCTTAAACGGAAGCTTCTCGTTCGATTTTACGCCTACGCTTTTAGGCGTCTATAGGATTTCAGCGTTTTTTCCGGGTGACTCGGAGTATGAGCCTGCTTCAACACCCGAGTACTCTCTTCGGGTGAAAGCAAGGTCGATTCTTAATCTGACTTTAAGCCCGACCGTGGTGGTAGCAGGGGCTGAGAACATTAGTATAAGCGGGAGGCTTTATCCTCCTAGTGTTCAAAACGTTTTACTCTACTATTCCTTAGACAATGCTTCATGGATTCTTTTCGCCGAGTTGAATGCTACGATAGGGGTTTTCTCAATGGTTTGGAAGCCGAGGGTTTTCGGAGATATCTTCATAAAGGCAGAGTGGGCTGGGAACGATACTTACACCGGCTCGGTTGCATACGGGAGGTTTCAAACAGTGTTGCCAAGCGTATGCATGTTGCGAGCATGGGTTGAGAACTCTCTGATCAGGATTGGGGAGGAAGTACGGGTCAACGGGGTTCTTATTGGTGTTACGCATCCTGAAACCGCTGAGTTAACTATGCGTGTTTATAATGGTGGGAGGGAGGTTGAAACCTTTAGGCTGAATCCTTCTCCAAACGGGGTTTTCACCGTAAGCTATAAGCCAGGGTCGCCCGGGGTCTATGTTCTGATTCTCGAGGCTAGTGGAGTAAGATTGTTGAGGGCTAGCAATGTTACGAAAGTCATCGTCTTAGGAGAGGTGAAGCTTAGGGCAGTTAACTCCACAGGCGGACTACTGGATGAAGCAGTAGTAGAGTTGAAGCATAATAGTGAAATTGTATGCTCAGGAGCTGGTGAATTGAAAATCATCCCGAATCTTGGGGATTACGAGGTCATCGTAAAGAGTGATGGCGCTGAAGTATTCAAGGGTTATCTCAGTCTAACGAATAAGGGTATCTCACTGATTTCCCTTAAACAGAGTGCGGAGTTTCCGCTTCCCATAACAAGCAGGCCTTTGATAATTGAATTGAGGACTGAAACCTATTCCATAAGCGTTCACGTGGTCAATGAATTCGGCGAGCCAATGGGAAACGTTGAAGTCAAGATAGCTCCGTCTCCGCATCCCGTGACAAGTAGGCCTTTAAACGAATCATCGGTTTTTCAAACTACCGGGAGAACAGATGCTGAGGGCCGCATTGTTTTTTCAAACATTCCTGCTGGAAACTATATTGTCAGCACTTCTGCTGAAAGCAAGAATGTTAATCTTATTCGAAACGAATCTGTAACGCTAAAAGGATCGGGGTTTAACTTGAGGACAGTTCTTATTCTTGTCACGGTTGCTCTAATAGTTTCATGCTTCACTACTTTCTACCTTGCTAGAAAGAAGCCTGTCGTAGAGAAGTAGGAAACGATTAAATCATGGCTAATGCCGGATATCTTTAGTGGTGCGGATGAGGAGGGAAGGCAACCTGTGGCTTGGCGCATTCTTGGGGTTCATAATAAACTCTGTTCTAGGTGCGTACTTTCCGGTGGTCGGACCTTTGATCGGCGGCTTCATATCCGGCTTAATAGCTGGAGGAGGACCTGGCAGAGGTGCCCTAGCCGGGTTTCTGGCAGGAGTGTTTGGCGGAGTAATTGCAACCATACTTCTAGTCATCGGGTTCGTTGCAGCCGGGGGGCTGCTTGGAGGGGTTTTCGGCGGGCTGCTCGGTCTTCTAGGAGGCCTGGTTGCTGGCGGAGCAATCATAGTATCGCTGGCGTTCGGATCGATAATGTCAATAATCGGTGGGGTTATTGGTGGAGCAGTAGGTTAGAACCAACCATGTTTTTTATGTTTCGCTTCTCAGCGGAAAATTTAACATGCGCTTTCTAGAAAGTATGGTTCTAAGTCTCAGTATTTGTTTTCATGCCTATTCTGTGGGCTTATCTCAA
Source organism: uncultured archaeon (assembly GCA_938045545.1). Lineage (GTDB taxonomy): Archaea > Thermoproteota > EX4484-205 > EX4484-205 > JAAOZP01 > JAAOZP01. The sequence goes on along the minus strand of CALIBN010000002.1, from coordinate 22,695 downwards.
TGTTCATGTTTATTCTTTTCGCAAACCTGTTGAGCTTCTTATTGTACTTCTTGACGAGTGTGGGGATGTCCTCCTTATTTACATACAGGATCAAACTGTCTCCCTCAATCCTGACGTCGAAGTCTGAAACCTGGTTGCGCACTATCGCCTGCACTTCCTCCTTAAGCTTCTCTTCATATCCTGTCTTCTTCTTGCGAACCGGGACTATGAAAGTTTGTTCTCCGAAGACGTAGAGCTCGTACTCCGCCTCCCCCGTCAAGAAGTTTTTAACGACTATCGTCGGCCTAGCTAGGTCCGCGTTTCTCATTCCCTTAGGGATCTTCACAACTGTTTCAAGCGTGTATATTTTCGAAACCTCGCCCTCCTTCATAAATATGACTGTGTCTATGATAGAGGGTATGAGCCCAAGGTCAGTCCTCCCGGTGAAGCGTTGAATAGCATCCATGGGTGTTGTAGCATGTATGACGCCGACCATTCCTATGCCCGCAAGCCTAAGGTCTATGAAAATGTTGAAGTCATTAGTATCTCTAAGCTCATCGTATATCGTGTAGTCCGGTCTGCTTAACAGTAATACGTCGTGAAGCTCACTGGGCTCTGCTGCTGTCTTAGAATACTGTGTCACGTCAGGAGGGAGTTGAAGGTCTCTCGGACTTTCTATTGTTTTAACAACCTTGTTCATCGACCTGTAGAACTCTGCCAGGGCTTGGGCGAAAGTGGACTTTCCCATTCCAGGTGCCCCAGCTATGAGTATTCCTTCAGCCTGAGTCTTAAGCCTCTCAATAAGCTTTACCTCCAAATTATACTCCTCAAGGCTTCTCTTAATGAGTGGTTTAACAGCGGTTATTTCAAGCCCGTCTGAGAAGGGTGGTCGAGTAATGACTATCCTAAGGTCTTTAAGCTGTATTATTGTCGAGCCAGACTTGTCTATTTCCACAAAGCCTTGGTTTGTAAACTGGACTCTCTCCATTATGTCAGCTATTATTGACTCAAGCTCAGACTTACTGATTGGTTTCTCTCCAACATCTCTGTAAACCCATCTGCCAGGAATCCCTTCCTTAGCCTTCGGGATAACGTTCTCCTTGAGATGTATAGACATTATGCCTGGTTTAAAGAACTCTTCAAGCTTAGCCTTTCCAACCGGGCTTAGGTAGATTGCCTCAATCCCCATTGCTCTTGCAGTCTTAGTCAAAACCGGGTCGCATGAAACGAGAGTGCCTCTTGTGTTCATCGCTAGATCTCTGAGAACTGTTGAAACCTCTTCGGGAGTATTGGAAGAGCCTATAAACTCGACCTCCAGCCCTTTCTCCGAAGCTGCGTCCTTAAGGGATTTTAAGCCATTTAACCCTGTTTCATCGCCGAATCTGGCTTTTCTCTCGAATTCCGAGACAATGGCCTTATGCACTATTATCCTCCCAGTTACCTCACCGTTTTCAACTGCTCTAGCAGCCACTCCGGTAAGTATTGAAGCAGGGTCTAGAACATAGACTTTAACCGCATTATTACCCATAACTATCTCTTCTCGGCTTTCGAGAATCTTTCTCAAACGGGTTTATAAACTTTTCTAAGGTGATTGGCTAAGAAAACACTATCTCAAGCCTCAGCCACAAATCTCTCTAAGCTTCTGAATACAGGATAATGCAGCCAGATAGCTTGTCTTAGGGTTATCCGGGTGCGGAACATTCTCAACCAGTATCCTTAGATTGGAAACCTTTGACTCAACATCTATCTCGTGCATTATCTCTTTCCTGGTTGGGTCTGCTATTATTCTAACTAGAACCCCTGACTTAGAGTATAAGGCTAGCGCTGCCGCCACGTTCACGCTTTTTGGGAAATGCGTTAAAGCGTCTTCCACGGGCCCCTCGTAAACCAGCGTGGGCTCCCTGATTTTATCTAGTTCAATCCCCTTCTCCTTGAAATAGTTGGAATAGGCTAATGCTTCCGGAGGCTTCCTCGTGGTTAAAACCATCCTGTCCACGCCGACTAGGCTTATGGCTTGGATAGCATCCAGTCCAGCGATTGCTCCAGCCGGAACATGTATTCTGCGAGTGTTTTCCTCATATATTTTCCTTGTCTCAGGGAAAAGAAGCCCTCCTATGCTCATCACGAGAACCTCTTTCCCGGCTTCAACGATGGGCTTAAGGTATTTTAGAACGGCCTCGTCGCTTGCAGCCTCGACGATAACTTCGAGCCTCCTGTCTTTCAACATCTCCTCTATTCCTTCCAGAACCTTCGGCTTGCTCCTCAGCTTCTCAACCAGCTTCGATGCAGCCTCCTTACGAGAATCGTAGACATAAACCAGCTTCGCGTTAACCTTGCCCTCGTCCACAGCCGTGGCTATGAGGGAGCCTATTGCACCACACCCTATCAACCCTATCCTCTTCATTTCTCAACCCTCGTGACTTCGAGCGATATGTCTACTGCTTTCGCTGAATGCGTTAGCTCTCCTGAGCTTATTATATCCGGGCCGGCTTCCACATATTCTTCAAGATTTTCAAGCTTCACTCCGCCGGAGACCTCTACTAGAACCCTGCTTCTTAACCCTTTCTCTCTAAGCATTTCAATCGTCCTCCTTACTTTTTCAGGGGTGCAATTGTCAAGCATGATTATGTCTGCACCCGCCTCAGCAGCTTCCACAGCGTCCTCAGCCTCAGCCACTTCGATCTCTATCTTCTTGCTGAAGCTCGCCAGTTCCCTAGCCTTCTTAACAGCTTCACCAACCGAGTTGAAATACTTTAGATGGTTTTCCTTGATGAGAATCATGTCTGACAGGTTCAGCCTATGAGTGTCCCCGCCCGCGGCTGCAATAGCCTTTTTCTCGAAATACTGGAAGCCGGGTTTAACCTTCCTAGTTGCAGCTATCTTCAGGTTCGGGTTTATTCTTCTAGCCTTCTCGACAAAGGCCTTGGTTAGCGTTGCCACTCCGAAGGCTTGGGAGAGAATGTTCAGCAATAGTCGTTCGATCTCCATGAGCCTACGCATATTGCCTTTAATCCACATTACTTGATCCCATTTTCCGAATTCCTCACCGCTCTTCTTTAAAACCCTAACCGTGAAACCCATCTTCTCAAGTATCATAGCAAGATCCTCACAGCAGGCTGCAACGCCCTCCTCCTTAGCTATTACAACCGCCTCGCACGTTACTTGCGGAGGTATTATCTCGGAGGTCACGTCCCAATAGGGAATATCCTCGGAGAGCCACTCGATAAATTTTCTGAAAACTACTTCCTCGACCAAGGTGTCTCAACCCCCAGAAGAGTAAAGCTTCTTTCAAGAACTCTCCTAGCCTTTTCAGCAAGCTTCTCATCGATCTTTACAAGAGTCTCGCCGCTAACGAGGCTCCTGTATACTTTTTCAAGCGTTATCTTCTTCATGTTGGGGCATATCGTGTCTTTACTGACAGGATAAGCCTCCTTACCGGAATAAAGCTTTGAAATTCTGTGAATCACCCCGTTCTCAGTGCCTATTATAAAACGCTTTGCATCAATCTCTCCCACTGCTCTTATTATTTGGCTAGTGCTGCCCACGAAATCCGCCAGCCTCCTTGTTTCAGGCGGGCACTCCGGATGCACAAGTACCTTCGCATCCGGCATCCTTTCCTTAACAGATAATATTTTATCCGGTGTGATCCCTATGTGAACCGGGCAGTAGCTGTTAAGTGGAACAGCGATAACCTCCTTCCCAGTGGTTTCAGCAACGTAGGACGCTAGATTCCTATCCGGTCCGAAAAGGATTTTCCCAGCGTCAAGCTTCGAAACCAGCCTAGAGGCACTGCTGCTGGTAACCACGTAGTCAGCCATAGACTTTACTTCGACGAATGAATTCACGTAAACTACTAGTGGTGCATCCGGGTTTCTCCTACGATATTCTTCAACCACTGGCGGGTCAAGCTGCCAAGCCATCGGGCAGATGGAGCTTGGCTCAGGCGTTAACACTGTCTTACTAGGGTTCAGCACAGCCGCCTGCTCAACCATGAAATCTACGCCTGCGAAAACTATAGTTTTCGCGTCGGTCTCCATGGCTTTGACCGAAAGTTCCAGGCTGTCGCCGACGAAATCAGCAACATCCTGCACCTCAGGCCTCTGATAATTATGGGCTAATACTATGGCCCCGATGTCTCTCGCCTTTTCCCGTATTTTACGGCTAAGGTTTTCCATCAGCTTCTCTTGAAGCCTAAAACCCTCTTATTTAAGGGGTTCTATTAAGGCAATAATTGCATAGGTGCTTCATTAAGAGGCAAAATAGAGTTGCAACGTTTTTAAACTGCTGAAAGCAATAAATAGCCCTTCTAACACACTACTGAAACCAGTTGAACATAGTGTTAGCTCCAGCGGGGTTCGACCATGGTCTCCTTAAGGAGTGCTTGAGAACAGTTAATCGTGTCGGGGCGGAGGTTACGCGCGTCAAGCGTCTCGAAGAGCTTGAGAAGCTTAACGAGGGTCTTCTCCTTGTCTTGGGCGAGGATAAGGATGTTCTGAAAGCGTTACACCACGTGAAATCTAGGGATGTGCTCATCCTGGGGGTTAGCAAGACTGAGAATAATAGTTTCCTGATGGAGACAACGCTGGAGAGGCTCGGCGACGCTTTAAGAGCTTTTCTAAGAAGAGAGTATAGCGTGGAGTATTCTTCAAGGCTTAAGGCTGTTGTGGATGATTCTGAAACACCGTGTGCGCTAAACGAGCTGGCAATCTTCCCGAGGAAAAGTGCCACAATACTTGAATACAGCCTTTACGTTGACGGCGAGTTCGTCTGGAGGGATATAGGCGACGGCCTGATAGTTTCCACGCCCATAGGTTCAACGGCGTATGCTCTTTCGACAGGAGGACCAATAATACATCCGAAAGCCAAGGTGGTAGGCATAGTCCCGGTTAACTCTTTAAACCTTACTAGAAGACCCTTGGTAACTCCTATTGAAAGCCTCATAGAAATCCGAGACATAGTCAGCAATTCGGCTTGCGAAGTAATCGTGGATGGGGGGTATAGAATGAGGATAACTGACAGGGTCGTCGTTAAGAAGGGTGAAGACGCTGGCTTCGTAAGGCTCAGCGAAGCGCTTCTCGCAAGAAGGCTCGAGAAGAAGGCTAGGATGTCTCTCGACATAAGCAGTCTGCCTCCTAGTGCTAAACTAATTTTGAAGGTTCTCGAATACGAGGGGGCTTTAACTCAGAAAGACATTGTTAAGAAGACGATGCTCCCCGCGAGGACTGTGCGACACGCTCTCGCAATACTTGTCGGAAACAACTTCGTCAAGAAAAGGCCTTTAATAAGGGATCCGAGGCAGGATCTCTACTATATTGAGTCCAAATGATTAGCATACGCTAAGTTTTTTTAACAGCATGTTTTTTAGAAAGGCCTATGGGAAGCGAGATAAGGGTTACTGACTCGGCAAGATCCCATAGAGTTGAGCTTCTTCTGGATGAGCTGGGAGGGTCGCCGGTTAGCTGGCTCATCATCAATGATCTTGAAGTAAAAGTTGGGAAAACCTTCCTGAAAATGGGCGGAGTAGGTGGAGTTGGAACGCTCGAGGAACACAGGATGAAAGGATATTCTAGAAAGGTTATGGAGTTTTCTATCGAATACATGGTTAGAAACGAATATGATGTTTCAATGTTGTTCGGCATACCTGACTATTATATTAGATGGGGTTATGCTTCAACGCTTCCCAATTGCAAGATAACCATGCCTTTAAGAAATGCTGAGAGGGCTAGGCCTGGGCTTAAAGCCCGCCCGATGGTGAAGGACGATGCTGAAGCTATCTTGGACATTTACGAGTTGGCTAACGAGCATAGGACGGGCCCCCTTAAAAGATATAGGGGTGAATGGTTCAGATTTAGAAAGGGAAGCTGGTGGGGAGTACCTGCTGACGGAACAGTCTTCGAAGATGAGTCTGGAAGGATAGTTGCCTATTGTGCTTCTGACCGTTGGCCGAGGGTAATGAGGATAACTGAGGTGGGTGCTGTAGACGCTGCCCTGTATGAGCATGTGCTCCGCTACGCGTGCGGCACTGCTTTCCAGAAGAAGGCTAGTGAGCTTGAAATATACGTCCCGTTTGACCATCCTTTCGCCGAGCTTTGTAAAAGCCTCGGCTGCACGATTAGCATCGACTATCCATATGCTTCAGACGGCATGGGGAGAATCATTAATCTCAAGTCGACCTTCGAGAAGCTTGTTTCAGTATTTGAGGACCGTTTGGAAAAAGCGTGTGTGAAGGATCTGGCTTCGCAAATATCTTTTAAAACCGACATAGGCATTGCTACTCTCGAAGTTTCCGAATCCGGGGTGTCTCTTTCAGAAACCTTGTCGGCGAACTGGGTTGAGCTCCCGCAATGGGTGTTGATGCAACTCATTCTTGGATATAGGGATCCGAAGAACGTCTTAGTCGACCAAGCCGTGAAGCATGAGGGGAAGGTTGAGAAAACTTTAGAAACATTGTTTCCACCAGGAAATCCCCATATCTGGCACTCAGACTGGTTTTAGCATGCTGCTTTCCATGCTGGCATTCACTACTGCCCGTAGGCCTTCCTGTAGAAATCGTCGAGTATCGCTGGAACCCTCTCATCCTGCTTAACCCTTCTTATAGCATCTGCCACGTAATCAACAAGCTTTTCAACCATGATTCTGCCCTTCTCCTTAGTTGCCAGCCTAGGGTCACCGAGATAAAGCTGGACCGCGTAGGCCTGCCAGTCGGCAGGCGTCTCTACTCCAGGCAGATTCGTACCTCCTATCTCCGCCTCATGCTTAACATTCTCCATCTTAATCAGGTTTTCAAACAAGTATAGCCCCATGCTGGTTTCACGCTCGCAAGCATGCCCAGTTATCTTGCTCTCGCATATTTTCTCAGCAATCTCTTCTATTGATGACCAGGGCTCAATTAACGCGTAAATAGTATAATCCTTCTTCTTATGCAGGCTTTCCCTCAGGAAAACCCTTAGAAGATTATTGTTTCCTCCATGACCGTTTACAATAAGGATTTTTTTAAAACCGTTTCTCGCCACCTCGTCGCATATTTCCTCAAGAATAGTAAGGATTGTCCTAGCGCTTAGCGATATGGTTCCAGGAAAATGCCGGTTCTCAGGCACATAAACATAGTATAGCGTAGGCAAAACTACTGCAGGCTCCTTTTCAGCGGCCATTCTAGTTATCTCGCGAATAGTTATGGAGTCTGTTCCAGTCGGCATGTGGGGTCCATGTATCTCGACCGAGCCTACTGGGAGAATCGCGACGAGTTTCTTCTCAGCCACTTCCTTTATATCGGGGCTTGTTAAATATTCCCAGAGCATCCCTAACCTTTTTTTAAGCAGTTGCAAAGCTATAACTTTTTCTCCGAGAGCCATTAAATACCCCTACCTTTTTAGAAGCTTACAACAGATTATATAACATTTTAGATAGATTGCAGACGAGGTTGATACTAATCTTCTAAATTGCTCTATGTGGTTAGCTTGTTTAAACGAATCTTTCTAAGGATCAGTATCTGGATTTAAATATGGGGTTTCAGAGTCCATTGGGAAAACCAGTGCACGCGAATTCCGGAAAAAAGGATGGATTCTAAAGGATACTGCCGCCGGCTACATCCATACATACGGTATGTTAAAGAACAAGTTGCTGAAATGGTAGTCACAGGTTCTAAAAGGTTCCTGCCTGCCTTATAGTAGAAGTAACCTAAGAAAAGCGCGCGGTATACGTTTTCCATAAAGCACTTTACCCGGTATGGTGGGCCCGAGGGCGACGACGGGAATCCAGTTGGCTTTAGTCATAGGAGTGTCAGATTCAACTAAAAGTTTATCACCCGTAGAGTAGATGTTCTAAAGGGTTGGATAATATTGTTGTAGGGACATCGGGCTGGAGCTATAAGGATTGGCTAACTGTGTTCTACACAAGTAGTGAGAAAATGTTCCAGCAGTATGCGGATGTTTTCAAGACGGTTGAAGTGGATTCAACCTTCTATAAACAGCCTAACCTGGGATTCATACGTACTATTGCCAGGTCCTCGCCGAAAGGCTTCGTATTTTCCCTTAAGGTTCCTAAAACAGTGACTCACGTGAAACTAATGGATTTGGAGAAGGGTGCTCTGAGGGATTTAAAGCTCTTCCTGAGTGCGCTGGCTCCTCTCAAGGAAGACGGGAAGCTTGGGCCACTGCTTTTCCAGCTTCCACCCAAGCCTGTTGCAGCCTTCAAAGGCTTTAAAGAGTTCTTAGAAAGCCTTCCTGAAGGTTACGATTTTACTGTCGAGTTCAGGCATCCGACTTGGCTGATGGATGAGTCTTTCAGGGTTCTGTCCGAGAACAATGTGGGTTACTGTATTGTCGACGAGCCTCTTCTGCCTGCATTGTTGAAGGTTACGGGAGATTTTTCATACGTAAGGTTTCACGGCAGGGGGAACAGGCCTTGGTACTATTACGATTACAGGATTGAGGAGCTTGAGGAGTGGAAGGGAAAGCTTGAGGAGCTCTCGTACAAGGCTAAGAAGGTTTACGTCTATTTTAACAACCACTTCAGGGGATATGCGGTGAAGAACGCGCTTCAAATGATGAGAATCGTCGGAGTCATGGAAAAGCCTCAGGAGGAGGCTTTGAACAGGGTTCTAAACTACTTTGAAGAGCAGGGTTTAAGGAGGACGGTTCGCAGGGTTGAAGCAGTGCTTTCTTCAGGTGAAAAAGACATTGAGAAACTGGTCTCAGCCTTCCTTGAGGTGGGTAGGCTGGAGAGGGCGAGGGAACTGGTTGGGAAAGTGGTTGTTGAGGAGGCTGGAGAGGAGAAGGTTAAAGCTAGGGTTAAGGAATACGCTGTCATCATAAATATTCCTAACAGGAGGCTGAAGCATGACTGTGAGGACTGGGTTAAAAGAATTGGTCAAAAACAGTTCTGCAAGCATGTTGCCGCGCTTTTTCTCGCCATGAGACCGGAGGAGTCTATGCGGATCCTTACATTAATTTGTAAAAACCTTGATAGCTGGGTATTCGAAGCCGGAGCCAGTAAGGCTTAAAAACTTTCTAGTTTTCCAAATCCCGTTTGCTACTTTCCCTAATCGAATTCTGGAATTCTGTTGTTAAAGGGGTCTTCCAGATCATAGTAAACCATATTAAGATGTTTCATGAAATCTTCTTAGGTGTTTAAAGATGGATGTGATGGAGGCGATTAAAACTAGGCGGAGCATTAGAAAGTATAAGTCGACTCCTGTGGAGGACGAGAAGATAATGGAGTGTCTTGAAGCAGCCAGATGGGCTCCCTCAGCTAACAATTCTCAGCCATGGGAGTTTCTAGTGGTGAAGAACCCTGAGACTAGGAGGAAGCTTGCGGAGATACATAGGTACGGAAGGTTCATGGCTGACAGCCCCGTCGTAGTGGTTTTCATAGCTGACCCCGGGAGGAGCAGCAACTGGTATCACGGGGATGTCGCGGTTTCCGTGCAAAACTTCCTTCTCGCTGCCCACTCTATGGGGCTAGGAACATGCTGGATGGGCGTTTTGAACACTTCCTTTGAAGAACCTATAAGGAAGCTGCTAGGAATACCTGACGGTCTTAGAGTTCTATGTACTGTTTCAGTCGGCTATCCTGATGAGAAACCCAGCAGAAACAGGAGACCGCTTGAAGAAATAACGCATTGGGAAAAATATGGGTTAAAATCAAAATAGCCGAGTACTAATTGAACTATATGTTTTTCAAATCAGCTTCCACACTGCTTCTATAGATCGCTATGCATGGCTTTATGAGATTTGGCATATTGGCCACTTGATAAGTTTATTAATATCCCTGTTATTGTAGGATCAAATGTATGTCTCAGTAAGGGATTTCACAGTAGTATGGGTTGGTTACGAGGATCTCGTTAAAGGTTTAAAGGACTTGGGTTTAGATAGGTATGAAATGTACGTCAACAAAACATTAACTCAAGACACGTATGAAGATATGGGCCACATAGTGAAGCTAGGTTTTAACCTGAGAGACGCTCGTGAAAGAAAAGAATTTTTAGAATTTTCTAAAAATATGGGTATAAAACCGTGCACCATATTGTTGGAAAATGATTTTTCAAGTGAAAATCTGGAAGAGGAGCTGAATTATATTAAAAAGGCGACACAACTTGCGGATGAAATCGGGGTTGAAGTGATACGGATAAACTCGCATATGCAAATAATGGGAGAGAAGCCAATTGAAGAGTATGCTGAGCACTTCGTTAAAATAATGAAATCCCTTTTAAGAGAGACGAGGGGCAGCAGCGTAGCTTATGCTGTAGAGAATCACGGCTATGTTAGTAACGATGAGCGATTTTTAGACCATGCTTTTAAAGAGGTGAATGATGAGAGAATAGGCTTGACGTTAGACACCGGAAACTTCTATTGGTATGGTTATCCGTTGAGTAAGGTTCATGAACTCATAGAAAAGTATGCAAAACTAGTTAAACATACTCATCTTAAAAATTTAAAATATCCTGAAGCTAGGAGGGAAAAGCAGAGGCGTCCTGGGATAGATTTTCCTCAGGTTGCAGTACCTCTGTACGAAGGAGATATTGACTTGAAAAGGGTCGTTCAGGTCTTGAGGAAAGCTGGGTATGCTGGCGATTTAACCATCGAAGACGAGTCTCTAGGAAAGTATGGTCGGGAAGAGAGAAAAACTGTTTTGAAAAAGGACGTGGAATTTATCAAGAAGCTAATATCTGAAACCTAAATTCTAAAACTGTTTCCTGCTTCAGCGTGCGAGAAGATCATAGAATCCTAGAGAAGCTGTAGAAGGAAAGTGAGGTTTGAGATTCAACTAATCCTCTTACCAAATATTATTGGACGAAAAATCGGAGAAAGGCGCGCTATTGTTGTGTGCGGTAACTCGGATTAGGAGTTTACCTTGCTGCCATCTAAGTAGGATTTATTAATCCAAATCTCTAGGAATTCAAATGACGTAGAAAATGAAAAATGAGGTGATTGCGCTGGCCGTTGGCGGGCTTCTAATCGGCGTGGCCTTGGGATACTTCGGTCTCGCCGGATCTCAGATCAGCTCCCTCCAGTCTCAGCTAGGTGCCGCTCAGGCCGAAATTTCGCGGCTGAATGAAGAGATTCAGGAGCTGAACGCCACGATAGTAGCGCTGAAGGCTGCCGAAGCTGTCCCTGAGGTCTCAATCTTGGGTGTCTACTTCTCTCCAAGGGGCGGATGTGCTTCAACCTTGATCCACTGGCTGGACAGGGCTAACTTGAGCATCCACGTCCTGATCTATAGCTTCACTCTCGACAGTATAGGCGACGCGGTTCTTGCTGCGTACCAAAGAGGGGTAGAGGTTAAGATCGTGTTCGAGGAGCAGCAAGTTACGAAGTATAGCGAATACTTCCGCCTGAAGGCAGCCGGAGTCCAGGTGAGGAACGACACTAACCCGAATCTCATGCACCACAAGGTAGCGATAATCGACGGTCACATAGTCTTGATCGGCAGCTTCAATTGGACTGCGTCAGCAGACCGAGATAACAATGAGAACTTGCTGGTGATTCGAAGCGCGGAGCTGGCCACGGCCCTCGAAAGGGAGTTCCAGAGGATCTGGACCACTGGGAGATAGGCTTCACGCGCTCGAAAGGACGAATTTTCGAGTTTACTCCAATCCTTTAGTTACCAGTAAGCGTGAGCCAGCTTATTCCGAAATTGCTCGGCATGAATCCCGTTTACTCCCGCTTGTGCGCGCTACATGGTTGCTGAGACCTTGAATCTAAAGTGAGCGATTTAAATACGATTGCAGTATATTCGATCGACTCTTTGAACAAGGCTAGAAATCCCAAATTGAAAGACTCAGAGCTAGTGGGAGAGATTACTTAAGAAATAAATAACATTTTTTACTGTTTACAACTTGAAGAAGATGTTTCCGATGAGAATGTGTTTAGTTTTCTTTTCTACCCTGATTTCCCTCCGTCATGCGTTAAGCGGTTGGCCAGCAATTTATGATCTGCCTCTTTTATAATTCTTTGATATACGTTCTAATTCTGACTTCTTGGTCTCTCCATATTTTCATAAGGTTAGCGAAATAGTCATAAAGCTCGTCTATATCTCTATACCATACTACCTTGTGGGTCTTTATGATTTCAGCCTTCATATAGAGTGAAGTTCTTCAAACAACCAGATATCGTACTTCTGGTTATTAACCCTGAAGAACACGTCTAGCATTAATCCTGCTTTATCGTTAACCTCTGGTGTAACTATGCAAACGTCGGCATCTCTTATCATCGTTTCTCCCTTCGCCTTAGAGCCGAATAGGAGTATTGCTAAAACACCCTTAATCTGGATAACTGGTATAGGTCTATGTACTCGTCCATGACTCTAAATCCTTCCTTATTTTAGCCAATTTGGGAAGGAGGGTTTTTATCGATTCCAGCGCTAATTTGTCTGATATTTTGTTATAGTTATAGACAAGTCTATTTCTCAATCCGTTTGCACTTAGAATACTGGAGGTATCTTTATCGATTAATCCTTTTTCTTCAATTAACAGAATGTTAGTATAATCGTCCTTCGGGGGTATTTTCAATTCGTCGAGTTTCATAGATAGCATGTCAAAGAATGCTTCAACTATCTCCTGAAAAGCCTTGTAGATTGCTAATCAAGTTCTCTCTTCATCTTGGGAGGGTAACCAAGATTCTATATTAGCATCCTCCTATCTATATGAGCAAGCTTGTCCATGTATCTTATCCTTTTCTCCACGATGTTTTTAAACAAAGAGTTGATAAAAGCATTTTCAGCGGAAGACTAAAGGATTAGGATTTTGCTTATTTTAAGATGTCAGTGAAATACTGTGGCTCGTCTATTTTTACGCTCGTTTTTGCATCATTTGTGGAAAATCAGAGATTTGAAATAATGTTTAAATAGGACATACATATCTATTAAATTAATATGGGCACAATCACGATCTCCCTTAACGACGATGTTGAAAAGAAGCTTAGAAGTATTGTTAGACGCTTATACGGGTCAAGTAAAGGGGGAATGTCAAAGGTGATTGAAAACGCTTTGACGAATTATTTCGCGATCCTAGATAAATCCGCAGATTACGAAAAAACAGTATTTAAAGCTCTTAGGGAGGGGAATGTGGTAGCGGAAGCCAGTACCCTAGAAGAGCTAGCGTCGATTTTAAAAAGCAGAGGCATTGAACCGCGGGGCCTGAGAATAGTGTCGACGAAGCCGATTAAGCCAGTGGTCCGCGGCGGGTATAGAATGAGACCAACCCTCAGCCACACATAGCCGGGAAGATGAATTCCTATTTTCTAGATGATACTCCGGTGCTGGAGATAATCATTAGGAATCCCGTAATGAACAAGAGTTTTCCGAGCGAGGGCACTGTTATCGCCGTGCTTGACACAGGGTTTGAAGGATTCTTACTCATACCGGAGACTGTTTTCAAAGGGCTTTCTTTTGACCAGTTTTCCACGGAGCAAAGACAACTCGTTCTTGCCAATGCCCTCTCTATACAGTCCGTTGGGACATTCGGCGAGGTAGTTATACCGAGTCTTAAAAACCAGTTCAGCGGCTTCATAGAAACCGTAAAAGGGGTTGAGGAAATAGTCATAGGGACAGAACTAATAAAAAATATGAGGATCGCTTTAGACTACTGTACGAGGAGAATGGAAGTAACGAGTTGCAAATGATTTTTCAGTTTTAGAATTGTGAACTATGGTTTTTAATTTCTACAGTTTCTCCAGAAACTTTCAACACGATTCTTCTCAAAGCCCAGCAGCTTGCCACAACACCAACGACCATGGATGAAGGGTGTATTGAAGCGTATTCTATGTGAACATCTAAGGCCGATATACCTCCGAAGCCGTGGATACCTATGTCAAGCTCGTTAACCATTCTCAGCAAGTCCTCCTCCATCCTCGCAATAATGCCGTTCATATGCCTCTCCCCAATGGGCCTTAAGTAAACAGCTCTCTTAGCCAGCTCGAGAGCCATTTCTGAAGATGGGCCGATTCCGACTCCAAGGATTATCGGGGGACATGGTTTGGCTCCAGCTTCTGCAACGCTCTCGAGAACCGTTTGAAAAATCTCCTTTCTTCCAGCAGTGGCCGGCAAAACTTTTAGGCTTGAAACAGCCTCGGATCCTCCGCCCTTAGCCACTACCGTTATCTCCAAATCTTCTCCACCTTGCTCCCAGACAATCCATGGGACGAATCTCCCTGTGTTGTCTTCTAGATTTCTTCTGGAGGGGAAATCTATTGTGTTCGGCCTCAAAGGTATTTTACCACTTGCCTCCACAACAGCCTCAACAATTATTCTCTGCAGTTCATTTTCCCTCCATCCTCCTCTCTTAACATAAAAGGTTAATGTGCCAGTATCTTGGCATATGGGCCTGCCTTCTTTTTCAGCGGTTTCAACATTCTTCAAGAGGGCACCCAGTATTTTCTTCCGAATCTCTCTTTCTTCACGCTCATAGGCTTCTTTCAAACTGTTTTTAACATCCAAAGGCAGGGATGTTTCACAGAGCCTTATTGCTTCGACAACATATTCCTTAAGCTTAGCGGGATGCATTTTTCTATTCCTCCATGCTTTTCAAAACACGCGAAAGGTTTTCGCCTACTCTTCTCCTAAGGTCCTCGTACAGATCGTTTCCAAAAGCATCTATTACGATTGTTATCGGCCCAAGCTCATTAACCTCGAGATGCCACATTGCCTCTGGGACTCCAAGCTCTTCAAGCCAGTAGACTCCAATAATACGTTTAACGCTTTTAGCAATCAGCGCTGCAGCTCCCCCGGGTAGAACTCCGTAGAAGGCTTTGAATTCTCGGCATGCCTCCACGGTTCTATTTCCCATGCCGCCTTTTCCAATGACGCCTGCAATCCCTGTCTCCCTGATAAACCCGTATTCGTTATTCTCCATTCTGAAACTCGTAGTGGGACCGATTGAAACGATTTCCCACTTAGAATCCTTCTTTCTGACTATTGGACCTGCGTGAAACTCGATGAGGCCATGAAGGGAAAAGGGCAGCCTATTCCTATTCTCCAATATTAATTTTTGAGTCCTATCCCTACTCGTAAATACTTCCCCGCTAATATACAGAATGTCTCCAGCCTTAAGTCTAGTGACCTCTTCCTTTCCAATGGGGGTTTCAAGTTTATGTTCTCCAGTCAACGGAATATCTTCGCGCGCCTCGATTTAACCTTTTGAGCCTTATGCTCCTAAAATAATAGGAAAAAGTATGGGAAATCCAGTGTTACGTGGAAGCGGGAGGTGATGGAGGCGTGGGAGGAAGCTTCTCTCTCTTCTATGCAATGAGAGTGTAACAATCACAGTAATCACTACAGACACAATCCCCATTAAGACTATCATATTAGTTTAATCCTCGGAATACATGGCCCGCATCTCCAGGCTCAACTCATATCTTGTGAAGACAAGACTGGCTGAACTTAATTCAAGAGCCCGACCCATTGTTTAAAAACATACCTAGCACCGAGCAAGCCCAGCAGCCCAGGCATGTTTCTTTAAAATGTTTGAAACTGTCTTGAACCATCTGTTTTCCTTCGTTTTCTCGCCGCTAAATTATCAAGGCTATGTTTATAAGTTTTAGTGAAAAATACTGTATTCTTCAAAAATATGCTTGAAAACCATAAATGTCACGGTATATTAACAATAGGTGGTTCGAGGCCCAGATGGGGGTTAATTTAACACCCATAATCCTCAGGAAGCCGATGCGCCTTGAAGACTTCAGAGGAGAAAGCTTCGCGGTCGACGCTAACCAGATGCTCTACCAGTTTCTCGCGTTAATACGTAAGCCTGACGGATCGTTTTTCACGGATACTGCGGGCAAAGTTACGTCCCACCTAATAGGTTTCGCCTTCAGGGTTACAAGGCTTCTGTGTGACTACGGCATGCGTTTCATATTCGTATTCGACGGGAGGCCTATTCCGCTCAAGCTGAGAGAGCTTGATGAAAGGAGACATAGGAGAGAGAAGGCTTTAGCCGAGTGGAGGCGAGCGATAAAAGAGGGTAGGCTTGCAGAAGCCTTCTCCAAGGCCGTTTCCTCAACAAGATTAACCAGTGCGATGGTTGAAGACGTAAAGATGCTTCTGTCGGCAATGGGTCTCCCATTTGTCGAAGCACCATCGGACGCTGAAGCTCAAGCAGCATTCATAGTTCAGAAGGGAGATGCATACGCTGTTGCTGGAAGAGACTATGATACTCTCCTATATGGTTCTCCGAGGCTTGTTAGAAACTTAGCTATACGTAGCACGGAGTTTTTACCGAGTAAGGGTTACTCAAAGGTTTTGAAGCCTGAGCTCATAGAGGCTGAAGAAGCTTTAGGCAGACTGGGGATTACTAGGGAACAGCTGGTGGATATTGCTATACTTGTCGGGACGGATTTCAACCAGGGTGTTAGGGGGGTTGGCCCTAAAAAAGCTCTGCAACTTATTAAGAAATATGGACGGATAGATGAAATCCCCAGAAACATTCTTCCCGAGGTTCCGGAGAATTACTCTGAAGTTAGAAGGGTATTCATGGACCCGGATGTTAGAAAAGGGTATTCTGTTAAATATGCGGGGCTTGATGAGGTAAGGTTGATGGAGTTCCTCCACTTTGAAAAAGGTTTTTCTAAGGATAGGGTTGCTAAGCTTATTGAAAGGATGAGGAGCTTCTACAGGTCTGTTGGAAAGGAAACTACTCTTAGAGAATGGGTTTAGAATCATATACTTAGGAATTTTGGAAAAGATTAAAAACTCTTAACCATAAACCTTCTTGATGAAGGTCCTTACCTCGGGGTTCATCGTGGCTGATATGATTCTGGCAGAACTGCCTAAAATCGCCGATCCTGGGCATATAGTGTTTGCCAAGAAAAGCGTTAAGTTGACAGTTGGAGGGCATCCCTGTAATGTTTCTATAGATTTGATCCAGCTTGGCCTTGAAAAGCGTTCTGTCGGCATAGTTGGGGCAATCGGAAAAGATATTTTCGGGGCCTTCATAAGGAGTGTTTTGGAGGAAAAAGGGGTTGTCGCACACTTGCTTGAGCTCGTTGAAGTCGGAACAACAAAAAACATTGCGCTTGTTGTGAAGGGGGAGGATAGGCGGTTTCACTTAGACCTTGGTGCAAGCTGGCATCTTGATCCAGGTTTCGTGTCCAAGAAGATACTTGAGGTCAAACCGAGGGTTTTCTACGCCGCATCAGGCCTGTGCGGCGAGTTCGACGGGAAGCTCAGGGAGGTTCTTGAAACCGCTAAGAAGACTGGAAGCTTAACGTTCGTAGACATGGTGGAGCCTTATGGAAGAAAATGGGATTATATAGTTGAGCATTTAGATTACGCAGACTTTTTCCACTGCAACGACATAGAGCTGAAGAACATATTCAAGACGGATAGCTTAGCATTAGCAATGAGGGCGGCGAGTGAAAGGGTTAATGGCATAACGTTCGTAACCCTTGGCGAAAAGGGTGCGCTAGCTGTTTTGAAAAATGGGAAATACATGAGGCAAAAAGGGTTTAAAGTTGAAGTGATCGACCCGACTGGGGCAGGTGACGCGTTCAGCGCAGGAATCTTATTCGCTTTACTAAAGCACGGGGAACTTAAAGACCCTTCCGAAATCCCTCTTGAACATTTAAAGAGGCTCTTAATGTCAGGACAGGCTGCCGGTGCTGCATGCGTAACAGGCGTCGGGACAACGACAAACGTTACTAGGGAGAACGTCGACTCGATAATGAATCTCCAGGGCGAAGAGGTTTTAAAATCCACAGAGGTCCTAAGCCTAATTCTTTAAACCAAAGGTTATGTTTTAACGCTTTTTCGCCAATGGTTGTATCTCACAATCTCCTCCGCGCTCCGGGAACTACGATAAAACGCCATGGCTGCCTGTTTCCAGCGGATGGCACCAGCCTAGCGGCCTCCACGATTCCTTCAAGTTTTTTCTTGTTAAACAGGCCTATCTTCATAGACACGTATCTAAGCCTTATCCTTATTGCTTCAAAGACATTCATCTGGACCACGCTGAGGAATGGCGTGAAAAGAAACTATTTTGCTTTACCCATAGCATTTTCGCATTATCCGCATCATTAAATGTTAAAGTTTATCCTGCGATCCCAAGCATATGGGTTTTCCAATGTTTTTGATGGCTTATTCGCCTTTTCCAGTTTTAAGGTGTTTTTCGAAGAATCTAAAGGCCATTCTCCCGGAGAAGCTGTGCTCCCCTGGGAAAATATCTATCCATAGGTTTTCCGGCTTACCGGCAACCTGGTATGCCCTCCGTATTACGTCATGTGCCTTCAAGGCTGAGTGTATCCAGAAACAAGTGTCTGATGCACCGCTCTCTATTAAAAGGGGTTTAGGAGCTATCGCAGCTATGACATCAGGCACGTCTGCATACTTGTATAGATAAGGGACTAGCTGAGACCCGCAGAAGTTTGGCCGGGATATCGCGTAATGCTCAGTGGTTGTGGCATAACATATTATGTCTGCTGCTTTAATCCTGTCGTCGAGCAGTGCCAAGTAGGTTGTCATCGTTCCTCCGAAGGAAAGCCCCATGCAACCTATTCTGCTTGAGTCTACATACTCGAGCGTCGTTAGGAAGTCTATAACCCGCATGCCGTCGAAAATATTGCTTCCCAGAAGCGTCCTCCCAAGGATCAAGTGTTGAAGGAAATGAACGTTGCATATGTCCCTCCCAGGATAGGGATTGCGGTAGCCTATCCTTTCGCCGAAGCTCCGCCAGTCCGGAGCGACCGTAACGAAGCCAGCAATGGCCATTTGCTCGGCGTAATTATAGTTTAGCCTCGCGATCTCCGCCTTCCTATCCAGGTCGTTGAAATGAACACCTGCTACTGAATCCTTGCCGTAGGTGCCATGGCCGTGGGCGCAAAGGATTGCGGGAAGCTTTCCAGCCTTCTTCGGGATCAGGAGGTAGAGGGGTACCCAGCAGTCCTTCTCGGACTGTATGATCCACTTCTCCCTGACGTAGTTCTCCGTTTCCTCACGGGAGAGCAGACGCGGGCTTAGGTCGGCGGGCTCGGGGAAATCCCCTAGGAGTTCCCTGATCTTGTTCTTAAGTTCCTCCCTCCACTTGAAAAACTCATCCTCAGAAGTAGCTTTGAAGGACAGTGCCGGTTTAGTCCTTTCATAGAGCTTTCTTATGAAATTCTCGGTAATCTGAGGAGCATCTATCATCTCTACCAAGACGCATCGTCGAAACCGTGTTAAGCTTATTTATAAGGCTATGGGTTTCAATCATCTTCTACCCCTAGTCTCCACAGTTTCGCTGACCATTTTCACTCTTTGGATATCGCCGTCCGGAGGAACCTGGTCGGCAACCCCTATGATAAACCCGCGGTCACTTAAATAAGTCTCTATTATGTCGTCAAGCACTTGCTTCAGCATTTCGACAGGATATTCCTTGCTGAATAAAACCCCCGGCAAGCCCCCCCATAAAACAATGTTTCCGCCAGCAATTTTCCTGAAATCCTTAACGTCAACGTCCCCTACGGGAGCCGGCGTCAGCGATTGCGCGCAGTCAACACCTGTTTGAGCAATCAATGGCAGCAATCCCCTGAGGCCACCGTCAATATGGAGGTAAATCTTTTTCCCTTTAGCGTGGAGTTCGAGAGCACGCTTCTTGTAATATGGTTCAAGATATGTCTTAAAGAGACGTGGGCTAACCATGTCGCTGGACAGGTTCTCCCCAAAGTAAACATACTTGGCGGGTGCTTCTAAAACTGTCTCGTAAATAGGGTCGTCTGCCTCGCACATCGCTTGAATGGTCTCGTCGAACTCTTCCCTGTGCATCCACTGGAGTTTCACAGTGTTTGAAAAACCAGCCAACTCCACTATCATTCTCATCAAAGGAGTCCTGGGCGGGAGAGAACTCACAATCCCCCATCCATCCCATTTCCGCATCATACGTTGCTGCCATTCATACATCTCCAGATCCTTCTT
This sequence comes from uncultured archaeon, assembly GCA_938045545.1. Lineage (GTDB taxonomy): Archaea > Thermoproteota > EX4484-205 > EX4484-205 > JAAOZP01 > JAAOZP01. The sequence goes on along the minus strand of CALIBN010000002.1, from coordinate 2,838 downwards.
CACAACTTGGTCTTTCACTATGAACCTGAGTACCTTAAGGTCGCTCGCGGTTTTAACCGGATGCTCTATTATAGCAGAGCTGTGGGACTTTGCCGAATACCTCCTTATGCACTTCAAATCTCCAATCGGCGTTACGAAAACCTCGCGTCTAACAAAGCTGCCATCGGAGCTTCTTTCTTCATAAGTATGGATTTTCACCTGTTTATGCGTTATTCTGAAAACGGGGCGATATAGCTCCTCATGTGCACCACACCCCATTTCCATGTAAAGGTTTATCCTATTCTCCCCCTTGTATTTTTGTGGTAGGGTTCCCATCTCTTCGTGCGCATGACACCAATAAGTTAGGTCGGCGAACCAGGGCATCGCGTCAGAATCTTTACCCTCAAATGCAGCGTCAAGTCTTTCAGCGGGCAGCATCCCTGTCGCAGCATGCCGGTTTACATATAAAGGTTTTGTAAACACCATATTCACTGGCCTAAAGCTTCTTACCTACTCAAAAAAGTTTAATATTTCAGACACCTCTTGAGAAACATGGCTGAGAAACAATGGTGGCGTAAACCGCTGACCATTGCTGATTTCACATTGCCCTCTGCTGAAGAAGTTCTTAAAATAAATCCATCTGAGCTTGCAGAAGCTAAAAGTAAACTGGGTTTCAACACTGAGCATCTGGGTTGCAGTGATTTTTGGGGAGGGGAGAAGGGTATCTTCTACTTTAAGACTAGAATAGCAAAAAGCATGCCTAGAGACCTCTTAAGCGAATACTTGCCGGAAGCTCATAAAAGAGGCATCCGAGTCTTGATTTATTACAATGTGCACTGGTTAAACCTCGAGTTCGGAAAGGATCATCCGGATTGGCTTCAAGTAGATGCACAGGGTAAGATAATTGATGACTTGTATGGTTCTGGGAACGTCCCGTGCGTAAACTCGCCTTGGAGAGAATGGTCTCTCCAAGGAATTGAAGACCTGGCTTCTTACGATATCGACGGAATATTCTTAGATGGGCCGATTTTCATCCCTGGCGCATGCTATTGTGAGAGCTGTCAGGACAAGTTTAGGCGAAAACATGGGTTAGACCTGCCCAGGAGGGAAGATTGGGAGGACCCTGCTTGGAGTAGGTTCATAGAGTTCCGATACGACAGTGTTGCTGAGTACCTTAGGGATGCTGAGAGAGCTCTAAAGAGAGTTAAACAAGACGCGGTAATCTACATGAATTCAACTGGCCTATGGCCGGCATGGCCGGCAGCCAGAGATAATAGGCGACTAGTGCCACATCAGGATATTCTGGGGGCTGAAGGAGGTTTCCTATACTATGATCTAAGGTCTGAGCCACTTTGGAAACCTGGAATGACCGCTAAGCTCCTCGAGACGCAGTCGAATGGAAAACCAATCGTGGTCTTCATAGCAGGTGCCAATAAGGGATGGGATGAATATCTTTTAACCCCGGTTGAAACGAGATTGCTTTACGCAGACACTGTTGCCAACGGTGCTAACCCGTGGTATGGAGTGTCTTTGAGCTCAATCGACAGGCCCGGTGCTCTGGCAGCTGCGGAAATGAACCGCTTCATACTGAGTAACTCAGAATTTTTAGAGGGAGCAGTGCCAGTTGCTAAGGTTGGGCTTTTCTGGTCCACTAGGACAGCCGACTTTTATAGGTCAAGCATCCCTGTTACCGATTTTACTCCTCAAGGGGGGAAAATTGAAAAACAGGTGGCTGCTGGAGACTTTCACGCCGAATTCCTGGGATGCTACGAGCTACTTGTAAGGTCACACATACCGTTCAATATTATTGACGAGGAATCTTTAAGGCCTGAGGTTCTACGTAATTACGATCTGATAATTGCTCCCAACTGTGCCTGCATCTCTGAAAACAATGTTGAGACGATTAAAGACTACGTGAGGAACGGGGGCAATCTCATCGCCAGCTTTGAAACCTCTAGGTACGATGAATACGGAGTCCTGCTTAGGGAACCCGGGTTGGTCGAGGTTTTCGGCGTCAAGGCGGGCAAAGGGGTTTTTGGCCCTATGAAGCTAGACTACATGTCGGTCGTTAGTGGTCATCCAGCTATAGACGGCCTGAGCGCGAGACTGCTTCCGTGCCCAACATATGGGATGGAGGTAATTCCAACAACTTCTAGGGTTATAATGATGTACCACGAGAAGATGCCTGCACGGTACGTGAAGCTCCCACCATTATCTGGGAAGCCGGCGATTCTGATGAATAGCTATGGGAAAGGAAGTTGCCTTTACATCGCGGGAAATTTTTTCGAACACTACAATTCCTATCATAATCCTGACTATAGGGTGATCATCGTCAACTCTGTCCGCCTGATGGCCAGAACTTTAGTAACGCTGGATAATTGTCCTCAAAGCGTTGAAATCACGCTAAGGCATCAGCCAGATAAACGGAGGATTCTGGTTCATCTAGTTAATTTCACCGGTGAGATGACTCGGCCAATAGAATCAATAGTGCCCATTAGGGACCTAACTATAAGCTTACATGGGTTTAAAGCTCTACGGCATGCTAAGGCCTTACGACTAAACATGGAGCTGAATTTAGAGGAGACAGAGGAGGGTGTAGCTTTCAAACTGCCACTTCTAAAAGAATACGAGGTTATTGTTTTAGAGCCCTATTCGCCAGCTTCTTAGCCAGAAACTCGTTGTCCGCGAAGAGTATTCTCATATATCTTTTCAATAAGCTCCATCGTTTTAACAGCATCTCTAAAACAGGTTTCAGGCTCCCTGTCCTCCATCATGCATCGTATGAAATGCATATTTTCGCCGAGGAACCCGTAGTAAACGTGGAATTCAGTGCTGCCTCCTGCTGCTTCAAAAGTAGAT
>CALIBN010000001.1 GCA_938045545.1 uncultured archaeon | reverse complement strand
TAAAATCTTCAAATCTTTCTGGGAGCTCGTTTGCTAAACCTACAACTTCATTAAAAGCATCCCCCTTAATATAGGCAATATCTCCAAGACATTTAACATCCGGTAGGATCATGAATTTTACCACATTACTTAATGCAACTTCTCCTTTATTTCTATGAAGGGATTGCAACCAACCGTTACAGCTTTTTGATCATACTCAAATCTATAGATCAGATCTAATCCCCCGATGGTCTTAACCTTCATTTGCAAGTATGGCCTGGGTGAGGTGAATGTGACATCCGCCTGTAAAGCCACACTATAGGATCCCTTGACTATCGACAAATCCGTCAAGTATGTTCTCTCTGTTTTCTTCATCACGTTTCCACCAAGACTAATTACAATATCTTCAGCAATACAGCTTCTTATCCATCCTTAACACTAGAAAGCCGAGGGCCTCAGAACCTTCAGGAAGGTTCTGGACTCCAAGCGCACGCGCTAAGAGGCTCCTCGTCTGCCCTTGAATCTTCAAGAGTATGTACCCAATACTCGAGATTCTACCGAGAAGGAAGTTGTCCAGAGGCTAGGAGACATAGCAGGCGTTTTACTGTTTGACTTCCAATATTCTTGATTCGTCTTGGACTTTCTGAACAACTATTACATGAGCATCCTTAACTGGCGGTGGAGTTCCAGGAGTGATGCATAGATATGCTACTCCAGGATTTTTCTCCGCAGCTTCTGATAATATTTTGAAAAATTTAATTCTATTAATAGAATCCATATGCACATCAAGTTCATCGAGCCCCCGGATGCTCGACTTGACTAGTGATTGGAGGGCCATTAGGAATGACACGACTGTAGCACTTCTCTCCCCGCCGCTCTGCGTGTATGCGTTAAACTCTGTCAGGGTACTGCCGCCGAAGCTCACGAAGATCATTAGGCCCGCGTTTTCAATGTCCTCTAGGTTTGCCAGTCTTAACTCGCCTATGCCGCCCATCACCTCCATGTTTCTCCTGAAGCCCTCGTTAATCCTGCTTATTGTTTCAACGATCTTCTTTCTCCATATTTCTATCCTGTCTTTAAGCTCGTTTTCAGCAGCCCTCCTGTTTTCAACTATAATCTTAACCTTCTGCTCAAGGTCGCTGTAAACGTTGAGATAGTTTTTGTAGAGTTCCTCAGCGTTCTCGCTGACTGTGCCGAGCGACGCTATTTGAATAATGCAGTCGTTAATCCTCTTCTCCAAGACGTCAGGGGGTTCAACCTCCTTTGGCGCTTCTCCTTCAAGTTGCTCCTTGGCTTCCCTAACCCTTTCTTCAACGGTCTTAATCCTTTCTCGGATTCTGCGGCGCTCCCTTTCGAGCTCCCTGATCCTATATTTCAAGACCTCGGCCTTAACGTTGAGCTTCACGTAGCTCCTAATCAGCTTGGTTATCTCCTCGTCCAGCTTGCTGTATTCGTCGATGAGGCTGTCGTCAAACCCTTTTTCAGAGGCTTTGAAGAAAACCCTCTTAAGCTTCATCCTCGCCTTGTTCAGCCTGCTCCAGACCTTCTCGTATTTCTCCACAGTCCCGGAGACTATCCGGTTGCCCTCAGCCATCCTTGCCTCAAGCTTAGAAACGTTCTCCTCAAGCCTGGTCTTCTCAGCGTTAAGCTGATTGTATATGCTCCATTTTAGAAGCCTGTTCAACTCAGCGTGGAGAGTTTGAAGCTCCCTCTTTTTAACAAGCTTCTCGTACTCGGCCCTCCACATTCCAAGCGTTTCACGAGCCTCGTTTAAAAGAGCCTCGACAGACTTCTCCTCGCTGACAATCCTGCTGAGCCTCTCCTGAGAAGCCTTAATGTTATCCCTCAGCCCGGACAGGCCGACAGCACCCTCGACGAGCCTGAGCTTCTCAGAAGGGTCGAGCATGGCGAACTCTTCAATCATGTATTGGTGCATTATTATCAGCATGTTGGAAGGGTCTATGCCGAATAGGGAGAGAATCTCGTCGATCTCCATTTTCGTAGCGGGATTATAATTGATCTGGCTCCAGTACTCGCCGTCCCTCCTCAGATACCTGGTTATAATAAGCTCGTCGGACCTTATGAATGGGACAGGCCTTTTACCATCTTGCCCGGGAGAATTGTCGAATACCAGAGTAACCCTAGCAATATCCTCCCCGTTCCTTATTAGGTCGCTAAGCTTCTCAGCCCTGCCGCTCCGAGACTGGCCGAGGCCCACGGACACGCCGAGGAGGATTGACGACTTCCCGGACCCGTTTGGCCCGAGAATAAGGTTAAGCTTAGGGTAGATGGGTATCCTAGCGTAACGGTAACTCATGAATTGCTCTAAAATCACTTCTTTCAATCGAAGACTTTTTTCCTGCGCTGTAGTTTCCACCGGTGTTCTAGAGGTTTCAAGGGCTTAAATAAGATTTTTGCATCGCCCTTACTAGTCAAAACCATGTTTTTTAATACCGTTGCTATTATAGAAAAAGATGCTCAAACTTCATAAAGCAATAACCTATTTTTTCTTTAGTATATTCAGAACTTAGTTTTCTTTACCATGCGCTAAGGGTTTTGCATAGCCTCCGCCGGTTAAAAGCTTGGATTCCTCATGTTTGACGTGCTGCTGTGGCTGGAGATAGGAGAGTTTTCATACTAGGTTAAAACGCGGTTCTTCACGTTAAACGTTTTTCCAACGTTGCTGGTGAAATAACTTTTTCACCATTTGAGATTTAGAAGTTTTTTACTGGAAACGTAAGTATGGGGGTGGCTGAGGCCAAGCTTTCCAAGCTTTACAAGCTGTATACTCGCGCATATGGAAACAAGAATATGGTGGACAGGAGATGCGAGGTTGATGGAGGAGGGTCTGAGTAGGAAAGAGGCCATTGACAAACTCTACGAGAAAGTCATAGGTGGGAAGACTCCTCCCGCGATTCAGTCGCAATACGAGAAGTATGATGGTAAACTCTGGGGCATATATTATCTTCCAATAAGCAGTTTCGAGGATGAGCTGCCGAAACTCGGCGAAACCCTGGACCACAGGAGGAGAACCATGGCGTGGTGGTGGCGGTTATTCTAAACATGGGCATAACGCCGACGAGCATCTCGCTGGGAACGTCTTTCCAGGGCGTTAAGGGATTTGGCGTGGTTTACAGGAAGCGGAAGCCGTGAGACTCCTTTAAGCATATTTTGACGCTCGTTATTGTCCTCGCGATGCTAAGCTCCATACTGGCTGGAAGCCAAGGTTAATCATGGTTTGGAAACAGGTTTCTGAAAAATAGGTTTTCAACTATGTTTTTATTATGTACTCGCAGTATGGGTCTCCTTTCGCTATGCATTTTGTTTCGACGGCTTTCGCCTCCTTCTGAAATATGTTTGTGAAGAATCCTGCTAGAATCCCCCTTATAAAGTGGCCGTAGGGTGTTTCGCTACCCTTGCCGGTTTCACACTCGAAGCTTTCATATACGCGTACCTGTGCTTCTCCTTTTTCAACGCTTATCCTCGCGACATCAATTATCCCGAAGCCCACTATTCTAAAGTAGGCCTTGCCGAGCCCGACTAGTGTCTCAGGATCCTCTATGCCTGTTTCCTCCCTGTACGCTTGGCACGTCCTGTGCCCCACGCAAAAGCCCTGGTAGTATAGCATTGCCTCCCCCGCTGTTCCAAACTTCTCCCTAACTCCTTTGAAAAGGGATTCGTAGACCCTCCTCCTGAAGATTACAGCCCTCCTCTTTCCAACGACGAGCGGGAAGAAATAATTGTCGAAGAGTAATCCTTCGTAACTCGGAACTATGAGGTGGGCGCTTCTTACGAAAGGCTGTTTCCTGACGAGCCTCAAAGCCTCCTCCGGAGTGACGCTCGTGCTCGAGAAGTCTAGGAAAGCGATCGCCTTAGCAAGACTATCGTGCGGCTCAACGTTGGAAAACTGGATGAACCTTATTATGATTCCTGCCTGCTCAGCGATCTCGGCAAGCCTCCTGACAACACCCTTCTCAATAATGGTCTCCAGAACAACACCATACCATTTCTGGCCCGCGTCGAGAACCACCATCCTCCCTAGGTCTAAAGGGTTGAAGTATTCACTCGGCTGAGGCTGGTATGTGAGCTCCTCAAGCTCCTCCCCTACGGCTTTACAATCCTCCATTTTCAATCCTTTGGATGATGTTTTGTTAATTAAAGAATTTGTCAAGGCAAAAGTTTACTCGCTGTAATCTTATAATGGCGAATTATGGGGAAAACTCGTTTCTTAGCCATAAAAGTGTCTAGTTCGTTTATCGTCTAATTCTACATCGCCTTGAATAATAGCGATTTTAGACAAAAGCATGAAAAGATGGTTAAAAGTAAAATCTTAGGAAAAAATTTTAAAGCGTGATATATGTTCGCCACAGAGAGATTAAACAGGCTTGTCACATGGGTCTAGATATTGATTTGGAATGGTAAGTAGTCTAAGAATTAACACTTATATCCCTTCTTTTGGTTGTCTCAGTGCTCTGGAAAGCAGGTTGAAATGAATGTCGTCAAGCAGATACGCTGAGCTGGTCGAGAGGATTACCCGTCTGTGCGACGAGGTTATTGAGAAGAATATTGATCCTTTCGTCGTGGACGTTAAGGAGAGTCTTAGGAGGCTCAGAGAAGGCTTGTCTGAGATGGATGAGAAGACGCTGGTTATGAACATGGCTGCGCTGCTTAAAATAATCTACGTTATTGCTCTCCAGCAGGAGGATGTTAAGAAGAGGGCTAGCAGGCTATACTTGGACCCGTTTCTAATGGAGGTTAGGCTAATGGGCCTGGACAGGGAGAGGCTTGCAGAATCGTTCCTAAAGGCTTTCAGGCCTGTTGCTGAGAACGAGCAGGCCACCCTGGGGTGCATGCGTTTAGCCTACGGCTACTGGGCTAACCTCAGGGAATACAGCCTGCCTGGAGGCGGAGAGGCTCCTGAGGCGGGGACGCTTAACACGCTTGCTGAAATACTTCCGATGGAGGAGGCTGACTTAGAGAGGGAGATGGAGAAGCTTCTCAGCGAGATTGGACGCGGAATGATCGACTATTATGATTTCGTCGGTAAGGAGGGTGAGGACAGGAAGGTGTTTAGAGCGCTAGTGTTGAGTTTTCTCATGATGAGGGGGCTAGTGGGGGTTGTTCAAGATCCCTTGAAGAACAGGGTCTGGATATTCAGGTCGAGCCCTAAGAACATTGGCAAGCATTCTGTGGCCCTGCCGATCTAGGGAGTGTTAAAGGTTGGAGCAGGAGGAGAGGATTAGGAGCAGGGTTGCGCGTGCCGTCCAACTATTGTTATTCAAAAGCCATAGGATTCCAGGCGTCAAGGGCTGGGAGCTGAAGAAGAACCTTGGGCCAGGCTACCTTTCAATAATAAAGTTTCTAAACACGCGCCTCCAGGACCTGGGCCTCACGATAAAGATTGTTTCAGACGACGGTAGGGAGCTTAGCATGAGCGAGGATGAGGGCAGGCTTTCAACGGCAAGATTCTACGTGACGCTTAGGGATGAGCTCAGCCTGACTGCTGCAAAAACCATGGGCTGGTCTATAGACGAGATAGCCGGCCTGGCTGTAGTGATATCTACAATAATCTCTAGAAAAGGCTCGGCTCCAGTTAAGGAGGTTGAGGAGATTCTTAGGAAAAAGTTTCCCGAGTGGCGGGTAAGGTTGAACTTATCCAGGTATGTTAAAAGAGGCTATATTGCTGAGGACGGGAGCAACCTTGTGTTAGGCTGGAGGACTTTTGCTGAGCTTGACGTTGAGAAATTTGTACATTACATTTTAAGCGCTTGACACCGTGTGTTTGTCAAAAGCCTGTTGCAAGCAGTTGGCGAAAGAATGCTTTAAAATCATTCAGACTTTTTAAGCATGAATGCTTTAAACCGAGCTTTGAAATGAAGAAGGAAGGCGCGAGTTGAGAGCCTCTCCCAAGCCTCTAGAGTAGCTATTATCTCCATTTGTCTTCACACTTATTGGCGCCTCAGTTTCGCAAGCAGCGAAGAAAAAAAGGATTGGGCTTGACAGGTGACTGAGCAGGCTGCAGAGATTGCATCTGAGCTAGAAGCTGGAAACCTGTTAATCCCGTTAATCTCAGTCGAAGATGTGAAACTGGAGGAGGCTAGGATGAGATGAGTCCAAGGGATGATGACTTGTGCGCACGCGGTTGAGAGTCTAAGCACCTTATATGCGCTGTAGAACGTTGGCTAGCCGTTTGCGAGATCTGGGACATAATTCTCCTCGATTGTCGATGAAATCGGGTCCCCGGTGGTGAAGGCCTATTATGACCCCGGTAAACGCGGTGCATGCAAACCTAAACCCGGTTATAGATATTATTCTTAATGGTGCATAAGCCGAGTACATATGAAGGATCCTAGGGGCATCCACCTGGGAGAAAGCAGGATGGACATGCTTTCCGTCCCTGAGGCATTGAAGAACGTAGGCTTCATGATGGATAATACTGGAAACCCAGCCTACTGACAATCCTCTGGTAGCCTGCAGGATGAACCTGGAGTTTCTGTGCAGCTACTCTGAAAATCTGGGATTAGGGAGAGGCAGTCTGGTTTAAAACATAAATTTATATCGCCAGAAATCCATAAAAAATATTGGCGTTCAAGTTTGAAGTACAGAAAACTCGGAAGGACAGGGATCGAGGTAAGCGAGATAGGGTTTGGCGGGTGGGGAATAGGCGGCGGGTGGGGACCGAAGGATGACGAATCGGCTTTTCTCGCACTAAAAAGGGCAATCGATCTTGGTGTAAATTTCTTTGATACTGCGTTGGTCTATGGGGATGGCCACAGTGAAAAGCTGATAGGAAAGGCGGTACGCAAGATTAGAGAAAACGTGGTGATCGCAACAAAGGTTCCTCCTAAGACCTATAGGTGGCCAGTTTTGCTAAACGAGCCTATATCGGAAACGTTTCCATCAGAGTGGATAATACGATGCACGGAGAAGAGTCTCAAGAACCTTGGAACAGACTATGTGGATGTTCAGCAGCTTCATGCTTGGACAGACCAGTATACTGGCGAAAAGGATTGGCAGGAGGCTGCAGTCTACTTGAAGGAGCAGGGCATGATAAAAGCCTTCGGGGTGTCGGCAAATGACTGGGATCCTTACGGGCCAGTGAACTTGATCAAGTCCGGAAAGATAGATACTGTTCAAGTCATATATAACATCTTCGAGCAGAGACCTGCGGAGAGGCTTCTGCCAGCAGCGTTGGACAAGAACGTGGGTATAATAGTCAGGGTTCCCTTCGAAGAGGGTCTTTTAACTGGGAAGATTGACGAGAACTACAAATTTGCGGAAGGAGACTGGAGGTCGGAATGGTTAACGCCCAGCAGGATTAGGGAAGCGACGAGAAGGATAAAGGAACTTGAGCGCTTTCTTAATGAGGATGCGCCTACTCTAGCTATCCTTGCCCTTAAATTCTGCTTAAGCCATCCGGCAGTTTCAACTGTAATTCCTGGGATGCGCAAGGCGTTGCATGTTGAGGAGAACTGTAAGGCCTCTGATGGCAAGTTGCTTTCTGAAGACACGTTGGTTGAGCTTAAAGAGCATGCCTTTGTGCACGGATGGGAATATCCTTGGAGTCAAAAGTAGAACAGGTATGTTTATCTTAATCCCGGGCGCTCGACTCTTTCTCATTCGCCTGAAGCCTTCTTCTCTCCGCATCTACAATCATCTTCAAAAGGTCTTCTCCAGTCATGTTCCTCCTCAACAATATTTTTTCGACAGTCTTCAGACTTAATCCTCTTCCAGCAAAGGCTAGGGCAGCATCACTACCATACTTTTCAAGCAGCTCCGCCGTCTTAGCGATCCTCTTGAAAACAGCCTTCATCCTCTTGGATTTTCCACGCCTAATCCTTAAGCCGGGGGTAGGGTTCACTCCAAGCCTGCCGCCGCACCTGCTGCACCTCGCTCCCGGGACGTATTCCAAGGGTTTAACGGTGCCATGCGTAAGGCCGCATTCGCTGCAGACAAGCTCTAAAGAAGTGTTTCTCAGCCTCGCTGAAGCATACATTAAAACTATCTTCTCAACGTTCTCAGGCGTATAAATATCGAGATGCCTCTCGGCCTGTCTTAGAATCGGCTGAGCCAAGGGGGAGGGATCGCCAAGGTTCTCGTAGACCACTGCTTCCACTCTCCCTGAGGACAGGTCTCTTAAAAGCTGTGCAAGAGGTCTTGTCTCATAATCTTTAGACAAAAGCTCTTTAACAGCCTCATCGTAAACCACGGTGCCTCTACTACTCCTTATCAAGGTTTCAAGCCTTATGGAGGTTAAGTCAGCATCCTTCTCTATTATCCCCATCCTCCTGGCGACGTGCAGAAACCTTCTTTTGAACAATCCGACAGTCTCAATGTTTTCAAGCAGTATTCTCTCAATATCCTTCTCGCTAAGACTCTTAATCCTCTCAAGTATGATTGAGGGTGAGATTGCTCGCTCAACCATAACCCTGTAAGGGTCTCTGCTCACCGGGACGGTTAAGCCTATTTCTGAAAGCACGATGTGGCCGACGACTCTTGACAGGGCCCTGTTCCCCAGATCTCCCAGGCAGACGTGTATGACGGTGTAGTCCCTCCATCTTTCGAAAACTATCCTCCGGTCTGTTCCAACAGGGATGTTTCTTTTAAGACACTCCACGATCGGCTTAACGGTTTTAAACGCGAGATCCTCGTCAACCCCATAGCTTTGCGAAATGGCTCCGGCAATCTCCTTCAAACCCAGGCCCTCGGAATACTTCTCCTCAACCATCCTTCTTAAAGCACCCACCTCCATGGCTGTTTCATAGACCACGGGTATTTCTTCGCCGGTCCAGAAGGGTACTGCTCCAAGCGGGTCCTCAGCCCTCTTCACAATAACCCTGCCCTCGTAAACCTGGATTATTGACCAAACTAGGCCGCCCATTACGAACTTGGTGCCTGGAAGCCCCTTCTCCGCCACGAACTCCTCATCCAGGTTCCCTATAATCATGTTGTCCTCTTCATTCACAACAGGGTACTGTTTGATCTCAGGAATGCTTGAAACATGTTCGAAGAAGAACCTTATCAGCCCGCTTTTCCTCCCCGCTCTAACCGCGTCGCTATACTCGTCTAAGGCCAGTAACCTCGGGTATTGTGACGAAAGGAATTCCAGAACCCGTTTCAAGGATTCTCTTGAAAGCCTAGCGTATGGGGTGCTTCCTCGAACCAGTTTCAGGATCTCCTCTATGGTTAGCCTGGGTTTCTCAAGAAGCATTCCGACGATCTGATGCGCCAGTACGTCGAATGGTTCTTCAGGGGGTGAAACAGGCTCGTAAACATTGTTTAATGCTCTTCTCCTTATAACCATGGATTCAACAGCATCATCCTCATCCATGCATATAATCAGCCCCCTGGGCGTCAAGCCGATCCTATGGCCACTCCTCCCTATCCTCTGAACCAGCCTAGAGGCCTGTCTCGGAGAGCCGTATTGCACAACGAAGTCGACTAGCCCGACATCTATCCCGAGTTCAAGGCTGGAGGTGCATACTAGGCCTCTCAACTCCCCTTCCTTCAAGCCTTCTTCAGCCTTAACCCGGGCCTGAACACCCAGTGAACCGTGGTGGATTGAAACCGGTGTCGGAAGGTTCATCACGAGCAGCTTGTTAGACAACGCTTCAGCAGTCGCCCTAGTATTGGTGAAGAGGAGAACAGCCTGCCTCTCCCTGAGAACCCCCATTATGACTCGAAGCCTCGCGGATACTTCAGGCGTTGTCAAAAGCTTTTCGGCTGTAACATAGTCGTCCTCCGCAACATCTGGGAGAATCATGCCTATCTCCATGTCTCGAGGAACAGGTGTTGAAACAACTTTAAAGTCTCCTCCTGAACCCACCATGAAGCGGGCCAGGAGCTCCGGCTCACCTATCGTTGCTGACAGGCCTATTATCTGTATTCTCTCACCCGCGATTCTTTTAAGCCTCTCCAAGGCTAGCGAGAGCTGGCTGCCCCTCTTGTCTGAGGCTAGCTCATGAAGCTCGTCGACCACAACCCATCTGACGGTTTTAAGATGGCTCCTCAGCCTAGACCCTATTAGTAGTATTTGGAATGTTTCCGGAGTGGTTACGAGAATATGAGGAGGGCTTAATGATTGCGTCCGCCTCTCAGAGGACGGGGTGTCGCCATGCCTGACGGAGAGCTTGAAGTCAAGCCTGCTGGCCCACCAGCTGATCCTGCCTACAAGATCCCTGTTTAAAGCCCTCAGCGGAGTAATGTAGATTAGGAAAATACCCGTCTTAACGTTGGCCCTGTCCTCGAGCATAAGGCTGAGCACCGGGAGTATTGCCGCCTCAGTCTTACCTATTCCGGTTGGCGCCACTATCAAAACGTTCTCTCCTGCGAGTATCCTAGGTATGGCCATTAGCTGAGGCTCTGTGAGTGGGATAAGTCCTTTCTCCACCACCAGCCTGGCTACTGGTTCCGCAAGCATCGAAACAACCGTCTCGCTGGAAGGGCTTTCCACGAGTGCATTAAACACGCGACGGTTGAAAAACATTCTCTTCCAGCTGTAAAACAATCAGCTACACGGATTAAGGCTCTTTCTAACCCGTTTGACTGGAGGCGCCTACTCGGATGAGCAGTTTTAACAGAAATGCTTCTACTATGCTGCTGAAGATAGGGCTTCTACACCCTCGAGAATAAAGTATACTCCTATCACTATTATTGCAAGATTGCAAACTATCATTAGGATTCTGAATCCTTTTTCACCAATACTGTCTGCACCGCTGGCCGCTGCTTTCGATATTAAGCCTAGGACCAGCAGGTCCCCCGTTTCATGGCTCAGATAGAAAAAGAGGGCTCCTAAGCCCCCCACTGTAAGCGCCTTAGTAACATAGGCGGCGCCTATTGTAACCCACCAGGTGGTCCAGTAGGGGTTTGAAAAGGACACTGCGACGCCGAGCATAATGAGCTTTAAGAAACCGCGTGTCCCGATTGTCTTCCCCTCGTCAACGTTCTTCCGGCCAGGCCTAATGACCGCTAGGATTCCTGTTGCAACAAGGAAAACTCCGCCTATAAGGCTCAGGTAGGGGAAGATACTCTTGTCAACGCTAAGCAGCCCGTAAACCAGTATTACTGTGACGGGTGCTTCAGCCAAAGCATGTCCAAGGGAAAGGAGTAATCCTGGTTTACTACTCCTGTTGCTCGTGGATTCTCTCACTGCTGTGACCATAAGAGGGCCTGGAGCTAAGGCTCCTGAGAGGGCAACAACGAAGGAGGTCAAGGTTATTTCCACTAGACTGTTCAACCATCCTGTTTTCCACACTCTCATTAATATTCCTTATTGTTTAACCGTCTCACACGGAAATGGTGTTTAAAACGTTTTAACACTCATTTCCTCATAGTCTATCGCGAACCTTTTCGGCAACCGCCTCTTATGCCTTGTAAGCCTCACTCTTTCAAGGATCTTTCCCACGGTTTCCAAAGGTATCCCTGAAACCCTGTTTATCGTTTCCTCGCTAAGCTTCTTGTCAAACCTCAGGTAGAGCACTGTGTCCAGGGTCGTATAATCTACTCCTAGCTCCTCCTCAGCCGTCTGTCCTGGCCATAAGGCTGGTGAAGGCGGCTTAATCCGTATTCTCTCAGGGATTTTCAAATACTCCGCGAGCTGCCGCACATGCGTCTTATATAGTCCTACTATTGGAAGGACATCAGCCCCCCCGTCGCCATGTTTCGTAAAATACCCGGAGAGGTATTCACTCTTATCCCCTGACCCTATAACAAGCCCATTGTTCACAGCAGCCTCATGGTAGAGTATTGTCATCCTAGTTCTCGCCATTATGTTTCCCCTCGCAACCCTGCTCATTTGCCCAAGCTTTCTCTCAAAGGCTTCAACGATCTCATCTATGCTTATTATCCTCCAGTTCCCACCGGGTATTCCAAGCTTCTCGATGACGCTCACAGCGTCCTCCATGTCCTCGTTGGGCGTGACGCTTGAAGGCAGGATGTAAAGCCTTGTCCTGTCCCTCCCCAGAGCCATCGTCGTCAAGTATGCTACTACACTGCTGTCCACCCCCCCGGATAACCCTATCACACCTGCCCTCCTTCCGGAGTCCTCGAAATACTGTCTAAGCCTCGCCGCTATGTAGTTCGCGACCCTAGCGTAATCCAGCCTCGGCAAAACCATGTTTCCCCTGTTCATAAAAATCGTCTTATAATGCTCAAATATATGGGTATTGGTCTCCAGCCTTATCCAACGCATCCGGCTGCTTTAAACTGCTCAGCCAGCATAACCCGATAATCGTCTTAGCATCCTCAATCAAACCGTTCCTAAGCATCTCAAAAGCCTCCTCCAAGGGTTTCTCAACAACCTCTATGGCCTCGTCTTCCTCAAGCCTCTGCCCCGCCTTCTCCAAGTCTTCCGCTAAAAACAACGTTATTTTCTCAGTGGAGTATCCTGGCGCAGGGTAGAAGCTTAAGACTTTTCTCAGGATTCGCGCCCTGTACCCTGTTTCCTCGAGAAGCTCCCTGCGGGCGCACTCCTCCTCATCCTCGCCGACCCTACTCGTCCCAGCTGGTATTTCCAAGAGGCTCTTTCCGGCGGGAAGCCTATACTGCTTAACCATGATGATTCCGCCCTCGTCGCTGACAGGTATTACTGCAACAGCACCAGGGTGTTCGACAACTTCTCTCACAAGCCTTCGGCCCCCTAGTGAAACATGGTACCTGAGAAGCGATACTACGCTTCCACTGTAGAGAGCCTCTGCCCTAACAATGTCTTCATCGCCCATGCCCTAACTGGGTGAAGCTGAGCTATTTAAAGCAACAAGCATGAAAAACGTTCAGTAAACCTTATATTTTAGGCTGTTGAGGGTTCCCCAAGTTTGGGTGCTGTTGAAAAACTAAGCGTCAGCCATAAGGGTAGTCGAGACATTGGGGGGTTCCCCCCGTTTCTCCACACGAAATGGGGTCTTTTCCCGATTACGGTTTTCCTTTTTTCAACTGTTTTCCTAATCTCCTCTTCAATCCCCTTGGAGAAATCTTTCGCCGAGGAAATATACACCGCAGTTTCAGGAAGCATGAGCTTCAAAGGGCTGCTGGATGTTTTTGCGCATAATCTTGCCCTAAGCATCGTAATGATGATACCAGTGGTAGGGTTTGGTTTCAGCATAGTCTCCTCGTCAACCACCGGGGTAGCTGTTTCAGCAATCTCGACTATAAACAACTTGGACTCGCTCTCGGTTGCCGTCCGGCTTCTCTCCACGCCAGCCGGTATACTTGAATTCCTAGCGTACGGCTTGGCTTCCGCCCAAGGGTTAGCCGGTCTCTTTGCCGTGGTTGAGAAAAGGTTTAACAGGGAGCTTAAAGGATACTTGTCAACTCTTCTAATAGTCGGCAGCCTGCTGCTTGCTGCAGCACTCGTTGAAACGATGAGCTTGGCAGAATGGTTAGAATAGTTTTCTTCGACATGGATGGGACGCTCGTGGAGGAGGAGAGCAGTTGGCGTATCGTCCACAGGTTTTTAGGGACTGACAATCTTGCTAGGAGGGCGCTTGAAAAATTTTCTAGGGGGGAAATAAACTATGAGGAGTTCGTTAAACATGACGTCAGCCTATGGCCTAAGGGGCTGCCCAGGTCTTTTTTCGAACGGGTTTTCTCCAGCGTTAGGGTGAAGCCGGAGGCCAGCATGGTCTTTAACCAGCTTGGGAGCAAGGGGATTTTAAGAGTAATTGTCTCAAGCGGCCTGGATGTGCTTGCTGAAAGAGTGTGTAGAATGCTTGCTGCGGATGAATGCATCTCAAACAGGATGGTTTTCGACTGGAAAGGCCTTTTCACAGGCATCATAGAAATCAACGTGGATCCCTCCAGGAAGATGGATGTTTTAAGAAGGGTGTGTGAAAAATACTCTATTCCGTTGAACGAGGCCGCTGCCGTCGGGGACACTGTGCACGATAAAAGCATGTTTAAGGCCGTTAAAATATCCGTCTTATGCGTTAAACCCGGCGCCCCCGTGCCGGATGCTCATGGAGCCATGTTCGTCGTAAACAGTCTTAAGGACATCGTCCAGTTAATATGTTAAGCATGCGAAAAAAAGGAATTTGTTTTAGCACGTGCTTTAGCCCTTATTTCTTGGTTTTCTTTGCCTTCTTTGCCTTTGCTTTCTTAGCCGGCTTCTTAGCCTTCTTAGCCGGAGGCTTCGCAGGCGCGGGTGCTGGCGCAGGCGTGGGTGCGGGCTGTGCAGGCTTAGCTTCTCCACCAGTACTAGCTCCGCTCATGGTTAATATTTCCCGCTAAGTCATATATAAATCTTTAACGTTTAGCATGAGTCCCATTATGGTTAATACTTAAGCTTCAGAGCCTCGATTATGAATGAAGCAACTTCTTCATAAGGCACCTTTGAGGTGTTTATCATAATGTCGTACAATAAGGGGTCTCTCCAATTCCTGTGGTAAAGCCTTTCAACAAGGCTGCTCCTATCCATGTCTGAAGCCTTAATATCCTCCTCTATCTGCTTCAAATCTTCGGTCCTCCTTTTCTCCGCTATATGCTTCAACCTCCCGTCGAAATCACTATAAAGGAAGACTTTCAAATCAACTTCGCGCGTCAATGCAAAGAAAGCGCTCCTTCCTTCTATTATCGCTGGACCGTTATTAGCCACGTCTAGAACCATGCTCTGCAAAACCTTCTCTATCTCTATCTCTCCTGAAATGGATTTTGCCACAAGCGTCTGGAAGCTTAAGTGCGGGGAGGAAACTAGGCTTCTTATAAATCTCTCAGTGTTGTAAACCTCTATGCCGCCGAGCTTTCTGGAAACAAGCTCCCCAACCTCTGTGCAACCAGCCCCGAGCTCTCCAGCAATCAGAATAATTGGTTTACTCTTGCTCATTTCCGTAATGTGTCATTACCACTGCTTTTTAAATGTTTTATCTGTTTTGGCGATGTAATGAGTCTCCTGATGAAGAGCAGTGCTAGCAGCAAGTAGACAGCTATGAAGTAGGGTGATGTAAGCAGGTGGTTAGTCGTATAGTTTAAATAGACGGCGGTGTCACGGTCGGCTTTAAACTCTATTGAGCGACCAGTACCGTTAACGCTGTCAAGCCGGTACCAGAAACCATAGTCGCCAGCTATCTCCAGCTCTCCGCTTATCCGCAGGTAGCTGCCCTTGGGGACTTTAAAAACCAGGGGTTCTGAAGGGCTTACTTTAAGCTCCACTCCGAATGGGTTTGAAGAACCGTTTACGTAAACCTTGAAATCAGGCCTCCCAATGGGGTCGAAGGGGATGACTTTCAACACTACGGTGATGTTCACTTCCCCATTGCTCCCCTCCGTCCAGAGGGGCGTCAGCAGGACCATTAGCATCAGCGCCCAGGCAGCGTTCAACACGGTTCTACGCTTCAAACCATAAATATAATTCTTCCTCACCCGATGCTTCAGCATGTTGCCGGAGGAGGATGGCGAAACACTGTTTCTCAGGCTTTTAAAGAGGCTTCTGGAAAAGGGGCCGCTGGTAAGCAGGAAGGAAGCTTCAGAATACGCTTGCTGTTTAAAGCTGCTCTCCCGGGAAGGCGGGGCCGTTGAGCTGAGCAGAGGGGTTAAAGTTCTTCCGGAAGGATTCCTAATGCTTATTAAACACGCAGTCGAGTCAGGAGTCAGCCTAGAGAATGTTTTCAAATCAGTTAACTGGAGAGGTTTTGAAAGAATTATCGCCGAAGTGTTCAGGGCCAAGGGATTCAGAGTCTTGGAGCATTTCAGGTTCAGCTTTAAAAAGACTGTTAGGGAGATAGACATCCTTGTTGAGACGCCGAGAATGCTTGTCTCAATAGATTGCAAGCAATGGGTCAGGAGGAACTATAATATTCGTTCAGCCTGCAGGCTCCAGTTTGAAAGGACCAGGCTTCTCTCCCAATATCTGGCGGAAAAGAGGAATATTAGGAAGGCTGTTTACCCGGTGGTGATTACTTTCCTAGGCTCTGAGGAAAGGGTTTTAGACGGCTGCTTAATACTGCCTTTTTGGAAGATAGGGAGTTTCTCTGAAAACCCTGAAAACGTTACGAGCGTGGTTAAATCGGTTTCTTAGTCGAAAACCCACATCTCTCTAGACCTTATCAGGAAGACTAGTCTCGCTCTTAAAATAAGCTTCTTCTCATCCAGAACCCCGTCTACGAGAATTACGTCGCCGTACATCATCGGGATGTTCGCGTCAGCAAGCGTTTTAAACGTTTTTAAACCATTGTTTAAGTCAAAGATGGTGAGGCACTCGCCCGCTCCTTCGACATGCGGAACCATCACCCCGGTTCTGACCGGCACTTCTATGGGGACATTCCTCCTCCTGATTATCACCCCCTCAACCTTGCCTGCGAACCATTCGCCAGCCAATCCAGGTATGCCTGCAAGCCTGTCTTCGACCCCGGGAGTTAAGTCCTGACCGGGGACATCTATCTGAAGGATGTATCGGGTTCCGGATACTGGCTTAAACATCTCTAACGGGACCAGGGTTTTCATAACCGGTTTGGTGAAGGGTAGTGCTACCAGGTTGGCTAGAGCACTGCTGACCAGTATTGAATCCTCATCCAGTAGTTCAGCGGCTTCTGGGGGAAGAGTCTTATGCGGCTTTGGGAGCCTTCTTAACGCCTCCTTGAGAGCCCTAAGATCTATCTGTTTCTCAGGCTCGCGCGTCAGAATGACTTCTATCAGCCTAGCTGTTTCATACTCTTTCTTAACAAACCCGACGAGCTCTCCTTCATGCATAACCGGAGCTCCTTCAACCATGTTTAGACATATGGTTTAAGGGTTATTAACAGTTTCTTCACGGGTTTAAAGATCTTAACATATTCGGCGAGAAAGCCCATGTCCTTCAGGTTCGGGGATGAATCGCCCTTAAACGTCCGAGACCCATCCGAGAACGGCCTGAGTCATCTGAGTACGATCGGAATAATTATTCCACCCATTGCCCGATATGAATTGGGGCTGCGGAGGAGCGGAAACGAGGAGCCTTTGGAGAGCATCTCAGTTCTATTCATAACGCCGGCTACAACTAGCTACGAAATAATGAGGCGGGCCATTCGCTACATGCGGATGGCAGGGGCTGGGTTGACACCGCCCTGAACCCGGCAGGGTGAAGCCCCAGGCCGACGAGCCGGGAATCCCACCGCTTTAGCCGTGGGGGTGTCAAAGGAATAAGTCGGTTTTCCTATTTCTCAGAATGCTTTTAACGCCTTCATCTGAGAATTCATACTGGTATCCTTTTATTAAGGCTCCTATGAAGCCTTCCGAAGAGCTTCCCGTCACCAGCTCGCTCGCAGCAGCAAGCTCGTCGACTATCGCCATCCGCTTAAACCTTAAAACATATCCGAATAGGTCTGTTTTACCCCTAAGGTCCTTAATAGGGGCTACTCCTGAGCATCCTATCGCCATGTTGACCTGTCCCGTTCTGAAGGGTCTCTCAAAGGAATCAGTGATTATTACTCCCACATCAACATTCTCGTCGAGAAACTGTCTCCTTATCTTCCTAGCAATCCTATCCGAGTTCCTTGGCTGAAAAGCCATGCTTAAGCCACCGTCCACATTCGAAAAATCTATTCCGGAATTGGCACAGATTAAACCACCCCTATTCCTAGTTATTATGCGCCCTCCTGAAAGCCTCACTATTTCTCTGCTTTCTCTAAGTATTATTTCCACCTCTTCCGGCGGCTTGTGAAGCCTGTCTGCAAGAGCTATTGCCAACGGGGTTGGCTTAACGTCGCTAAGCCTAATCGTATAGCCCATCGCCTTTGAAACCGCGACATGCGTGAGCGTCACCACATCCCTGTTCTCAACCTCCACGCCTGTCCTCCTGAGAGACTCTATTGTTATCTTAGCAAGGTTATCGCCTTTTTTAATGAAGCCGTCATACTTTATTCCGAATATCCTGATCATCTCAACGCCCCCTTTTCGCCCCCTTTAGGAGCTTCTCTATGAAAGGTATGTCTGAGGCACGGGTTACCCTTATGTTCGTGAAAAGCATGGGGTCTATGTCTTTCAAACCGGAGTGAGCTATGTACATGACTCTCCTAAGCCCGTCCACAAGTTCTTCGAAGCCAGTCGGCCTCCTTGTTTCGACAATATTCATGAAACTCCGCCTGTTGTAGGCTGATAGAAGCCAGTCTACTCCCCCCTTCACATCCCTAACCAGCACGGCATCCCTTTTCTCACAAAGCTCCGCTAACAAGGCAAGTATGTCCACAGGTATGAGGGGAGCGTTAGCCGGGGCGGTGACAACCACTTCGCCTGAAACCTTCTCCAAGCATTCTTTAACAGTGCTAAACATGTCTCCAGTATGGTTTAAACCTAGAATGCTGCATTCTCCAAAGCCGTATTGGGAAGCAGCCTCGGCAAACACATTCTGAGAATCCCTAGCCACCGCCAAGGCTACTTCCTCAGCTACCTCCCCAATGTTCCTGACGACGTGAAGGAAAACGGGGAATCCCTCAAGCTGGCTCAGCTCCACAAAGCCCTCCCTCTCGTGCCCAAGCGCAATAACTATGCCAGTAGTCCTCAAGACTATTCCCCTGCCTTGAAAAGCATGTGGCGGATTATTTCTCGGGCCACGTTCACCCCAGTCGCTTCCTCCACACCCATGAAATCTGGTTGAGGGTTAACGTCGAGTATAAAAGCTTCGCCGTTCTTGAAAGATATGTCGACACCCGCGAAAACACAGCTTAAAGCCTCGGTAGCATTGACCGCGAGCTCCATCACCTCCTCGTCCCCTTTGAAGGCTTCCCCCAACCCTCCTTGAGATATGTTTGTAACAGGCTTGTTTGAAACTCTTTTCATTGCTGCTAGCACATGCCCATTTAAGACGAGCATCCTCAGGTCCCAATCCGCATCCCTAACTGGGGCTTGAATCACCCAAGCCCCGTGGGCTTCAAGACTAGAGATGACGTTCACGCTTTCAACAAGCTTGACCCCCCTGCCCCTTGAGCCGTATATCGGCTTCAAGAAGAAGGGCGGCGGCGTCTCTCTAACGCTTTCCCGCGAAGGCGTGAGTATGGAATCCGGCACTGGAAGTTTTCTCATGCAAAGGTTCCTGTAGGTGATCATCTTGTCTAAAGTATTCATGAATCCTTTAAACGGGTTAACCACGTAGAATCCTTCTTCCTCGAGAATCCTGGTTAATGAGAGTGCGTACAGCAGGATGGGTCTTAACAGGGTTTTAGGCCTTGAGAAAATCTTTCTAACACCCTTATCGTGAAATACCTTCAGCTTTACGATGCCTTCTTTCAAAATAAGCGCGGTTTCGCTGAACGAGACCAGCTGGCAATCGACACCAAGCTTACCCGCTTCCTCCATCAGGCGTATGGATGAGTATGAGTGTGGCTTATGCGTTAAAACGGCTATTGTCAACCTGCTGTCAATGTTTCACGCTAGGATTTAAGCTTGACGCATGAACAGCTCCAGAAGTATTGACCCTAGGGCTCCCAGGGCTGAGCGTTCATCCTCCCCGCCCACGATAAGTATGAAATCGTTATCTTTAAGGCTCAGTTTGCTCAGCTCCTCATGGTCTTTCACCGAGAAGCTTCTAAGGTCCTCCGTAACATAGGGTATTCTAAAACCCCCTTCCTTCAGGGTTAGAAGCACCGCTCCACTCCCCCCAAGTCTAACCGCCATATCCCTTGTCTTTAAAGCGTCAAGAGGCCCGATGCCTCTTAAGACGGCCATATAGTTTACCCTTCCAACAGATAAGTAGTCTAAAACGGTTTTACTCAGCTCTGGAACGTGAAGCCTTACGCGTTTAAGAATCCCGATCCCCCTGCCGGTTAACCTGCTGCCGCTGGCTGAGGTGGAGATTAAACCGTATTTCTTCATGCATTTAACCATGCTTTTGACAGAGCCCTCACCTAGGCCAAGCAGCCTTTGAAGCTTAGCCCGTGAAACAGTTCCCTCTCCTATTTGGAGAATGGTCAGCAGTACGTGGCCGGGCGTGTAGTCCTTTGGGTGCTTCTCGCACTCTTGGACAAGCCTTTTCAAATACTCCAGCACGGACAACTAGTTATAGACTTGCAGAGCCTGTAGAAAAACGTTAAGGCTTAGCCGGGGGCCAACTGCTGGTGTCCACCAAGTACCATGCTAAGACATCGCCATGCTTGAGAACATACGCGTCTGCACCTGTTTCTCCTAGAACCCAGTCACGCGTCTCCGGATCCCACCTATACCAGAACCAATAATGGTTCCCATGCTGGTTCACGCCCCCTATCCCTGTGACGAACACGCCGAAAGGATATGCTTGATAATCCACGTTTCCCCCCAGAGCGTAAAGGGTTAAGTTGAATAAGGTCCAGCCGACGGGCACAAGAGTATTGTTAAACCACCTCTCAGTGCCGTCATACTTCACGAGGAGACTTACTCTTAGGGTGATTGGCTCAACACTCCTGGCTAGGGCGTTTATTTCCTCCTTAAGCGTGTCTAGCTGTCTTATAAGACCGGCTAGGTAGAGTGTTTCTCCGACAAGTGTTGCTGTGAAGATTAGAACTGTGACTATGAGGAGCCTTCTGTGGTGTGATGGCTCTTTAGACATTATGATCACCTTGAGTTGGACAATTTATCCAACGACTATTTAAACTTTTACTATGACCAAATACCTAATTTATTCCTAGCGGCTTAGAGTTTTACAGTAGCAGCCTCGTTTTTTAAAACCCTATATATTAATGGCACAGCGATCGGAAAGAACAATGCGTTAGAAAGCTCATGAAAAATACCCATGGGGATGGGGAAGTTCATTGTGATTAGCCCCATTAGAACAGACCCGTAGAACAAATACCCCACGAAAGCGTTCGTTGCAAGATCGTATATTAGCGTTGAAAACAGACCTATTGAAGCCAGAACTAGAGAATCTCGGATGCTTGCTTTAGTTGCCGTGAATCCTAGGGCTGCAGGTATTCTAGAGAACAATACGTACACCATTTCACTGAGCGTGACAACTATCAGCGTTGGAAGATTAAGCCCATATGGATTCAGAGTTCCGTAAACCATCCATATGAGTATTGCGAGCCCTGCTCCAAACTTTAAACCCATAGCCATGCTTGATGCGAAAACTATCGCATCCATAAGCTTGACATTTGGCAAGCTTATCAGAACATAGTTTGAGGAGATTGCTAGGGCTGCTAATACGGCTAGTGAGGCAACCCTTTTCGCCAGAAGCCTTGGTTGAACATAGGCCATTACAGATTTGGATAATTTATCCAACTACTATTTAAACTTGACGGGAATAGGATTTAGATGCATGAGAACCGCTTGATTCAGCAATTAAATTAATTATTTCAATGCGGTATTCGAAAAGTTTATAATTCGCGGTAGAAATTTCTAGGAAAGGAATGCGGCATGTAATCGGAATCACGTTGATAATTGTAATCATATTGATTATAGCTGGCTATTTCGGTTATAAATACTACGCTGAGCAGCGTTCACGGTCAGAGAGAATTTCTTCACTCATGAAATACGCTAACACGACTGATTACGTTAAGGCATCCATCTTCGACGAAAAATACAGTTACCTGGCTTCTGATGGGAAATATAACCAGAGTGTCTTAAGCTTTTTTTCACACTGGCTGCTAAACAATAGTTTAGACTACTCTCAGTATTTACGTGAGCAACAGAGGTTCGAAAGAATATCTTCTCTAATGGAGCATGTTAACATGACTGATTACGATAGTGCGCTATTATTCGACAATAAGTACAACTACATGGCTGACGTTAACAGTTATAACCAGAGTGTTTCGGAATTCTTCTCCTACTGGCTTGTAAACCGTAGCTTAGCTGAAACATGTTTAGAGATTCTGGGAAGCGTTGAGAATGCTAATAAGTATCTCTCGAAGCTAAACTCCTATGCTACCAGCTATTATTCTAAAGATGATCTGACACTAATCCTCTCGGTTTTCACAGATAGGGATGAGTATCAATTGTCAAACGGCGACGTCAATTTTACAATCATCCTGCTTAGCAGTAAGAATCTCGGAGATGTCGATATTGAAATATTCGGCTTTAAGAGCCGTTATAGGGGTTATGTGGTGAGAAATAAGTGGATTGACCCCTCAGGGGTCTTGAGAATTCACGTTGCAAAAGGTTTTAATTCAAAATCTTTCATCATAGATGTTCCATGCTCTCCATGCTATGGGGTTGAAACCGGGCTTAACTATCTGACGTGCATAATCAAATACAATAGTTTGAACCTTAACGTTACAATAACTTTCCTGTTGAAATAAAGGGGACTTGAGATTGAAGCGATTATCCTCAAACAGTTTTCCTGGGTTTCTCATTTTTGTTTTAACTTTTCTTATACTCGTCACTCCTCTTATTGTTCTTGTCGCTGAACAGCAAGCCATAACTGTTTACTATTTTGTCGCAGAGGGTTGTGAGCATTGCGCAAGGGTTGAGGATTATATTAGCAGGATTAAGGCAAGTTATCCGGCCGTGGTTTTCAAAAGGTTCGAAATCTCGAATAACGATACGAATATAGAGCTATTCGTGGCTCTTGCCGAAGGCTTCAACGTACCGGAGGAGTCTCGCGAGGTTCCGACGGTCTTCATAGGGGACGCATGCCTGATCGGAGAGGAAGAGGTCACTAAAAACCTTGAGAAATTGATGCTTGAGTACAGCCATGGCCGTGAATATCGCGATAAGGCTGGAGAAATAATAATGGCTTTTATTGAGCAGCATCCGCCAATTGTCCCTCTGCCTTCACTAGTCAGCGTAGTCCTCGCAGCCTTCATAGACTCGTTGAACCCATGCGCATTCGCAACTATAGTTCTACTCATCACATACTCTCTTCAAGCAGGCTCATCAAGAAAAATGCTGACCACTTGCGGAGCCTTCATCACAGGCGTAATGGCATCCTACCTGGCTGCAGGAATAGGCCTGCTGTACGTAATTAGCATAGCTTTGTTTAGAAGCATTTTACGCTACATAGTTGGCTCAGCAGCCATCCTGTTCAGCATCCTAGAGTTTAAAGAGTTCTTCTACTATGGTAAAGGCTTCAGCCTTGAGCAACCAGGAGCCTTAAGCAGAATCCTAGGAAAGTATTCAGAAACAATGAGCGTTGGCGCAGGACTCTTAGTCGGCATGGCTGTCTCAATGGTTGAACTCCCGTGCACAGGCGGAATATACATAACAATACTATACCTGCTTTCTAAAATAGGCTTGACGCTTGAAGTATTCCTCCTACTCTTCCTTTATAACTTGATATTCATCTTCCCACTCATAGTAATACTCCTAATAGTATACTTTGGCAGAAGCATAGTCGAGATAGATGCTTGGAGGATTGAGAACAGAAGATACATGAGGCTTCTAGCCGGCATCCTGCTTTTGACAGTGGGCATCGCGATAATCGCCGGCTTAATCTAGGCTAATACGCGAGGGTTTTTAAACATCTCAGTTTCCCTATACTAGTGTAAACTGATAAGTTCAGCGATGCTGGAGGCCATGCAAGGATTGTGAACTATATCAACTTTGCGGCTGCTGCACTCCATCGAGAAGCGATGCCTGCCTAGTTAACTTATGCATTTCCAAAGGCTTGGGGTGAAGGATCTCACAGTAAGTTGCAAGACCTGCATGTATACTTCAGTCCGCGTTAAATCCCGATCCTACTCGCCGCCAAAGGCGACAGGCTTCGCGAGCTTACCTCCCTTTTTGAGTCTTGAAAGCATAATGCCTCCTACTATAGAATTGCCTCGCCTTATACCTGAGATCCGGTTGGAGAAGCCAATAAGGCTTGGGTGGGACAAGTTCGGTATAAGAGCCATCTTAGTTTCGTTTTACGATCCCGGGAAAGAGAACATTAAAAGAGTTAGGAATGAAGGTGTTCACAGGTTCCTTACACGCGTGGTCCCACCAAAGGAGAGAAGGCGGGAGCTGGAAGGAAGAAGATGGAGCTTATGGGCCATACAGAAAAAATTCGCGAGAAAATGGAAATAGGTCTCGAAGGCGTTGCGGTCTAAACTAATAACCGAAGGCCTTCGTTATCCTAACGTTCCTGATGATTGCTGTCGGAACATATGTAGGAGTGGTCACTTCCCACCATTTTATAGGATAAAGCCTGTCCGAGATTTCTTCAATGTTTGAGATAATTCTTTGAAGATTGTCACTTATCCTGCTTCCTTTAACAGGATGCTTAATCTCCCCATCCTCTACATAGAATGCTCCATCTCTAATGACGGTCGAGAAGTCTCCAGTCCTGTAGTTTTGATATCTAGTATACCATGAATTCGTCAGGTATAGTCCTTTTCCCAGTTTCTGCAACATGTCTTCCTCCTTAGTGTTTCCGGGTTCAACCACGATGTTCCACGGATGGGGTCTTATTATTCCAGCGTTTCCGGTTGATGAGGCTCCCGCGATCTTCGCCGTCCTGCTGTTGTGCAGGTAGTTTCTGAGGACACCATTTTCGATAATGGTTGTTCTCTGAGTCGGCATGCCCTCGTCGTCGAAAACTTTTTCCCCAAGCCCGCCGGGCATCGTGGGATCGTCACGGATGGTTAGTTTCTCAGAGCCAATTTTCTCACCTATCTTGCCCGTCATGAAGCTCATTTCTATCTGGACGAGGAAGCCTGAGGCGAAGTCAGCGACCTCGCTCATCATGTTTGCAAATATTAGGGGCCCCATGTAAACATCGTAAGCTCCCTCCTCGATGAGAACCGGGTTGAGGCTCATCACAGCTATTTCCCCCGCCTTCCTTCCTGCTTCACAAGGGTTGAAGCTTTCTAGGCTTGTTGAGCACGAGACCCACTGCCCTGTTGCCTCCGGGCTGGCGAACGCGCGGTGGTTAAGCGTCAGGGATGCGAACTCTTCTTGAAGGCTTAAGCCGGTTGACGATGCGAGTTTCTCAACCATGTGGCTCGAATAAATGATTCCTGCGCTCCTCCCCGCTCCAGCCTCTCTACTCGCATTAACGGCTTCGGAAACATGGGAGACCAGCTGCTCGTCAAGCTGTCTAATCCTCCTCTCCACTCTTTTCCCAACCCTATAGTTGAAGAATCCTCTTGGAAGAGGCGCGTAGAAAGGTGTTGGAGGAGTGTTTTTAGTAAGGGTTATAACGTCGTCTACAATCTTCTCCAGAAAGTCCTCGGTCACGTTTTCAAAACTCCCTATGAAACACCTCTCTTTAATGCTGCTGTATATAGTCAGGGTGCTGATGTTCTCTGAAAGAGCCACAGTAGGCTCGTTGTTAGCATACCTCACGGAGCTTTCCTCAGTCTCGTACAGGATCACTATAGCCTCGTCGACACCCCTGTCGGCAAGCATTTTCAAAGCCTTCTCGTGCAGCTCAACCATTTTCAACCAATCCCCCTTATCATTATGTTTCTCATCCTAAGGCTCGGCCCACCCATGTATACTGGCATGCCCTGCATAGGGTCTCCCTTGCCGCAGGTCGCCGCGACGAAATCTAAATCCTTCCCAACAGCGTCCACGCTTGAGAAAAGCTTCTCAGTAGTTATCTCTATCACAGGGTTTCTCACAGGCGTAGTTATCCTGCCGTCTTCAATCATGTATGTTTCCAGCCCCACATACCTCTGGTTCCACCTCTTGTCGTCAATATTCCACTCCATGAAGCTCTTCACGTAAACACCTTTAGCGACACCGCTTAAAAGCTCTTCAAAACTATGGTCGCCTGGTAGTATGAAGGTGTTGGACATTCTAACAATCGGCTCCACGCTGTATCTTGAAGCCCTTGCGGAACCATTACTCTTAACTCCAAGTTTCGCGGCTGTCTCCCTGTTTAGAAGGAACTCGCATATTTTACCCTCCTCGATCAAGTATTTCCTCCTAGCTTTAACGCCCTCGTCGTCGAAAAGATAGAACCCGTATGACCCTGGTATAGTCGGGTCGTCAACCACGTTAACCGCCTCGCTTCCTATTGTCCTGTTCAAGTCGCCTGCTTTCAAGTATGATTCGCCAGCCTGAGCACCCTCTCTTCCAAGTATCCTATCCGCCTCGCCAGGGTGTCCCGAAGCCTCGTGGGAAATTATTCCCGCAACCTCGCTACCGACCACAACATCCATAACTCCCTCCGGAGCCTTAACGGATTCCGTAAGCATCTTATGAAGAGTCTTGACCTCAGCACCCAGCTTCTCTTCAAGCCTCCAAGACTCCACAACCTCCAAGCCGCCTGATCCTCCGAATTGCAAGGTTCTCTGAATAATCCCCTTAGAGGGGTCGGTCACGGTTATCAGTGCGAAAAAAGAGGGCCGGGGAACCGCCGCTGAGACCAATGCACCCTCAGTGTTCGCGTAAACTCTTTCAGTCCTCATCTCAGAATACCCTATGTACCTCGAGGAGACATTAACTCCCTGGCTTATCACCGTCTTATCCAGGTTTTTCAGGAAGTCGATCTTGCTGCTTAAAGACCAGTCTTCAAGCTTCTTTTTCTCAGAGACCCTCCAGTCAACCGAGTAAGCTTCCTCTTCAGAGAAACATATCCTGCTTGTCTTAAGGTGTGAGGATGCTCGCGCCATTTTAACCGCTTTATTCACAACCCTGGTGACGGTTTCCGGTTTGAGCGTGTTGGTGGAGGCGAAGCCCAGTCCGCCGTTAACCAGAACCCTGATCCCCATTCCCACCTCGTAGCCCGCCATAACGCCTTCCACCCCTCCATTCCTCAGGGATACTCCGCTATGGGAATCGCTATGGAACCTGGCTTCAGCATAGGAGGCGCCTGTTGCAATAGCATAGTCAAGAACCTTTTTCAAGAGTTCAACAATATCGTTCATTTTCTCCATCCCTAAACTGTTAAAGAGACTTATAAACCTCTCTTAACCTCCGGGGAAAAATTAATCTAGGGCTTAAAGCCAAATATTACTGCAAGGTTTGACGGAAGGCTTGAGAAGGGTTCTTTCCGAGATCCAGGGATCCTTGTCTCCAATAAACGTTTCTATGAAGAAGTGTATCGACGATGGTTTGAACATGAATCTCGACGATATGAATAGTCTTGGCAACAGGCTTATTTTCCTGGCGGAGTGCTTCAGGGACCAGCTTAAAGAGTTGAAGCACACGGTTCTCATATTCACGCTGATGGATGCCGGTTTAAGCGTTGTACACAGGGTGAGAGAGTTGAAGAATAGGGCTCTCTTGACGGATGATACTGTTTTCTTCACCGAGGTATACTTGGTGATGAAGCTTATTGAAGACACCATCGCTTCTGGAGAGTATTTCGAGGAGCTGGCTAAAATATATCAGAAGAGGCTTAGCGAAGATCTCCACACTCGCACGTAGCGTCATGTATAAGAGAATCCATCAGGTCCAGCCCGGCTCCGGATATGGCTGAAACCATAACCGTCCTCTGCCTTCTGAGAAAAGGTTGAACTATCTTAGAGTGCTCCAGAACGTATTCTTGTAGGAGCCCGGCCTCTTCTTCAACAATCCTCTCCTCCAAGTACTCCGGCTCCTGCATCAGTTTTTCAAGGTCGCTCCTGCTTAAAACATCTGTCTTCGTTACCACGTGGACAAAGGGCACGTTAAGCCTAAGCCTGCAAGCCGCTGCAAGTGAGAAAACTGCTATAAGGTCGCTTGGAGAACATATAAGCTGGCCGTCTATCAGGAAGACCGCTATCGTCCTAGCTACTGCGGAGAGTCCCCTCATTATCTCCGGCCCGGCGCCTCTGAAAACGAAAAGCTCGCTTTGGCCGGGAGTGTCTATAAGCCTGTAGTCCTCCTCCAGCATACTTATCTGGGACGCGAGCTCCAAGCTTCTCTCAGCCAGAATATCCATTGCCCTTATCATAGCCCCGTTGGGTCCGAGCGACTCCCTCCTCATTATCTCCTCAACCGTGAAGAAAGCCCTTATGTCGAATGATGGTGAATACAGGGTTTCCTCAACACCGGGATCGAGATTTATGAAGGAAGCCTTCCTTCCACTCTTGGAAAGCCAGTCTCCATACGCTTTGACAAGCGTCGTCTTGCCCGACCCCGCTGGCCCTATGAAGACTACCTGTATCGGCAAAGGTCTCTAATACGTTAAGTGCAGGACGCTTGAAAAACATTCTCTACCAGCCATAAAATAGTGCGCGCGGTACCGTCGCCGAGGATCCGCCAAGCGCTCGTCCATCTCTAAGTAGGAGAATTAGATAAAATCCCTACGGAAAGGTGTTTAAAACTCTAATTCATTGCTTAGCGAGTGGGTGGGAAGGAACGCTTATTTAATCCTTAGCTTCAGATGTTCCAGCTAATGATTGGATGCGTAGCCCTCATTCTAACCGTGGCCCTGCTCTCAGCTATTCTTTCAAAATCCCCTCGGATCTAGCGTGCGCTAGGATTTTCCAGAGGCGTTCAAATAGTCGACAGCGCGCGCGACGTTGCTGTATACAAGGTAAACCGACGAAAATTGGGCGAGGCTATCTAAGCATCTGGACAAGGGGGACCTATGCTTCTCCCTCAATCTCCTTCAAGAACCTTGATAGAAAAGCTTCCATAAACGCGTGCCTTTCCTCCGCGATTCTCCTCGCCGTTTCAGTATTTAGACTATTTTTAAGCTTGAGAAGCTTTTCGTAGAAATGATCGACCGTTGAGCCGGTGGTCCTGCTATTTGAATACATCGGAATTCGCCTTCTGCCACCGTGGGAGAAAGTCCTAGCTACACCTATAGCGCCCATCGCGTCTAATCGGTCAGCATCCTGGAGAATCCTGGATTCTATGCTGACCGACTTAACTCCTTTTCTAAACCTGTGCTCTCTAATCGCCTCAAGAACCGTGCCTATCTTCTCGCTTTGGAAGCCTATTCGAGAAAGAATTTCCCCAGCGATTTCAGCGCCCTTCTCAGAATGGTCAATACCCTGCTCCAACTCGTATCTTATCCCAACATCGTGGAGAAGTGCTGCCGCGACAAGAACCTGCGGATCCCCACCCTCTTTCTCGCAGATTCTCATACACATCTTGCAGACTCTTTCAGCATGAAGCCAATCGTGAGAGGGATCATCAGAATAGTGTTTTTCAGCCTCCCTTCTGATGGATTCTACCAGATTATCGTGGCTTATGCTCAACTCCTTCTAAGCACCTTCCGCTAAATAGCGTCTTTCTCAAGCCTTGACCTCGCGTAGGAAATCGCCCTGTTTATCAATTCCAAATTCTTGCCGAGATAATTCTTAGGCTCAATGACCTCCTTCAACTCCTCGAAACTCATGTACTTCGCAACCTCAGGGCTTTCCTTCAATACTTCAAGCAGGCTCCTGTTCTCAATAAATGCCTTCCTCGAGAGTGTTCTCATGAGATCGTAAGCCCTCTTTCTCCCCATGCCTCTCCTGGCAAGCTTCATCATGACGGCTTCACTCATTATCCTGCCTCGGGTTATTGCTAGGTTCCTAGCCATGTGTTCAGGGTAGACCCTCAGGTTAGTCAAAACATTCTGCATGGTTATGAGCATCTCGTCGAGTATCGTCATGGATAGTGGAATGATGAATCTCTCGCCGCTGGAGTTGGAGAGGTCTCTCTCATGCCAGAGCGGGATGTTTTCTAAAGCAGGCACTACGAGCCCCCTGAGGACCTTAGCCAAGCCGGATACTTTCTCGCTGTCAACAGGGTTCTGTTTCTGGGGCATCGTGCT
The DNA here is from genome assembly GCA_938045545.1 of uncultured archaeon. GTDB lineage: Archaea > Thermoproteota > EX4484-205 > EX4484-205 > JAAOZP01 > JAAOZP01. The sequence goes on along the minus strand of CALIBN010000001.1, from coordinate 12,335 downwards.
GCTTCCACGCTGCTCCTCGCCGAAGCCCTCCGCAGCCTCCATTATCTCCGTCCTCTGGAGGTTCCTTATTTCGACGGCAAGCCTGTCTAGGCTTGAGCCCAGCAGCGCCGCCCAGCAGACAAGCTCTGCAAGCCTGTCTCTGCAGACAACCTGCGTCGCTATTTCAACCGGTTCTAAGCCTAGCTTACGCAGAGTCTTCTCCTCTATCATAAGAGCCTTGGGTCCGAGTGCCGCCATAGTGCCCACCGCGCCGCTTATTTTCCCAACCAGAACCCTCTTAGAGAGCTGAAGCATCCTCTCGTAACTCCTGGCAAGCTCAGCAGCATGCACAGCGAGCTTGAACCCGAACGTTATGGGAACAGCGTGCTGACCGTGCGTCCTGCCAGGCATAACTAGCCCAGCGTACTCCTCAGACTTTTCGCAGAGCTTTTCTATAAGAATTCCAAGCCTCTTCCTGATTATGTTTAAAGCGTCTTTAAGCTGCAACGCTAAAGCCGTGTCAGTTATGTCGTTGCTCGTAACCCCCCAGTGAGCATACTCGCCGTGTTCCCCGCACTCCTCTGAAAGAACCTCAACCATGGCTGCTATGTCGTGCCTCGTAACCCTCTCCCTCTCCTTAACCTTCTCCACCGTGACGATTTTCGAAGAAGCCTTGCTCCTTATGGTTGAAGCCGCCTCAACCGGTATCTCTCCGACCTCAGCCAGCGCTTCAGCCAGGGCTGCTTCCACGTTGAGCATCGTCTGCAACCTGTTCTCCTCCTCGAAGATCCTTCTTATCTCCGGGGAGCCGTATCTACCTGTGTCAATAGGGCAAACAGGCATGCAGTACCAACGCAATTTAGGTTAATAAGCTTGCCGGAGGCTTAAAGTGGCAAAGGGTTTCACGTAAAACTTATATCCCCCCGCCGGAAAGTAGGCAAGAGGAGGTGATGTTTAATGCAACTCTGGAAACTCAGGTTGAACATGATTGCCACGATGATGATAGTTATCGCTATAACCACGGGCTTCGTAGCCCTCATCCTTCTTATGATCGGCGTGGACCTGCTTATGCTTCTCCCAATCGTGATCGGGCTAAACCTGTTCCAGTGGTTAATCGGCCCCTATATTATTGACGCCGCCTACCGGGTTAGACCGTTGAATCAGGGTGAGCTCCCATGGCTTGAGGAGAGCGTAAGAATGCTCGCTGAGAAAAGCGGTTTTAAGAAGGCTCCGAAAATAATGGTTTCGGAAATCCCGTTGCCAAACGCTTTCGCCTACGGCAGCCCGTTAACCGGCCCCAGGGTGGCTGTCACCAGAGGGCTTCTAAACAGTCTGAGCGTTTCCGAAGTTGAAGCTGTCCTGGGACATGAGCTCGGCCACCTAAAACACAGGGATGTGCAGATAATGATGTTCCTATCCGTGCTCCCAGCCCTAGTCTACTGGGTTGCAATGTCGCTTTACTATTCCGGCATCTATTCCGGCTCACGGAGGGACAGGGGAAACGGCGGGGCTCTCCTACTCATAGGGATGCTCGGCATGATGATATACTATGTTCTAACCCTACTCATACTGGGCTTCAGCAGAAGCAGGGAGTACTACGCTGACTACCATGGCTCCACGGTCTCGTCCGGCGGGCCTCTGAGCCTTGCAAGCGCTCTAGTTAAAATATCCGACATGAACGCTAGGGCACCTAAGAATGTTAAGGCGTCGATGAGCAGCTACTCCTCCTTCAGAGCTCTCCTCATAGCTGATCCTGAGTCTCAGGCAGGGGCCAGGGCCTTTAGGGGAATGTATGATGTTCGCTCTCTCGAGGAGTTCGCCTCTAGAGAGGTCTCGGCCGCTGAGAGTCTGGTTGAAATCCTTAGTACCCATCCTAATGTCGTTAAGAGGGTTAGATCACTGCTGGAGCTCCACAAGCAGCTTTATGGCGGAGCGTAGAGATCATAAGCCTTTTAAGCCTCTGACCTAATATTTTTGCAGTCAGGAATGAGAATCGGGCAATTTTTTAAAATAAAGAATTTTTCCAAGCTCTAACAGAGCTGGAAACTTTTATGAACTATTTTCAACTGAAATGAACCGTTTTCCGAAGATTTTTAGATAAAGAAACTGAAAAACGCTTAATAGAGGCCCTATTGACTGATATACCGGTGGAAATGAACGGGAGCAAGAAGCAGGTGAAACGTTGGAGAATAATGCTCACATTAGCATTGGCAGTGCTTGCCATAACCTGGGTTTCAGCACTATTCGTATCATGGGTTGCTGGCGACGAGGATACTGGTGAGAATGAAACCCTACTCCCCTACTTGGGTAAAAGCCTGTCAGCACAGATAGAGGAGCTTGTTCAACAGCATAAGGAGGCACTTCTGAAAATCAGGCTCGAAAGGAAAATGAGGCTCTGCCAAACATGGGAGGAACGGCTTTCCGAGCTGGATATTGAACAGGTACAAGTAATGGAGACTGTAAGATTGATGGAGGAGGAGATGACTAGGCTGGAGGAGAGGCTGAGGAACGGGGAAATAACTCAGGGAGAATTCATAATGGAGATGAACAGACTGAGGCTTGAGATTAGAACCCGGTTGAGACAGCTGGAGGGGGTTGAGAAAGAGGCTTTGAAAGCGTTGCAGGAGGATATTCCTGAGAACAATAAGGATCTGGCTAGAAGGATCGTGGAAGCTAATCATAGGTTCAGGGATGCGATGAAGGCTCTTCAAGAGGAGAAGAAGGCTGAGATAAAGGCTAGGGTCGAGGAGCAGAAGCAGGCTAAAGGAAAGGGTAAGAATAAATAGTTGGAAAGCAACCTTTAAAATCTGTTTGTAAAAAGTAGTCTGTTTGCAAGCTTTTATACTTCTTCTCACGCCTATTTTTCCAAATATGACGCTTAAAAAAGCCGTTGCGGGTGCACTACTGGCATTCATCCTAGTCTGCTTTTTTAAACTGGTTCCACTGGTTGAGGGTGAGTTCGAGTTTCAAACAACCTACAGGATAACTCTCCACAAGGATTCTTCCGCCACATGGGTTGTTGAACTCTCAACCGCACTCGGTTCCCAGGAGGATCTTGACAGCTTCATTTTTTTTAAGGATAATGCTGATAGGAATACTCTTCTCTCAGGCTTCGAATCAACAATAAGCAGCATCGTTAGCAGAGCAGCATCCTTAACCGGGAGACCTATGGCTGCAGAGAACTTCAGCCTCAAGATCGATGTGACGGGAATATTGAAGCAGCTGGGGGTTATCCAGTACAGGTTCAAATGGGTTAACTTCAGCCTTAAGACTTCAGACAGGATTGAGGTTGGAGACGTGTTTGAAGGAGGGTTTTACCTTTTTGCTGATGAAAGGCTGGAGATAGACTACTCTGAGCTGGACCAAGAGTATTTCCTTAAGCTTGCGAGCCCAAAGCCGTCGAACGAAGATGTTTTAAGAGTAGCATGGGTGGGCAAGCTGGATTTCTCAGACGGGGAGCCTAGACTAATATTTCAAAGCAGAACTATAAGGGTTGAGGAATTCTCTCCGGAAAGCAGCAGGGTTAAGAAGAATTCTATGCTAAGCATTCAGGGCAGGATCAGCCCACCGACCCCCGGCCTCACTCTCAGGATCATATATCTGAATCCCCAAGGCTCTGAAACAGTTAGGGAAGTGACCGTCAGGGAAAACGGGGTTTTTTCGGACTTTTTTAACATGAATATCGCTGGGGAATGGAGGGTTTCGCTGCGCCTGCCTTCCGACTCGCCATACAGGTTCAGCCAGGAGCCGCAACCCATACAACTCTCGGTTTACGAGGAGAGCGGGAGCGAGACCCAGGCTGAGAGCCTGCCCCCGGTGTTTTTCCTGGCTTTGCTGGTTCCGCCGGCGGTGCTTTTAGCAATAATACTGTTTCGCCGTTCCCGCGGGGGGAGGCTGAAGCCTCCGGATATGCAGACGCTTTCAGACGAGGATCTCGTGATAAAGCTTCTAAGGGAGGCTGGCGGGAGGCTGACGCAGTCCCAGATTAAGGATGCTGCTAAGTTTTCAAAGTCTAAGACCTCAATAGTTTTAAACGAGCTTCAGAGGAAAGGGCTGATCAGGAAAATCAAGCGTGGCAGAGAGTACATTGTTGAACTCGTTTAGCTTTTGCTGTAACCGTGTGCGAGCCTTCCCCCACTGTTTCAGGCTTATCACAGTGTTATAATCCCGTTTTTATTTCAGTATTCTTCCCGTATCCATGTACCAAAGGTAGAGGTCGAGCTCCGCTAGCGAAATTTTTAGCTCACCAGCTATTTTCGAAAGGATCTTCTCGATCTCTAGGTATCTGGCTCTGGAAAGGGTCTGGGGGATGCTTCTTACGTAGCCGTACTTGTGGAGAACCCTCAGAACATGCTTGTCTATTATGGCAAGGTTCTTGAAGCCTATGTTTCTCAAGAAGTGGCTTGCCTCCTTAAAGCCTATCCCGGGCACGTTGTCTGCAAGCCATCTTCTCACCCTTGTAGGATCATCATCCTCGTTAACGATTCTCCAAACCTCTTCACAGTGTTTCCTAGCTTTAACGATGTACTTCGCCCTAGTATTGGGATACCTGTAGCCTAGGCTCTTGAGCCTCCTGCTCAGCTCGATTCTGCTAAGTTTCAAGAAGCCCTCCCCGATTTCCCCCTGAACCCTAAGCCCTCCCTCCGCGGAACAGTTGGCTGTTAGAATGCAGAAGCAGAGCTCGCTGAAAACCCTCTTCCTGCTGGCTCTCGCCTCCTCGAATTGTCTAAGCCTTCTCAAAACTGTTCTCCTAACCTTATCGTCCGATAAGATCTTCCCCAGGTCTCTGAGGAGCCTCGTACGCCTCACTGTTCCAGCTAAGCCTGCCATAGAATATTCTTATAAGGCTTCTTCAAACAGTACTTTAAGATGGAGGACTGGCTTAAGACAGTAAAGCAACTCTTGCCGATGGTCGTGACGAGCGACTATATGGCTGCTATAGAGGAAAATGCCGAAACACTGGGTTTCAGCAGGCTTTGCATGATGGAGAACGCTGGCTCAGCCACCGCGCGCTTCATATCTTCGAAGATGGACGTCAGGGGTAAAACGTTTCTCTTCCTATGCGGGATTGGGAATAACGGTGGCGACGGGTTTGTTGCAGCCAGGCACCTTAGGAACATGGGTGCTAGGGTAGTGGTGGTTCTTGTAGGTCGGCCTCATGAAATCAGGAGCGAGGAGGCTAGGGTAAACTGGCTGCTCCTGCTTCAAATGGATGATGTCGAGAAATTCTTTGTTGCAGACTCCTCCGAGACACGGGTTGTCAAGGAGCTTTTATCTAAATGCGACTTCGTTGTGGATGCTATGCTTGGCACAGGAATTAAGGGGTTTTTAAAAGAGCCTTTCGCCTCCATAGTTAGAGAAGTAAACTCCTCCGGCAAAACTGTTTTCGCTGTAGATGTTCCAACGGGGCTTGGCCCCGGGAGCGTTGAAAAGACTCTGGCTGTTAAAGCGTCCTACACTCTGACGTTCCACAAGGCTAAGGATTTTCTAGAGGGCTCTCCTTTCTCCGGGCAGGTTGAGGTGGCGGATATAGGCATACCTCTCGAGGCTGAGCTCTACACTGGGCCGGGCGACGTTAAGAGGGTTGTGAAAACTAGGAGGAGAGACTCGCACAAAAGGGACTACGGCTATGTTCTCGTAGTAGGCGGGAGCGAAACCTTCTCTGGGGCACCTGCTTTAGCAGCATTGTCTGCGCTAAGAGTCGGAGCTGGCCTAGCGATGGTTGTTACGCCCAAGCCGGTTGCAGCCTCCGTCAGAGCAATGTCTCCAGACCTTGTGGTCTACGCAACTCCCGGGGAGCATCTTGACGCGGAGGCAATACCTCTCTTATCAAAGCTTATGGATAAGGCTGACTCCATGGTTCTGGGCCCGGGCCTAGGCCTCCACGAGGATACCGTGGAAGCAGTCAGGATGATCGTCAGCGAAGCTAGGAACAGGCTGCTGCCGGTTGTTGTTGACGCGGACGGTTTCAAAGCTTTCAAAGCATTCCCAGACCTACTGAAAGGGGTTGTGGCTACTCCTCACCGTGGAGAGTTTAAACACGTTTTTGAAGCCGAGCTTGGAGCCAGGTGGTTTGAAAACGCAAGCAGGCTTGTCGAGCTCTCCAGTAAACATGGTTTCACACTTCTGCTCAAAGGCTTTGAAACAGTCATCACCGACGGATCAAACATTAAGGTGAACAAGCATGCTACACCCGGTTTAGCGGTCGGCGGCACTGGGGACGTGCTTTCAGGCATCATCACAACCTTCCTAGCCTGGGGTAACAGCGGGTTTACCTCAGCTGCTGCAGCAGCCTATGTTCATGGGGAGGCTGGCTTGAAGGCTGTTGAGGAAAAAGGCTTCCACATAACCGCCTCAGACCTTGTTGAGAAAATACCGGGTGTGATGAAAATGTTCGACAAGGAGGAGTGATGTTGGCGCCTGGCTGGCTATAACTCCTGAGGAGAGGAAAATGGGCCTCTCGCCCGACATAGCCGATATACTAATGATCGGGGGAGATGGATCGATGAAGTTGGTGAAGGGGATGTAGGGAATTGGGCCAGTTTAGCGCTGAGCTGAACTACGTGAGGAGGCTGGAGAGATACGAGGAGGAGTGGGAAGAGCGCATCCTCAAGAGCGAGAACTGGAGGGAGGAATTAGAACGCTACTTAGAGGAGGCCATGAAGGAGTGGGAGGAGCAAGAAGAAGAGTCTGAGAATGAGATCAATGAAGCCAATAGGGAGTATGAGGATTCCTCCCTAATGATGATGGAGGGAAATTTGTCGGAGGATGAGAAGCGGGAAATTAAGGAACATATGGAAGAAGAGCATCAGATAGTAACATCTGATGGACTCGTGCTCCTGCAGAGGTCTGGGAAGGGAAAGAAAGAGGAGGAAGAGATCGAGGAGTTAGAGACTGAGGATCACCTCAGAGAATTGATAGAGGGGATCGAAGCACTGGCCGAGGGATCCCTCCAGAGGGAGGAGAAACTGGAGAATTTAGAGGAGGAGCTGAGCGAAGAGGAGAAGAGGCAGGAGGAACTATATAGGGAGGCGCTTTTCGAGTCCATCGCGAGGAAGATAGAAGTGGAGGCGGAGTCCGAAGACCCCCTCGAGAGGTTACTCGAGGAAGCCGCGGAATCGGCGGAATCTAGGGAGATAGAGGAGCGGATCGAGGAACTCTCTCAAAAACCCGTGGAATACGAAAAGCCTGAGGAATACGAAGAGCCCGCGGAAGAGCTCGAGATCCCAGAGGAAAAATTCAAAGAACTAATGGGGGAGGAAGAGTCCCTCGAAGAGGTCATTGAGAGCTTAGAAGAGTCTGAGGAAGTTGAGGAAGAGAAGCTAGAAGAAGGGGTTAAACCGGTCGAAGAAAGAAGTGAAGAACCAGTTAAAGAGCTTGCCGAGGAGGTTGAGGAAGTCATCGAAGAGAAGGTTGAAGAGCTTGTCAAAGAAGGAGTTGAAGGACTAGTTGAGGGAGTTGCTGAAAAAGAGGCAGAAGAGGAAGAGGTTAGCGTGGAAGTTGTTGAAGAAACCGAAGCAGAAGAGGAAGTCGAGGAACCCGTTGAAGAGCTTGTTGAGGGAACTGAAGAACTAGTTGAGGAAGTCGGGGAAGAGGAGGAGGTTAGTAAGGAAGTCGTCAGGGAGAGGGCTGAGGAGTTAGTTGAGGAAGAGGTCAGAGAGGAGGAAGTATTAGAGGAGGAAGAAGAGTCACCGGAAGAATCGCCCGATGTGGTAGTTGTGGGAGAGGAACGACCAGAGAAAGAATTTGAGAACATCACAGCTGGAGAAACTATAATATGGCTTCAAGGAGAAGAACTAGATCGGGGGCTTTACTGGGTACAAGCGGTCAGAGGCGATGGAAAAGTTTTTGAATGGTTAACAGGTATAAAAAGGAAAGCTAAGAGTCTTAGTATATGCAAGGATTTGGCGAGGAAAAAAATAAAAAAGCTGAAGATATACAAATATGATAAGACAAAGCACTTCCCAAAGCACTTCGAATTACTTGGACATCAACTTTACTTTGATCCTGTAGCCAATAAGCTCATGATCGATGGAAAAGAAATCAATATAGAAACAGTTGAATGGAAGCTAGATCCGAATAAGATTGATACAAGGCATGGGCTTTGTGTAACTATAACTACACAGCTCAAATCTATAAAAAGCCATCCCAGTTCCAAACTTCGGCTCAGGCTCTTTCAAGATGAGACTATTGACCTAGTAAGCACTTCGGGAAAAATGCGTTTAATCAAGTACTTGGAGATCGAAGCGAACCTGTTGATGATTACATACCGGTGTATTAAGGATCGCGTTATAATGTATCCGCTACGCTTTGAGGAATTGAAGAATAATGTGAAATATGAGACATCCATAGAAATAAAGGGAAAGGGGAAAACACACATTCTTCATGAGCTTAGAAAGAAACATGGATACGATAATGTGGAGAAGCTGAGGAACGATATTGGAACCGGAAGGGCCTACCTGCGTATAGAGTTCGACAACGGAGATCAAACCTACTGCTCAAACAGAGAATTAGCAGTCAAAATTCCCCAGGGAGCTAAGAAGATAACATCGTACACTGTTATTGAAGCTAGGGATACGGACGGAGCACTTTTAACTCTAAGAGAAAGGATGCGTGAAAATGTACCTGATCAAGTAATTGCAGACGCGGTAGGAAGAGCAGGAGAGTATCTGATTAGGGATGAAAAGATGGAGGAAATACGAAAATATGTTTCGAATACGCTTGGAATTCCTGAAGGCGAACTCGATTTCGAAGATCTAAAGAGTAAAGGTCCTGATTGGCCCGTAAAACATAAGGGGAAGGTCATCGCAATAATCGAGGCCAAAAGTACGATTAAACCCGAGAGATTTGATTCTCAGATGGAAGCAGCAAAAAAGAAGCTTATTAACTATTATTTCTCTGGAGAATACAAACATGGAAAGTATAGTGATGTCAAACATGGGTTTGCGGTCGTCAGCTATTTCGATCCTTACGAGGCACTTGCCACCGGTAAGGGGATTAAGATGTTTGATATTAAATACATACCAAATCCGTTCGTCGTCAATGATGAGAAAACTTATATCTAAATCTCACAGGTGATTTACGATGGAAAGCCCCGATTTCCCTGAGAAGGTTAGAGAATACTTAGAGGAGCGCTTCAAGGGCGAGATCCATACTCACTTTATGGTGGATAAGAGCGAAACTCATTGGCCTTCTCCGGAGGGAAAGGACTTAAGGTGGGCAGTACATACGTCATCTCCTCTCGGTTGCTCCTGCGTTGAGGAGGACATAGAAGGGAATATATGGGTAGAGTCGGGCACGGTAGAGTCCCCCTACTATTCCCTAACCGAGGGTTACAACATCTCGGATCTTGATCTTGTAGACAGGATAATCGAGGAGCTGAAGGATAGGAACAACTGGAAGAAATATGAGAATACGTTCAGAGAACTTATAGCTGGGTTTTACTGGGATGATGAGATTGCGAAGATCGTTGCAGCAAAAACGGGAGTTAAAATCGTCCACTACTTTCCCGAGAGCATGCCCCCGGATGAGTACACCTATTTCTGTTCTGTTTTTGATGGCAAAGATATGGCCGACGAACAGAAAATGGAGGAGATAAAAACGAGGGTCGAAGCCATCATTCTCGCTTATAGAATGCGGAAGGATCCTAAGGCCGAAGGAGAGTTCTATAGGAGGATGGGTTTAGCGAAAGGAAGGAGGAAGAAGAACAAGTCTAAGAAAAGAGCAGAATAGCTTTTTTAATTCGTTTTTCCTTTCCAATCGCAACTCCAATGATCTTTGAAACTCAGTTAACGTTAAAAAGTACGATGGTGTTTAAACGAAGCGTTAATGAAAGATAAACGGGTTGAAGTTTATGTCGGGACGAGTGGGTGGAGTTATAGCTGGAATGTTGCTGGTGATTTTGACTGGTATGTTAACAACTCTGGCCTGAATAGTGTTGAGCTTAACGCCAGCTTCTACAGGTTCCCGTTTAGCAGCCAGGTTTACTCGTGGTCCAGGAAGACGCCCCGAGGCTTCAGATGGGTGGTGAAGGTCAACCGTATGGTTACTCACGTTTACCGTATGGGCTCCAAGGCGGTTAGCGTTTTCAACAGGTTCGCCAGCCTTTTCAAACCGTTAGAAGGTAGCATGGACTACTATCTTTTTCAACTCCCCCCGTTTGTCGAGCCTAGTCAAAACACCGTCAGGAACATTGAAAGGTTTTTCGCCAAGACCGGGGTCGCAGAGAAGGCTGCGATGGAATGGAGGAACAGTAAGTGGTTCAACGGGGAATGGGAGGAGTGGGCCAGCAGCAGGGGTCTCACAATAGTCTCAGTGGACTCGCCGGACCTGCCTAGGCATGTCTTCAACACTACGGGCACAGTCTATCTCAGGATGCACGGCCGTTCATCATGGTATTCTCATAATTACACGGTTGAGGAGCTGGAGGAGGTTATCCTCAAAGTGTTGGCTTCGAAGCCTAAGAGAATATTTATATTTCTGAATAATGACCACTTCATGCTGAGTAATGCTCGCATGATCAGGAATATGCTCGAGAAAAGCTGGGATTAAAAATGGCTGGCGATAAGTTTATTTCTTTCCTCGACGAACTCGGTGAAAACATGGAGATAACAGTCCCGTACGTGCCTTCGCCGCCTGAGGTCGTCGAAAAGATGCTTGAGCTGGCCTGCGTGACACCTAGGGATGTTGTTTACGACCTTGGCTGCGGGGACGGTAGGATGCTTATTACTGCTGTTAAAAAGTTCGGCGCGAGGAAGGCTGTTGGATACGAGATAAGGAAGGATCTTTACGAGGAGCTTGTAAAAACGATCGAGAGAGAGGGGTTGTCGAAAAGGATAATCGTCTACAACGAGGACCTGTTGAAAGCTAACCTTTCTGAAGCCACTGTCCTGACCCTTTTCCTGACGACGACCGCTAATGAGAAGATTAAGCCTAAGCTTGAGGCTGAGCTTAAGCCTGGGACAAGGATTGTTAGCCACGAGTTCACCTTCAAAGGCTGGGTGCCTCAAAAAGTCGCTGAACTCTCATGGCACAAAATATATCTTTACATAATACCGGATTGCAACGCGCATTTTAGAAAGTAAAACAAGATTAAGTTTTTTCACGTTCCCCCTTTCAATAAATCCTGTCCGAAGAAGCAGTGTTCTAGAAGAACGCAGCTCCAGCATAACGGTTTCCTGGCTCCGCAGGTTTTTCTCCCATGCTCTATGAGCAGGAGGTGCGCCTTCAAGTAGGAGTCTGGTGGAAATGTTTTCATCAGTTTTTCACGAGCCTCCTCATAACCGTCTCTCAACCCTATTAAACCCAGCCTGCAGGACACTCGGAAAACATGGGTATCTATTGGGAAGGTCTTTTTACCGCCTGCGAAGAGAAGTATTACGTCAGCAGTTTTAGGACCGACACCCGGTAGGCTCATCAACTCCCTCCTAGCCTCCTCCAGAGGCTTCTCCAAAACTTTCTCAATATTGCCACCATAATTCTTAACGACGATTCCGGCGAGCTTCTTCAAAACTCTGGCCTTAACGTTGTAGAGGCCTGAGGATCTTATTGCTGACTTCAAATCGCGCAGCCCAGCCTTAGAAATACTATCCGGCGTTATGCCGATCGTGTCCCTAAGCCTCCTCACTGTTCTAGCCGTGTTTTTATCATTAGTGTTCTGTGAGAGAACCGTGGCGACAAGCATTTCAAAAACGCTTCTGCTAGACAACAGTGGGAAGCTTTCTTCGTCGAGCCTTATGGCTTCACCCAGCTTCTTCAGAATGATTTCACCGTCTATTTTCTTCAACGTTTTTTCAGAGGGGCTACTGCTCTTTAAATTTTTATAAGAAATTCGACAAGAAAACCTACGGTTTTTATCGTGGAACGAATCGTCGAAGGTTTTAAATATGGGATGAATGCGTCTTATGCTTGGGCGAACCGCTCACGTTAGCCGAAAATACCATTAAGGCTAAGAACCTCGGACTACGCAAGGGCAACTCTTAAGCGTGTAGCGCACGATGTAATCAGCTATACTCGTAGTATAAGTCTAATAGGTATTGCTGTTCTCATTCTCGGCAGCAGTGTTATCGCCTCTCCCCATCCTTCTGTGGCTTCAGCCTCTGCTCCTCGCTTAGGTGTATCGTATCAGCAATCTTTTCAACATCGCTCGAGTACTGTAGTCCAATGATTGCGGTGGAAAACAGCCTTGCTATGTGTCCCAGCATCGCCATTTGCCCTATTTTTAACGTTTGGGGGGTAGAAATGTTCTACTTCGTTGCAACGCTCTTTCTACATATAAAAAGGCGGCCGAGTGGCATCCGTATTCCATCAGTGTGCCATCCGAGTATCGTCGGAATGTCTTATACTGCCCGTCTGTT